>CAUBOH010000064.1 GCA_958437495.1 uncultured Collinsella sp. | reverse complement strand
TCTCGGAAGGCACGTGCAGACCTTTCGTCATGGCCTCCTACCTTTCTTTCGGGCCTTACTGGCCGAATGTATCAGCGCCCCTCCATATGGGACGCTGCTTGCTGACAGCTCTAGTTATATCCAATTTCCATTCGTAATGCCACCTCGCCCCCGAACGGTCAGCAAAGTACGATGAACGGTATATCGCATATGATTTCCCATGATGCACTTCAGTTTCGTAAAGCAGATTTTCCTAGGTAAACGTTATTTTTCTAGGAAATCAAAATTGAACACTCAAAGTTATCTATGATTCAAAATTGCATAGCTAAAACGGTTTTCTGCATATAAATGACGCTTGCCCTCGATTCGACCTACATTCGATTATATTCAGCTTGTTATCATTCTTATTCATACATTCTCACCAGTTGAGTGAGGATATAGATCGCTTGCCCAATGCACCGGACGTTAGTTATTCGGTTCGTCAGCGTTAGAAGTAGGTAAAGATACCGTTCGCGCGATACGCCCGTGCCATAGGTCGACTAAATTGAGACAATAGAGAACAGTGTTAGGCTATCGTCCCCTGTGGGGACTGAACGGACAGATGCATATGCCGAGCAAAATCGAAAAGAAGCAAAAGGCCGCTAAGCTGCGCAAGCCGCCGCGCGACTTCTCGTACACGCAAAATCGAGAGCTCAGCTGGCTGCGCTTTGACAACCGCGTGCTTGACGAGGCCTTCGATGAGTCCGTGCCGCTGTTCGAGCGCCTTAAGTTCGTCTCGATCTTCGAGTCAAACCTCGATGAGTTCCTCATGGTGCGCGTGGGTGGCCTGTCCGACCTTGCCGAGCTCAAAAAGCAGCCTGTCGACAACAAGAGCAATATGACCGCCTCCGAACAAGTCGATGCTGTCATGGCAGAGCTGCCCGGGCTCCTTACTCGTTGGGAGTCCATCTTTAAGAACATCGAGAGCAAGCTCGACACCCTGGGCGTTCACCGCGCGCGTGTCAATTCGCTTACGCCCGAGGAGCACACCTTTGTCACCCGTTACTTCCAGGCCTACGTGTCGCCGGTCATCTCACCGCTGGTGATCGACCCGCGCCACCCCTTCCCCAACCTGCGCAACGGCGCGCTCTATCTGGCTTGTGGCCTGGACGGCATCACCGACGAGGAGAGCCTGCTTGGCCTTATCGAGATTCCCGCCTCGATGAACCGCGTAGTCGAAATCCCCTCGCCCACCGGCACCTACTCCTACATCTTGCTCGAGGACGTCATTCTCGCCTGCCTGGATAGCTGCTTTGGCTCCTATAAGCCGCTCGACCGCGCGCTGATCCGCGTCACCCGCAATGCCGATATCGACCCGGACGGCGAGGGCGTCGAGGAGGAAGAGGATTACCGCCAGCACATGAAGCGCATCCTCAAGAAGCGCCTGCGTCTTCAGCCGGTGGTACTCGCCGTATCGGGCTCGCTCGAAAAGTCAACGCTCAAGACCATCCGCAAAGCGCTCGAGCTTTCGCGCCGCTCGGTTTTTACCTGCGATATCCCCCTTGACCTGGGCTACGTCTTTGGCATTGAGGGCAAGATTCCCGAGCATCTACGCAACGAGCTGCTCTTTACGCCGTTTAAGCCGCAGCCCAATCCCACCATCGATATGACCCGCTCCATCCGCGAGCAGGTGCTGCAGCACGACAAGCTGCTCTTTTACCCTTACGAGGCCATGAATCCGTTCTTGGACCTGGTGCACGAAGCAGCCTACGACCCCGAGTGCATCTCGCTGCGCATCACGCTCTACCGCGTGGCCAAACAAAGCCGCCTGTGCGAGTCGCTCATCGATGCCGCCGAGAACGGCAAAGAGGTCGCGGTACTCATGGAGCTCCGCGCCCGCTTTGACGAGCAAAACAACATCGAATGGGCCGAACGCCTGGAAGAGGCCGGCTGCACCGTCATCTACGGCTCCGAGGGCTTTAAGTGCCACTCCAAGATCTGCCAGCTCACCTATCGCGAGGGCATGGCGCTTACCCGTCTGACGCTTTTGGGCACCGGAAACTTTAACGAGAAGACGGCCAAGCTCTACAGCGACTTTATGCTCATGACCGCGCATCCCGGCATCGGTGAGGACGCCAACCTGTTCTTCCGCAACCTGTCGCTGGGCAACCTGCGCGGCGACTACCGCTTCCTGGGCGTGGCGCCGGTCGGCCTGAAGCCGCTCATCATGCGCGGTCTGGACCGCGAGATTCAACGCGCCCTCGTTGGCGAGCCCGCCCGCGTGTTCTTTAAGCTCAACTCGCTCACCGACCGCGAGGTCATCGACAAGATCGCCGAGGCATCGTGCGCAGGAGTCCGCGTGGACATGATCATCCGCGGCATCTCGTGCCTCAAGCCCGGTGTTCCGGGCAAGACCGAGAACGTGCATGTCCGTTCTATCGTCGGACGCTTTTTGGAGCATGCACGCGTTTACGCCTTTGGCGTGGACTCGGGCATGATCTATCTGAGCTCGGCAGACATGATGACGCGCAACACCGAGCACCGCGTGGAGATTGCCTTCCCCGTGCTCGACCCCACCTGCCGCGCCCTGGTGCACGAGTACATGGGCATGCAGCTGCGCGACAACGTGAA
>CAUBOH010000063.1 GCA_958437495.1 uncultured Collinsella sp. | reverse complement strand
TGTCGGTGGTCATGCGAGTGACAAGCGAGCTCGTCTCGTATTCATCGAGATTGCCAAAAGCGAGCGTCTGGATCTTGCGATACTCGGCCTCGCGCAAGTTAGCGCCCAGCCCCGAGGCGACGCGAGCAGACGTGCGTGCATAGCCCAAGCCAAGTACCAGCGAACATGCGGCGCATACCAACATATACGTGCCCTGCAACAGCATGTAGTTGATATCGCCCGCGGGCACGCCCACATCGATGATATTTGCCATGATGACCGGGATAAACAGCTCGAGCGCCGTCTCGGCCGTCACAAAGAGCACGCCGAGCATGGCATCGCGGCGGTATGCCCCCAGATAGGAAAACAGAATCTTGAGATTGCGCACGCAGGTTCATCCCCCATCAAACGTTGTTCGTAAACCCACGTATTATGGCGCGCCGTGCAGCGGTGTCAAGTGCTCCGAAATCGATTTCTGTAAGGTTGGCGCAGGCACCAAGCTTACAGGGCGCGCCTCCGTATTCAATTAGAAATAAACGCGAGCGTGACTTTTTCGCCCTACGACCAACACAAACCTTGACTCTACAATCGTTGTAGAGTTTTCACTACACTGGTACGTAAACAATCTAAGCCAGAAAGTGCCCCGCCCATGGAACACGACCTCACACGCGGCAACGTCCTTAAGACCATCGCGGTCTTTGCCCTGCCCTATATGCTCTCGTACTTTTTGCAGATGCTCTACGGCATGGCCGACCTGTACATGATGGGGCAGTTTAGCGGCGCTGCCGGCATCACCGCCGTGGGCAATGGCGCGCAGACGCTCTACATTATTACCGTGACGCTCGTGGGCCTGGCCATGGGAACGACGGTCATCGTCGGCCACGCCGTGGGCTCGCGCCGCTTCGATCGCGCCGAGACCGCCATCGGCAACACCATCACGCTCTTTATGGGCGTCTCGGTGGTGCTGGCCGCTGTCCTGCTCGCACTGTGTCCGCAGATTGTGGCGCTCATTGGTACGCCGGCCGAGGCGGTCGAAGGCACTGCCGCCTACCTGCGTATCTGCTTTATCGGCATTCCCTTTATCGCCGCGTACAACATTCTTTCGGCCATCTTTCGCGGGCTGGGCGATTCGCGCTCGCCCATGTACGTGATCGGCGTGGCGTGCATCATTAATATCGCGCTCGACTTTCTGTTTATCGGGCACATGGGACTCGGCCCCGTGGGTGCAGCGCTCGGCACGGTGACCGCGCAGACAGCCAGCGTTGCCCTCGCGCTCGTGTGGCTCAAGAGCCGTCGCACAAACATCCACGTTAAGCGCAGCGACCTGCGCCCCCAGCCCGAGGTGCTCGGCAGCATTCTTAAGATCGGCGTGCCCGTGGCCGTGCAGGACGGCTGCATCCAGGTGGCGTTTATGTTTATCACCGTCATCGCCAACCACCGCGGCCTGGTCGACGCCGCCGCCGTGGGCCTGGTCGAAAAGATGATCAGCTTTTTATTCATTGTCCCGAGCTCCATGGGCGCCACCGTCAGCGCGCTCACGGCGCAAAACGCCGGCGCAGGCAAGGGCGACCGTGCGCGTCAGGTGCTCAAGGACGCCATGACCATCTCGGTAGTATACGGCTGCCTGATCACGGTGCTGATGTGGCTGGTGGCACCGGCGTTTATCGGCTTTTTTGCCAAGGACCCCGCGGTAGTCGCGGCCGGCACCGGCTATATGCACAGTTATATTTTCGACGCAATTTTTGCCGGCATCCACATTTGCTTTAGCGGCTTTTTCGCTGCATACGGCAAGAGCTACATCGGCTTTGCGCACAACGTGCTGGCCGTGGCGCTCATTCGCGTGCCCGGCGCGTGGCTGCTGTCGAACGCCTATTCCGATACGTTGTTTCCCATGGGCATCGCCTCGCCGGTGGGGTCGATTCTGTCGGCAGTCATCTGTGTGGTCGCGTTTACCGTGCTCAACCGGCGCAGAGCTTTTGACAAGCTGGTGGCGTAGCGGGGCGACGCGAGCCTGACGCCCCTCCCCTGCTTTTTTACCGAAAGGAGCGGTCCCATGACCGACTCGCCGACTGAACATACCGAGGGCTTACTCCGCATTGGCGAGGTGGCGCGCCTGTTTAACCTGAGCGTGGGGACGCTACGTCATTACGAGCAGATGGGCTTGCTGGACCCGGCGTACATCGATCCGGCAAGCGGGTACCGCTACTACGGGTCGCGGCAGCTCTCCACCCTCAACACCATCAGCCACCTGCGTGTTCTCGACTTGCCGCTCACGCAAATCCGTAAGTTTGTGACCACGCGCGATGTGGACCTCATGCAGCGGCAGCTGGCTCAGCAGCAGAAGCTCATCGAGCGCAAGCGCCGCGAGTTGGAGCGCGTGTCGCGCAAGATCGATAACCGGCTTGCCCTGCTGCACGATGCCTTGGACACCGAGCTTGACACCATTTGCACAATCGACGCGCCCGAGCTTCGCTGCGCCGTGTTGCGCGAACGCGTCAACCCTACCGACGCCTATGCGCTGGAGTGGCAAATTCGTCAACTGCAGAAGGGCCAGCACGAAACCTTTGTCTTTCTGGGCAACTTGGGCGTCGGGATTGTCGCCGAACGCCTCGCCGCCGGCGACTTTAATGGTTACGACGAGGTCTTCCTGCTGCTCGATGACACCGATGATTACGTGGGCGACGTCGAGACACGACCCGCCGCGCGCTGCCTGACCATTAGCTTTCGCGGCACGCACGGGCGAGCAGCCCCACGCTACGAGCAGCTGCTCGACTATATGCGCGAACATAACCTGACACCCGCCGGCCCCTCGCGCGAGATTGCCCTCATCGATGACATCATCAGTGACGACCCGGCAACCTACGTGACGCAGATCA
>CAUBOH010000062.1 GCA_958437495.1 uncultured Collinsella sp. | reverse complement strand
GCATCGACCGCGTGCCCTACATGCTCATTCTGGGCGAGAAGGAGGTCGAGGCCGGCAACATCTCCGTCCGCGATCGCTCCAACGAGACCGTTCAGATGAGCGTCGACGAGTTTGTTGCGAAGGTGCTCGAGGAGATCAAGACTCGCGCCTAAGGCGAGCGCATAGGTTTATAAACCGCATGTATACGCGGCTGTCCCATGCACGGGGCAGCCGCGTTTTTATGCCGAGCAAGGGGCGGGGGAGCGTTGATTGCAGTTGCTACGCGCTCACAAGATGCCGACAACCCCCGTAACCGTTTGGCAAAGTACAGATGCCCCCATAAATGAGCATTATTGCCACGATACAGGAAAAGCTGCTGGTAGAGCGGCTTTTTTGTTGTGCAAAAATGTACACATTGTTGGCGATGCCTCGTCGGTCGAGGTGTTTGTGAACGATGGCGCGCTCGTGTTCTCGACGCGCATCTATCCCGAGGCCTATGGCGTGACCGTTGACGCTCCGGGTGCGAGTGTGACCTGTCACACGCTCAACATTTAGGCGATTCGTCGCATATCGGCGCTATACTGCAGCCGTTGCCCACGATGCGGGGAACACCCGCATCGTGGGTTTTTGTTTGTGAAGGGATGGTGCCGTGTGGACGTGCAACGGCTAGAAGAGGCCTGGGCTGCAAGGGCTGGTGCGCGTGAGGCGCGTCTTGTTGCGGCCTCGCATGTGCCGGCGGCTCTGTCGCTGCTGGGTATTGTGTGTCCCGGTGACCGCCTGGTGGCCTTTGCGGATGACTTTGCCGATGCGTTTGCGCGCGGCTTTGATGCCTGCGACATTGTGCTCGTGGGGGAGCCGTCGGTTGCGGCGTTTGCTGCTGCATCCGAGGGCTTTGATGTTTCGTTTGAGGTCGAGGGGCCTCACCTGTGGTGGTTCGTCAACTCTATTGGCGGGTTTGGACTGTGCGTGCCCGACCTGCGTACGCTGGGTCGGGCGGCGCGTGAGGCCCATGCGCTGCTGGTTGTGGACAACACCGTGGCATGCGTCTTTGGCTGCGATCCGTTGCGGCTGGGCGCTGCACTGTCGCTCGAGGCGCTCGATCGCGTATGCGCCGGTAAGGCTCCGCGCAAGCTGGTTGCCGCTTCGGTGGCGCGCTCGCAGCTCAAGCGCCATCGCGTGGATGCCGCGGCTGAATGCGCGCACGCGTTGTTTGCGGGCTGCGGTGCGTCGGCGCTCGACCTTTCTACCGAGGAGGCCGACGTGCTGGCGTGTGGGCTTTCCTCGCTCGACGCTCGCATGCAGGCGCACTTTGACCGCGCACGTGCACTGGCCGAGTATTTGGCTGCCAATGAGATGGTGCGCAACGTGTGCTATTCCGGACTGAGCTCGCATCCCGACCATGCGGTTGCAACGGGAATCCTCGAGCACGGCTTTGGGCCGGCAGTTGAGTTTGACCTTATCGAGCGCAGTGCGGGTGATTTGTTCGATGCTTTGCCTGAGGAGTTCCGCACATCGTCCGCCGGCGGTTCAACAACGCGCCTTTCGGCTCCACGCGGCAAGCAGGGGAGCACTATCCGCCTCTTTGCCGGCACCGACGACCCCCTGGTTGCGGCGTCCATCCTAGACAACGCCCTCCGCAAGTTAGCTACTCTTTGATGCTGGCGATGAGATCGATGGCTTTGGAGGCGATGACCTGGTTTATGTCGGCCTGCAGGGTTTCGTAGACTTCGATGGCTCGCTCGCCGGCGGGGGTGAGGGTGGATCCGCGGGCGCCGTCGCGCTCGATGAGCTTGCAGCCCAGCTGCCCTTCGGCCTCGTTCACAATACGCCAGGCCTTGGAATACGCCATGCCCATGCTCTTAGCGGCGCGGTTGAGCGAGTGCTCGCGGGCTATACCCTGCAGCAGCAAGACGCAGCCATGACCAAACACGCCCGGCAGATCCTCGTCGCACGCTTGAATGACCAACTTTGCCGTCGTCTTGTACTCCATACGCCCCACGTCTCCCCGCTAAAGTGTTTGCTGGGCAAACGCAAAACCTGCGTCAAACCCTCGTGTGCTCTTCTTAAATCATGCATTGTAGCAGTCAAAGTGCGTTAAGATAATTCGCCAGTATTGGGCGCCCAAGGTTGGGCTGGGTCCTACGAGGCCTGCAGCCGACCGGTCGCATGGAAAAAGGAGAAACATGGCTACGTTCTTTCCCGGTGAGTCCCACACGTTTTCGGAGTATCTGCTGGTCCCTGGTTACTCGTCCTCGCAGTGCATCCCCAACAACGTCTCTCTTAAGACGCCGCTAACCCGCTTTAAACGCGGTGAGAAGCCGGCAATCACCCTGAACATCCCCATGGTTTCCGCTATCATGCAGTCCGTCTCGGGCGTCGACATGGGTGTCGCGCTCGCTACCGAGGGTGGCCTGTCCTTCATTTACGGTTCCCAGAGTGCCGAGTCCGAGGCCGCTATGGTCAAGGCCGTCAAGGATCACAAGGCCGGCTTCGTTCAGTCCGATTCCACGCTGACCCCCGATATGACCATGGAGCAGGTCATCGAGCTCAAGGAGAAGACCGGTCACTCCACTATGCCGGTCACCGACGACGGCACTCCCAAGGGCAAGCTCCTGGGCATCGTCACCAGCCGTGACTATCGCCCCAGCCGCGATGACCACCAGACGAAGGTCTCCGAGTTCATGACCCCGCGTGAGCAGCTCATCGTGGGCGACAAGAACATCAGCCTCAAGGTTGCCAACGACGTCATCTGGGACAATAAGCTCAACGCCCTGCCCATCGTCGACGACAACGATCACCTGATGGGCATCGTCTTCCGCAAGGACTACGACAGCCACAAGACCAATCCCAACGAGCTGCTCGACGGCGACAAGCGCTACATGGTCGGCGCCGGTATCAACACCCGCGACTATGCCGAGCGCGTGCCGCTGCTCATCGAGGCCGGCGCCGATGTCCTGTGCATCGACTC
>CAUBOH010000061.1 GCA_958437495.1 uncultured Collinsella sp. | reverse complement strand
AAGGGCCGAGCATTTTGTTCGGCCCCTCTGTTCCGACTGGATGAGGTTAAGGTTGGCGATGAATATGCTCAAAATCTCGAAGGCGATCTTTAGGTCGCTTCTCTCCTCCAGGTCGCTCTGTGTTGTCGTTGTTGCGTTGATGGTTCTTTGTGCTCTGCCCGTCTTCAGGAGCGCGGCTGGCATCGACGGACGGGTCGAATACCTCGAGTCGGGAATAACCCGTGTTGAGCAGGAATTGTCAGCATCCTATGCGGATGCGCTTGTGAATGCGGGGGGAGGACGGTGTCTATACCTCTTCATCAAGCATGCCCGCGCTTCTGTACCCTCTTGCCGCGGGACGTCTTATCTTGGCACCTATCTCTCCCCTACTTCCGTTTCTGCAGATATCGGATGGAGAGTACACCTATTATGACGGATCGAAGGAGTACTTGCTATGGGTCGCAACGGCCGTTGCCGTCTCGTTCCTTGCCGCGCGTCTTAACAAACGTGAAAAGCTCATCATCCAGGCACCGATGGGCGAGCTGGGTAGACTTGTTGCATCGAGCGTATGGGCGAGTGTTTTTGCAATGCTTGCCGTCCTCGCCATCAATCTTCCAGGGATAATCGCCGCGCTTGTGAAGAATGGCCCGGGCTCGCCGTTCTATCCGATAGGCTACATTCAATATGCGACTCCGGTTATCAAACCGGCTTGGCTGGTGTTCGCGCAGACGGCCATCTTGCAATTCTTGGTGGCAGCGTTCATCTCGCTTGTCGTTCACCTTGCCGTGAAGATTGCCAATAACCCTACGCTTGGAATCGTGTTCGTATGTGCCCTGATGGGGGTGACGATGGTTCCCGGGTATTACGGAAGATCCATCGCTTTACGTGAGTTCGCCCTGTTGAATCCCCTTACGTATGCGAACACTGAGTTGACCGTCGGCGCCTATAGCCCGTACCCGACAACGCAGATAGTGAATCTGCCTGGACTTTGCTTCGAGCGTGGCGCGATTGCCCTCGTATGCGCAATCGGGATCGAGGTGCTGGCAATTAGCCTGCTTTGCGTTGCTGGAAAGAGCGGCTGCGCGTGCCCGATATCCCCGATTTGTCTTGAGAGAGGTTCCTTCACTGCATCGAGAACGGCAACTCGTTCGAGCGCTTGTGCCTCCGCCGTTGCATACGTAAGAACGATGGGGAAACTGCTCCTGCGTTCTCCTACCCTCGCCGTATGCGCGATTGCAATGTCGACGACGATGCTGGCCCCGGCTCTGGTCGAGATGTTTCCTGACGCTGATAACGTTTCCGCTGTTCGGTATAGGGATGGGGAGCTCCGTTCAATAGATCGGTATCTAGAGCAGAACGCTGCGAATATGGACGTCGAGGGCAAAGCGGCCCTGGAAGACATGCGGGATGCTCTTTCGGGTTTCGTGTACGCGCCTATGCCTGCGGAGGGGTTTCGAAGCCTTGCGACGTACGAGCGCGCTCGAGGTGAGCTGGGCGCGGCAGATGCGACTCTCCTGCAATCGATCGGAATCGAGCCGGAGACTCCTTCTCGTGCGGAGGCGCGCGCCCTTCTGCTTGAGTCGATCGCGAGCTTGCCGGACCCCAAGGTTTACGAGTTAAGTACGAAGATGCCCCCATTAATCCTCCTTTCGTATCTCCAGGCAGCGCTTCCCTCCTTATTTTTGCTGTTGCCCGTGGTTGTCACATCGCTCGCGTGCACCCACCTGCAGTGTCGTTCCCTTCTGGTTCTCCAGATCCCCGCAACAGCGCATGTGCGTTTTCTGACGGCTGTTGCGCTGGCTCTCCTGCTTGGCTTGGTGCTGCTTTTGGTGTCGATGGTTCCCGCTGTCGTTGTGTCCGTGATTAAGAACGGTGCGGGTGGATCGGAGTATCCCGTCGCTCTCATTCGGGCGGGAACTTCGACAACGTCCATGGTGGGGGAGGCGGTGTTGTGCAGTATTCCGTTGCTGGTCATGGCATACGGCGTGATTTCCGTCGTCGCTGCGTTGACAGCAGCGATTAGCCGCAACCCCGTTGTCACCGGAATGGTTTGCGCGGTTCTCTTGGTGTTGGGTTCGTTGAGCGCTCATGTTGAAAGCGTGGGCATGGGCGTCGCGCTGCTGGCTCCATTCGCCTCGTTTGATCCCGCTTCCCAGGTGGGGACGATTGGGTTCCTTGGGCGAGGGACGAACGCGATGCCTTTTGGAGAGGTCGTCGGCGCATCGGGCGCTCTGCTGGTGGTCTTGGGCGCCGTATCTCCGTTGATGGTGCGCCTGAGTGTTCCAAAGATCGAAAGGGGATGATCTCGATGATTGACCTTCAAACGCTGACGATCTCTTATGGAAAGAAGGTGCTCGTAGATTCGGTGAACGCTGAGTTTGCCCCGGGTACGGTCTACGGTCTCGTCGCTCCGAACGGGCATGGAAAGACGACGTTGCTGCGTGCGATGGCAGGTTTGCCGGGTCCTCGCGTGGACGGGAGCATCGTTCTGGATGAGGTGCAGGGTACGGGTGCGAGAGAGGTCCGTTCTATGATCTTCTATGCACCTGGTGAGGGGACGCTGCTGTATCCCGGATTGCGTGCGGAAGATCACCTCAAGATGGTTTGCGATATGTGGCCGCATGCTCGCGATATCGAAGAGATAGTGGAACAAACGCAGATAGGCGAGTTCGCGAAGATGAGGATCCGCACTCTGAGCCAGGGCATGAAGCAGCAGCTTACCCTGGCGATTGCGTATGCGACGGGCGCGCGGTACCTTCTATTAGATGAGCCCATGAACGCGCTCGACCCCAGCAGGGTGGACTTGCATTCCGAGATTCTCAGGAAGCTGGCCGATTCTGGTACGTGCATCATCATGTCATCCCACATCTTGGATTCGGTCGATAGGCTGTGCGATGAGATTCTGTTTTTGAAGGATGGGAGGCTCATTAGAAGCATTCCGCAAGATGATGCTGCGCCGAAGTCTCCTGGATCCCATTTCGCAAAGCCTGTCGGACGCGCCGAGGGTGCGCTAAGCACGTATCGGCGACTCTACGAAAAGGGCGGGTAGAAATGCAAGTTAAAAATCTATGTGGCCAATGTGATACCGTTGAACC
>CAUBOH010000060.1 GCA_958437495.1 uncultured Collinsella sp. | reverse complement strand
CCCGAGATGCTAAAGAACGGCACGCCCGCCTCGCCGGCAACGGCCTTGGCCAGCAACGTCTTACCAGTACCCGGAGGGCCCACCAGCAACACGCCACGCGGAATCTTGGCGCCCAGCTTGCGATATCGATCCGGATCGCTCAAAAAGTCACGGATCTCTTCGAGCTCCTCGACCGCCTCGTCCACGCCAGCGACATCCTCGAACTTGACCTTGGGGCGCGTAGCCTCGTTGGTCTTGGCGTTGGTCTTGCCAAACTGCATGTTCCTGCTGTTGGCACCCATCATCTGGCGCATAAAGTAGAACATGATGGCGATCAAGGCAATCGTCGGAAGCACACTCATCGCCAAGTCGCCCCAAAAATCGGGATCGTTGGTGTTGACGATGTACTTGGTATCGGGGTGCTCCGCCATGAGCTCGGCAAGCGAATCGGAACCGACATAGGTCGAGGAAAAGCTCTTGAGCTCGCTCGTGTCGCCCTTGTCCTTTTTCGTCTTCCAGTAATGACCCGTCACGCTTCCGTCCTGAACCGTATAGGTCAGATCTTCGACGCGATCCTGCTTGATGGCGCTGACCATCTCACTCGTCGCGAGCTTTACGGTATTGCTGGATTTGGCAAAGCCGGAGCCCATGTTAAAGAAGGCGTAACCCAGGAGCGCGCAAGCCAAAAGAAAATACAGCCAGCCCGTACGCGTGGGCTTCTTGCCTCCGGGCATCCCCGGGATCTTTGGGTCCCGGGGAGTCTGGGAATTGTTGTCGTTACGGTCGTCGGGCATCTTACGAATAAACCTCCGGTTTCAAAATGCCCAGATACGGAAGGTTGCGATAGCGCTCGGCATAGTCGAGGCCGTAGCCCACCACAAAGGCATCGGGGCAATGGGTTCCAACATACTTGGGCGTGACGGCCGAGACGCGGTCCTCAACGTCCTTCCACAGGAAGGCGGCGACCTCCAGCGAGGCGGGCTTGCGGCTCTCGAGGTTCTTCATCAGATATTTGAGCGTCAGGCCCGAGTCCAGAATGTCCTCGACGATCAGCACGTCGCGACCGCGGATGTCGATATCCAGGTCCTTAATGATACGCACGATGCCCGAAGACTTCACACCGTCGCCATAGCTCGAAACAGCCATGAAATCGATGTTGGTCGGCAGCTCGATCTTGCGCATCAGGTCGCCCATAAAGACCACGGCGCCGCGCAGGACCGCAATCAGCACCAGATCCTTACCCGCATAGTCGCGCGTAATCTGCTCGCCCAAGCGAGAGACGATACCGTCGATATCCTCCTGCGTAAACAGAACCTTCTCGATATCCGGATGTTGAGAAGCCATGACAACCCTTTCTTGTGCTTAATCGCCCACACACCGCCGTATGGACGCGAACTACACATTCTAGCAGCGCACGGGGTATATTTTCCAGCCCGCGCACCATCAGCGCGGGAATACCGTCAACGCCGCACAGAAAAGCTGGTGCGATGAGCTAATCCGCGTCAACCACGCGAAGCAGATAGGCCACGCGCGTCGCCGCCGTGCACTTAAAACGTTCGTCCGCGCGAACGCCCGCGACCCATACTACGGCACCTCCCGGAGCCGTTCTTACCACGGGTACGCCAGAGCGGTCTGAAACAGGAATGCGCGCCTCGTTCAACAGGTCTGACACTTTCTTGCTTCGACCGTTCATCCCCAACGGGCACATCACGTCTCCCGGCACAGGGCTATCCACCCACAGGCGCGCCAATCGCGCCTCGGCGGGAATCTCCCCGCGCGAGCCGGCTAGCATCCGCTCGCTATCGCGGTCGGCGAACCCCAGGGCCGCCGCATCCACCAAGGCCGCAACCTCTCCGGCAGCAGCAAGCTCGCGGGCACGGTACACGATATCGCACCCCGGCTCCACGGCTATCGGCTCTGCTGTCAGCATACGCCCCGCCCCCAGTGGCAGACGACCGGGAACAGAGATCCAGTCGGCCACTAAGCCCTCGCGCGCCGCCGGGGCCTTGAGCGCCAGCATGCCAAACTCCACACGGGCATCAATTCCCGCAGGAAGCGTAACCGAGCCTGAGCCCGCAGCGACGCAGGCGAGCACGCGCTCCACGTGCCGCATCTCCGGTCGCGCGTCGGGATCGATGCGCTTAATCGCCAACCGCACGATACGCCGTGCAATCACAACCTCAGCGGCGGCAAGACGGCGCGCATCGAGCACCAGTGCGCCCGCCGCTTCCTTGCGCAAGCAGCTTCGAAACGCCTGTGCCGAAAGCTGGGAAAGAAAGGCGTCTTCGTCGCCCAGAATTTCGCAAGCGGCGCCAATCGTCTTACAGACGTTCGCGTTGCGCTGAGCCACCACCGGCATCACCCGATGACGCACATAGTTGCGCAGGTACGAAACATCCTCGTTGCTTTCATCTTCCCGCCATGGCTGACCGTGCACCTGCAGATAGCTCACGAGCTCAACATGCGTGAGGTCGAGCAAGGGGCGCACCACAATGTTCCGACGGCGCGGGATGCTTGATAGACCCGCGGGACCCGACCCTTTAATGGCATTCATCAAAAATGTTTCCGCGCGGTCCGACGAGGTATGCGCGGTACAGATACGAGCCGCCGTCCGTGGTGCGCCCGATTCGGCACAAAGTTCGCGAACATATCTCCGTGCCGCGGCATAGCGCACCTCGCGGGCCGCAGCCTCGATATTGCCCGATTCGTTATCAAAATAGGCATGCTCAACACACAGCGGCAAGCCGTATTGCGCGCACAGGTCACGTACAAAGGCCTCGTCGCCATCGGATGCCTCCCCGCGCAGATGATGGTTCACATGCAGCACGTGCAAACGCTCGCGCGCAATGGGGGCGACGCCGCGGCCGTCCTGGATATCCAGCTTTGATGTGCAAGCCATAAGGAGCAGTGCCGTCGAGTCCGCACCGCCTGATACCATGAGCACTACGGGGGCAGCGGCCTGCCGCGTTGCCAGAGCGCTCTTATCCGTCCTCGGCGCGGCATGATGTCCATAGTGCTGAGATACCGTTGGCATTCGCTTCCTCCTCTATTCGTCCGCACCCATTGTATCCTTTGGAATCTTATGTCTCGCCTGC
>CAUBOH010000059.1 GCA_958437495.1 uncultured Collinsella sp. | reverse complement strand
GCCTCGAGCTTCTCGGTGTACTCGGCCTTATCCATGAACCAGGCAGCCTTGAGGACGGCCGAGCGCATGATCGGGTCGATAACGTCGCAGTGGTCGCTTGCGAGCTTGACGAACTCACGGCGGGCAGCGCGGGACTTGTTGTAGACCTTGATGGCCGCAGCGATGTCCTCGCTCTTGATCTCGTGACCGGCGATCTTTTCAAGACCGGCCTTGACGTTGTTGTACTGATCCAGGCAGAACTGCTTGCCCCAGTCGGCAAAGCGGTTCTGAGGATGGGCGAGGAAGATGCACGGCAGCTTCTCACTCATGGCGACGCGGATGTTCTGGCTCATGGGGCGCAGCGTGTCGCAGATGGTCGGGGTGATAACGCCGTCCAGCAGATCCATCGTGCCGTCAAGCAGCATCTCGAGGTCGAGCTGGGCGATGGTGCAATAGAAGGTCGCGCAGTATTCCTTGGAGCGCTGCTCGGTCTTGTTGTTGCTGCCCCACATGCCGAACGGCATCATACCGGCGGCGTAAACCAGCTCTTCGGGGGCGTAATAAGGCATCACGCCGATGCACTTTTTGCCTGCGTCCTTATAGGCCTTGAGCTGGCCCTTGGGATTGGCGGCAACAGCGGAAAATTCATTAACGATAGCTTCGATACTCATTTTTGCACGCCTCCTTAGTCTTTCTTGTTGGCTTCCATAGCCTCGACCAGACCCTGCACGCGGGTCGCGTACTGCGCTTCGTTGAAGTTGCGCGGGTCAGCCTGGTCGCCGTCGAAACCGGCGCAGGGCACGCCGAGGTCAGCGGTGAAGCGGCGCTGCATTTCAGCCATGTAACCGGACCAGGGCTTGCAGGAGCGGTTGTAGTGGACGAGCACGCCGTCGACCTTGTTGTCGCGGCAGATGCCCTCACGCCAGGCAACGCCCTGCTCGATGCAGACGGAGTTCGGAGCCTTGTAGTAAGCGCGGGCCATTTCGTCCATGTTGTTGTAAACAAAGCCGAACGCGGGCGCGTACACAACTGCGGTGACGTTGATGCCATTCTCCTTGAGGGGCTTAAAGAGGTTCGGGAGCTTCGGCCAGCAGGGGATGCCCTCGAACATGACGCGGTACTGCTCGGGGAAGGGCAGCGTGGAGGTGCCTTCCTCAATGTTCTTCTGCAGGTCCTTGGACAGGAGTTCGAAGGCGTCGGCAGCAGCTTCCTTGCCGCGGGCGGTGACGACGTCGGCCATGTGGTTGAACAGGTCGAAGCCGCTCATCGGGGCGGGCTTGTACTGCAGGAAGTCGCAGACCTTCAGCCAGTTCTGCGCGGTGCGGTTCGCGTGCTTGCAGGCAAGCTCGAACTTCTTCTCGTCGAACTTCTTGCCGGTGAGCTTTTCGAGCTCATGGATGGCGTTGTCGAACTGAGCGCGGACGTACTTGACAGCGGAATCGCTGACTTCCACGGTGTTGTTGTAGGGGATATCGACCATGATGAGGGGGATGTTGCACATACGGGCGATATTCTCGTACCACTTGGTCATGCAGTTGCAGATGTTGTTGCAGCACAGGACGAAGTCCGGCTGGGGGATGCGCATCTGCTTGTAGGGCTTGATGGCCTCGCGGCGGAAGTTCTTATAGGCGATCTCCTTCTCGGTGGTCTCGGGCAGAGCCTCGATCTCGTGGATATCGTCCAGAACCGTGTAGGGGACCTGCGTCTTGGGGTCTTTCTTGGGCTTGCCGGTCTCAGGATCGATGACGACCTTGCCGTTTTCGTCCTTGAGGGGCTTGCCGCTGTTGGGGTCGATGATGAACTCGAGCGTTTCGGGGTCGAACTTGCGGCTGGCGCGCTTACCGGCGGCGTAAGCCAGGGAGATACGTGCGTAACCGCAGATATCGTTGTCGAAGCCGAGATCCTCGGCAGCCTGGCACATGATCTCACCGTCGCGCTGGGCGGCGATACCGGCAGCCTGGTTCTCGGGATACATCACGTTGAGGTCAAAGGCCTCAGCAAGCTCACAGGGGAACTTGGAGCTGGACCAACCGACCAGCTTACCCTGCTTCTTCGCTTCACGGGCGTCGGCATAGACGTCATCGACGACCTTGCGCAGAGCAAGCACGCCGGGACTGACTTGTTTAGCCATGATTGATTCCTCCTAATGCGATATAGAAAAATTTGATAACGAATGATGGGGATTATTTGTTCTTCAAAGCCTTCTGGTAGGCAAACAGAGCGGCGCCGAGCGCACCGTTATACTGCGTGAGGGGCGTGGTGTGGATCTCGTGGCCGAGCTGCTCCTGAAGGGCTTTCACGATGCCGTGGTTCTGTGCGACACCGCCGGTCATCACCACGTCGTCGCGCACACCGATGCGGTGGCAGAGGCCGGAAACGCGGCCCGCGACGGACTTGTGGATGCCGTGGATGATGTCGCACTTGTTTGTGCCCATGGCGAGCTGCGAGATGACCTCGCTCTCGGCAAACACCGTGCAGGTCGAGCTGATACCGACCTCCTTGGTCGACTTGTCGCCAAGGTCGCCCAGTTCTTCGACCTTCACCTCAAGCACGCGGGCCATGACATCGAGGAAGCGGCCGGTACCGGCTGCGCACTTGTCGTTCATGACGAAATTTTTCATCATGCCGTTCTCGATCTCGATGACCTTCACGTCCTGCCCGCCGATATCGACGACCGTGCGCACGTTCGGAAACAGGAACGCCGCGCCCTTGGCGTGGCAGGAAAGCTCGCTCATCTGCATGTCGGCAAGGCCGTCAAGGCTGTTGCGCCCGTAGCCCGTGGCAAGGACGAAGTCCATCTGCTCGCGCGTCATGCCCGCGTTTTCCAACACCTGAGCGATCGCGCGGGATGGACCCGACGTGCCCGTGCCGACGGCGACGAGGGACTTTGCGACGATCTCGCTGCCGTCTTTTAAGATCACACATTTCGACGCGGTGGAGCCGACGTCGATACCCATGGTATAAATGCTCATTGTACTCTCCGTTTGCCTTCCCGTGCGCTGCGCGGTTCTTGCCTCCGCGCAGCGCCGGGAAAAGCATTGTTGTGATATTTTACTGCGCGTTCAGGGCGTCGTAGTCGCGGATGACGCGCGGCAGCAGCATCTGATGGACCGGGCAGATGCTCTCGGGGTTCTG
>CAUBOH010000058.1 GCA_958437495.1 uncultured Collinsella sp. | reverse complement strand
CTGACCTCGAACAAGCGTCTTGCCCTGGCCAACAAGGAGTCGCTCGTCGTCGGTGGCGATCTGCTGATGCCGTTGGCGCAGCCAGGTCAGCTTATCCCGGTCGACTCCGAGCATTCTGCCATCTACCAGTGCTATCTGGGCGAGAATCCGCGCGAGGCTCACTGCATTTGGCTTACTTGCTCGGGCGGCCCGTTCTTTGGCCGCACGCGTGACGAGCTCGATCGCGTGACGCGCGCCGATGCCCTGGCGCATCCTACGTGGGCTATGGGTGCTAAGATCACGATCGACTCCGCTACCCTCATGAACAAGGGCCTGGAGCGTATCGAGGCAATGCACCTGTTTGGTTGCGACCTCGACTTTATCAACGTGGTCGTGCAGCGCCAGTCCAAGATTCACTCGATGGTCGAGTATGCCGACGGCTCCGTTATGGCACACCTTGGCGCCTCCGATATGCGCATTCCCATCCAGTTTGCCTTCTCGTATCCTGAGCGTTGGGATACGCCGGCGCCTCGTCTCGATTTTCGTGAGCTGGGGCAGCTCACCTTTGATGCCGCCGATATGGACACGTTCCGCTGCCTGGCGCTGGCCGAGCGTGCCGGCAAGACGGGCGGCACCATGCCGTGCGTGCTTAATGCAGCAAATGAGGTCGCTGTCGATGCGTTCTTACACGACGGCTGCAGCTTTACCGATATCGACCGCGTTGTGGAATCCTGCATGGATGCGCATGACGCGCAGGCGGTTACCTCGTTTGAGCAGCTTCGCGACATCGATGCCTGGGCGCGCGAAAAGGCCGCGCTGGTGCTCGCCGCAACCCATTCCTAACCATAAGGATTGCTTTTTCTATTTATGGATACTGTTCTGAGCGTTCTCTCATCGGTCTTTTGGGGCCTTCTGATGCTTTCCGTCCTCGTGTTTTTGCACGAGGGCGGCCACTTTTTGGCCGCGCGAGCCTGCGGCGTCCGCGTGACCGAGTTCTTTTTGGGCCTGCCGTGCCGTTTTGACATCCATTACACGTCGCGTCGCATCGGAACTAAGTTTGGCGTGACGCCGCTGCTGCTGGGCGGCTATGCTGCCATCTGCGGCATGGATCCCACGGACGTCCCGTGTGCCGACCGCGTGCTTGCGGCGATCTATCGTCATGGTCGCGTGACCGTGGCCGACCTTGCCGCCGAGCTGGAGCTGCCCGAGGAGGACGTGCTCGAGGCTTGTGCCTTGCTTTTGGGCTGGGGTTCCATTGCGCCTTGGTACGAGGAAGGGGAGAAGCCCTCACCGAGCTATTACCCCACCAAGTATCAGACGCTGCCGCGCGATGAGGCGGGCTACACCACCTTTGACGGGCGTCGGTTTGATCGCGAGCATGCGACCGCCGAGGGCGACGTATGGGAGCTGCCGTGCGATAAGGCCGAGTTCCTTGCGCAAGAGCGCTCGCACACCTATCTTGGCCAGGGCTTTCTCAAGCGAGCCTTTATGTTGCTCGCGGGCATTGTCGTTAATATCCTGACCGGCTTTTTGCTCCTTATGAGCATCTATTCCATTGCGGGTGTCACCGTGCCGATGGATACCAACGTGATCGGTCAGGTTGACGAGGGGTCTATTGCCGCGGAGGCGGGAATCGAGGGCGGCGACGCGATCCTTTCGGTCGACGGTGTATCGTGCTCCACATGGATGGACGTTTACGATGCTATCGGCAAGGCCGCCGGTAAGGACGATATTGCCATCGAGTATGAGCGCGATGGCAAACGGCGTTCGACCTCGGTTGCGCTCAAAGAGGACGAGCGGCTAGGTGTGTATGCCTCTACAGAGGTAGTCCGTTTGGACCCGATCACCTCGGCGCGTCTGTCATTCTCCTATGTTCAGCAGACTGCTGAGGGCGTGATGCGCCTGCTGCAGCCGCAACATACGATGGAGGTTCTCGATCAGTCAACCTCGATCGTGGGCATAAGCGTCATGTCATCCCAGGCTGCAGCCGCCGGCCCTGCAACGTTTTTGACGTTTGCCGCGCTCATCTCGTTCTCGCTCGGCTTTATGAACCTGCTGCCCATTCCGCCGCTCGATGGCGGTAAGCTGGTTATCGAGATCATTCAGAAGGTTGCGGGCCGCGAGCTGCCGCTTAAGGTTCAGACGATCGTGAGCTATGTGGGCATCGCACTCTTTGCGCTTCTGTTTGTCTATATGCTTCGTTCCGACGTCCTTCGATTTATTTTGTAGGGGAGTGTTTGGATTGTCTTTATCCCATCTTTTGCCGCGCGAGCTGACGCGCCCCGTGCATGTGGGCGGCGTGCAGATCGGTGGCGGCGCGCCGGTGGTGGTCCAATCCATGACCTGCACCGATACCGCCGACGCCCAGGCAACGCTTACGCAGGTTCGCGCCTTGGCGCAAGCCGGTTGCGATATCGTACGCGTGAGCGTGCCCACCGAGGCCGCGCTCGAGGGCTTTCGCACCATCTGTGCCGAGTCTCCGGTGCCGATCGTTGCCGATATCCACTTTAACCATAAGCTCGCCATTGGTGCCGTTGAGGCCGGTGCCGCCAAGCTCCGCATTAATCCCGGCAATATCGGCGATTGGGCCAAGGTCGATGCCGTGATCGATGCTGCGGGCGCTGCCGGGTGTGCGATTCGCATTGGCGTGAACGCCGGTTCGCTCGAGCAGGATATTGCCGAGCGCGACGATCTTACGCAGCCCGAAAAGCTTGTGATGTCGAGCGAGCGTTTCGTCAAGCACTTTGAGGACCGCGGTTTCACCAACATCGTGCTTTCCGCCAAGGCCCATAGCGTGGCCACAACGCTTGATACCTATCGCGCTCTGTCGCGCGAGATACCGCATGTTCCACTTCACCTGGGCGTGACGGAGGCGGGGACCAAGCTGCAGGGCACCATCAAGAGCTCCGTAGGCTTGGGTATCTTGCTTTCCGAGGGCATCGGCGACACCATGCGCGTGTCGCTCACGGCCGATCCGGTCGAGGAGCCGCCGGTCGCCTGGGGCATCTTGCAGTCGCTGGGCCTGCGTCGTCGTGGTCCCGAGATCGTCTCGTGCCCCACGTGCGCGCGCTGTCAGGTTAACCTCATTCCCATCGCCGAGGAGGTTACCGAGCGACTCAAGAACTATTCGGCTCCGCTTTCCATCGCCGTGATGGGGTGTGCGGTCAATGGCCCCGGCGAGGCTTCCGACGCCGA
>CAUBOH010000057.1 GCA_958437495.1 uncultured Collinsella sp. | reverse complement strand
CGCTCCATAATGGTCGCGGCGATTGCAGGACGGTTCATAGTGTACAGGTGCAGACCGTCGGCGCCGTGCTCCTTGAGGTCGCAAAGCTGGCGGGCGGCATAATCTACACCGGCTGCTTGCAGGCTCTCGGGGTCGTTCTCGTACTTGGCGAGAATCTTGATGACAGGGGAGGGCAGCGATGCGCCGCACATAAAGACCATGCGGCTGATCTGCGACTTGCCCATAAACGGCATGATGCCTGCGGTAATGGGCACGGTGATACCGGCCTTGTCGGCAAGCTCGCGAAAACGGTAGAAGCACTCGTTGTCAAAGAAGAGCTGCGTCACAAAGAAGCTCGCGCCGGCATCTTGCTTTTGCTTGAGGTATTCGACCGAAGCGTTGAGGTCCTCACATGCAATGTGGCCCTCGGGGTAGGCTGCGGCGCCCACACAAAAGCCGGCGTCGACGAGCTCGGGGATGAGGTCGCGGGCGTAGGCGTAGTCCGAGGCGGGCTTGTCGTCCTCGGTCGCGCCAGCGGGAAGATCGCCGCGCAGGGCCAGGATGTTTTCTACGCCGGCGGAGCGGTATTCGTCGATCTTGGCGGCGATATCGGCGTGTGAGCGGCCCACGCAGGTGAGGTGCGCCACCGAGGGCGTATTGAATTCGCTCGAAATCATATGCGCGATGGGGGCGGTGGTGGCGCCGTTGCCCGAGCCGCCGGCCGAGCAGGTGACCGAGACAAAGCTCGGCGAAAGCTTGCACAGATTGCCTGCCACTTCGCGAGCCGTGTCGAGGGAAAGCTCGCCCTTGGGCGGGAACATCTCAAACGAAACGGGTGCGGTGCCCTGGGATGCTGCCTGCTTAAAAACCTCGTCGACGCGCATATCGTGCTCCTTTAGATACTTAAATAGTGTGATGTGTTGTAAGGATTCTACAGCACCACTGTGCCACGGCGGAGTTTCACTCGCTATTTGGGGATACCAATCAAAGATGCCTTGCTATCGACATTCCCTATATCAGAGTGGTCAATCTAGGATGGGGCTATAAAGACTGGTATCTGATGCGAAATACCAGTTAATAGAGCCTCATCCCAAATTGACTACCCTTAAACCATGGGGAGAGGTCTGCAATTTATACAGTTGATTGGCTGTTGAGGGCGGCAACGCCGCCGCGATGCGGTAACCTCATTGATTGGTTTCGTGACAGCAACATAACGGTAATGTTGCGGAAACACGACGAGCCTAATCTATGACTCGTTCGTTAGTAATCAACACCGCTTCTCACGCGGTGCCGATACGAAGGGAGTTCCGTATGGCCGAACTTACTGACCGCTTCGGGACCATGGTGTTCTCTGAGGAAGTCATGAAGGACTACCTCCCCAAGGACATTTGGAAGCGCCTTGCTGCAACCCTCGAGGACGGTGAGCCGCTCGACCTGGATGTGGCCAACGCCGTTGCCCACGCCATGAAGGTCTGGGCCATCTCCAAGGGCGCGACGCACTACGCGCACTGGTTCCAGCCGCTTTCGGGCATTACTTCCGAGAAGCACGACAGCTTCCTCGAGCCCAACCACGACGGCACCGCCATTACCAAGTTTACGGGCAAGAACCTCATCCAGGGCGAGCCGGACGCTTCCAGCTTCCCCAACGGCGGTCTGCGTGCCACCTTCGAGGCCCGTGGCTACACCGCTTGGGATCCCACTAGCCCCGCATTCATTAAGGACGATGTCCTGTGCATCCCCACGGCTTTCTGCTCCTACACGGGCGAGGCCCTGGACAAGAAGACCCCGCTGCTGCGTTCCATGACCGCACTCTCGCGTGAGTCCAAGCGCGTTTTGGCGCTGTTTGGCAAGACCCCCAAGAAGGTCGTTCCTTCCGTGGGCGATGAGCAGGAGTACTTCCTGATCAAGAAGGACGCTTACCGCAAGCGCAGGGACCTGGTCATCACCGGTCGCACCCTCTTTGGCGCTGCTCCCTGTAAGGGCCAGGAGCTCGAGGAGCACTACTTTGGCGCTATCCGCCCCACCGTCTCGTCCTATATGAAGGACCTGGACGATGAACTGTGGGCGCTTGGCATTCCTGCCAAGACCAAGCACAACGAGGTCGCTCCCTGCCAGCATGAGCTCGCCCCTGTCTATGGCGAGGTCAACGAGGCCATCGACCAGAATCTGGTCATGATGGAGAAGATGAAGCTCATCGCCTCCCGTCACGACTTGGTCTGCCTGCTGCACGAGAAGCCCTTTGAGGGCATCAACGGTTCGGGCAAGCACAACAACTGGTCGCTTGGCACCGAGTCCGAGAACCTGCTCGACCCAGGCGACACCCCGCTCGACAACCTGCAGTTCATCGTCTTTCTCACCGCGGTGATCGAGGCCGTCGATAACTATCAGGAGCTCTTGCGTGCCTCCGTTGCCTCGGCCGGCAACGATCATCGTTTGGGCGCCAACGAGGCTCCTCCGGCGATTATGTCCATCTTCCTGGGCGACCAGCTTACCGAGGTCGTCGAGAAGATCATCGATGGCAAGGCTTCCGTCCATGCCACGCGCGGCGTGCTCGACCTGGGCGCCGATACCCTGCCCAAGCTGATGCAGGACAACACCGACCGCAACCGCACCTCTCCGTTTGCCTTCACCGGCAACAAGTTCGAGTTCCGTGCCTGCGGCTCCGAGCAGAACGTCTCCGACTCCAACCTGGTGCTCGATGCCGCCGTGGCCAAGTCGCTCAAGTCCTTCGCCGACGCACTCGAGGGTACGCCCGAGGATAAGTTCCAGGACGCCGCGCTCGAGTACTGCAAGAAGGTGCTGACCGATCACCAGCGCATCCTGTTCTCCGGCGACGGTTACTCCGACGAGTGGCCCATCGAGGCCGAGAAGCGCGGCCTTGCCAACAACAAGACCACGGCCGACGCTCTTCCCGCCTTTGTTTCCGATAAGGCTATCGCGCTCTTTGAGGAGACGGGCGTCCTGACCAAGGCCGAGGCTCAGTGCCGCTATGACTGCAAGCTCGAGAAGTACAACAAGCTCATGAACATCGAGGCTACCACGATGGTTCGCGAGGCGCGTCGTACCTATCGCCCGGTCATTACCGCCTATGCCACCAAGGTCGCTAAGGGCCTTGAGACTATTCGTGCCGCCGGTGCTGAGGCCGCCATGCAATGCGAGCAGAACACGCTCAACAAGCTCTGCAACGGTATCACCGCCATCAACGACTCCATCAAGGC
>CAUBOH010000056.1 GCA_958437495.1 uncultured Collinsella sp. | reverse complement strand
ATGATGCGGCCGTGTTCGAGGACCATGATGGCGTCGGCGTCGCGGACGGTGGACAGGCGGTGCGCGATCATAAACGTGGTGCGGCCGCGCATGATGCGGTCCATACCGCGCTCGATGAGCTTTTCGGTACGTGTGTCAATGGAGCTCGTGGCCTCGTCTAGGATGAGCACCGGTGGGTCGGCCACAGCCACGCGCGCGATGGCGAGCAGCTGGCGCTGGCCCTGCGACAGGTTGGCGCCGTCGGCCGTGACCGGCGTGTCGTAGCCTCTAGGCAAGCGGCGGATAAACGAGTCGGCGCAGGCTGCCTCGGCAGCGGCGCGCACCTCCTCGTCGGTCGCGTCGAGCTTGCCAAAGCGAATGTTCTGCGCAATGGTGCCGCTAAACAGGTGCGTATCCTGCAGCACAATACCGAGAGACCCACGCAGGCTAGCCTTGGCAATGTGCTTGACGTCGATGCCGTCGTACGTGATCTCGCCGTCATCGACCTCGTAAAAGCGGTTGATGAGGTTGGTGATGGTCGTCTTTCCGGCGCCCGTCGAGCCCACAAACGCAATCTTTTGCCCCGGCTTGGCAAACAGGTTGAGGTCCGTGAGCACACGGGTGCCCGGCACGTAGGAAAAGTCCACCGCGTGGAAGCGCACGTCGCCGGCAAGCGGAACCAAGCCGCACGTGAGCTCGGTACCGTCGGCGGCCACCGCGCGGCCCGACTCATCAACGGCAGCCACATCATGCAGGTGCCCGTACGCGCCCACGCCCTGGCCCTCGGGAGTCTTCCACGCCCACGCGGCGTCGCCCGTCTGCACCAGCTCCACGCAGCCCTCGTCGACCTCGGGCTTAAGGTCCATGGCGGCAAACAGGCGCTCGGCGCCGGCCAACGCATTGAGTAAGAAATTACCCAGCTGCGTAAACTGGTTGATGGGCATGGCCGCCTGGCGCACAAAGACCAGGTAGCTCGCGAGCGCGCCCACGTCGGCGAGCCCCTTGATGCAGAGCATGCCGCCCGCCACGGCGACGATGGCATAGTTGACGTAGCCAATCACGACGGTCATGGGCACCATGGAGTTGGCATAGCTCACGGCGGCGGTGCCGGTGCGGCGAAGCTCGTCGTTGCGGCAGGTGAATCCGGCGACATTCGCTGCCTCGCGGTTAAAGACCTTGATGACCTTTTGGCCCGAGACCATCTCTTCGATATATCCGTCCAGGTCGCCAAGCGATGCCTGCTGGGCGGCAAAGAAGCGCTTAGAGCGCGCGCCCGAGTAGCGCGCATACAGCACAATGGCCGCATCGCACACGAGCGTGATAATCGTGAGCTGCCAGTTAAGGATGATGAGCATGGCCGTGGTGCCCACAACCTGAATGGCGGCCTGAATCACGTTGGCAAAGCTGTTGTTGAGCGCCTCGGAGACGGTGTCGACGTCGTTGGTGAAAAAGCTCATGATGTCGCCCGAGCGCGTGCTGTCAAAATAACTGAGCGGCAGCGTCTGGATGTGCGCGAACAGGTCGCAGCGAATATCGGACACCACGCGTTGGGCCGCGCGCACCATAATCTGCGAGTAGCCCAGGGCCGAGAGCACGCCCGCGGCGTAGATGATCGCCGTCAGGATGACCTGCTTGGCGAGCAGTTCCTCCCCGCCCGTGGCCAAACCGTTAACGATGGGGCGCACCATGTAGGTGCCGGCGAGGCTCGCGATGGCGGCGACGGAGGCGAGCACGCCCACCGCGAGCAACGAGAACTTGGCGTGACCCATGTAGGAGAGCAAGCGGCGCACCGTGCGCTTGAGGTCGGCAGGACGTGCTTGGGCTGCGGTCTTAGGCATGGCGCTCACCCCCTTCCAAGGGCAATCCGCTGGGGACGGAGGAAAACGGATCATTCGCGCAGCCATCGTCGCTGCCTCCGGCGGCGTCCGCGTTCCCCGCAAACTCCATCTGCGAGGCGTAAATCTCCTGGTAGATGTTGTCGCCCGCCAGCAATTCCTCGTGCGTGCCCACGCCGTGGACACGACCGTCGTCCAACACCACAATGCGATCGGCATCCATGACGCTCGCGATGCGCTGGGCGATGATGAGCACCGTCGTATCAGGAATCCGAGCGATGTGCTCACGAATCTTAGCGTCGGTCGCCATATCGACCGCACTGGTGGAGTCATCAAAAATGAGCACGCGCGGATGTCTGAGCAGCGTGCGCGCAATGCACAGGCGTTGCTTCTGGCCACCCGAAACACCGGCGCCGCCTTGGCCTAACTCGCCGTCGAGTCCGCCGATGCGATCCAGGAACTCGTCCACGCATGCCGCCCGGCAAGCCGCGAGGAGCTCATCGTCCGACGCCTGCGGATTGCCCCACTGCAGGTTCTCACGCACGGTACCCGTGAACAGCACATTCTTTTGCAGCACAATGCCAACTGCGTCGCGCAAGGTAGCCAGGTCGTAGTCGCGCACGTCGTGTCCGCCCACAAGCACGGCGCCCTCGGTGGCGTCGTACAGGCGCGCAATCAGCTGCACAAGCGAGCTCTTGCCCGAGCCCGTGCCGCCGAGGATGCCCACCGTCGAGCCGCTCTCGATGCGAAGGTCGATATGCTCGAGCACATCCTCGGCTGCATCCGCGCGGTATTTAAAGGAAACGTCGCGAAACTCGATACTGCCGTCCGCTGGCGCCGCAGTCGCGTGGTCTCCCGCAGGGTTGGCGATAAAGGGCTCCTCATCGAGCACCTCTGCGATACGGCCCACACTCGTGAGAGCGCGCGTGAGCAGCAAAAACACGTTGGAAATCATCATGAGCGAGTTCATGATCAGCAGCACGTAGCTCATAAAGCCCGTGAGCGAGCCCACGCCCAAGCGGCCTTCGATGATCATGCGGCCGCCAATCCACAAGATCGAGAGCGCAGCCACGTACATCGAGAGTTGGAACACCGGCAGGTTGAGCACAGCGGTACCGAAAGTCTTGGTCGCCGTGCCAGCGAGCTCGGTATTGACGGTGTCGAACTTGTCGCACTCGTGCTCGGCGCGCACGTAAGCCTTCACGGCGCGCACGGCGGTAAGGTCCTCTTGCACCACGCCGTTGAGGTGGTCCATCGAGGTCTGGAGCTGGCAGTAGAGCGGGCTCACACGCACGGTAATGATACCGAGCACGATGGCGAGCATCGGCAGAATGACGGCAAAGACCGCCGCGAGCTCGCGCGAGAGCGCAAAGGCGTAGACGAGGCCCATGACCAGATTTACCGGCCCGCGCACCATGGGGCGGAAGCCGTTACC
>CAUBOH010000055.1 GCA_958437495.1 uncultured Collinsella sp. | reverse complement strand
GTCACCGGTTCGAGCCCGGTCGCTGGCTCCATTGCACAAGATAGCCGCCTTCGGGCGGCTTTTTTGTTGCCGATTTCGGGCGTACATCCGCCAATCCAAGCACAACGCCGCCGGCATCTCCCCTACTCAACAAAAAGCCCCGCCAACCGCAATCCCCAAGGGAACCGCGATTAACGGGGCTCAAGCGCGCTCCTCAATGGAAATCACGCCAGCATACGAGCAGCTCAACCGAGCAGCTCGTTACTCCTCCCAGTAAGCGTCTGCAAGCAGCTTAAAGCAGATCTTCTTGACCGGCTGCGCGCCATCGCCCGAGAATTCGAGCGTGGGCATGTGGGGCTCGCCGGCAACGAACAGTGCGAACTTGTCGTCGGCAAGATCGCCGGCAATCGAGGCGTCGGAATCGACCAGATCGTAGTCGTCCTTCTCGTCAAACTCCTGGACCAGCGTCAGGCTGCCCGTAGCGACTTTAAAGGCCTCACGACCCTCAACGTCGATCTGCAGATCGTGATAGCGCTGATGCGTCTCATAGTGAGCCTCGGCCTCGGGACGCGTCGTGGGAGCCATGACGTTCGCAAAGACCTTGTCGCCCAGAATCGGATGGCTGCCGACCTCGAGCTGCGCCGGGTCGTTCTCCTCGAGCCAGTCAATCAGCACGTCGAGACCCTTGAGCATTCCGCGATATTCCTCGATATCGCCCAGTGCACCGTAAATCATCTAAATCCCCTCTCGGATCGTTTCTTTGGCAGCTACTCGGCAAACGCGTTACCGACGCTGTTGCCACCCACATACGTCTCGACCAGGGTAAGGTCGGGATTGAACACGACAAAATCGGCATCGCGGCCAGGCATAATGCTGCCACATTTATCCTCGACGTGAGCAGAGCGCGCGGGCACCTCGGTCGCCATGCGAATTGCGATATCGGCGCTCGCAAGACCCCAGTCGACGATGTTCTTGACGCCCTGTGCGAGCGTGAGCACCGAGCCGGCGATAGCAGAGCCATCGGCGAGCCAGCAGAGGTTGTCCTTCATAATGACATCCATGCCACCGCTGGTGTACTTGCCCTCGGGCATGCCGCCGCAACCTAGGCAGTCGGTGATCAGCACCGTGTGCTGCCAGCCCTTGGCCTGCAGCAGGGCCTTGATAGCAGCGGGGTTCACATGTTTGCCATCGCAGATGATCTCGGCATAGGTGTTGGGTGTGGTCATAGCAGCCCCAACGACACCGGGCTCACGGTGATGCAGACCGCGCTGGCCGTTATAGGTATGCGTAAAGCAGCTGGCGCCAGCATTGATGGCGGCGGCGCACTCATCATAGGTGGCATCGGAGTGGCCAATGCAGGTCACGACGCCCTTGGCGCTCAGAGCCGCGGCGTAAGCGGCAGCGCCATCGCGCTCGGCCGCCATGGCGCTCTTGACGATACGACCGCCGGCGGCCTCCTGCCACTCATCAAAAATTTCCTCGGACGGGTCGATCAGATAAGCAGGGTTCTGGGCGCCCACATGCTTCATGGTAAAGAACGGACCCTCCAGGTAGATGCCCTGAATACGAGCACCGCAGAACTCCGGTCCACGCTCTTCGTCCGCCTTTGCAATGGCAGCGCAGGCGTCCTTGATCTGCTCCACACCGTCGGTAAAGGTCGTAGGCAGCCAGCTGGTGGTACCACGACGAGCGAGCTCAGTCGAGCTGATGTTGATGCCCTCGGCATCGTCATCGGTCGTGGCATGGTTATAGAAGCCATGGATATGGGTGTCCACCATGCCCGGCGCAATCCATGTACCCGAATAATCTTTGATCTCGCAAGCGGGCTCATCGGCCTGCCAAGCGCCAAAGACGCCGTCTTCGACCACGAGGAAGCCGCCCAGCTGCGGCCCCGCCGGCAAAAAGAACTTGTCGGCCTTGATAGCATACGTGCTCATCTATGCTCCCGTACCCGCAGTGCATTTTAGGGCGGATCAAAAACCACTGCATTGTTAATTCGAGCGATTGTTCGTTGCCTTCTACCGCTTGGCACATTTTGCACCCGCCGCAAAACACGCCAAGCCGTTTATACCCAATAACTCTAGACGGCTCGGTTGTGGTAGACCTTGTACTTAAACTGGTCGGCACGCGCAACCGATCGCGTATACTCGATAACCTCGTTGTTCATGTCGTATGTGGTACGAATCAAATCCAGGACCGGTGCGCCTTCGGCAATCTCGAGCAGACGAGCGTCGGAATGGCGGGCGATACTCGCGTAGAATTCTTCCTCTGCCACGCGAACTTTCTCGTGATAGTCCTGCTCGATCATGTCGTACAGCGATTTGTTCTCGATCATGGGGCGCTTAAGCGCAAAGAACTTGCGGCTTGGCAGATACGTGCACTCAATCATCAGCGGCACACCATCGGCAATACGCAGGCGCTTGATCTTGTACAGACGCTCGCCCAGACGCGCGTTCATCTCTGCGGCAATATTCTTGTCGGCCTCGACCTCGGTAAACTCAAGAATCGTCGTCTTGGGCACACGGCCGATCGCCTTCATCTGCTCGGTGAAACTATAGGTTTGCGTGAGGTTTGCCGTCTGCAGAGAGCGATCGCATACCATGGTTCCACGGCCGCGCTGACGAACCACCAAGCCCAGGCGCTCAAGCTCCTGCAGGGCAAGGCGGACCGTCGTACGCGAGAGCCCATAGCGCTCCGACAGATCGCGCTCGGACGGCAAATAGTCGCCGGGTCGAAGTTCGTGATCGATCTTGTCGGTTAGCAAATCGACGAGCTGATCGTACAGAGGCTGTTTGCGAGCTCCCATTGCCATAATAATACCTGCCGGATAAATGACTCGAAATTGGTTGTAACCATACACCACGTACTATAGCAGTTTAAATGGAATAACAGCAGGTCAACCCGTACATTTCAATATTGTTTGCGGGCTTAAAGCCTGTACACCGTAATACCAATTCAACCGTCACATCACGTATCGTGGTAGCAAAAAGGGCCGCCCCCGCGGAGCGGGACGACCCTTTACAAGACACATGCGTCTTTGAGGCTTAGAGAAGCTTCTTGAGCTCCTCGGCAACAGCCTGGACCTGCGTGCCGATGATGACCTGGGTAGCACCCTTGTCCATCTTCATGACACCCAGAGCGCCGGCCTTCTTGCAGGCGGCCTCGTCGACCAGCTCGGAATCGCCGAGCTCGAAGCGCAGGCGAGTAGCGCAGCAGTCAACGGTCTTGACGTTCTCCTTGCCACCGACGGCAGCGAGAACAGCAGCGGCCAGAGCGGCGAACTTTTCGTCGCCAGCAGCGGCGGGAGCAGAGGTCTCCTCGACATCCTCATCCTCGCGACCAGGGGTCATGAGGTCGAACTTGGTGATGGCGAAGCGGAACACGAGGTAGAAGACCAGGAAGGCAGCGATGCCCAGCGGGATGATCATCCAGGTGTTGGCAGCAGCCGGGAGGCTAG
>CAUBOH010000054.1 GCA_958437495.1 uncultured Collinsella sp. | reverse complement strand
CAAACAAACCTCAACCGCACAAGGCGCACATGGATCAGATTTACGACAACAGGTACTATTCCGCCGGTTCGCGTGAGCCGTCACCTCGCCGTGCGCGCACGGTGCAGCTCGGCGGGTCCGATTACGCCGGTGCCGACCGCTCCATGCAGCGACCGACAAGTACCTCACACTCCCGTGCTCAAATGAATACGCCGACGAACCGTTCGCCACGTTCGGTGCGCCCGGCGCATTCGGAGCATGCTCAGCGTTCCTCGGCTCAAACGCATGAAAAGCCGAGTAGGCCCTCGAACCGTCTTTCGGGCTCGGACTTCATGCATTACGCCAACGATAACGCGGTGGTCAAGGCAATTTACGACTTTACCCACGGTCCCCAGCGAGGACTATTCATTGGCATCGTCGTTGCCCTGGTGCTCGTGAGCCTGTACTTTCCCGTGCGCGACCTCTACGTTGCCAAACGCTCGAGCGATATCTTGGCCAAGCAGGTCGAGATTCGCCAGCAATACAATGATGAGCTGCAAAAAAGCGTCGACAAGCTGCTCTCGGAGGAGGGTATCAAGGATGCGGCATCCGAGGACCTGGGCCTGGTGATGCCCGGCGAGAAGAGGATTGAAGTGCAGGGCCTGGACGACGATTCGGATGCCTCGTCGAGCAAAAAGTCCTCAAACGCCAAGAAGGCCAGCGAAGTGGCCAAGGAAATCGAAGAAGTTGGCAAGGACGCGCCGTGGTACATCCAGGCGCTCGACATGCTGTTTGGGTTTAACGGCGTCGAGGGTCAGACGGTCGTGTCCAACGGCAAATAGCGCCCGGAGGGGAGCCCGCAATGACAAATTGCAAACGCTATAAGGTGGCCGCGATCGACCTGGGAACGGTGTCGTCGCGACTGGTTCTGGCCCAGGTGGAGAGCGGGGCGATCGTGGAATCGTCCAAGCATACCGAGATTACCGATTTGGGCGAGGGCGTGGATGCGACGGGACGCTTTTGCGAGGCGGCCGTTGAGCGCGTGCTCGCTGCGTGCCGCATGTTTGTGGACGAGGCCCGTGCCTTTGGCGCCGTGCGCATCTGTACCACGTGCACGAGTGCCGCGCGCGATGCGTCCAATGCCGCGCTGCTGCTGGACGGCCTGCGCGAGCTGGGGCTTGAGCCACAGGTGATTCCGGGCGAGGTCGAGGCACGCCTGACGTTTTTTGGCGTGGCGCACGACTTTGCCGGTGAACGCATTATTGTCGCCGATTCGGGTGGCGGATCCACGGAGCTCGCGACGGGCGTCTATGCGCCGGAGCGCGGGGTCTTTGCGCTGGAAGGGACGCGCTCGCTGGACATTGGCTGCCGCCGTGTGACGGAGCGGTTTTTCTCGGCGCTGCCACCCTCGCGCGGCGAGCTTACTGCCGCTGCCACGTGGGCAGGCGAGCAGTTCGCCGCCTATTTTGAAGGCCTGCCCAGCGACTTTGAGTGCGCCGAACGCTTGGTCGCGGTGGGCGGCACGGTGACTACGCTGGTAGCTCTGGTCCACGAGCTGGAGCCGTATGATTCGAGCTTTGTGCACCTACGCGAGCTGTCGCTGGAGCAGGTCTCGGCCGCTATCGAGCGCATATCTGTGTTGGACGCGGAAGGCATCGCCGCGCTACCGGGTGTACAGCCCAAACGCGCGGGCGTGATCTTGGCTGGCGCCGTGGTGATCCGCGAACTCATGCGTGCCGGCGGCTACAAGACACTCACCGTAAGCGAGAACAGCCTACTCGCCGGCATGGCCGCCACCATCAACGAGACTCTCGACGGCGCCACTCCCACCATCGGCTGGACCCCGAGCCTGAGCGCCCTTTAACCGTCTCCCTCTGAGTTGCGGTGAAATAGTTCCTAAATAAGCTGGTAAACGGTATAAACAGGATCTATTCCACCGCAACTTAGAGCCCCACCGGCGTCCAGAAGAAGCGAGCCCGCATCCCTGGGGGACACGGGCTCGTAAGTAATACATGGTAGGGGCGGTGGGACGTCCGCGTATTTGCTGCGCAAACCCGTACCGGCTTCGGCCGCCTGCCGGCGCCCTCGCCGGCTCGCTGCGGACGCTGCGCGTCCGCTTGACGCTCGCCCCCTCGCGGGTTCGAGCCCCACCGGCGTCCAAAAGAAACGGGCCCGCATCCCTGGGGGACACGGGCTCGTAAACAATACGTGGTAGGGGCGGTGGGACTCGAACCCACAATCCTTGCGGCGAGAGATTTTAAGTCTCCTGCGTATGCCAATTCCGCCACGCCCCCGTGAGACTAGAAGTCTAGCACAAGCCGCCCGTTACGCGTTGACAGCCATCGAGTGCCGGCCCGACTTTTCCAAGTACTCGGCAAACTTGGCCTCGTCGCCCTTGTTCTTGTACTGTAGGGCCAACAGGTACTCCAAGCGGCAACCCTTAACCTTATCGTCGCCGGCCTCCTCGAGCATGCGCTCCAGCTCGGGAATATCGTTGTGGCGCTTCAAGATCATCGTGTCGTACATCAGTTGGCATTCGTGCGCGACTGCCTCGGCCTGGCCGCCCTCAAAGCCTTTGATCTCGTGCAGCAACTCCTTGGACTTTTTGCGGTCCTCCTGACCAACGTAGTAGTTAAAAGCTTTGATCACCAGGTCGACGCGCTGCATTTTGGGCAGGTTGAGCCCCAGCAGCAAATCGAACATCTCGTCGGCGCGCTTGTGGTCCTCGCGCAGTAGATAGGAGTTCAGGCGCAGGTAGTCGCGGTTGTAGCGCGGGTACAGCATGCTGGTGAGCTTGCTGTCGAGCAAGCGATCAAACTCGTCCCACTGCTTAGCGGCCATAAGCTGCTGCAGGCGTTTAAACGTGGTGCGTTTTTTTACGCTAAAGAACACCGATATGGCGATACAAATAATGACGACGGCGGTCCAGAGTGTGCGGGAATCGGGCATATTGAGCTCCTCGGTCGCTCGTAAAACAAGCGGTATGACAATGCGTGCTAGATGTATTATACGCAGCGTGCAAGCAAACTGGCACAAAAGCGCATCGAGGCCGAGCGCCATCGCTCGCTGCGGTACACTTACCTAAAGTAAACCATGAAGGGAGACATTACCTATGAAGAAGATCGTTTTGGCTTGCGGTGCTGGCGCTGCTACTTCCACGCTCGTTGCCCAGAAGGTCGCCACCATGCTCGACGCCAACGGTTACGCCGGCAAGTACGAGATCGTGCAGTGCGCCATCTCCGAGGCCAAGGATTACTGCGACGAGGGCGCCGACCTGCTGATCGCCACCACCGTTGCCCCCGAGGGCCTCACCTGCCCGTACGTGAGCGGCGTGCCCTTCATGACCGGCATGAACCGCGTCGCTGCCGAGAAGGCCGTTCTCGACGTCATGGCTCAGTAGGCGCTACCTGTATGAATGAGCAGAACGCCAATCCGGTCGAGCTCTTTGGCATGCGCGTTGCCCATGTGGGCATTAACGC
>CAUBOH010000053.1 GCA_958437495.1 uncultured Collinsella sp. | reverse complement strand
GGCGTGTTTGAGGTTCTGTCCACCTCGGGCGACAACCACCTGGGCGGCGACGACTGGGATCAGCGCGTCATCGACTGGATGGCCGATAAGTTCCAGCAGGAAAACGGTGTCGACCTGCGTCAGGACCCCATGGCCCTGCAGCGTCTGAAGGAGGCCGCCGAGAACGCCAAGAAGGAGCTCTCCGCCGCCCAGCAGACCACCATCAACCTGCCGTTCATTACCATGAACCAGTCCGGCCCGCTGCACCTCAACTACACGCTGACCCGCGCCGAGTTCGAGAAGATCACCCGCGACCTGCTCGAGCGCTGCAAGCAGCCTGTCACCAACGCCCTGCGCGACGCCAAGCTTAAGCTCTCCGATCTGACCGAGGTCATCCTCGTCGGCGGCTCCACCCGTATGCCCGCCGTCCAGGAGCTCGTCAAGACCATGACCGGCAAGCAGCCCAACATGTCCGTGAACCCCGACGAGGTCGTTGCCGACGGCGCTGCCGTCCAGGGCGGCGTGCTCACCGGCGACGTCGAGGGCATCCTGCTGCTCGACGTTACCCCGCTGTCGCTGGGTGTCGAGACCATGGGCGGCATCATGACCAAGATGATCGACCGCAACACCACGATCCCGACCTCCAAGACCGAGGTCTACTCCACCGCTGCCGACAACCAGACCAGCGTCGAGATCAACGTGCTCCAGGGCGAGCGCGAGCTTGCCCGCGACAACAAGTCGCTCGGTAAGTTCCAGCTGACCGGTATCCCGGCTGCCCGCCGCGGCGTGCCGCAGATCGAGGTCACCTTCGACATCGACGCCAACGGCATCGTCAAGGTCTCCGCTAAGGACAAGGGCACCGGCAAGGAGCAGCAGATCACCATTTCCGGCTCCACCGCTCTGTCCGACGACGAAGTCGATCGTATGGTCAAGGACGCCGAGGCTCATGCCGAGGAGGACAAGAAGCAGAAGGAAGAGGTCGAGGTCCGCAACCAGACCGACAGCCTGTGCTACTCCACCGAGCAGACCCTCAACGAGCTGGGCGACAAGGTTTCCGCCGACGTGAAGTCCAAGGCAGAGGCCGCTATCGCCGACGCCAAGAAGGCGCTCGAGGGCTCTGACGTCGAGGCCATCAAGGCCGCCGGCGAGTCCCTGCAGTCCGTGGCCTACGAGCTGGCCCAGGTTGTCTACGCCGACGCTCAGCAGCAGACCGACGGTGCCGCCGGTGCCCAGCCTGCCGACGATGACGTTGTCGACGCCGACTACGAGGTTGTGGACGACGAGGACAAGTAATCATGTCCGCCCGTAAAGCTCGCACGGAGGCGGCCGCCGCTGGTGCCGCCCCCGTTGACTCTGAGGAGAAGGACGTGAAGATTCCCGTAGAGGCCGTCGACGATACCGAGGCCAACGAGGCCCCGGCCGCCGAGGCTGCCGAGAACCAGGTAGAGGATTCCAACAAGGAGGCGACGATGACCGAGGACGAGATGGTGGAAGCCGCTATCCGCGCCGGTGAGGAAGCCGCCGACAACGACTTTAAGCTCAAGTTCGAGCAGGCCCAAAAGGAGCTTGCCGACGTGCGCAATGAGCTCGATGCTGCGGCAGAGGCTCAGAAGGCCGCCGAGGACAAGGCAAAGGACGCTACCGAGCGCACCGCCCGCCTGCAGGCCGACTGGGAGAACTTCCGTCGCCGCACCGCCAACGAGCGCATCGCCGAGCGCGAGCGCGCGACCGAGAAGCTTGTCACCGCGCTGTTGCCGGTGATTGACGATATCGAGCGCGCGATCGACCATGCCCGCAGCCAAGAGCTTTCCGACGACTTTAAGCAGTTCGTCGATGGCGTTGACGCGGTACATGCCAAGCTGCTCGATGTGTTTGCGCACGAGGGCGTTGAGCCTATCGACCCCAAGGGCGAGGCGTTCGATCCGCTCGAGCACCAGGCTGTGGGTCGCGTCGAGGACGCATCGCAGTACGACGAGACCGTCAACGATGTGTACCAGAAGGGCTACCGCATGGCGGATCGCATCCTGCGTTCCGCGATGGTGACGGTGACCTACGGTGGCGAGAAGCGCCCCGCACCGGAGCCCGAAGCGGCGCCCGAGGATGCTACGGCCGATACGGCCGAGAGCACCGAGGAGTAATTGAGAAGGGCCCCGGGGCAACACCCGGGGCCCTTTCTGGCCTAGTGCCATATGAAAGCATGGGCCGTCGTCTGCATGGACGGCGGACGTAACAGGAGAGGAGCTACGATGGCTGCAGGCAAAACCTTCTATGACATCCTGGGCGTATCCAAGAGCGCCTCCGACAAAGAGATCAAGAGCGCGTTTCGTAAGCTCGCGCAAAAATATCACCCCGATGCCGGCGGCGACGAGGCCAAGTTCAAGGAGATCAGCGAGGCCTACGAAACGCTTTCGGACGAGAAGAAGCGCAAAGAGTACGACCAGATGCTCATGTTTGGCGGCATGCCGGGCGCGGGCGGCGCGTATGGCGGCGGCTACGGTGCCGGCGCGGGCGCCAGCGGCTGGGGCGATATCTTCGACAGCATCTTTAGCGGCAACGGCGCCTGGGGCAGCGATTGGGGCTCGGGCTTTGCCGGGGCTGCGGGTAATGCCGGCGCGGGCCGCAGCCGTGCTCGCAAGGGCGGCGACCTGTCGCTGACCGTCGATGTTTCGGCAGAGGACGCATTCCGCGGCGTGACGCACAAGGTTACTTACCGTATTCCCTCGACGGGCGAGCAGCAGACCATTACGGTCTCGGTGCCCGCGGGCGCGGTCGACGGCGGCAAGCTGCGCTACAAGCGTCGCGGCGAGTATGGCGTTGCCGGCGGCGAGCGCGGCGACCTGGTCGTGACCACGCGCGTGGAGGAGCATCCGCTGTTTAAGCGTAAAGGTGCCGACGTGACCATGGAGGTACCGGTCTCGGTCTACGAGGCGGCGCTCGGCTGCACGGTGGACGTGCCGACGCCCGGCGGTGCGACGGTTCGTCTGAAGGTGCCCGCAGGTACCCAGACGGGCAAGAAATTCCGCTTTAAGGAAATGGGCGCGCCCGATGTTAAGCACCGCGGGCGCACCGGTGCATTGCTTGTCGAGATCAAGGTGCAGGTTCCCACGAACCTGTCCGACGACGAGCGCGATGCCATGACCAAGCTGCGCGAGGCCGACACGCGCGACTACCGCGAGAAGGTCAATCGTTACAAGGCGACATACTAGGGCGGTCGTGGTGCACGCCCGCGCCCGCGGGCTTATGATGGACGATAACGAGACGGAAAGGGGTCAGGTAGCATGGCCGAGGACAATAGGAACAAACCGCTGTACATGATCAGCGTGGCGGCTGAGCTGACCGGCATGCATCCGCAGACTCTGCGCGTCTACGAGTCCAAGGGCCTGGTGAACCCCCAGCGCTCGGGCGGCAACACGCGTCTGTATTCGCGTGCCGATATCGAGCGCCTGGAGCTCATCAACCAGCTGACCGACGAGGGCATCAACCTTGCCGGCGTGGTGCGCATCCTCGATATGAAGGAGCGCGCCGAGGAGCGCGAGCGCGAGAACGAAAAACTCCGTGCCCGCGTGCGCCAGCTCGAGGACGA
>CAUBOH010000052.1 GCA_958437495.1 uncultured Collinsella sp. | reverse complement strand
GCGAGCCCATGCAGCAGGCCGCGATGGCGTCCGCGTTGCCCGCAACATCCTGCACGAGCGTTTTGAGCGGCTCCTGCGTGATATAGGGCGCGAGCGTTTCAAACGCGCCGGTCATGGCGCTGTTGAGGCGCACGGCAAACGGTGCGCGCGTGATGTCGGCGATCGCACCGGAGAGACGCCCAAGTGACGTGCCGCCGTAGGGGCGGCTCGAATGCCCGCCGATGCTGTGGACGGAGAGCTCCAAATCGGCATAGCCCTTTTCCATCAGCTGCACGCTGACAATGGACGTCTCCGGCGCGCCGAAGGCCGTGCCGGGCTCAATTTTGCAGCCGCCCTCGTCAAGAACGAATTCGAGCGTCACGCCCTGCGCCTTCAAATGCTCGGCGATGGCGAGCGCGCCTAAGTTGATGGTCTCCTCGTCGTCGCCGAAGGCGAGATACGCCGTGCGGGCAAAGGACTTGCCGCGGGCGAGCAGATATTCCGCGGCCTCCAGCACGCCGAAGACCTGCTCTTTGATGTCAAGCGTGCCGCGGCCCCAGATATAGCCGTCCGCGATGTCGCCGGAAAAGGCGGGATGCGTCCAGTCCTGCTCTGTGCCCTCAACAACGGGAACGACGTCCTGATGCGACATGTAGAGGCAGGGGCGCAGAGAAGCGTCGCTGCCGGGGATGGTGATGAGCACGGCGTGGTGGCCGATGCGCTCAAACGTGCCCACGCGCATGATGTTGGGGTAGCTTGCCTTGATGTGCGCGTGCAGCTTGTCGAACTCCGTGTAGTCCGTCCGGCTGTGGTCAAAGTAGTTGATGGTCTTGCACCGGATGGCGGCGGACAGGCGCGCGGCCGCGCCCTCGCCGTCCAAGTCGGGATAATTGCCCTCCAGGGCAAAAAAATCGGTCACTTTTTTCTGTATCATGCCATTTTATCCTCCAGATAGCGGCTGAGAAACTCACGCGTGCGCGGCTCCTTGGGGTTACCGAAGACCTCCTTGGGCGAGCCCTGCTCTAAGATAACCCCCTGATCCATGAAGACGACGCGGTCGCTCACTTCCTTGGCAAACGCCATCTCGTGCGTGACGACGACCATCGTCATGCCCTGCTGGGCGAGGTTTTTCATGACGTCCAGCACCTCGCCGACGATCTCGGGGTCGAGCGCGGAGGTCGGCTCGTCGAAGAGCATGATCTCCGGCTCCATGCACAGCGCCCGCGCGATGGCGACGCGCTGCTTCTGCCCGCCGGAGAGGCGGCGGGAGTCGGCGTGGATGAAGTCGGCGAGGCCAACGGTCGTTAAGTGCTTGATGGCCGTGGCCTCGGCCTGCGTCTTGGGGATGTGCTTGACGTCCATGGGAGCGAGGGTGCAGTTGTCAAGCACGGACTTGTTGTTGAAGAGGTTAAAGCCCTGGAACACCATGCCGATCTTCTGGCGCAGGGCGTTCAGGTTGACCTTTAAGTCCATTAAATCCTGCCCGTCGAACCAGATGTGGCCCGAGTCGGCCTCTTCCAGTAAGTTGATGCAGCGCAGCAGTGTCGATTTGCCGGAGCCGGATGCGCCGATGATGCACACGACCTCTCCGCGGTTGACCTCAAGGTCAATGCCCTTGAGCACGTGCAGGTCGCCGAAGGACTTTTCGAGCTGTTCGATTTTGATGATGGGATCGTTCGTCATAGCGCCCTCCTGTCAGTTCGAGCTGGGAAGCCCCAGATCGACGGTTTGGTTGCCCTGGTGCCGCTTGGTGTTGTCCGGCGCGGTCATCTTTCCCGTGATGGCCTTGAGCAGGAGCGAAGAAAGATACGTCAGGAACAGGTAAACGATGGCGGCGATGAGGTAGCACTCGGTACCTTTATAATAAATACCGGCGACCGAGCGGGTCATGAACATCAGATCGGACACGCCGACGACGCAGAGAACGGACGAATCCTTGATGTTGATGATGAATTCGTTGCCGATGGCGGGAAGCGAGTTCTTGATGGCCTGCGGGAAGACGACCTTGCGCATGGCCTGCCAGTGCGTCATGCCGAGCGAGCGCGCGGCCTCCATCTGGCCCGCGTCCACGGCGAGGATGCCGCCGCGCAGCACCTCGGCAAGATATGCCGTCGAGTTGAGCGAGATCGTGACAAGACCTGCTAAGAAGAGCGGCCAGACGCGGTTGATGTCCGAAACGCTCATGCCCGTGCGCTTGAAAAGGCCGAACACGGCGTTGTAGAGGATGAGCGACTGCACCATCATTGGCGTGCCGCGGATGACGAAGATATAGAAGCGGGAGAATTTGTTGGCAACGATCTTGAGGAACTTCACAAAGTCGTTGTCGCGTTTGTCGGGCTCCTGAATGCGGAGGAAGACCATGAGAAGCGCCAGCACGAACGCGATCGCCGTGCCGAAGAGCGCGAGGCGCACCGTGTACGAAATGCCGATGGCGAAGAGCGAGCGCTGGTTGTACGCCATGTAGGCCATGGTGGAGAGCGTGTCGGTCGGGTTGCTGTCGGCATGGATGGCGGCGTTGATGATGTAGGCGAGCTTTAAAATGAAGCGGTCGAGCACCAGCAGCGCGCAGGCCGCGGCGTCGAGATACGAGAGGTAACGGCTGACGCGCACGATGAGGGGGCGCTTCATAATAGTGGAGCTGTAATTGTTCCAATAGGCCCACTTGACGAGCAGCGCCATGGCGCTCACGCCGAGGAAGAACCAGCAGATCGCCGCGAGCGCCGTGCCGAACACGGACTGCGCGGGGATGAAGCTGTACGGGCTGGGAGCGGAATAAAACATGCTCAGGCCCAGCAGGGCGATGAAACTTCCGCCTAAATAAACATAACGGTGATCCCGGGTGATGAAGTTCTTCCGGGGCGCGGTGGATGCTGCCATGGTGTTTCCTCCTTTATGGTGCGAAGCGCGTTGTCTCTAGAGTGCTTCGCGTACCCGCCGCCGCGCTTTTTACGCGGCGGCAGTGCGCGGGATATTACTGCGGCTGGTTGTCAACGGCGGTCTGCCACATGGCGGCGCGGGTGTCGCTGTCGATGCCGGAGAGGATGGTGTTGATCTGATCAAGGAGTTCATTGTCGCTCTTGCGCAGACCCACGCAGGAGCCCTTGGCCGGGAGCGTGAAGCCGCTGCCCTCATCGAAGGTGACCAGGCGGAAGTTCGGGTTGGAAGCGAGGTAGCCCTGCGCGTTCTCAACGTTGATGACGATGGCGTCGCAGGTGCCCTGCTGCAGGCGGGAGATCATGTCGGGCACGCTGCCGACGGGGCTTAAGTGGTCGACGCCTTCGATCTGCTCGATGACATCGTCAAGCGCCGTGCCCTGCTGGCCGAGGACGGCCGCGCCGGAGAAGTCCTGAATGGAGGTGGCATTTAAGTACGGGGAATCGGCGAGCACCATCAGGCCGTAGGTGGTCTCACGGTAGGGCTCGGAGAAGTTGATGGATTCGCGGCGCTCGGCGGTGTCCATCATACCGGCGATGATGGCGTCGATCTGGCCCTGATTGAGCGCGTCGATCAGGCCGTCCCAGCTGAGCTTGACAATGACGAGCTCCTTGCCGAGGCCCTCTGCGATGGCCTTGGCGATCTGCACGTCGTAACCCTCGGCATACGCGCCGG
>CAUBOH010000051.1 GCA_958437495.1 uncultured Collinsella sp. | reverse complement strand
TTGTAGAATACTCAATCGCTGTCGTTTTCTAGAGAAAGATGATTGCTTGTGAAGAAGGAAGACGCAATTGAGCTCGAGGGTACGGTAAAGGAACCGCTGCCCAATGCCATGTTTAAGGTCGAGCTCGAGAACGGTCATTCGGTTCTGTGCAACATTTCTGGCAAGATCCGAATGAATTACATCCGTATTCTCCCCGGTGACAGGGTTGTCGTGGAGCTTTCCCCGTACGACCTGACCCGCGGCCGCATCACCTATCGCTACAAATAGCGGCACGCATACACGCACTCCATTTCCGACTGCAGGCTTAGCTCAACCTACGGTCGGATTGTGTGTGAAGACCAGCCATAGTTTTAAACGCCTGCGGCTGGGCGAGTAGATAGTAGGGAAGTAGTTTGAGCGCTACCGAAAGGAAGAACGATGAAGGTACGTCCTTCGGTCAAGAAGATGTGCGATAAGTGCAAAATCATTAGGCGCCATGGCAAGGTCCTCGTCATTTGCGAGAACCCCCGTCATAAGCAGCGTCAGGGTTAAGAGAGGAGACTACGTTGGCCCGTATTAATGGTGTCGACCTCCCGCGTGAGAAGCGCGTTGAGATCGGTCTGACCTACATTTACGGCATCGGCCGCACCACTGCGACGAAGATTTGCGTCGAGTGCAACGTTAACGTGGATACGCGCGTTAAGGACCTCACCGAGGATGAGGTTAACGCCATCCGCGATTATATCGATAAGAATCAGATCATGGTTGAGGGCGACCTCCGCCGTGAGCGCAACCAGAACGTCAAGCGCCTTATGGACATCGGCTGCAACCGCGGCCTTCGTCACCGCAAGGGCCTCCCGGTCCGCGGCCAGCGCACCCACACTAACGCTCGTACCCGCAAGGGCCCGAAGCGTCAGATCGGTGCTAAGAAGAAGAAATAAGGAGCGCTAGATAGATGGCTACTGCTAAGAAGAACGTTCGCGCTGCCCGTCTGAAGCGCGCGGACCGTAAGAACATTTCCGTGGGCCAGGCTCACATTCGTTCTACGTTCAACAACACGATCGTTTCGATCACCGATCCCCAGGGCAACGTCATTTCCTGGAAGTCGGCTGGCCAGGTGGGCTTCAAGGGCTCCCGTAAGTCCACGCCGTTCGCTGCCCAGATGGCTGCCGAGGCTGCTGCCAAGCAGGCCATGGAGCACGGTATGAAGAAGGTTTCCGTCTTCGTCAAGGGCCCCGGCTCCGGTCGTGAGACCGCCATCCGCTCCCTCCAGGCTGCTGGCCTCGAGGTCTCGAGCATCCAGGACAAGACCCCCATCCCGCACAACGGCTGCCGCCCCAAGAAGCGTCGCCGCGTGTAACTGAAAGGATCGTATCAATATGGCAATCGACAGGACTCCTGTTCTTAAGCGCTGCCGTCAGCTCGGGATCGATCCCGCTGAGCTCGGTTACAGCAGCAAGAAGGAATCTATCCGTCAGCCCAAGCGCCGTCGCAAGGAATCTGAGTACGGCATGCAGCTGCGCGAGAAGCAGAAGGTCAAGTTCATCTATGGCGTTCTGGAGAAGCAGTTCCACGGCTACTTCAACAAGGCCCGCAAGATGAACGGCGTCACCGGTGAGAACCTCATGATTATCCTTGAGTCTCGCCTCGACAACGTCGTCTTCCGTCTTGGCTTCGCCCGCACCCGCAAAGAGGCTCGTCAGTCCGTCCGTCACGGTCACTTCACCGTGAACGGCAAGCGCGTGGACATCCCGTCCTACCGCGTCAAGGCCGGCGACGTCGTCGCTGTCGGCGAGAAGTTCCGTGACCTCCTCCCCATCAAGGAGGCTCTGATTTCCTCTGAGCGCTTTGAGGTCCCTGGCTGGCTCGAGGTCGATATCGAGAAGCTGTCTGGTAATGTGCTCGCTCTGCCGACGCGTGAGCAGATCAGCGGTGATATCAACGAGCAGCTCATCGTCGAGCTCTACTCTAAGTAGTCCATCCGGGCTGCTGAGGCTGGAGGTAATACATGTCAGAATTCATTAGGCCTCAGGTTCAGGTCGAAGAGATCAACGAGACGTCTGCTCGTGTCTCCGTCGAGCCGCTCGAGCGTGGCTACGGCGATACGCTGGGCAACTCCCTTCGTCGCGTACTTCTGTCCTCGCTCGAGGGTGCCGCCGTCGAGGCTATTCAGATCGATGGTGCGCAGCACGAGTTCATGACCATCCCTAACATGGTCGAGGATGTCACCGACATCGTCCTGAATGTCAAGGGTCTTGTCTTCAGGGCTCTCGGCACGACCGACGAGGCGACCGCCACCATCTCGGTTGACGGCCCCTGCGAGGTCACCGGTGCGGACTTCTTTATTCCGTCCGAGTTTGAGCTGGTCAACCCCGAGCAGCACATCGCTACGCTCACCGAGGGTGGCCATCTCACCATGAGCATGCGCATCGGCTATGGCCGCGGCTATGTTTCTGGCGAGGCCAACAAGCGCGACAACGATCCCATCGGTGTGATCCACGTCGACTCGCTGTACTCGCCGGTTTCCCGTTGCGCCAAGCTCGTTGAGGCTTGCCGTGTCGGTCAGCACACCGACTACGACCGCCTTGTCCTCGAGATCGAGACCAACGGCTCCATCGCTCCGCGCGACGCCGTGGTCCAGGCTGCCAATATCATCAACCAGCATATGGCCGCCTTTATGAACCTTGCCGAGACCCCCGAGGTCGAGGAGGAGGCTTCGATCTTCGCTCCCGAGGTCACCAACGACAACGCCGAGCTGGACAAGCAGATCGAGGATCTGGACCTCTCCGTTCGTTCCTACAACTGCCTTAAGCGCGCCAGCATTCACTCGGTCCGTCAGCTCGTTGAGTTCTCGGAGAACGATCTGCTCAACATCCGTAACTTCGGTGTTAAGTCGATCGAGGAAGTGAAGGACAAGCTTGAGTCCATGGGCCTGAGCCTGAAGGCTTAATGCTTCGCATATTTGAGGAGAAACTAGACCATGCGTCACAACGTTAAGAAGGGCCTGAAGCTCGGCACCGATGCCAGCCACACCAAGGCCATGAAGAAGAGCCTTGCTAAGGCCCTCTTCGAGAACGACCGCATCAAGACCACCGAGACCCGTGCTAAGGCGCTGCGCTCGGTCGTCGATCCGATCATCACCTGGGCCAAGAAGGGCGACCTGCACTCTCGTCGTCTGGCCATCGCCAAGCTCGGCGATAAGCAGCTCGTTGCCGAGATCTTCGACAAGGCTGCTCAGGGTATGTGGCAGGACCGCAACGGCGGTTACACCCGCATCATGAAGCTCGGTAACCGCAAGGGCGACAACGCTCCCATCGTTATCATGGAGCTCGTCACCGAGCCTTGCACGCCTAAGGCCAAGAAGGCTGCTCCGGCCCCCAAGAAGGCCGCTGCTCCCAAGAAGGTCGAGGCTGCCGAGGAGGCTCCTGCTGAGGAGACCGCTGAGTAGACAATCCGTCTGCATAGGCTATATTCGAGGGGTACGTTCGCGTACCCCTCTTTTTTTGTCGCAATACCGTTGCTAGTTTGTTGGGAGCGCCGATGACTGCGCCGTCTGATTTCAATTCGACCCCCGAGCTCGACGCCACGCTCGTTTTCCGCGTGGCATACGATGGCTCGTCCTATAGCGGCTTTGCCGAGCAGCCCGGTCAGACGACGGTTGCGGGCGAGCTGCGCCGCGCCATCGAGACGCTCCTGCGTCGTCCGATCGACCTGACGTGCGCGGGGCGCACCGATGCCGGTGTGCATGCGGTGGCGCAGTACATCAGCGTGCCCATAACGGACGCTGAGCTTGCTTGTACGCGCCGTAGGTGGCTGAGGGCTATGGATGCCCTACTCCCGAAAGATATCGCCATAAATGAGGTCTACAAGGCCCGTAAAGGCTTTTCTGCACGCTTTGATGCGCGTTCCCGTATGTATACGTACCGTATTGCCGATCGCGACGCGCGCCCCGTGCTCTCACGGGGTGCCGTGTGGTGGCATCGCTATCCCTTGGACGTCGAGGCCATGTCTGCGGCCTGTCCCGCGCTTTTGGGCGAACAGGATTTTAAGAGCTTTTGCAAGGTCGCCTCTGCCGTGGGCAAGCCTACGCACCGCTGCGTGATGCGGGCCGAGTTTGGCCATGAGGTGGCCTTTGGCGAGGATATCCTGACGTTTACCATCGAGGGCAACGCTTTTTTACATTCGATGGTGCGTACTATTGTGGGCACGCTCGTCGAGATTGGCATGCATCGCCGCGATCCCGAGTGGATGCGCGAAGTCATTGATGCCTGCAACCGAACCGCCGCAGGCCCCACGGCGCCCGCCTGCGGCCTTACGTTTATGGGCGTGGATTACGATCCCGCTGAGCTCGTCGTGCTCGACTAGGGGGAGGGTTCATCGCGCCCTTGTCGGCGTATGCCATGTGTGAGCTGCGCGTGTGCAACATCTGTTCTTGGCGTGCAGCACAGCCGGCTTCCCGTTGCTTTTATTGCTGGGGTGTACCATGAACGACGGTTGATTAACAGCTGTCGAGAGGACGGAAAACTTGGTTCGACGTGGTTCGCATCCGCGACTTTCGGTGATCCT
>CAUBOH010000050.1 GCA_958437495.1 uncultured Collinsella sp. | reverse complement strand
TTTAGCGCACCTGAGCGACGTAAGCGACGTTGGTCGAGGAGACCTTGTCCTCGAGCTGGACGCTCATGCGGGGATCGCCGGCAGTAGCGACGGTCAAATCGCCTGCCTCGACGTAGCCGAGCTCCTTAGCGGTCTCGATCGCCTTGACAATCGTGCCGTTGACGGTGCCCTGGGTAATCTCGGCCTGGTGCGGGATAACGCCCCAGTACATGATCATCTGCTGGACGGCCCACTCGTGGCGGGAGAACGCGCAGATCGGCATGTTGGGACGGAAGTGCGAGATCAGGCGAGCGGTACGACCGGTGGTCGTCGGCACGGTGATGCACTTGGCGCCAACGGTGGTAGCCATGTTCACAGCGGACATACCCACAACGTTGTTGACGACGCGGGTGCCGTGAGCATCGGCCGGAACCTCGAGCGGAGCGTGGGCCGGGAGGTACTTCTCGGTCTCGAGAGCAATGCTGGCCTGCATCTTAACGGCCTCGACCGGGTACTTACCGGCAGCGGACTCGCCAGAGAGCATAACGGCGTCGGTGCCGTCGTAGATGGCGTTAGCAACGTCGGCAACCTCGGCGCGCGTCGGGCGCGGGTTCTGCTGCATGGAGTCGAGCATCTGCGTAGCGGTGATGACGGGCTTGTAGGCCGCGTTGCACTTGGCGATGATCTCCTTCTGGATGTGGGGAACGAGCTCGGGCTTGATCTCGATGCCCAGATCGCCACGGGCGACCATGATGCCGTCGGAAGCCTCGAGGATATCGTCGAAGTTCTCGACGCCCAGGGCGCACTCGATCTTCGGGAAGATCGTCACGTGCTCGCCACCGTTCTCGCGGCAAAGCTTGCGGATGCCGCGGACGGACTCGCCGTCACGGATGAAGGAAGCGGCGATGTAGTCGATGTTCTCGGTCAGGCCAAAGAGGATGTCCTGACGATCGCGCTCGGTGATAGCGGGCAGCGAGATGTTGACGTTGGGCATGTTGACGCCCTTGCGCTCGCCGATCAGACCGTCGTTCTTAACGACGCAGGTCATGTCCTGGCCGCTGACGGACTCGACCTCGAGGGCAACCAGGCCGTCGTCGATCAGGATAAGGGAGCCCTTCTCGACCTCGGAGGGCAGAGCCAGGTAGTCGAGGGAGATGTGCTCAGAGGTGCCGTGGAAATCCTCGGACGTGGGCTGAGCGGTGACGACGATCTTATCGCCAGTCTTGACGGCAACCTTCTTGCCGTCGACCAGAAGACCGGTGCGGACCTCGGGGCCCTTGGTGTCGAGCAGGATGCCGACGGGCAGACCGAGCTCCTTGGAAATACGACGGACGCGCTCGATGCGACCGTGGTGCTCGTCGTAGGATCCGTGCGAGAAGTTAAAACGGGCGACGTTCATGCCCGCCTTGATCATCTCGCGGATGGTCTCGTCGCTATCGCAGGCGGGACCCATGGTGCATACAATCTTAGTGCGCTTGTACATTCAGACCTCCATCTGACATCGTCTTGCGCTGATAGATAAACCATAAGAAATAAAACTGAGATGATTATAACGAAATGCCGACCGAATACCCCAAAAAATCGACCGTATGCCGAATTAGAAGTTCATTTTTTGCGGGAAAAACGGTATATGAAAAAACTTTACCAACCGTTCTAACCGCTGCTATCTGGGCGATATTTCAGTTTGCCGATGCGCCGAAGAAAAAACGTTTTATCAATCTTGAGCATCACACTGTCTGCACCGTTACGCCTGTGCCGTGTTTCCAGATGGAATGTTTTGGCTAGACGCGTCGCTTTGGGGTACCATAGCTCCACTATCAACTGCCGCTCAGCACGGCAGCCTTGATGAGCCCTTGCCCTTCTCCTGGGAATTATGATCGGGCATCAATCTGCTGAGTGGCCCGAATCCCAGGAGGGGACTCTATATGCAAAAGGAATACCTGTCCGCCGCGGCGGAGGTGCTCAGCGACCAAGGCGTCGATGAGAACCTCGGCCTGAGCAACGACGAGGCGTCGTCGCGCCTTGCCAAGACAGGCCCTAACAAGCTTGAGGAAGCCGAGAAGACGCCGCTGTGGAAGCGCTTCTTTGAGCAGATGGCCGACCCCATGGTCATCATGCTGATCGCGGCCGCGGTTATCAGCGCGCTCACGGGCATGGTCAAGGGCGAGGCGGACTTTGCCGATGTCGCCATCATCATGTTCGTCGTTATCGTCAACTCGGTGCTGGGCGTGGTCCAGGAGGCTAAAAGCGAGGAGGCCCTCGAGGCCCTGCAGGAGATGAGCGCGGCGCAGTCCAAGGTGCTGCGCGACGGCAAGCTCGTGCACCTGCCGAGCGCCGAGCTCGTGCCCGGCGACGTGATCATGCTCGAGGCGGGCGACTCCGTCCCGGCTGACTGCCGCGTGCTCGAGAGCGCCACGATGAAGATCGAAGAGGCTGCACTCACCGGCGAGTCCGTGCCCGTAGAGAAGCACGCCAACGTGATCGAGCTTGCCGCGGGCACCGACGACGTGCCGCTCGGCGACCGCAAGAACATGTGCTACATGGGCTCCACCGTTGTGTACGGCCGTGGTCGCGCCGTCGTGGTCGGCACTGGCATGAACACCGAGATGGGCAAGATTGCCGGCGCCCTGGCCGAGGCCAAGGAAGAGCTCACGCCGCTGCAGGTGAAGCTCGCCGAGCTCAGCCGCATCCTTACCATCATGGTTATCGTCATCTGCGTCGTGATTTTTGGCGTCGACATCGTCCGCCACGGCGTGGGCAACGTTCTCACCGACCCGACGGCCCTGCTCGACACCTTTATGGTCGCCGTCTCGCTCGCCGTCGCCGCCATCCCCGAGGGCCTGGTCGCCGTCGTGACCATCGTGCTGTCGCTCGGCGTGACCAAGATGGCAAAGCGCCAGGCGATCATCCGCAAGCTTTCTGCTGTCGAGACACTCGGCTGCACGCAGACCATCTGCTCGGACAAGACCGGCACGCTTACCCAGAACAAGATGACCGTCGTCAAGCACGAGCTCGCTGCGCCCAAGGAGAAGTTCCTGGCAGGCATGGCGCTGTGTTCCGATGCCCAGTGGGACGAGGAGCTGGGCGAGGCCGTGGGCGAGCCGACCGAGTGCGCGCTCGTCAATGATGCCGGCAAGGCGGGCCTCACTGGCCTGACTGCCGAGCATCCGCGCGTGGGCGAGGCCCCGTTCGACTCGGGCCGTAAGATGATGTCCGTGGTCGTCGAGACCCTGGACGGCGAGTACGAGCAGTACACCAAGGGCGCGCCCGACGTGGTGATTGGCCTGTGCACCCACATCTATGACGGCGAGAAGGTCGTTCCGCTGACTGAGGAGCGCCGCGCCGAGCTCGTGGCGGCCAACAAGGCCATGGCCGACGAGGCCCTGCGCGTGCTGGCGCTGGCGAGCCGCACCTACACTGAGGTTCCCGCCGACTGCAGCCCCGCTGCGCTCGAGCATGACCTGGTTTTCTGCGGCCTGTCCGGCATGATCGACCCGGTCCGTCCCGAGGTGGCCGACGCTATCCGCAAGGCGCACGACGCCGGCATCCGCGCTGTCATGATTACGGGCGACCACATCGACACCGCCGTGGCCATCGCCAAGCAGCTGGGCATCGTCGCCGATCGCAGTCAGGCTATCACCGGTGCCGACCTCGACCGCATGAGCGACGAGGAGCTCGACGCGCACATCGAGGATTACGGCGTGTACGCCCGCGTCCAGCCCGAGCACAAGACCCGCATCGTTGAGGCTTGGAAGTCGCGCGACCAGATCGTGGCCATGACGGGCGACGGCGTCAACGACGCCCCGTCCATCAAGCGCGCCGACATCGGCGTGGGCATGGGCATCACCGGCACCGACGTCACCAAGAACGTCGCCGATATGGTACTCGCCGACGACAACTTTGCCACCATCATCGGTGCCTGCGAAGAGGGTCGTCGCATCTACGACAACATCCGCAAGGTCATCCAGTTCCTGCTCTCGGCCAACCTTGCCGAGGTGTTCTCGGTGTTTATCGCCACGCTCATCGGCTTTACCATCTTCCAGCCGGTGCAGCTGCTGTGGGTGAACCTGGTCACCGACTGCTTCCCCGCGCTCGCGTTGGGCATGGAGGATGCCGAGGGTGACATCATGAAGCGCAAGCCGCGCAACGCCAAGGACGGCGTCTTTGCCGGCAATATGGGCCTGGACTGCGTGGTCCAGGGCCTGATCATCACCGTGCTGGTGCTGGCGAGCTTCTTTGTGGGCGTGTACTTTGACATGGGCTACATCCACATCGCCGATATGATCGCCGGTAATGCCGACGAGGAAGGCGTGATGATGGCTTTCATCACGCTCAACATGGTCGAGATCTTCCACTGCTTCAATATGCGCAGCCGTCGCACGTCGCTGTTTAAGATGAAGAAGCAGAACATGTGGCTGTGGGCCTCTGCCGCGCTGGCGCTGGTGCTGACGGTGATCGTAACCGTGCAGCCGACGCTTGCCGAGATGTTCTTTGGCCCCGTGACGCTTGAGCTCAAGGGCGTTGTCGCCGCGCTGGTCCTTGCCTTCCTGATCATTCCGCTGATGGAGATCTACAAGGCGATCATGCGCGCTGTGGAGAA
>CAUBOH010000049.1 GCA_958437495.1 uncultured Collinsella sp. | reverse complement strand
ACGGTGAGCGACTTCTTCTCATCGCCTGCCACATCGTAGATCACGTGGCCCTCGTGCATCATGATCAGACGGTTGCCCAGACGGATGGCGTCGTTCATGTTGTGCGTGACCATGAGCGTGGTCAGGTGGTTCTCGTCGACGATCTCCTCGGTCAGGTTGAGCACCTTTGATGCCGTCTTGGGGTCGAGGGCCGCCGTGTGCTCGTCGAGCAGCAGCAGGCGCGGCTTGGTGAGCGTGGCCATGAGCAGGGTGAGTGCCTGGCGCTGGCCGCCCGAGAGCAGGCCGACCTTAGCGTTAAGGCGTGTGTCCAGACCAAGGTCCAGGCGCTTGAGCAGCTCAACGTACTCGTCCTTCTCGGCCTTGGTGACGCCCCACGAAAGACCGCGATGCTGGCCGCGGCGCTTGGCGAGGGCCAGGTTCTCGGCAATTTGCATGTCGGCTGCGGTGCCGCGCATGGGGTCCTGGAACACGCGGCCCAGGTACTTGGCGCGCTGCGACTCGCTCAGACGCGAGATGTCGGTGCCGTCGAGCTCGATGACACCCGAATCGAGCGGATATACGCCGGCGATCATGTTGAGCAGCGTGGACTTGCCGGCGCCGTTGCCGCCAATCACGGTTACAAAGTCGCCGTCGTTAAGGGTGAGGTCGACACCGGTGAGCGCGCGCTTCTCGGTGACGGTGCCCTTGTTAAAGGTCTTCTTGACGTGCGAGAGCTTAAGCATCTGCCTCATCTCCTCTCGTGTAGGAGCTGCGGAGCTTGTAACGCTCCCAAACCACAGGTACGCACAGGGCAACGGCGACGATCACGGCGGAGAGCAGCTTCATGTCGTTGGCGTCCATGCCCAGCTGCAGTACGATGGCGCGGATGAGGAAGTAAACCACGGAGCCGAAGACGGCGGAGGCCAGGCGGACGGAGAACTGCGTGAGTCCGCCGGGCAGCAGGCGACCGAGCACCTCGCCGATGACGATGGCGGCAAGACCGATAACGATAGCGCCGGTACCCATGCCAATGTCGGCATACTTTTGGCTCTGGCAGATAAGCGCACCAGAGAGGCCGATGAGGGCGTTGGAGAGCACAAGGGCGATCATCTTGGTGGAGTTGGTGTTGACGCCCAGGGCGCGAATCATGTACTCGTTGTTGCCGGTGGCGCGCAGTGCGGAGCCGATCTCGGTACCAAAGAACCAGTACAGAATGGCGACGATGGCCACGGCCAGTACAATGCCCAGGATGATGGCGACGGTGGACTGCGGCAGACCCGTCATGTTGCTGACGGCCGAGAACACGGTGCCCTTGGCGAGGATGGGCGTGTTGGACTTGCCCATGATGCGCAGGTTGATGGACCACAGGCTGATCTGCGTTAAGATTCCGGCAAGGATCGCGGGGATCTCAAAGACGGTGGTCAGGATGCCCGTGACGGCACCGGCGATGGCACCGGCGCACATGCCGGCAAGCACGGCGAGCAGCGGGTCGACGTTATTGTTGACGATGAGTACGGCGCAGACACAGCCGCCGAGGGCAAAGCTGCCGTCGCAGGTCATATCGGGGATGTCGAGCAGGCGGAACGTGATAAACACACCAAGCACCATAATGCCCCAGAGGACGCCCTGCGAAATGGCGCCCTGCAATGCAATGAGCATGCTTCATACCTCCTAGGATAGGGTGGACACGTGAGTCACCATGATAGCGGTAACAATGCATGAAAGAGCTGCGGCCGGATGTTTTGTCTCATCCGTAACAAGCAGGGCGAACGCCGGTCTTTGGCGTTCGCCCCTGTGGCTCAGATATTGAATAACATGGCAACGGCGCGAGTATGGGCCCTAGGCACATCGCCGCGCATGCCGCTACTCGTCCAGAGCGGAGAGGTCGATGCCCAGCGCCTCGGCCATCTCGTCGTTCTTGACGACGACCAGGTTCTTGCTCGAGAGGTGCTTGATCGGCATATCCTCGGGCTTGGCCTCGCCCTTCAGAATCTTGACGGCCATCTCGCCCGCGGCGTAGCCCAGGTCCTCGTAGTTGATGGAGAGGGTGAACAGGCCGCCGGCCTTGCACATGCCCTCCTCGCCGGTCACGAAGGGGAGCTTGTTCTCCCTGCAGATCTGGCCCACCTGCGAGGCACCCGCGGCGATGGTGTTGTCGGTGGGGGAGTACAGTGCGTCGACCTTGCCCACGGCAGATTCGACGACGGACTGGATCTCGTTGGAGCTCGAGACGGTGAAGTCGGTGTACTCCAGGCCCAGCTTGTCGAGTTCCTTCTTGGCGGCCTTGATCTGGACGTCGGAGTTGGACTCGGCGGTGCAGTAGAGCAAGCCGACCTTCTTAACGTCGGGCAGGACCTTCTGCATCATCTCGAGCTGCTCGGCGACCGGGGTGAGGTCGGAGGCTCCAGTGACGTTGGTGCCGGGCTTGTCGTTGTCCTGGACCAGGCCCGAGGCGGCGTAGTCGGTGATGGCGCAGCCCACGATGGGGATATCGGCGGTGGCGCCGGCGGCAGCCTGCGCGGCGGGCGTAGCGATGGCATAGATCAGGTCGACGCCATCGCCCACGAACTTGTCGGCGATGGACTTACACGTGGACTGGTCGTTCTGGGCATTTTTTTGGTCGATCTTGACCTTGAGACCGCTCTTCTTGATGGCCTTGACAAAGCCGTCGTTGGCGGCGTCGAGTGCGGAGTGTTCGGTGAGCTGTAGAACGCCGACGGTGTAGTCGGAACCGGCGGCAGCGGAGCCGGAACCAGAGTTGCCGCCGCATCCGGCGAGCGGAGCGAGCGCGAGCAGGCCGGCAGAGACCAGAAGGCTCCTGCGGCTGATGGTGATGTCCTTCATATCATTACCCCCAGTATAGAAATGGCTGGAAACACTGCACTCAAACAAAGTGCAAGTGGGTCTATAGTAGCGCCGATGTCCATTTTTTCAACAACCTGTCGGGTTTTTTAATACTGAACCGGATGGACGGCGGGGGATTCGGCGGGCAACGGCAAGACTTAGGCGGCGGGCGCGGGCTGCTCCCCCTCGTCCAGGGCGGCAAACAGTTTCTTGCCGTCGAGCAGACGCGTGCAGACGTTTCTCATGCGGTTGACCTCTACGGTGCGCAGGGTATCGTCGATGACCCGGTCGTCGTGGACGGTACCCAGCAGATACGAGATTCCGTCTCGCTGCCTGATGGCAAACGGCTGTATGGTCACCCTGATTGCCTCGTCCGTGCCATGGGGCCCGTATCCCAAGAGGTCAAAACTGACGGAGGTTCCCTGGTCTATAGCCTGTTCGATAAGCTCGCAGGCGTCGATGCGCGTGACGGGCGGTTTGGTGCCCTTGGCGGGTGCGCCGGAGATGACCGGTGCCGGCTCGGGTGCATTGAGGTAGCCGCGAACGTCGACACTCGCCATGTCGACAAGGTGTTTGGCCATGCGCTTTCTAATCGCGATGGGGGTGGAACGGTTGCGCATGACCATGCCGTGCAGGCGAACGATCTCCTCGTCTGTGAGCGGGCGAGTCAGCAAGCGGTAGCCCACGCCGCGCTTGTATTCGATTTCGTATCCGGCATGACGCAGTGCGGAAATGGCGGTGTAGATGCTGCGGCGTGCTGCCGAGATGGGCATCTGGGCGGGATTATCGGGATGGGCGAGATGTTCTGCCAGCTCATCGGGAAGTAGGGCTTTGTCTTCGCCGGTGTGGTCGCTCAGGACCTGCAGAATTCGCACGGCGCGGTAGGCGGCAAGCGAGGCAGCTCCCCTGGTGGTGGTCCCGTAGTTTTCAACAGCGATTTCGGTCATGGCGCCCACATCCTTTCCGTTCCCGGGCGATGGCGGCTTTGAGCCTAAGATGTCGCCGCCGCCTGGGGGTGCCGGGTGTCTTGGACGGTCGGTTTGTGCCGGCAGACGGTAGAGCAAGTTTTCAACAGGCCTGCTCAACTGACCAAAAGCTTGCCAAAAGCTTGACGGATGCTGTTGAAAAAAGCGTCTCTCGGCCGATGCCGAGAGACGCTTGTGTGATGAGCGTTGGCGCGTGGCGATGCGAGCTGGCGTCCGACGATTAGAAGTCGGCGTTGCCCACGGTGCGCGGGTGCGGCAGGACGTCGCGGATGTTGCCCACGCCGGTGAGGTACATCACCAAGCGCTCGAAGCCCAGACCGTAGCCGGCGTGCTTGCAGGAACCGTAGCGACGCAGATCGAGGTAGTACTTGTACTGCTCGGGATTCATACCCAGGTCCTTGATGCGGGCCTCGAGCAGATCCAGGCGCTCCTCGCGCTGGGAGCCGCCGATAATCTCGCCGATACCGGGAACCAAGCAGTCGGCGGCGGCGACGGTCTTGCCGTCCTCGTTCATGCGCATGTAGAAGGCCTTGATCTCGGCTGGGTAGTCGGTCACGAAGGTCGGGCGCTTAAAGTGCTCCTCGGTCAGGAAACGCTCGTGCTCGGTCTGCAGGTCAATGCCCCAGCTCACGGGATAGTCAAACTTGTGACCGGCGGCGACGGCCTGCTCCAGAATCTCGACGGCCTCGGTGTAGGTGACACGGGCAAAGTCGGAGTTGGCGACATGGTCCAGGCGCTCGAGCAAACCCTTGTCCACAAACTTGTTGAGCATATTGAGCTCGTCGGGGCAGGTTGCCATGACGTCCTTGAGGACATACTTGAGCATGGCCTCGGCGTTGTCCATGTAGTCGTTGAGGTCGGCGAAGGCCATCTCGGGCTCGATCATCCAAAACTCGGCGGCATGGCGCGTGGTGTTGGAGTTCTCGGCACGGAAGGTGGGGCCAAAGGTGTACACGTCGCCAAAGGCCATGGCGAAGTTCTCGGCGTTGAGCTGGCCGGACACGGTAAGGCTCGCGTGCTTGCCAAAGAAGTCTTGGCTCCAGTCGACCTCGCCGGCCTCGGTGAGGGGCGGGTTTTTGGGGTCGAGCGTGGTCACGCGGAACATCTCGCCGGCGCCCTCGCAGTCACTCGTGGTGATGATGGGGGTGTTGACATAGACAAAGCCCTGCTCCTGGAAGAAGCGGTGAATGGCGGCTGCGGCAACGGAGCGGATGCGGAACACGGCGCGGAACAGGTTGGTGCGCGG
>CAUBOH010000048.1 GCA_958437495.1 uncultured Collinsella sp. | reverse complement strand
CATCGGACAGGCTGGGCTGCAGCTCGGTTACCGTCGTGTGCTCGGTTATCTGGACGGGACGCCCATGAGCCATCTCACGTGCGTCTCTCTTTTGAATTGACCCGTTATCCGGCATTTGGATACCTCCTCAGTCCGGCGTTTAATGTGAAAGGAAGTATACCCACCGAGCAAAAAATCGAACGGGACGACGAACGGAGCGCGCCAAGACTGTCCCCAATGACTAGTCGTTTAAGAACGTCCCCAATGACCACCTCGCCTGCAGCGTTAGCTAGCAGATGACCCGCGTGTGTTCTTCGATGGCAGTGCGGTCCTCGGCAGTAATACCCGGCTCGCACACCACGGCGTCCAAATTGTCCAGGCGGCAGAAGGTGTAGAAGTCGCGCTTGCCGATTTTGCTGGAGTCGGCGATCAGATAGCGCGAGTCGGCCTTGCTAAAGGCGAGCTGCTGGATGCGGCCCTCTTCCATATTGGATGTAGACACGTCGCCGTCCAGAATGCCGTTGGCACCGATAAACGCTGCGTCGATGCCCAGCGCACGCAGGGTATCCTCGGCCGTTGGTCCCACAAAAGCGGCGGTGCGGCGGCGGTACATGCCGCCCACCAGGCACAGGTCGCACTCTTCGCGCGCCTCGAGCAGGTTAAACACCGAAAGCGAATTGGTCACAATGCGCAGGCGAAACGCCGGCAGCATCGAGGCCATCTGCTCAACCGTGGTGCCCGTGCCCAAAAAGATGGTCGAGCCTTCCTCGATAAGCTCCACAGCACGGCGCGCAATCTGCAGCTTTTCCTCGGCATGCTTGGTACGCTTTTCGCTGTGCGAGTACTCATGGCGCAGCATAGCGTGGGGACGGCCCTGCGCACTGCGAGCTCCGCCGTGCACGCGCTCAATCTCGCCTAGGCTCGCAAGCTCCTCAAGATCGCGGCGGACCGTCATATCCGAGACGCCCAACGCATCAGAAATCTCTTTAACCGAGACCGTGCCCTGCTCCTCGAGCAGCTGACGAACCCTATCTTGACGCTCCGCCTTGATCATTTTTACTCCTTTGAGTGATTTTGTTCGCAGCTATAGTAATCGAACAGTTATGCTCACTCACCCTAAACGGTCGATTTTTCCCGGTGAACGGTAGAAAACTCGGTGTCAAACGCAGAATAACGAATTATTTTGACGCCAAGAGACCGACAAAAAAGGTGCAAATAGCTGCTCTTTTAAAATCATTTCAATCCAATGCGCCTCAATTAAGCAAATTGAACTTTACCGAACAATCGAAAACAGATTGACACACTAGTTCTCTTTGACTTAAATATTTAACGACTTAAACAAACAGATTCGAACATGTTCGATCTGCCTGGAACGGAAGGAGTTGCAGACATGTCCGCAGAGAGTAATCTGTTCTTCGAAGACACCGTGTTTGTTTGCGACCGCACCACGCAAGAAGAGGTCTTTACCGAGATCGCCAATAAGCTGTCGCTCAAAAACTATGTGGCGCCCGCTTTTCTCGAGAACATCATCGAGCGCGAAAAGGGCTACCCCACCGGCATGGATATGTCTGTCGTCGACCCCGAGTTGCCCAGCTTTGCCGTTCCTCACACCGAGGTCGAGTTCGTTCACACCCGCCGCATCGTCCCCGTCAAGCTGACGACCCCCGTCGAGTGGCACTCCATGATCGACCCCTCGCAGACCTTCCCCGTCTCGTTCCTGTTTATGATCCTCAACGACGACAAGGAGGCCCAGGTGGGCATCCTCGCCAAGATCATGGACTTCGTTAACGCTCTTGGCACCGAACGCGTCAAGGAGCTGTTCTCCATGACCGACGCCAAGGCCATCTACCAGTTCTTGGTCGACAACTTTCCTGCCGACTAGCCAACCACCCTTAGGAATCCGCGGAATAACCCGCATAGAGAAAGGAATTCATCATGATTAAGGTTCTCGCAGCTTGTGGCGCCGGTGTTAACTCCAGCCATCAGATCAAGGACGCCATCGAGTCCGAGTTCAAGAATCGCGGCTACAACCTGCACTGCGACGCCGTGATGATCAAGGACGTCAACGAGGAGATGCTCTCTCAGTACGACATCTTCGCTCAGATCGCCAAGACCGATTTTGGCTTTGAGGTTAAGACCCCGATCGTCGACGCCGGCCCGATTCTCTATCGCATGCCTGCTATGGCCAAGCCGGTTTACGACAAGATTGAGGCCATTATCAAGGAAAAGGGCCTCAACTAATCTTTTGCAGCTTCGCTCTGCACAATCTTTGGCTTTAAGGAAGATGACGACCGGGAACGGCATCTTCCTTTTTTAAGGCAACATACGGAAAAGGAAATTCTCTTTTAGGAAAGAGGGAGACATGGACGCAGTTATCGGGTTTGCTAATGCCGTCTTTCAGCCGCTGATCGACCTTGGCGCAGCCCCTATGATGACCATCGTTTTGACGGTTATCGCCCTACTCTTCAAAGTAAAGTTTACCAAGGCCCTCGAGGGCGGTCTTAAGCTCGGCATCGCCATTACCGGCATCGGCGCCATCATCAACATTCTGACGACGGCTTTCTCGAGCGCCATGACGACGTTCGTTGAGTCCACCGGCCTTCAGCTCACCGTCACCGACGTGGGTTGGGCACCGCTGGCCACCATCACCTGGGGCTCTCCCTACACGCTGTACTTCCTGATGGTGCTCGTCATCGTCAACATCGTGATGATCGTGCTCGCCAAGACCAACACCATCGACGTCGACATCTTTGACGTCTGGCACCTCGCCTTCGTCGGCCTTGCCTGCATCTACTTTGGCGCCAACATTGTCGTCGCCACGCTGCTCGTCGTCTTCGTCGGCGTCATGAAGATCATGAACTCCGACCTTATGAAGCCCACGTTCAACGATCTTTTGGGTGCTCCCGAGGAGAACCCCATGACCACGACTCACATGAACTACATGATGAACCCGCTGGCCATGCTGCTCAACAAGATCATCGACAAGGTGCTTCCCTTCCTCGATAAGTACGACTTCGACGCTGCCAAGCTCAACAACATGATCGGCTTCTGGGGCTCCAAGTTTGCTATTGGTATCTACCTGGGCGTCTTCGTCGGTCTGCTTTCGCACCAGACCCCGCAGCAGATCTGCACGCTCGCCTTTACCGCCGCAACCTGCCTTGAGCTGTTCTCGATGATCGGTTCTTGGTTCATCGCAGCCGTTGAGCCGCTGTCTCAGGGCATCTCCGACTTTGCCAACAACAGCAAGTGGCTCCAGGGCCGTACCCTCAACGTCGGCCTCGACTGGCCCTTCATCGCCGGCCGCGCCGAGATCTGGGCTGCCGCTAACATCCTTGCCCCCATCATGCTGGGTGAGGCTCTGCTGCTCGCCAACGTTCCCTGCCCCCTCTCCCCGACTGGCACTTGGAACGGCCTGCTGCCGCTCGGCGGCATCATCGCCATGGGCCTGACGCCGGCACTGCTCGTCGTCACCCGCGGCCGCGTGATTCGCATGGTCGTTATCGGTGCCGTCCTGCTGCCCGTCTTCCTGGGCGCTGGCACCCTCGTCGCCGACTTCGTCACCTTTACCGCTAAGACTGTCGGCGCTTTCCCCGATGGCGTTACTGGCCTGATCTCTCAGACCACCATGGAAGGACCTGTCGAGAAGTTCCTGGCCTTCTTCGTGGGCAAGGCGACCACGGGCGATGTGACCATGATCATCGCCACTGTCGTTGCCATCGTCGTGTACGTCGCGCTCTTCGCTTGGTATCGCAAGCAGATGATCGCCCGCAACATCGAGTACGCGAAGCAGGATAAGTGCACCCTCTCGCCGCTCACCACCGGCAAGTTTACCGAGGAGGACCTCAAGGCTGCTAAGGAAGCCGAGTCCGCAAAGGCAAACGCCTAACCAATTGCCACATATCCCCTGTGGAAGAAACCCGTCGCATCCCGGCGGGTTTCTTTTTGTTTGTCCACAGTAAGTCAATCATCACTTTTTTGAGAAAAATACCCCCTGCTTTAGTGGGGTGTAGTGATAATCTTGCCTGTTCGCGCTACAGTTTGTCCGAAATACCTCGATGTTAGGAACCAAATGATCACTTCCGAGCTTTTCGGCACCGCGCCGTGCGGTACCCCCGTTCATCGTTACACCCTCAACGGGCCCGAGATCTGCGTTCGCATTATGGACTATGGCGCCACCGTGCTTGGTATCGATGTGCCCGACATTCCCGGCAACATGCGCGATGTGGTGCTGGGTTTCGATAAGCTCGAGGATTACTTTGACAACCCCGCCTGCTTTGGCGCGACCATCGGCCCTGTGGCCAACCGCACCGCGGGTGCAACGATCACCATCGCCGGCACGGACTGGCATATGCCGGCCAACGAAGGCGTCAACAACCTGCACAGCGATCTTGAGCATGGTCTGCACAAGCGCGTGTGGGATGTTGAGCTCGACGAGGTCCACAATGCCGTGCGCATGACCACCTCACTTGAGGATGGCGAGCTGGGTCTCCCCGGCAACCGCACCTTTACGGCCGTGTTTACCGTGACGCGCACCGGCGTCTTTCGTATCGAGTATGGCTGCGAGAGCGACCGCGCCACGTACGTGTCCATGACCAACCACACGTACTTTAACCTTGCCGGTCATAACGCCGGCATGGACTGTGAGCACTTCTTTGTTGCTAACGCTGCTCGCTACCTGCCCATTAACGAGCAGAACATCCCCACCGGCGAGATTGCTCTGGTCGAGGGCACGCCGTTTGACTTTCGCGAGCTGCGCCCCGTCGCGCCTGGCATGGAGGCCGACGACCCGCAGATTAAGCAGGCCCGTGGCTACGATCATTGTCTGTGCATCGATGGCTATCAGTACGGCCGCAACCTGCGCCGTGCCCTGCATGTTGAGGAAATGTGGACCGGCCGCGAGATGGACTACTACACCACCGCCCCGGGCGTGCAGCTCTACACCGGCAACTGGTTGGGCGACGAGCACGCCAAGGACGATGCCAACTATGGCTGGGGCGCCGGCTTTGCCCTCGAGGCAGAGATGTACCCCGACACGCCGCACCAGCCGCTGTTCCCGCAGGGCATTGTGGGCCCGGGTCACCCCTACAGCAATGTGATCGAATACCACTTTATGAGGCACTAAGCCCACAACGCGACATATCGCACAGCAGCGCCCGCCGGCACCACCGCCGACGGGCGTTTTGCTACCTAGTCATTGAGGACGTTCTTAAATGACTAGTTGGATGGGGTCGGGGTTGGAGCTGGGGAGGTAGCGGATTTCTTGCTCTATGCCGAGTTCTTGCAGCTCTTTAAAGGCGGCGGTATCTGCCTCGCCTACGGCAACGGCAGGCGTTACAGAGCGCTTGCCCTCCCCTACCTGCATATGGCCGATGCTGATCTTGGTGATCGGCACACCACCCTTAACCAGCGCGAGCGCATCGG
>CAUBOH010000047.1 GCA_958437495.1 uncultured Collinsella sp. | reverse complement strand
ATGGAGGACCGCGGCCTCACGCGCGTGCGCGTTGAGGAGCCCGATGGCACCGCGGTCGAACTTGAGCGCGCGAGCGCCGCACAGCCGGTTGCTGTGCCCATGCCTATGCCGGGTGCCGTGACTGCCCCGGCAGTGGCTCCTGTCGCTATGCCTGCCGCACCGGAGCCCGCCGCGCAGGCACCTGCCGCCGCACCGAAGCCCAAGGGCACCGAGGTGACCGCTCCCATGGTCGGCGTTTTCTATGCTGCCCCGGCGCCGGGCGACGAGCCGTTTGTGCACGTGGGCTCCAAGGTCAAGGCCGGCGAGACCCTCTGCATCATCGAGGCCATGAAGGTTCTCAACGAGGTGACGGCCGAGGCAGACGGCGAGGTGCTCGAGATCTGCGTGGCCGACGGCGACCTCGTGGAGTTTGGCAGCTACCTCATGAGGATCGGATAGGTGATATCCATGAACAAAGAAGAGCTTAAAGAGCTGTTGCCGCATCGCGAGCCGATGCTTTTGCTCGACGAAGCCGAGCTGGTGGGCGACGAGGCCCACGGCAAGATCACGATTACGGGCGACGAGTACTTTTTGCAGGGACATTTTCCGGGAAACCCGGTCGTTCCCGGCGTGATTCAGTGCGAGATGCTCGCCCAGAACTGCTGCGTGTTGCTGATGGGCGATGAGGAGGCGCGCGGCGCGACGCCGTTCTACACGAGTCTGGACAAGGTGCGCTTTAAGCGTCCGGTGCGCCCGGGCGACACGGTGGATCTGGTGTGCTCCATCACGCGTGCGCGCGGGCCGTTCCGCTTTGCGACGGGCACCGCGAGCGTCAACGGTGAGGTTTGCTGCCGCGCCGATATGTCTTTTGCACTCATGCACGAAAGTTAAGGAAGGCTCCATGTTCGACAAAGTGCTCATTGCCAACCGCGGCGAAGTTGCGGTCCGTGTTATCCGCGCGTGCCGCGATATGGGCATCAAGACCGTCGCCGTTTATTCCACGGCTGATGCGGACGCGCTACACGTGCAGCTTGCCGACGAGGCGTATTGCATCGGTGGCCCGCGTCTTGCCGAGAGCTACCTCAACGACGATGCCGTGCTCACCTGTGCCGTAAAGTCGGGAGCTAGGGCAATTCATCCCGGCTACGGTTTCTTTTCCGAGAAGGCGAGCTTCGTGCGCGACTGCGACAAGTATGGCCTGGCGTTTGTCGGTCCTTCGGCCGAGGTGATCGACAGCATGGGCGACAAGGACGCCGCACGTCGAACGGCTGCCGCTGCGGGCGTGCCTATCGTGCCGGGTTGCGATTTGCTCAAAAGCCCCGAGGAGGCGACGGCCGAGGCCGAGCGCATCGGCTGCCCCGTGCTTATTAAGGCGCGTGCAGGTGGTGGCGGTCGCGGCATTCGCAAGGTCGAGCGCGTGGAAGATGCGGCAAAGGCGTTCATCGAGGCGCGTGCCGAGGGCGAGGCCGTTTTTGGCGACGGCGAGTGCTACATGGAGAAGTTCGTCGCGCCGGCACACCATGTCGAGGTGCAGATTATGGCCGATAAGCAGGGCCATGTGTTTTCGCTCGGCGAGCGCGAGTGCTCGGTGCAGCGCCGCAACCAAAAGCTGATCGAGGAGAGCCCCGCGCCGTGCCTCGACGGACACGACGACATTCGCGCTCGCATGCACAAGGCGGCGCGTGACCTGGCTCGTGCCGTCGGCTACGAAGGAGCCGGTACCATCGAGTTCCTGTATTCGGACGACGGCAATTTCTACTTTATGGAAATGAACACGCGCTTGCAGGTGGAGCATCCGGTTACGGAGTTTGTGACCGATACCGACTTGGTCAAGTGGCAGCTGCGCGTGGCGGCCGGCCAGCCTCTGCCCTTTGAGCAGGAAGACGTACCGGTGCACAACCACGCCATGGAGTGCCGCATCAATGCCGAAACGCCGGACTTTCTGCCGTCATGCGGAACGATAACCGCGTTGCGTGTGCCGGGCGGTCCGCGCGTGCGCTGGGATTCCGCCATGTTTACCGGTGCGAACGTTCCGCCGTACTACGACTCCATGCTCGGCAAGCTCATCGTGTGCGCGCCCACGCGCGACGGCGCCATTCGCAAGATGCGCTCGGCCCTGGGCGAGCTCGTGATTGAGGGCGTGAGCGAGAACAGCGAGCTTCAGCTCGACGTACTGACAAACGACGAGTTCTTGTCGGGCATGTATCACACCGATCTGATGGGGCATCTCTATGCTGATGAATAGAAAAGCGAAGACGGTCAATGTCCTTGAGGGGCCGATGACCGAGTCGTGCGCCGAGTTTCCCGCGCGCCACGTGTTTATCAAGTGCCCGGAGTGCCGCCGTGTGATCGATGAGGCACGCCTGCACGACAACCTCGAGGTCTGCCCTCGTTGCGGCAAACACTTTCGCGTGAGCGGTCGCGCGCGCATGCGCATGACGGTCGACGAGGGCACGTTTGAGGAATGGGATGCCAATCTGGTGTCGGAGGACTTCCTCTCGTTTCCCGGCTATGCCGACAAACTCAAGAGCGCGGGCGAGCGTTCGGGCGAACGCGATGCCGTTGTGTGCGGCAGGGGCAAAATCTGCGGATGCGATACGGCGCTCTTCTTTATGGACGCCAACTTTATGATGGGCTCGATGGGTTCCGTGGTGGGCGAGAAGATTTGTCGCACATTTGAGCGTGCGACCGAGCTGGGATTGCCAGTTGTCGGCTTTACCGTTTCGGGCGGTGCGCGCATGCAAGAGGGCGTGACATCGCTCATGCAGATGGCCAAGATTTCTGCGGCGGTTAGGCGCCACAGCGAGGCGGGCGGCCTGTATATCACGGTGCTTACCGACCCCACGACCGGAGGCGTAACTGCGAGCTTTGCCATGGAGGGCGACATTATCCTGGCCGAACCCGATGCCCTGACGGCATTTGCCGGCCCGCGCGTGATCGAGCAGAACATGCACAAGCGCCTGCCCAAGGGATTCCAGCGCTCCGAGTTTTTGCTGGAGCACGGCTTTTGCGATGCCGTTGTTCCGCGTGGCGAGATTGCGCTCACGGTAGGCGAGCTGCTGGCGCTGCACGAAGGGCACGCGCCCGGCCTGGGGGCACCGCATGAGATCGTGCATGCGGGTCGCCGCGGCAAAAAGCTGGGACACTTGTTTAAGCGCTCGACGGCACCAAAAACCGCGCTCGAGATTGTCAAGCAGACCCGCTTGGCAGATCGCGCCACGGCGGGCGAGATGATCTCGCTGGGCCTGGATGGATTTGTGGAGCTGCACGGCGACCGTTACTTTGGCGACGACGCCGCTGTGGTGGGTGGCATTGGCTGGAAAGACGGACGCCCCGTAACGGTCATCGCCATCGAGCGCGGCACCGCGACCAAAGAGCGTATGCGCCGCAACTTTGGCATGGCGCATCCCGAGGGCTACCGCAAAGCGCGTCGCCTGATGCGCCAGGCCGAAAAGTTTGGTCGACCGGTTCTGTGCCTGGTCGATACCTCGGGCGCGTTTTGCGGCATCGGTGCCGAGGAACGCGGCCAGGGCGAGGCGATTGCCCAGAATCTCATGGAGATGAGCGGCCTTAAGACGCCGATTGTCTCGGTGGTGACAGGCGAGGGCGGCTCTGGTGGCGCGCTGGCGCTGTCCGTGGCCGACCGCATCCTGATGCTCTCGAGCTCGGCCTATTCGGTCGTGAGCCCCGAGGCCTGTGCGTCGATCCTGTGGAAGGATACCGAGCGCGCGAATGAGGCCGCCGAGGCGCTTAAGCTCACGGCCCCCGATCTGTTGGCGCTCGGTATCATCGACGGCATTGTCGACGATAGGGGCCTGTCGCATGAGGAGATCGCCGGTGCCGTCATGTCCTCGGCATTTGATGCCTTCGATACACTTGGGCAGCTCGACGACGCGACCCTCACAAACCTCCGCTACGAAAAGTACCGCGCAATCGGTCGGTACCGCACGATGTGACAAAGGGACAGCCCGCATGTCACATTGGGAAAGGCGTTCCATGTCACAAGGTTCTAACACCTCGTTTACAACGACGGTTTCATCAAACGCTATGGCCGTGGTGGACTATCTGTCCAAAAGCATGATGTCGGCGCTGCCGTTTATTGTCTGCGCGGCGTTGTTCCGCACCGTCGCCGTCATTATGGGCGAAGGCATGCTGGGCCTGTGGTCTGCCGATTCCGAAATCTATCGCCTGTTCTACAGTTGGCTCTATAACGTCGGTTACTACTTTTTGCCCATTTATCTTGGTTGGGCGGCCGCCCGCCAGCTCGGTTGCTCGGAGCAGCTGGGCATGATGCTGGGCGGCGTATTGATTGCGCCCGATCTGCTTAAGCTCGTCGATGCCGCATCGACGACGGGGGCATCGATGACTTCCGTGTATGGCCTGCTTCCCGCTCCGGTTAACGATTACACGACGACTGTTATTCCGGTTCTCATCTCGGTGCCCGTGCTCTGGCGAGTGGAGTGTTTCTTTCAGCGCGTTATCCCTAAGGCCGTGGCGTTTTCGTTTGTTCCGTTTGCAACCATGCTCGTCATGGTTCCGGTTTCGCTGTGCATTACGGCGCCGGCGGGCAGCTATCTGGGCATGCTGTTGGGACAGCTTATGTTTATGCTTGGCAATTCCGGTGGCATCGTGTCGCTGCTCACGCTCATGGGGCTTGCCGCGGGCTGGGAGTTCCTAAAGATCGCGGGCGTCAGCAACGTTGTTCTATCGCTCGCCTATGCGCAGTTTATGAGTGTGGGAACGGATTCGTGCATTCTGATCGCTGCGACGATGGCGACGTTCGCCGTTTGGGGCATGCCCTTTGGCGCGTCGCTCCGCGTTGCGGATAAGGACGAGAAGGCGCTCATGCTGGGCTATTCGATTTCGGGCGTGCTTGGCGGCGTAAGCGAGCCGGCGCTGTACGGTTGCGGCTTTAAATATGGCAGGTGCCTGACGTGTATGGCCATTGGCGGTGCCGTCGGAGGCCTTGTTGCGGCCGTGGGCCACGTTACGGCCTATACCATCGGCATGACGAATGTCCTCATGGTCATTGGCTTTGCCACGGGTGGCATCTCGAACCTGCTGTGGTGCTGCGCTGCCGGTGGCACGGCATTTGCGGTGTCTGCGGCGCTGAGCTACTGCTTTGGCGTGGTGCCGGCGAAGGGGCAGGTTACGGGGGAGGGAGCCGATTTGCCCGAAACCTCGAAGAGCGTGGCCGAGGCAAGCGCATAAACCTGTGCGACAAAGGGACGGTCCCGCATGTCACATTCCAAGGCCGTGGCCCGTGTGGGTTGCGGCCTTTTTTGTATCTGGGGGACAAAGTGGCTACACTACAATCCGTTTGAGCAATAGATATATAGGTAGTACCGTGGGGGCGGATACAGATGGTCGAGTGGATTGTTCGTCGTGCGCAGGGCGACCGTGCACGCGTGGGTACGTTGACGGGCATGGTGTGCATTCTCGCCAATGTGGCACTATGCGCTGCGAAGGGTGCAATTGGCGTGCTGTCGGGATCGGTTTCGATCGTGGCGGATGCCATGAACAACCTGTCTGATGCCAGCTCGAATATCGTGAGCGTGCTGGGCTTTAAGCTGGCGAGCAAGCCGG
>CAUBOH010000046.1 GCA_958437495.1 uncultured Collinsella sp. | reverse complement strand
AAAAGAAATGCGGAAGGTTACCGAGTCCCTCGGACGTGGGCCTAACCAAAGTCTTTGAACGGGTGTGTCTCTATGGACGCATTCGCTTGATTTTGGTTGGGCTATATTTATGAAGGGACATGCCACCATGGGTTTCTTTTCTCGCCTGATGGGCGGCTCGGATGCGCAGAAGACTGCAACTTCCGAGTTCAAAATCCTCGCTCCTGTTTCCGGCGAGCTTGTTCACCTAGAAAAAACCAATGACCCCGCTTTTAGCAGCCGTGCCGTGGGCGATGGCGTTGCCGTGGTTCCCCAAGAGGGAACGGTGTGCGCTCCTGTTTCCGGCACCGTCGCGGCGCTGTTTCCGACTGAGCACGCGCTGGGCATCATGTCCGACGACAGCTCTGCTCAGGTGATGCTGCATATCGGAATCGACACTGTTAAACTTGAGGGCAAGGGCTTCCATGCGCTTGTTGCTCAGGGTGACCATGTCGACGCGGGCCAGCCCCTCGTCGAGGTCGATTTCGACGCGGTCCGCGCCGCCGGCTTCGATCCCACGGTCTTCGTTATCGTGTGCGAGCGTTCGGAGAACTCGACTCTTCGTGAGCACGCTTCCGGCCCTGTTGCTGTTAAAGAGCCTGTCGTCTGGCTTTCCGAGTAAATTCTTGTGGTGGGTACCGTGGTTATCAAGCGAGTTTTCAACAATAACGTCGCAATGGTCACTTCGGACGATGGCTCCGAGCTCATTGTCATCGGTCGAGGCCTCTGCTTTGGCCGTCATGCCGGCGACGCTATCGATGAAGCATCGGTCGAAAAGACCTATGCGCTGCAGGAGGGCACTTCTCAGGATTCGCGTACGATTGACCGCTTGGCACATCTTTTGGAGTCCATCCCCACCGTCAACCTCGTAATCGCCGAAGACATTGTTCAGATGCTCCGTCGAGAGCTCAATGTTGATATCAACGACAAGATCCTCATTGCTCTCGCAGACCATATCGGCCTTGCTTTGGAGCGCGAGCGCAAGGGCGTCTCCTGTGAGAATCCGTTGCTGCTCGAGATCCAGCAGTTCTATCGCAAGGAGTATGCGCTTGCGGGCCGTGCGCTGCAGATTGTCAAGGAGTATATGGGCATTCAGATGAGCGAAGAAGAGCAGGGTTTTATTACGCTGCATATCGTCAACGCCACCATGCCGCAACGCTCCGACCGTCTCATCATCTCGGTCCAGCTTGTTCGCGACGTACTCGCGATTGTTTCCGATCGTTACGCTGCGACCCTCGACGACACCTCGTTGCCCTATGAGCGTTTCGTCCGCCACCTGCATTTTTTCGCACAGCGGGCGCTTGACCCCGCGGCCGGGCAGATCAATGACGATGCGCTGTTCCGAATCGATGAAACTAAGTATCCGTGCGCGTTCTCGTGCGCGGACGCCATAGCCGCCCACTTGTCGTCTACCTATAACGTTGTCGTTACCGATGCCGAGAAGAGTTATCTCGCATATCACATTGTTAACCTGCTTGGAGAACCTGGTCTCTAGGCATAACGTGCCCACACATCGATTGATATAAAGGCAGGGCTTATGGCCTTGTCCAGGGCACATCTGTCTTAATTTGCGGAAAAGGAAGGGGAGTACCGCTATGACCGCAAAAAAGAAGTTCAATTTCAAAGCGCCGTTGGAGGTGTTCGCGAAGTCAATCGTCCAGCCGATGATGTATCTCTCGGTTGCCGGCATTCTGCTCATCGTGGGCATCATTCTGACCAACAAGACCATCTGCGCCATGATTCCCGTGCTGGGCTCCGGCCCGTTCCAGCTTGTGGGCGCCGTTGTCTATCAGTCGCTGATGTTTATCATCAACAACCTCTCGATTCTGTTCTGCGTGGGCATCGCCGGCGCCATGGCAAAGAAGAACAAGGGCCACGCTTCGCTGATCGCCCTGATGTCGTTCTTCCTGTTCCTGCAGGCTAACAACATCGTGCTCAACGCCACCGGCTCTCTTGCCGAAGCGAGCGGCATGCTCGGCCTTACCGGAACCGGCCAGAGCACCGTTATGGGCATTCAGGTGCTCGATACCGGCGTGTTTGGCGGCATCATTCTTGGTTGCATCACCGGTGCCGTGTTCAACAAGTACTCGAACAAGCAGTTCCCCATTGCCCTTTCGATGTTCTCGGGCGTTCGCTTCCCGTTCCTGATCATGATCATCATTTCCTGGATCATGGGCGCTGGCTTCTGCATCGTTTGGCCTCCGGTTCAGGGTGCCATCTCCTCCGTTGCCGGCATCATTAAGGAGTCGGGCAACATCGGTCTGTTTATCTACGGCATGCTCAACAAGCTGCTCGTTCCCACCGGTCTGCACCACCTCATCTACACCCCGTTCCAGTTCTCCGATGTGGGCGGCACCCTGACGCTGGGCGATCAGGTTATCGCCGGCGCCTATCCCATCCGTGTCGCCGAGATGGCAATGACGGGCCAGCCCTTCTCCGATAGCACCTACTTCAACAGCTACACCTTCAACAACCTGTGGCCCTACATCGGTATCGGTCTCGCCTTTATCTTCACCGCTTACAAGGGGAACAAGGATAAGACCAAGGCCGTTATCATCCCGCTGATCATCACCGCTGTGCTCTCTTGCGTGACCGAGCCCATGGACTTCCTCTTTGTCTTTGCCGCTCCCGTGCTCTTTGTCGTTCACTCGGTTCTTTCCGGTATCTTCCTGGTCCTGCTCAAGGTCCTCTCCGTGCCCGCTTCGACTGCAGGCGGCATCATCAACATCGTGGTTTCCAACCTGGTCCTCGGTGCCGACAAGACCAACTGGCCGGTTATGCTGGTGCTTGGAGTCGTCAACGCCGCTCTGTACTTCTTCCTCTTCACCTTCCTCATCAAGAAGCTCAACCTCCACACGCCTGGTCGCGAGGAGGAGTCCGAGCTCGCCGAGTCCGTTGCCGAGGGCGAGGCCGCCGCGTCTGTCGCGGTGAAGCAGGGCGCTGTTTCCGCGGCTCCCGCAGAGGGCGTCGATGCGGGCATTGCCGACCTGGTCGCAGGTCTTGGCGGCAAGGACAACATCGAGGAGCTCGAGAACTGCTTTACGCGTCTTCGCGTGAACGTTAAGAACCCGGACCTCATCGATGAGAGCCTCATCAACCACGTGCCCAACAGCGGCATCAACCGCAACGGCAACAATATCCAGATCATCTTTGGCATGAAGGTCGCCGAGATGCGCGACAAGGTCGAAAACGCAATTGAGAAGGAGCAGTAAACAATGATCATTACTCTGTGTGGTGGCGGATCCACCTTTACCCCCGGCATCGTCAAGTCCATCGCCCTGCGCAAGGACGAGCTCGACGTTGACGAGATTCGCCTGTACGACATCAACGAGGAGCGCCAACGCAAGATCGGCGTGCTCGTGGACTGGATTTTGCACGAGGACCTCGGCCTGGACATCAAGCTCACGGTGACCACCGACAAAAAGACGGCTTTTACCGACGCGAGCTTCGTGTTTGCCCAGATGCGCGTGGGCGGCTACGCCATGCGCGAGCAGGACGAGAAGATTCCGCTGCGTCACGGCTGCGTGGGTCAGGAGACTTGCGGTTGCGGCGGCCTTGCCTACGGCATGCGCACCATCTTCCCCATGGTCGAGCTGATCGATGACGTTGAGAAGTACGCCAAGAAGGACTACTGGATTCTCAACTACTCCAACCCTGCCGCCATCGTCTCCGAGGGCTGCCGTGTGCTGCGTCCCAACGCTCGCATCATCAACATCTGCGACATGCCGATCGCGATTATCGACGTGGTTTGCGCCGCGCTCGATATCGACAAGAAGGATGTCGAGTACGATTACTTTGGCCTCAACCACTTTGGTTGGTTCACCTCGATTCGCCACAAGGGCGAGGAGGTGCTCCCGCAGCTGCGCGAGTACATCAAGGAGCACCAGATCCTGCTGCCCGACTCCTACCTTAAGGGCATGGGCTCGCTCATGGCAAAGAAGCCCGAGGAGGCCACCGACGAGCACCCCGAGCAGAACCGCCACACCAAGGGCAGCTGGTACTACGTCTGGAAGGGCGAGTACGAGATCATGGAGTGCTTCCCGGAGTACCTGCCCAACACGTATCTGAACTACTACCTGCAGCAGAAGGAGTTCGTCGAGCACTCCAACCCCGAGCGCACCCGTGCTAACGAGGTCGAGGAGACGCGCGAGAAGAACCTCTTTGATGGTATCGATCACTATGAGAAGACGGGCGAGATCGACGAGAGCACGTTCTATGCGGGCAGCCACGGCGACTGGATTGCCGACCTGGCCATCGCTCTGAAGAACGACACCAAGCAGCGTTTCCTGGTCATTTGCGAGAACAAGGGCGCTATCCCCAACATGCCCTACGACGCTATGGTCGAGCTGCCTGCCTACATTGGCAAGAACGGCCCCGAGGTCATCAGCCGCGACAACATTCCTCTGTTCCAGCAGGGCCTTATGATGCAGCAGCTGAACTCCGAGAAGCTCGTGGTCGAGGCTACGATCGAGGGTTCTTACGAGAAGGTGCTCAAGGCCTTTACGCTGAACAAGACCGTGCCGTCGATGAAGGTCGCCAAGGAGGTTCTCGACGACATGATCGAGGCTAACAAGGGTTACTGGCCCGAGCTTAAGTAAAAGCAACAGGGTCGCTGACCGCATACCTGGAGCAATGCCCCGTCCACGTGTTTGCGCGGACGGGGCATTGTCATTTGGTAACGCGTTTTATCAAATATGGCATTTATCTGCGGAAATGTTCGTTTTCACCGCTAAGGACGACATTTCATACCGCCTGCCGAACCGTGTTGTTGCCAAACAACTTTTTAGGTCAGTGTGTTGCGTGTAGCAATTTCGCCCGGCCTCGCCTCCGGGCTGCCATGTGAGAGGGGATCTTATGGCTCGACTGCATGTAATGGAACGCAGCCACGCTCAGGCCGTCATGGACGACCTGCACGATGCGCTCGGACGTCGTCTGGCGGTGAGTTCGCTCGCCCCGTGTCCCGTTGAGTTTACGGCAGCGCTCGTCAACCTGTGCTCTACCCAGAGCTGCGGCAAGTGCACGCCCTGCCGCGTTGGCCTGAGCGCGCTGAGTGACCTGCTCGCCGATGTACTCGAAGGGCGTGCCGATGAGTCCACGCTCAACCTGATTGAGCGCACGGCCCGCACCATCTACCTTTCGAGCGACTGCGCCATCGGCTACGAAGCTGGCGCCATGGCACTCACGGCCATCCGTGGCTTCCGCGACGACTTCGAGCACCACATTCGCGAGCACTCCTGCGGCTTTGACCGCGAGGCCCGCGTCCCGTGCGTCTCGGGCTGCCCGGCGCACGTCGACATTCCCGGTTACATTTCGCTCGTCGAGGCTGGCCGCTATGCCGACGCCGTCAAGGTTATCCGCAAAAACAATCCGCTGCCGCTCGTCTGCGGCCTGGTGTGCGAGCATCCCTGCGAGATGCACTGCCGCCGCGGCATGGTCGACGACCCCATGAATATCCTCGCCGTTAAGCGTTTTGCCGTCGAGCACAGTGACCTCAACGACCACAAACCCCATGTAGTGGACAACACCGGCAAGCGCGTCGCCGTGATCGGCGGCGGCCCGGCCGGTCTTTCCTGCGCCTACTACCTGGCCGTGATGGGCCACAAGGTGACCATTTTTGAGCAGCGTCACCACTTGGGCGGCATGCTGCGCTACGGCATCCCCAGCTATCGTCTGCCGCGCGAGCGCCTGCAGGCCGAGAT
>CAUBOH010000045.1 GCA_958437495.1 uncultured Collinsella sp. | reverse complement strand
TGCGCGCCGACCAGCGCGTCTGCGACGTAGTCTGCGAGTTCGCCGCGACCAAGCATGTTGCCGCCATCTGCGCCGCCCCGTTTATCCTGGGCGAGCTTGACCTGCTCGAGGGACGCCGCGCCACGTGCTTCCCCGGCTTTGAGAAGAGCTTCCCCGAGGGCGCCTATACCGGCGACAAGGTCACGCACGACGGCAACATCATCACCGCCAGTGGCATGGCCCAGTCGCTCCCCTTTGCGCTTGAGCTGCTGCGTACGCTCGCTGGCGACAAGGCTGTCGAAAAGGTTGCCGAGGGCATTCAGCTATGATTTTGGCTTCGCAATCACCGCGCCGCATCGAGTTGATGCGCGAAGCGGGCTACGACATCCGCGTCATTCCCGCTGACATCGACGAGACCCCTTTTGATGACGAGGCCCCGCTTACGCTTGTCGAGCGCTTAGCTCGCGCGAAGGCTGCCGCCGTTGCCGCCGAGCACGCCGAGCCCAATGAGCTGACCATCGCGGCCGACACCATCGTCACCTTCGATGGCAAGATTTTGGGTAAGCCGGCAAACGAGGACGAAGCCCGCACCATGCTCCGCGAGCTCTCGGGGCGCACGCACCAGGTGGCAACCGGCGTCTGCATCGTTAGGGCCGGAGACACCACCGCTCCACACGCCGCCGAGAGCCTGTCGTTTGTCGATGTGACCGACGTGACGTTCTATGAGCTTACCGACGAGCAGATTGAGCGCTACGTCGCCTCAGGCGAGCCCATGGACAAAGCCGGCGCCTACGGCATCCAGGGCACAGGCGGGCGCATGCTCGTACATGATATTTCGGGCGACTTCTACAACGTGGTGGGCTTGCCCATCGCTCGCGTCGCACGCGCGATTCAAAAACTATCGTAATTGCATCTGGCGCTGGGTATCCCCCAGCGCCTACAATTTCGGCGTACCGTACGGATCCCGACCGGGCATAAGGCCCGGCGGAAAACCGATAGGAGTAAAACATGGATACACTGCTTGAGGCCATTGACGTTTGCGATGTCGATGGCTTTTGCTTTGGCAACTATACGGACGAGGAGGCCGGCACCGGTTGCACCGTAATTGTGGCACCCGAGGGCGCTACCAGCGGTGTTGACGTTCGCGGCGGTGCCCCGGCATCGCGCGAGACCGACCTGCTGCGTCCCGAGAACACCGTGGACAAGGTCCACGCCGTCTGCCTTTCGGGTGGATCGGCCTTTGGTCTGGAGGCCGCAAGCGGCGTCGCCCGCGAGCTCGAGAGCCGCGGCATCGGCCTTCCCGTCGGCCCCACGCAGGTGCCCATCGTGTGCTCCAGCTGCATCTTCGACCTCGCCTTTGGCGACCCCACCGTGCGCCCCGACATCGAGGCCGGCATCGCCGCCGTACGCGAGGCGCTCGACAATACCCCCGCAACGCTCGAGCAGGGCAATGTGGGTGCCGGCACGGGTGCCACCGTAGGAAAGCTCATGGGACCCGCCACCTGCATGAAGGCCGGCCTTGGCGCTGCCGCCGTGGCACTCGGCCCTGTTAAGGTGGGCGCCGTGGTTTCGGTCAACGCCTGCGGTAACGTGATCGACCCTTTCACCGGCGAGTGGGTCGCTGGCATGCGCGCCGCAGCCGATAGCGACCAGATTGTCGACATGGAGCTCGCCGCCTTTGCCGCTGCCGGATCCATGCAGATGCCGCTCGACCGCACCAACACCACCATCAGCTGCATTGTCACCAATGTGGAGCTCACCAAGGCCCAGGCCACCAAGGTGTCCCAAATGGCCGCAGACGCCTATGCGCACGCCATTCGCCCCACGCACACCACCAACGACGGCGACACCATCTACACCCTCGCCAGTGGCAAGCTGGGCGCCCAGGCAAGCGCCGCCGTGCCCCTGGACCTGTTGGGCATGCTCGCCGTAAGGGCCCTACAGACCGCCATCGTAAACGGAGCCAAAACCGCCAAAACCTCCCACGGCATCCCGGGTGCCGCGAAGTAAACTAGCTCGTCCGGTTGCCCGGCAGGTCTTGGTTATGCTTGCTGCTCTACAGTCCTGGCTCGCACGAAGAGCACATTAAGTGCTCTTCGGCTCGTGCGGAACTCGCGACAAACATAACCAAGTCCTGCCGGGCAACCTACCAACCAGATTCTCTTCAGCCCAGGCACCTTTGTACCGCGCGTCTAAGATCTTCAAATTCAGGCAGTCTGACAAACGATTCTTATAGCAGAGGCCCCTTAGCCTTTAGTTTGATACAAGTTCCGCACGAGCCGGAAAGCACTTAATGTGCTTTCCGTGCGAGCAGGACTGTTCGCAGTAGCAAACTAAAGGCCAAGGGGCCCAGCCAACCTATCAGCAGCGATTACTCAGCAGCTAGTTGAATTTGAAGATCGTCGAGGCAAGACGGTATATGCCGATTGTGGTTTTGTCTCCGGCCCGTCCACGCAGATTGGTGAAGAACCCGACCACGCCGTAGCGCGCGTGACGATACATACGCTCGTCGTAAGCCTTCAGATCCTTCCACAGCGTCATCAGGCGTTCGCCAGCGCCCTCCTCATCGGAAAGCTTGGTGAACACAGAGCAGACTGCCATCATCAGCGTAAAATAGCTCATCATGTACGAGCGCAGGCGCGGCGACTCGACATCCCTATACAGGTGGAACGACTCCATCATGACGCGCGTAACGCGGAACTGCTGGTCCAGGCGCTTAACCATCGTGGCCTCGTTGACACTTTGTCCCTCTCGACCAATGAAGTAGCGGTAGAGGTCAATGTCGGCGTAGTACATGGTCTTGCAGCGGGGCAGCGGCACGTAGGCGTAGATGTTGTCCACGTAGAAGGTGTGTGCCGGCATAGGCAGATTGGACTCGCGGAGCACATCCGTGCGATAGCACAGGCTGTGCATGAGCAGGTTCTGATCAAGGCGGAAATGTCCGACCTTGTCCCACGTAAAGATCTTCTTGCGCGGCAAGGCAAGCTTGTAGTCGATAGCGGCGTGCGTGCCCTCATAGACCTTCTCGTATACATAATTCGAGATAAACAGGTCTACGCGCTGGTCGCGTTCCTCAAAGCCGCGCAGCAGCGACAGCATGGTCGACAGAGCTTCACCGTCGAGCCAGTCATCGGAGTCGACGACCTTATAGTAGGTACCCTGCGCCTCGCGAATACCTGAAAGGACAGCAATGCCATGGCCGCCGTTTTCCTGGTGCACAGCGCGAATAATACCGGGATATCGAGCTTCCCACTCGTCTGCTTTGGCGGCCGTCTCATCCTGAGAGCCATCGTCGACGATGATAATCTCGACATCGGTGGCAAAATTGCTTCCCTCAAGGATAGAGGTAATGCAGTGGTCCATATCCTTGGCAGCATTGTACGAGGGAATGCCGAACGTAATAACTTTATGCATGGCAGGCGATAATCTCATCCGATAGGTCGAGGGCGGAGTTGGTCACAGCATCCATATCGTAGTAGCGATACTCAGCAAGGCGACCAACCGGGTGGAAGTTCGTAAGGTTCTGGACGCGCTCAAGGTAGCGCTCGTAGAGCTCGCGGTTCTCGGGCTCAAGAATGGCGTAGTACGGCGTCTCGCCCGAGCCGGGCGTATAGGCCTTGGAGTACTCCTTCATGATGGTGGTCTTGCCGGGCAGGACCTGACCAGTCATGTTCTTGAACTCGGTGATACGCGTGTAATCCTCGCTCGTGGTGTAGTTGACGGTGCCCACGGGCTGGAACTGATCCATATCGAGCGTCTCGAACTTCATGTCGAGCGTGCGGTACGGCAGGGCGCCCAAGTCGAGATTGAACAGCTCATCGAGCGGACCGGTGTAGACGATCTCGCCGCCGTAGACCTTGCCGTCGACCTTGACGGTTGTCTCGTCGATCTCGAAGAGATCGCGAGCATCCACGTCGCAGAACACATCAATCAGGTCGTGGTCGAGCATGTGCTCAAACAGCGCCGTGTAGCCATCCTGCGGCATACCCTGGAAGGGGGCCTGCGGGAAGTAACGGTCATCGTCGCCCACAAAAACGGGAACGCGTCCGGTAATCGACGGGTCGATCTGGTCGGGCGTCTGACCCCACTGCTTCATGGTGTAATGCAAAAAGACGTTCTCGTAGACGTAATCAGCAACCTCGGCAAGATCCGGGTCGTTCTTCTTACGCAGCTCCATGATGGGCACCTTGACGTCCTTGCCAAAGGTCTCCACGAGCTTTTGATACAGCTCCTCGCCGCGCTCATCGCCAAAGGCGAGCTTAAGGCTCGCGTGGTTAAAGGGCACGGGCATAAGGGTACCGTGAATGTTGGCGAGCACCTTGTGCTGGTAGTCCGTCCACTTGGTAAAGCGCGACAGGAAATTGTGGACGCGCTCATTAAAGGTATGGTAGATGTGCGGACCATACTCGTGGATAAGGATTCCGGCCTCATCGGCGCAGTCGTAGGCATTACCCGCGATGTGGCTGCGACGCTCCAGAACTGCAACACGATAGCCGATGGTCTCGGCGAGACGGCGGGCACAAACGGCACCGGCATATCCGGCACCGACGACAATCATGTCGTATGCGCCGGCGTTAAAGCCTTCAGGCAGGCCTGAGGTAATCTGCATCGATACTCCTTGTCAAAAGCCACGGGCTCGTTAGCTGGGCTTTTCTCGAACATTCTTCGAGACATATTTATCAGAGCGATTATAGCGCTAATGCGTCCTATAATGAGCTTGCCACACAAGGAAAGCTCAAGCACCACGGCGAACATAATTGAAAGGTAAACCCGCTAGCAGCGGGTTTATTCGTGGATAGCCGGGCGCCTGGAGCTTAGCGAAACGCTTGTAAGGAGTAACATGAGCGATTTCCTTAACCGTATGAAGTCTGCCGCCAAGGCCGACCTTAAGACGATCGTCCTGCCCGAGGGCGAGGATCCGCGCACCATCGTCGCAGCCACCAAGATCATCGAGGAGGGCCTGGCAAAGATCGTCATCCTGGGCAACCCCGACGAGATCAACGTTCCCGGCGCTACCGTCATCGACCCGCGCAATGCCGAGAAGCACGAGGAGTACGCGCAGAAGTTTGCCGAGCTCCGCGCCAAGAAGGGCGTCACCATCGAGCAGGCTCGCGCCCAGGTGATGGATGCTACCTACTTTGGCACCATGATGGTCAAGATGGGCGATGCCGACGGCCTGGTCTCCGGCGCCTGCCACTCCACCGCCGACACCCTGCGCCCCGCGCTGCAGATCCTCAAGACCGCCCCGGGCACCAAGCTGGTCTCGGCCTTCTTCGTGATGTGCACCGACACCCCGCAGTTCGGCACCGACGGCACGCTGATCTTCGCCGACTGCGGCCTCAACATCAACCCGTCCTCCGACGAGCTCTCCGAGATCGCCATCGCCTCCGCTCACTCCTGGTCCACCTTTATGGGCGGCGTTGAGCCGCACGTGGCCATGCTCTCCTACTCCACCATGGGCTCCGCTGGCGGCGAGGTCGCCAAGAAGGTCCAGGAGGCTGTGAAGTTCTGCAAGGAGAAGGCTCCCGAGCTCGCCATCGATGGCGACCTGCAGCTCGACGCCGCCATCGTCCCCACCGTCGCTCAGCTCAAGGCTCCCGGCTCCTCTGTTGCCGGCAAGGCCAACGTGCTCGTGTTCCCCGACCTTGAGGCCGGCAACATCGGCTACAAGCTGGTCCAGCGCTTCGCTGGCGCCGACGCTTACGGCCCCATCCTGCAGGGCATCGCCAAGCCGGTCAACGACCTTTCGCGCGGCTGCTCTGCCGACGACATCGTGGGTGTCGTGGCCATCACCGCCGTCCAGGCTCAGATGGCTGAGTAGCGTACG
>CAUBOH010000044.1 GCA_958437495.1 uncultured Collinsella sp. | reverse complement strand
CCTCAAACTGGGTCTTGTCCTCGGCAGACGTCACGCGGTCATCGCCACGCAGCTCTTCGTAGACCTGCTCGATGCGCTCCTTGGTGACGCCGGCGTCGCGCAGCACGCGGCCCGCCTCGCCCTTGTCCTCGGCAAGCGCCATCAGCAGATGCTCAGTCACCACAAAGCTGTCGCCCATCTTGGTGGCCTTCTTCTCGGCCTTCTCGATGACGCGGACGAGCTCGTTGGACAGGCCCATCTGCTGACCCTCGCCCGAAACCTTGGGCGCGTGGTCGATGGCATCTTGTGTGGAGCGTGCGAGCTGAGCTGGGTCAGCACCGATGCGCTCGATAATCACGGAGATGTTGCGCTCGCCGGCACCGAGCAGGGCTGACAGCAGGTGAATCGGCTCCACCGCGCCGGCCTGCGCGTCGGCAGCCGTGCTCATGGCGGTCTGCAGCGCCTCGCGCGACGTCATTGCTAGCTTATCGATTCTCATGGAATCACCTCTCTTGGGGTGGCCGCCCTACGGGGCGGCTTCACGTTGTTCGAGAAGTATTGTTGCCAGCTTTGTACGATCTTATACACAAATCTAAGTCTCTATATATAAGATTTTCTGAGTGATTAAGAGATAGGGGCAGGCACGCTCACCCGCTGCGGCCTCGTCCCCTAACTATCTCGATCTGTAACATCTATCGACCGTTTCCGGCTCCAGATGTTATAGATCGAGACGAATTGTTCAGCGGCGCCCGTTTGTCTCAATCTGTAACATCTAGTCGGCAAATAGGGCTCTATCTGTTACAAATCGAGACGAACAGAAAACACCCGGATCAAAAATCTAAATCTGTAACACCAGGCCCACTTTTAGCGGCCAAGATGTTACAGATCGAGACAGACCGAAAACCACCACAAAGAGGACAGGCACCTTTGTGGTGGTCGCGGTCTCTACTCCTTCGCCGAACCCGTACTTCCCGATTCGACGGTCCAGGGCATCTCATCCTCGAACAGCCATGTACGGGCAGACCCACTATCGCGTGCAGTCTGCGGGTCGGGCAAGCAGGTCTGTTCATAGGCATCCTGAATGCGCTGACCCATAAAATCGTTGAGCTCGGTCCGGCTGCCCTCCATGACATAGGCGGCATCACCATCCAAGATGTAGATACCTGGCCCCTCATTGCCCTCGTAGCCAGGATCGTACAAAACATCACATAACTTGGCGCCATTCGCGGTGTCCAACTCGATGGACGAGTGACATCCGCCAACCATGTCGTTCGCTTTTGCCCGATAGGACGCATATCCATACCAGCGCTTAAAGGTTTTGCCCTTGAGCAGCTCAGACGCCCTGTCGATCAGCCTAGAATCCATGGTATAGCGCATAGCCCCAAGCTGAATACGCGGATAATTACTAATGCCCAGTGCAGCCGGTTGCTCATCAAAATCAACGGTAATGGTCTCAGGCTTGTCGTCGCCGGTCAGAGGCTCGACAGATTGAGTCACAGGCTTGACCACCGGCTCCGTCACCGCAGCAGGCAGAAATGCCATACCGACAGCGCCCGCGCCAATCACAGCGATCGCAAGCGCCAAGACAATCAATCCAATACGGGCAGAACGGCTCACGGCAAAACACCCCACAATGCAAACCTTCGCCACCTGCACTAATGATACCGCCAGCTAACACTATTACCAAAAGAAGCCGCGCGCTCCTCACCACCACAAAGGGGACAGGCACCTTTGTGGTGGTTTTCGACGCTAACGGTCGACCATCTCGCGCCATGAGATTAAACTTGAATTGTTCTCTGAACATATCCATTTCTGCCTATCCTCAACAGATTTTTGTCTCGAGGAGCGCATATGAAGCCGTCTCATTCCACCGGTCGCAACGTCATTACCATTTTCGCCATACCCATCGCGATGTTCTTCTTTATCGTCGTCACACCCTTTTCCCTCGGTATCGCCTCGCCCTTCGATTTATGCGGAATGGTCGACGCCGGCTCGCGTGCCACCTCGCTCTCCTTTATCTGTCGCGGCGTGTTTTACGAAGATGGAATTCCCACCGGAATTTGGCGGTCAAAGTTACCGCTGCTCGATCAGGTCGACGGACAGTCTCCTTATTTCTGCCTTGAACCTCAGGCGATGAATTATTTGATCGACGACCAGCCCCTCGGCTCCATCACCCTCGCCTACGACTACGCACCAAACACCGATGAGCGCCACATGAACCAAGTCCTCGACAAGATGCTTGGACAGTGCGGGCTCACCGAGGAGGCCGGTCGAACCATCTATAGCAACCAGAAATTAAAGCGAACAGAACTCCGCCGTGTCGGAAAAATCAAAGGGCGAAACGGGGCCGCCTACTGGGATGCCTGGGCAACACGCGACAAGGGCGAATTCGGACACAGCACCTATACGGTCACCGTCTACACCAAAGACGGAATTAAGGACAATGTTGACGATTTCGCGTCATCCAAACTCGGCATCCCCAAAACAACCAAGCCCGCCAGCCCAGATGAAATCCTGTAGAGACGCTCATTAGAATGTCGTTCAGCGAGCACGGCAGCATCGAGCTCGCCCACCACCACGAAAGGGACAGGCCCCTTTGTGGTGGTTTTCGACTCTGGCACTCGACTGTCTCGATCTGTAACATCTAGCGGCCCTTTTCGATCCTAGATGTTACAGATTGAGATGAAATGATCGGCGGCGATCGTTTGTCTCAATCTGTAACACCAAGCCCACTTTTAGCGGCCAAGATGTTACAAGTCGAGACAAACCGAGAACCACCACAAAGGTGCCTGTCCCCAATGTGGTGGTTTTCGACAAAAAAGCCGCCCCATTAAGAGAGGCGGCATCAAGCAAGTCTATTTATTAGCGCCCCTCAAGACCCAGCGAGAACGCAGAAATGTAGCCCGGGGCTTACCCTTCCCCGAACGCGACCCTCGCGAAGCGCGTGAGCGGGCGGGGAAGGGTAAGCCCCGGGCGGACAATTAAGTGCGTTACTCGGCAGCGGCCTTGAACTTGTTGTAGTTGATCAGGCAGCCGGCCTTGACGATGGCACGCTCCTCGGCCGTCATATCGGCAATGTAGAGCTCAATCTGCTCGACCGCACCGTCGACGCGCACTACGTACGCAGCGATGTCCTTTAGATCGCCATCGAGCGCGGCGCGGATACCCGGCACAAAGACGTAATCGCCCACCTCAAAGTTGGGCTCGGCCTCCATCTGGAAGGGCACCATGCCCCAGTTCATCACATTGGAGCGATAGCGCTTGGTGGCGTACTCGTGGACGATGTTGGCCAGGCCGCCGATCACGCGCTGGCAGCTCGCGGCCTGCTCGCGGGCAGAACCGTCACCGGGCTTCTTGGCATAGAGCATGGAGCCGTACTCGGTCGCCTTGGCATCGGCCGCGACACCCGCACTGGCCAGCGCCTCAAACACGCCGGCAAGCTCGGCATCGAGTGCCGCCAGGTCGCCCGCGGCCTCGCCGGCCACGCGGCGCTTCTCCACCGCGTCGACCTCCTTGGAGCGGCCCACGTAGGCCGGATCGCGGCGGCTGAGCGTAAACTCGGCCAGGCCCAGCGGGTTGGAGCGGAAGGAGCTCGTCTCGCCCGAAGGAATGAGCTCGTCGGTCGTAGTGACCGGGTCCATGATCTTGGAGCACACCTTGAGCAGGATGTCATCGCCGAGAGGCTCCATCGCGGGCCACGGCTTGATGTTGGGGCCTTCGACCAGCTCGTCGGCAGGCTCGGCCTTGCCAAAGCCCCAGTACACGCGCTTTTTGTACGGCGCGTCGTCAAAGGTGTACTCGCAGGCCTCGTCCCACGTCTCCTCGGGCAAATCGGTCGCCGGTGTCAGGACGCCGCCGTTGGCAGCCGTCGCCGCAATGGAGCGGGCATCCATCAGGGCCACGGCGCTCAGCTGGCCATTACCCGGCTTGGAACCCTCGCGGTTGGGGAAGTTGCGCGTGGTGTGGCGGATGGACAGGCCGTTGTTGGCAGGCGTGTCGCCGGCGCCAAAGCACGGGCCGCAGAACGCCGTGCGCACGATAGCGCCGGCCTCCATAAGGTCGTAGATATAGCCGCGGCGTGTAAGCTCGAGCGCCACGGGCTGGCTCGTGGGATAGACCGACAGCGAGAACTCGCCGCAGCCGGTGTTGGCGCCCTTGAGCACGCGGGCAGCCTGGACCACGGAGTCGTAGTTGCCGCCCGAGCAGCCGGCGATAACGCCCTGCTGCACGTGCAGCTTGCCGTCGACGATCTTATCGAGCAGGCTAAAGTGTGTCTTGCCCTCGCCGATCTTGGCGGCCTCGAGTTCCACCTCGTGTAGGATGTCCTCGAGGTTCTCGTTGAGCTCATCGATCTCGAAGCCGTTGGAAGGATGGAACGGCAGGGCGATCATGGGCTTGATGCTCGACAGATCGACCTCGACGCAGCCGTCGTAGTAGGCAACATCGGCGGGCTTGAGCTCGCGGTAGTCGTCGCCGCGGCCGTGCATGGCCAAAAACGCGTGCGTGTCCTCGTCGGTGGCCCAGATGCTCGACAGGCAGGTGGTCTCGGTGGTCATGACGTCGATGCCGTTGCGGTAGTCGGTCGTCATGCTCGCGATGCCGGGGCCCACGAACTCCATGACCTTGTTCTTGACGTAGCCCTTGGCAAAGACGGCGCGGATGATGGCGAGCGCCACGTCGTGCGGGCCGACGCCGGGGCGCGGGACGCCCGTGAGGTAGATGGCAACTACGCCGGGATAGGCGACATCGTAGGTGTCGCGCAGCAGCTGCTTGGCCAGCTCGCCGCCGCCCTCGCCCACGGCCATGGTGCCCAGGGCGCCGTAGCGGGTGTGCGAGTCGGAGCCCAAGATCATCTTGCCGCAGCCGGCAAAGTTCTCACGCATAAAGGAGTGGATGACGGCGATGTGCGGCGGAACGAAGATGCCGCCGTACTTTTTGGCAGCCGAGAGACCGAAGACGTGGTCGTCCTCGTTGATGGTACCGCCCACAGCACACAGCGAGTTGTGGCAGTTGGTGAGCACGTAGGGCAGCGGGAACTGCTCCATGCCCGAGGCGCGCGCCGTCTGGATGATGCCGACAAAGGTGATGTCGTGGCTCGCCATGGCGTCGAAGCGAATCTTGAGTGCCTCGGGGTCGCCGGACGTATTGTGTGCCTGGAGGATCGAATACGCGATGGTGCCGCGCTTGGCATCCTCGGGCGTCTGCGTAATGCCGCGTTCGGCAGCCTCGGCCGCAGGCACAACCTCGGTGCCACCGCGCAGGTAGATGCCGTCCTCGTACAGCTTGACCATACTGTCTCCCACTCTGCCCAAAAGATTTGGGCGCATAGCATACATTCGTTCAATATCGTGCCATAGAACGGTTGCGAGTGGGTTACGAATCTACACGTTCACTTTATTTCGGTAAAGTAAAGGACGAGCCCAGTGTGGGCCGGAAGATTTTGTGCAAGAGCGTCCCTTTCGACTAGTCATTTAAGAACGCCCCCAATGACTACCGCATCCGGAGCAAGGCGACGCCGCAGGCAGAGGACGGACAGCGAGCGACGTCCAGGGCGAACAAGTTGGCATGAAAAAGGCAAGGCATAGACCTTCTGGTCATGCCTTGCCTTTTGAATGACAAATTGTCGCCCTGGGCGGCGCGCAGCGTCGAGCCGTTACGCCGTTCGGCAGAACGGCGTAACCTAGAGATCCCCGCCAGCGCCCAGCAGCTTGCGCATGACTTGCTCGGGGTTGACCGAGCCGTCGCGCGGGGCCAGGGCGGTGATCTTCTTCTGCATCTTGTACTCGTGCAGTTCGTCCTCGAGCTGGCGCACGCGGGCACGGAGTTTTTCGTTCTCGCGCTCGCGCT
>CAUBOH010000043.1 GCA_958437495.1 uncultured Collinsella sp. | reverse complement strand
TCTCGAACCTTAATTTCAAAGTCCAAGAAATGGGATGCAGTTCATTTGCACCAATCATGAGTTGCGGTGAAATAGGGACTGAAAAGCCGCTCAAAAGGCCAAAACAGTCCGTATTCCACCGCAACTTCAAGACGTTGGTGCACATGAACTTGTCCCCCTTGCACCAAAAAGGGCCCCGAGCGTAGTTACTCGGGGCCCTTAGCTTGTCTCACGCTAGCGTGCGACGCGTATGTTACTTGCGCTTGCCGCCGCCGTCGCCGGGACGACGGGAGCTGCCGCCGCGCTTGCCGCCACGATTGTTACCATAGCTGCCACGGTTATCGCGACCGCCGGCACGACCGCCGCGGGAGCCGGCCTGGTTGCTGCCACGCCCGCCGCGATAGCCGCCACGGCGCTCCTCGCGGGTGTCGTCGTAGTTGCGCCAGTCATCGCGACGATCGCGACTGGCACGCGGGTCGCGACGATCGCGCGACTCATTCGAACGACCGGAGCCGCTGCGGCCACCGTTGCCACGAACGCCCTCGCGACGCTCGCCACCACGACCCCCACGCTCGTCAAAACGCTTGGCGCCATGGGACTCGCCGCCACGGCGCTCATCACGACCGCCGTGCTCGTCATTACGACCGGAGCGACGACGGTCACCTGAGCCGCGCTTGCCGCCGCGCGAACCACGGCCCTCGTCCTCGCGCTCAACACGACGACGGCCGCCACGGTCCTCGTCCTCACGACGACGGCGGTGTGCCTCGCCCTGGAACTGCTTGGCACGACGCTCGGCACGGTTGCCGCGCGGGGCCTGTTCGACGGCGGCAGCACCTCCGCGCTCCTCGGCAGCCACCTCGCGGGCCACGCTCTCCACAGCCTCGTCTACGCGAGCCTGAACGCCCTCGCGCACGCGGGTCTTACCGCCACGTTTGGGACGGCTCGGACGCTCGCCGTCGCCGCGACGCTCGTCGCGACCGCGGTTGGAACGACCGGCCACATCGCCGTAGTCATCGCCGTTGCGCTTGCCGTCGCGACGTGCCTGCTCAAGCTTCTTTTTGCTCTTGGACTTGCCGCGCTTGGTCTTCTTCTTCACCTTAAAGGCCGCAGGGTCGCGCTCGGGGTCAACCGCGGGCGGGTTGGGGCCCACATGCAGGTCGCCGGCCTCGTAGATGTCGGCCGTCTTGTCCATGAGCTTCTCGATCTCGTAGAACTCGTCGACATCCTGCTCGGTCACAAACGTGATGGCCCAGCCCAGCTCGCCGGCACGGCCCGTGCGGCCGATGCGGTGGATGTAGTCGGTCGGCTCGGCCGGCACGTCAAAGTTCACGACGTAGCGCACGTCGCTGATGTCGATGCCGCGGGCGAGCACGTCGGTCGCCACCAGCACGTCGACGGTGCCGTCGCGGAAGGCCGAAAGCGCGCGCTCGCGCTGAGCCTGGCTGCGGTTGCCGTGAATCGCGGCGGCCTTGATGCCCTTACGCTCCAAGCGACGGCAGCAGCTGTCGGCGCGGTGCTTGGTGCGCATAAAGACGATAGTGCGCTCCGGGCCTTCCTTCTTGAGGAACTCGGGCAGCAGGTTGTTCTTGGCCTCGATGGACACCGGGAACACAAACTGGTCGACGGTGTCGGCGGTCGACGTGGCGGGCGCGATCTCCACGCGGGCCGGGTCGCTCACCAGGTCGGTGATCTCGCCCACGGCCTCCTCGTCAAGCGTGGCCGAGAACAGCAGCGTCTGACGCTCGGCCGGCGTCTCGCGCACGATGCGGCGGACGGCGGGCAAAAAGCCCATGTCGAGCATGCGGTCGGCCTCGTCCAGCACCAGCACCTTGACCTCGTTCAGGTGGCAGGCGCCCTGCTCGATCAGGTCGACCAGACGGCCCGGCGTGGCGACCAGGATGTCGCAGCCGTACTTGAGCGCCGCGGTCTGCGGCTTGTAGCTCACGCCGCCCACGACGGTCACGGCAACATGGCCGGTGACGTCGGCAATCTTACCGGCGACCTCGTCGATCTGCTGGGCAAGCTCGCGCGTGGGGGTAATGACGAGCATCGCGGGACCGCGACCGTTGCCCTCGGGCTTCTTGGCGCCGCGACGGCGGTTGCGGCCTCCGCGCTCGCGCACGGGCTTGGGCGGAGCGATGTGCTCCAGGTTGTTCATGGTCGGCAGCAAGAAGGCAGCCGTCTTGCCGGTGCCGGTCTGAGCGGCGGCAAGCAGGTCGCGGCCCTCGAGCACCACGGGGATGGAGCCGGCCTGCACGGGCGTGGGCGCCGTGTAGCCCAGGTTCTCGATGGCACGAAGCATCTCGTCCGAAAGACCCAGCTCGTCAAAGGCAGGCAGGCTCTCGGTCGCGGACTCGACGGTCTCGGCGGCGCTGGCCTCGTCGGCCGCATCAAAGGCAGCCTGGGTCATGGCCTCGCGGGCCTCGTCCAGAATCTCGGCGTCCGTGACGTCGGATACAGAATTACGCATATGTTGTTGTTCCTTATCTGCACGCGTTATGGGCACGGCATGCGGCCGCGCGAGCATGCTTGGTAGTGCGCTAATACATACAAAAACAGGTGCGCACAGAGAGGACGTTGCTCAGCACGCTGGCGATCGCTTTGGCAGCCATATCACGCGCCGTCCAGACGCAGCGGCCCTAAGCGATGGAGCAGATTCGCCGCCGGTTAGTATACCCGCGCTTCGCATGCCCCCACGTAAACCACAGATGACGGGCGGACGGAACCAAGCAGAGACTCCCCCGCCGGACAATGTCTCAATCTGTAACAGTTAGAGGTCATTTTCCCTGCTAGATGTTACAGATTGAGATGTCTGGCAGGGGCTGGCAACGATTGAGCAGCCACCCTCATCTGCAACGAAGTGTCATACATTTCAATCTCCACTGGACACCCCCAGGGGGTATGGGTGTATAGTATCAGCAGGTTAACATTTCCAACACTACGCTACAGAAAGGAGAAGCAATGGCTCAAGATAAGTTCGACGTGGGCGGCATGACGTGCGCCGCCTGCCAGGCACATGTGGACCGTGCCGTGAACAAGCTCGACGGCGTCCAAAGCGTCGCCGTCAACCTGCTCGCCGGCTCCATGCTGGTCGACTACGACCCCGCGCAGGTCACCCCCGACGACATCTGCACCGCTGTCGATCGCGCAGGCTACTCGGCCTCACCCGTCGACGCGGACACCGCCGGCTCAAGTGGCAGCGCGCAAGCCAGGTCCGGCGCCGCCCATATGGAGTCGCCCACCAAAAAGCTGGAGGCCGCCGCCTCCGCCATGCGCACCCGTCTCATCATCTCAATCATCTTTCTCATCCCGCTGTTCTACATAGGCATGGGACACATGCTCGGCTGGCCGCTGCCCGGCATCTTCACCGACCACATCCACAGCATGACGCTCGCCCTCACCGAGCTTGCCCTGCTCATCCCCATCGTCTATGTCAACGACGCGTACTTTATCAACGGCTTTAAATCACTCGTGCACGGCGCGCCCACCATGGACGCCCTCATCGCCGTCGGTGCCACCGCGTCGATCGCCTGGTCGCTCTATGCCATGTTTATCATGGCCGACCAGCTGGCCACAGGTCAGGTGCACGAGGCCATGATGACGGGCATGGACAATCTGTATTTTGAGAGCGCGGGCACGATCCTGTCGCTCGTCACCGTGGGCAAATACCTCGAGACGCGCAGCAAGGCCAAGACCGGCGGCGCTATCGAGGCGCTCATCGACCTAGCACCCAAGACCGCGACCGTCGTTGCCGATGACGGCACCGAGACCACCGTCGACGTCGACAGTATCCTTCCCGGCCAGGTCCTGCGCGTGCGCCCCGGCGAGTCCATCCCCGTCGATGGCGTGGTGCTCGAGGGCGCCTCCGCCGTAGACGAGAGCGCGCTCACCGGCGAATCCATCCCTGTGGAGAAAACCGTCGGCGACACCGTCAACGCCGCCACGGCCAACCGCACCGGCTCGTTTACCTTCCGCGCCACACGCGTGGGAGCCGACACGTCACTTGCCAAGATCATCCAGCTCGTCGAGGACGCCAATGCCACCAAGGCGCCTATCGCCCGCCTGGCCGATAAGGTCGCCGGCGTGTTTGTGCCCGTGGTGTTTGTGATCTCGGCCGTGACCTTTGCGGTGTGGATGGCACTGACCGGCAGCGTGGACGAGGCGCTCACCTCCGCAGTGGCTGTGCTGGTGATCAGCTGTCCGTGCGCACTGGGTCTGGCCACGCCCGTCGCCATTATGGTGGGCACCGGCAAGGGCGCCGAGATGGGCATTCTGTTTAAAAGCGTCGAGGCGCTGGAGAACCTGCGCAGTGTGGGCACCGTGGTACTCGATAAGACGGGCACGGTCACCCGCGGCAAGCCGGCCGTGACCGATATTGTGGTTGCCGCGCGCGCTGACGGCTCGCCCGCCATGAGCGAAAAGGCGCTGCTCAAGCTGGCTGCCGCGCTGGAGCGCTCGAGCGAGCACCCGCTGGCAGAGGCGATTATGGCCGAGTGCGAGGCGCGCGGAATCGTGGCACGCATGGTCGAGGACTTTGCCGCCGTGCCTGGACGAGGCGTCACGGCGCGCGAGGGGCAGAATGTCATCGCAGCCGGCAACGTGCACCTGATGAACGAGCTGGGCGCGGAGGTGCCCGCCGGCGTTGCCGAGCAATTTGCCACCGAGGGCAAAACGCCGCTGTTCTTTGTCAAGAACGGCGAGCTTGTCGGCACCATCGCCGTGGCCGACGAGGTCAAGAAAACGAGTGCCGAGGCCATCACCGCGCTCCGCAAGCTCGGCGTCGATGTGCGCATGCTCACCGGCGACAACCGCGTGACGGCCGAGGCCATCGCCCGCCGCGTGGGACTGAGCAGCGAACAGGTTATCGCCGACGTCCTGCCCGCCGACAAGGAACGCCACGTGCGCGAATTGCAGGATGCGGGCGGCAAGGTCGCCATGGTGGGCGACGGCATCAACGACTCCCCCGCCCTGGCGCGCGCCGACGTGGGCCTTGCTATCGGCACCGGCGCCGACATCGCCAAGGAGGGAGCCGACGTAGTACTCATGCGCAGCGACCTCATGGACGTCGCCCGCGCCATCGAGCTGTCGCGCGCCACGATCCGCAACATCAAGCAGGACCTGTTCTGGGCACTGTTCTACAACGGCATCGGTATTCCGCTGGCGGCGGGCGTGTTCTTCCCGCTCACGGGATGGCAGCTCTCGCCGATGTTTGGCGCCGCGGCCATGAGCCTGTCGAGCGTGTGCGTCGTAAGCAATGCGCTGCGCCTGCGAACCTTTAAGCCCAAAGTGGCAAAATAGGCTCACCATTACGTCCATTTAGAACGGGTTTTCCAGGTGCCCGAGATTGACCTGAAAGAGGAGCGACGCGTACTTTGGTACGCGAGCGACGGCTTGAAGATCAAGGTCGAGTGCCTGGGAAAGCCGACACAACAGAGAGGAATACCCATGCGTTACACAATTAAGACTTCCGGCCTCATGTGCGGCCACTGCGACGCTACTGTCGAGACGGCGCTGCTCAACGTTGCCGGCGTGACCGACGCCGATGCCGATCACGAGACTCAGACCGTACAGGTGGAGTGCGCCGACACCGTAACCGCTGAGCAGCTCGCTGCCGCCGTCGAAGACGCCGGCGAGAAGTTCCACGCCCTGTCCGTGACCGCCGCGTAGCAGCCACCAGAGGCATTGACCCCATCGACCAGAAACGAGGACCCGCCATGATGGCAGACCATAAATCGGTGACCCGCATGCTCAAGACGGCACGCGGTCAGATCGACGGCATCTTGCGGATGGTCGAGGAGGACCGCTACTGCGTCGATATTTCCACGCAGCTCATGGCAACGCAGGCGCTCATCGCGCGCATCAACGCCGATGTGCTCAAGGCTCACATTGAGGGTTGCGTGACCTCGGCAATTGAATCGGGCGATGAGGAACTCAAGGCTGCCAAGCTCGCCGAGATCGAACGCGTCGTCGACAAACTCGCCAAGTAATTGGCGCAATGGGGACAGGCTCCTTTTGAACTGCATCCCATTTCTTGGACTTTGAAATTAAGGTT
>CAUBOH010000042.1 GCA_958437495.1 uncultured Collinsella sp. | reverse complement strand
ATCCCGAGGCCGTGGCGGAATTCTTGCGCTGCCATGAGGCGAGCGTGAAGGCCGTCAATGCGGCGCCGGCAGACTGGGCGCAGGCCGTGGTCGATGCGGGTATCGTCGATAACGCCGCGATTGCCGAAAAGGCGATTCCCGGGTGCATGCTTGTATGCCAGACGGGGAAAGATATGAAGGCGGCGCTCGGTGGGTACCTGCAGGTGCTGGCCGATGCGGATGCGAGCGCCGTGGGCGGCAAGCTCCCGGCTGATGATTTCTACTACATGGAGTAGCCCGTGCGTGCGTTTGCTCGACAAATGACAGAGCGTATGAAGGCGGTGGCGGCAGGTGGTGCCGTCGCCGCCTTTTGGCTTGCCGTGTGGGTGCTGGTGGCGGGTCTCGTAGCGCAGCCGTTGATTTTGCCGGGGCCGGGCGCTGTTGTGGTGGCGTTGCTGCGGCTGGTGTGCGATGGTGGTACCTGGGCGATTTTGGCGGGCTCGGGTGCGCGGATTCTAGGCGGTTTGGCGCTTGCCGCGGTGTGCGGTGGTCTGCTGGCCGGAATTTCGTCGCGCTCGCGGGCGTTTGCACGCTTGGTGGCGCCGGCGCTTTCGTTTGTAAAGGCGACGCCGGTTGCCTGCGTGGTGGTTCTGTTGCTTATCTGGTTGGGATCGGCGCGCGTGAGCATCGCCGCGGTCTTTTTGATGGCGCTGCCGGGCGTGTATTTTTCGCTGGTCGAGGGTTTGACGCAGGTTGATCAGCCGCTGGAGCAGATGTTTCGTCTGCATGGCGTGCGGGGTTGGCGTCTGTTTTGCGCCCATACCTGGCGCGAGGTCCTGCCGTTTGTGCTTTCGTGTGCGCGTGCCGTGATCGGCATGAGCTGGAAGGCCGGCGTGGCGGCGGAGCTCATCGGCATGGCGACGGGCACCGTGGGCGAGCGCATCTATCAGGCGAAGCTTTTGATCGAGACGGCGGACCTGCTGGCGTGGACCGTGCTGGTCGTTGCTGCCTCGTGGGCGTGTGAGCGCGTGCTGGTGTGGCTGCTGCGGGTTTCGGGTTCCGTGGCATGGCGTGTTGCCGTGCGGGCGCATGGACGCGGGGGCCGTGGGCGTGCGGGGGCTGCGAGCGATGGCGCTGCAGCGGAGCTTGCGCTTGCCGTGGGCGATCGCGCGCCCTGGGCGCCGGCGCTCGACGGTTTGGCGCTCAACGTGCCCGCGGGTGGGCGTGTTTGCGTGATGGGCGCTTCGGGCATGGGCAAGTCGACGCTGCTCGCCCTGGCGGCGGGGGAGTGCGCGCCGTGCTCGATGGTGTTTCAGGATGCGCGCTTGGTCGAGTCCGCCTCGGCGCTGGATAACGTGCTGGTGTGTGCCGATGCATGCGCGGACGCCTCGAGTGCTGCGGCTTTGTTGCGCCGGTTGGTGCCGGGAATCGACGTGCACGCGCGCGTGGCCGAGCTTTCGGGTGGACAGCGCCGTCGCGTCGAGATCGCTCGAGCCCTGCTGTGTGGCGGCTGTGCCGTCATTCTGGATGAGCCCTTTACCGGCCTGGACGCCTCTGCGCGCGATTCGACGGCCGAGGCTGTGCTCGACCTGCTCGACGGCCGCATGCTCCTGCTTGCCACGCACGACGTCGCCGATGCTCAAGTGCTCGATATCTCGGATGTCATCGCGCTCTAAATACTAACTCAGCAACAAAATGATCCGTTTTCCTCCGCCCCCAAGAGATCAGCGTTTTGCCAGTTTGTGGTAGAACTAGGAAACGGTTCTTGAGGAGGTTGGCATGCTCAATGCGATGATTTGGTCGCTTGCCTGTTTTGGCGTCGTCGCTGCCGATATTGCCCTGAGCGTGGTTTTGTTTTCCGCTCTGGGCGTCGCGTCGGTGTTCATGGGCTTTTCGATCGATGACCTCGACATTCAATTGCTTCAGGCTGTCGCGCAGACGGCATCGTTTTTGATGGCGCTGCTGTGGTGGCGTTATCTGTGGCCGCGCTCGTTTATGGCGCGCTGGCAGGGCGAGCGCCCGCTTGGCGGGGGAGCAGGCAAGGCATGGAGGCGCATCACCTGCGTTATCGTGATCGGCCTTGCCCTGCAGGTGGTCGTTGGCTACGTGACCGACGCCGTGCTGTCGCTGTTGCCCGAGGCGGCGGCCGATTACAGCGAACTTGTCGAGGAGACGGGCATGGGCGACACGAGCTATCTGGCCGTTCTGACCACGGTGCTCGGCGCTCCGTTTTGCGAGGAACTGCTGGTGCGCGGCATTATTTTTGAGTTTTCGCTGCGTGCGTTTAATCCACAGTGCCGTCCGCTCTGGAAGCGCCGGCGTCGTGCGAGCGCACAGGACGGCGCCATGGTGCCCTGGGCGGCCCCGAGTACCTGGGGCATCGCCGCGGCAATCGTGCTGCAGGCGGCGGTCTTCGGCTTTATGCACATGAACTGGGTGCAGGGCTGCTACGCCGGCGCCGCCGGTCTGGTCTTTGGCTGGGTGCTCGTGACCACCGGAAAGCTCCGCTACACGATCCTGCTGCATTTTGCCTTTAATGCCGGGTCGTATCTCATGACGTTGCTCTGGTTTGTGAACACGCCGTTCGACGTGGCAATTACGGTCGCTATTGCCGGCGTCATCCTCGTTGAGGCAATGCGCTCACTGCGCCAAGCGTGTGGGATGGACGCAGCAAGCGCGCCGCTGCCCTAGTTGCGACGCCCGCCGCCGTTGGCGCCCTGACGCCCCTGAGCTGCACGGTTGCGCCCGGCAGTGTTCTGCGCGCGCGACATGCCGCCGTGGCCCTTGCTGCCTTTGGGTCCCTTGCCAGCGCCGCCGCCATGCGGTTTGCCGCCCTTCTTGCCGGTGCCATGCCCACCGCCAGAAGACGTCTCGCCCGGGCGCGGCGGCACGGGACGAATCAGGCAATGCTTGGTGTAGCCAATCAGATCGCGGCGGCCGGCTTTTTCCAACGCCTCGCGCACGAGCTTGTAGTTCTCGGGCTTGCGATACTGAATGAGCGCGCGCTGCATGGCCTTTTCGTGCGGGTCGCGTGCCACATAGATCGGCTCCATGGTGCGCGGGTCCACGCCGGTGTAGTACATGCAGGTCGACATAGTGGACGGGGTGGGGTAGAAGTCCTGCACTTGCTCGGGCATATAGCCCATGTCGCGCACGGCTTCGGCAAGGTCCACGGCTTCCTTCATCGTTGAACCGGGGTGGCTCGAGATCAGGTACGGCACCACGTACTGCTTGAGTCCGTATTCGCGGTTCAGGCGTTCAAATTTACGGCAGAACGCGTCGTAGACAGCTCGGCTCGGCTTGCCCATTACGGAGAGCACTGCGTCGCTCACGTGCTCGGGCGCTACGCGCAGCTGGCCCGAGACATGGTGTTCCAGTAGCTCGCGCAAAAACTCGTCCGAGGCATCGGCCATGGTGTAGTCAAAGCGGATGCCGCTGCGGACGAAGACCTTCTTGACGCCCGGCAGCTGGCGCAGGTCGCGCAACAGCTGCGTGTAGCCGCTCTCGTCGACCACCATGTTCTTGCACACGCTCGGCCACAGGCAGCGCTTGTTCTTGCACACGCCGTGTTTGAGCTGCTTGTCGCAGGCCGGGCGGCTAAAGTTTGCCGTCGGTCCGCCCACGTCGTTGATGTAGCCCTTAAACTCGGGATCGTGCGTGAGCAGCTTGGCCTCGCGCATGATCGAATCGTGGCTGCGCATCTGCAGCACGCGACCCTGGTGGAAGGTGAGCGCACAAAACGAGCACTCGCCAAAGCACCCGCGGTTGGAGCTGATCGAAAACTTGATCTCGGCAAAGGCTGGCACGCCTCCCGCCGCGTCGTAGTCGGGATGCCAATCGCGTGCGTAGGGGAGCTCGGCCACCTCGTCCATCTCGTCGGTGGTGAGCGTCGCCGACGGCGGGTTCTGTATCACATAGACGCTGTTGGGGTAGGGCTCTACCAGGCGATGTCCGGTGATGGGGTCCATATTCTGCTGCTGCACGTTAAAGCTGCGCGCGTAGTTGAGCTTGTCGGCGGAAAGGTCGTCCCAGCTGGGCAGCAGGTCGTAGTCGTAGACCTCGTCGAGCGAGCTGGTGCGGTAGACGGTGCCGTTGATATAGGTGATCTGGTTGACAGGCAGTCCGGCATCGAGCGCGTCGGCGATCTCGACGATCGCGTGCTCGCCCATGCCGTAGATGAGGATGTCGGCGCCCGAGTCGAGTAGTACCGAGCGCTTGAGCTTGTCCTGCCAGTAGTCGTAGTGGGCCAGACGGCGCAGGCTCGCCTCGATGCCGCCGATGATGATGGGGGCATCCTTAAACGTTTGGCGGATGAGGTTGCCGTAGACCGTGACGGCACGATTGGGGCGGTGCCCCTCCTCGCCACCGGGAGTATAGGCGTCGGTGTGGCGGCGGTGCTTGGTCACCGAATAGTGGTTGACCATGGAGTCCATGTTGCCGGCGCTGACGAGAAAGCCCAGGCGTGGCTCGCCAAGCACCGTGATGCTGGCGGGATCAGTCCAGTCGGGCTGGCAGATAATGCCCACCTTGTAACCGTGTGCATCGAGTACGCGGCTGACGATGGCCATGCCAAAGCTGGGATGGTCCACGTAGGCGTCGCCGCAGATGTAGACAAAGTCGCACTGGTCCCAGCCGCGCGCGTTCATGTCGGCGCGGCTGACGGGGAGGAACTTATCGCGGCCCGGACGCCAGGGGCGTGAGGGCGCTGCCTGGGTGTGCGTGGTGTGCCCACCCTGCGCCTTACCGCCGCGCTTTTGCTGCTGGCCCTGTTTGCCTTGCTGACTGCGCTGGTTGTTCTGAGCGTGCTGAGGCTTTTTTGCCACGATCCCTCCCGGTGTTTGTATGCTGCACGTAATTGTAACCAGTCTTTTTGGGACGGGGCTAAAAAGACTAGTGGAGTACATGGGCTGGCGGATCGGCGTGTCGATGCAGGTGCCGTTTGTTTCCAGACTGTGTATCTGCGCGTCGAGGAGCCCGTCTCGCGCGCGCGCCATGTTGTCAATGGGTTACAGTATGAACGGCGGTTATGTTTCCGCTAACGCACGAGAGAGTCGTCAACAAGGAGGATGCACGACGATGCAGCGTGCCAAACAGATATCGGAGTCCATCGAGCTGGGCATCATCTTGGCGCTCGCCGGTGGCTTTATGGACGTTTATTCGTACATTGGGCGCGATCATGTTTTCGCCAACGCGCAGACGGGCAACATCCTGCTCGTGGGCGTGAGCATCTCGGAAGGCAACTGGGCGCTGGCGGGACGCTATTTCTTCCCCGTGGTGTCGTTTGCCGTGGGCATTATGCTTGCCGACCTGGTACACGAGCGTTTTGGCAGCGTGATCCACTGGCGTCAGGTGACGGTGTTTTTTGAAGCCGTCATCTTGCTGGGCGTGAGCTTTATCCCCGGTGGCGGTTACAACCTGCTCGCCAACTGCCTCACTTCGTTTGCCTGCGGCATGCAGGTCGAGAGCTTCCGCAAGATCCACGGTCACGGCATCGCTACGACCATGTGCATCGGTAACTTGCGCAACGCGCTGCAAAACGTGGACGATTACATCATCACCCACAGGCGCGGCTTTTTGGAAAACGGCCTGCTGTATTTTGGCGTGATCTTTACCTTTGTGTTTGGCGCCGTGTTGGGCAACTGGTGTATTGAGCGCATTGGCCTGCACGCCATCGTCGTGGCGAGCGTGCTGCTGTTTGTCGCGTTTGCCATCATGTTTATCGACCGCGAGCGCGATTTGCGTTTTCGCTGGAAGGTTGCGGCCGAGGCTTGGAAAGAGGGCTGTCGAAAGTAACCGAATGCGGCAAAGGGGCTGTCCCTTTGCCGCAATATTTTTCATCATCTGTTGAAACGCTTTAACACTTTTGACGTTCTCGCGTGTTTTTTTGTTTCAAAAGCGTTAGGATGGGATTCATAGCGCGGGGCGTAATGGGTGCCCCGCACACGATGGGAGGCTATCAATGGCTAATCGTTTCGTTCTCAACACCATTTCTTATCATGGTTCCGGCGCCATCAAGGAGATCCCCGGCGAGCTCCAGCGTCGCGGCTACAAGAAGATCTTCGTCTGCTCCGACCCCGATCTGGTCAAGTTTGGCGTTACCGCTAAGGTGACCGACGAGCTCGACGCCGCCGGCATCGCTTGGAGCCTCTACTCCGAGATCAAGCCCAACCCCACTATCCAGAACGTCAAGGACGGCGTCGAGGCCTTTAAGGCCGCCGAGGCTGACGCTATCGTGACCATTGGTGGTGGCTCCTCCATGGACACCGCCAAGGCTATTGGCATCATCATCAACAACCCCGAGTTCGCCGATGTCCGCAGCCTCGAGGGCGTTGCTCCCACCAAGAACCACGCCGTGTTCACCATCGCTGTGCCGACGACCGCCGGTACTGCCGCCGAGGTGACCATCAACTACGTCATCACCGACCCCGAGAAGGTCCGCAAGTTCGTGTGCGTCGACACCAACGACGCCCCCGAGGTCGCCGTCGTCGACCCCGA
>CAUBOH010000041.1 GCA_958437495.1 uncultured Collinsella sp. | reverse complement strand
CCCGAGGACACGCCCGACACCCCGACGTATACCGAGATTGAGTTTGAGGCCGGCAAGCCCGTCGCCGTCGACGGCAAGAAGATGAAGCTCTCCGAGATCGTCATCGCACTCAACAAGATCTCCGGCGACAACGGCTTTGGCCGTCTCGATCTGGTCGAGGATCGTCTGGTGGGCCTCAAGAGCCGCGAGTGCTACGAGGTTCCCGGCGCCCTGACGCTCATCACCGCCCACAAGGCGCTCGAGGACATCTGCGTCGAGGGCGATCTGCTCAAGACCAAGATCAAGCTCGAGCAGGATTGGGCCACCGCCGTGTACAACGGCCAGTGGTACAGCCCGCTCAAGAACGCGCTCGATGCCTTTATGGCCGACACCCAGAAGTTCGTGACCGGCACCGTCCGCCTGAAGTTCTTTAAGGGCAACTGCCATGTCGTCGGCCGCAAGAGCCCCTTCAGCCTCTACGACTACGGTCTGGCTACCTACGACCGCGACACCACGTTTGACGAGAAGGCCAGCGCCGGCTTTATCGAGATCGATACGCTGTCGCTCAAGACGTGGGCAAAAGTCCAGGGTCCCAGCTCCGCTGCCGCCCAGGCCTAGCGCCTCCTTCCCTTGGTATCCGCGCGGCCCATCCGCGTGATACAAAACGGGCGCACGGGGTCCCTACCTTTCGTTATGCTTGCTGACACTTCTTAACATCGGTGGCCCCTACGTTCCGCCCGCATATATGATGCCGCGTCCGCGGCTGAGTCCGAGCCCCGCCGGGGTTGTCCGGCGGGGCTCCTTCTATCAATTTGGCGGCCCTGCGCCTATATATATGAGGAGTATCCATTATGTTCACTGCTGTCGCGCATGCCTTACTTGCCCTCGCGCCCGAGTTCGATGCTGCAAAGGTCGAGGATGTTCCTATGAGCCTGAAGGCCTGGATCGATGGTTCGCAAGGCAACATCCGGAGGGAGACGTTGGGCGCCAAGTGCCTGGTGCGTCACTTCTTTGCAAATTAGCTACATGGCCCCGCGCACGGTGGGGAATGTGTAAAACTAGCGGTTGAAAAATCGCTTTAGCGACATAGCGCATTGCGCTGGGCGCTTGTTTTGGTATTCGGAGAAAGGGGACGGTTCCATGGCTCTTTGGGGCGGTCGTTTTGAGGCGGGAGTGGCCGAGGTCACGCAGGAGTTTGGCGCGTCGCTGCCGGTCGACAAACATCTCTATAAGCAGGATATCGCCGGTTCTAAGGCGCATGCCAAGATGCTGGCGGCCCAGGGCATCATCAGTGCCGAGGACGAGCAGGCGATTGCCGAGGGCCTGACCGGAATCGAACAGGATATCGATGCCGGCAACTTCACCTTCGATATCAACGATGAGGACATTCATATGTCCATCGAGAGCGAGCTGACGCGTCGCATCGGCGAGGCCGGTAAGCGCTTGCATACCGGGCGTTCGCGCAACGACCAGGTGGCGACCGATACACGTCTGGGCGTCAAGGCGCTGGCCAAGGAACTCATGGAGGCCAATCTTGAACTGCGCCATGTGCTGGTGGATGCGGCCAAGAAGTACGACAAGGTGATTCTGCCGGGCTACACGCACATGCAGCATGCTCAGCCCGTGCTGCTGTCGCATCATCTGCTGGCGTATTCCTGGATGTTCGCGCGCGACTTTACACGCCTGAAGGCCGCCTTTGATGCCGCCGACAACTGCCCGCTGGGTGCTGCCGCGCTTGCCGGTACGAGCTATCCGCTCGATCGCCAGATGACGGCTGCCGAGCTTGGCTTTGCGGGTGTGATTCCCAACTCGCTCGATGCGGTTTCCGACCGTGATTTCCTGCTCGATCTGCATTACGCCGGCTCCGTCATGGCCATGCACCTGTCGCGTCTTTCCGAGGAGATCGTGCTGTGGTCGAGCTCCGAATTTGGCTTTATCACGCTTTCCGACTCCTACTCCACCGGCTCGTCTATCATGCCACAGAAGAAGAACCCCGACTTTGCCGAGCTTATCCGCGGCAAGAGCGGCCGTGTGTATGGCAACCTGGTGCAGCTGCTCGTGACCATGAAGGGCCTGCCGCTTGCTTATAACAAGGACTTGCAGGAGGACAAGGAGGGCGCGCTCGATACCGCTCACACGCTCATGCAGTGCCTGTCCGTTATGGCGGGCATGATCTCGACCTGGACTGTCAACGAGGACGCCATGGCGCGCGAGTGCGGTGTGGGTCATCTTGCCGCCACCGATGTTGCCGATTACCTGGCCAAGCGTGGCCTGCCGTTCCGTGAGGCACATGCCGTGGTGGGCCATCTGGTCCTGATGTGTGAGAAGCGCGGCTGCAATCTTGAGGATTTGCCGTTTGAGGTGTTCCAGGAGGCAAGCCCGCTCTTTGAGCGCGATATTACCGAGGCGCTCGACATCCCGTCGATCGTTGCCGCGCGCACGACCGAGGGCGGCACCGCTCCTGCCGCCGTTGCCGTGCAGCTGCAGCGTGCCGAGGCACAGCTCGTGGCCGACCAGGGCGTGTTTGGATCGCTGACCAAGGTCGTCGAGATGGGTCACGGGGCAAAATAGAGGTTTGGCTGAAGCCGTTTTGGCCATGTATTGGCAAATCGTTTTTGCTTTACGGACGTCTGCTGATGTGGGCGTCCGTATTTTGTTGCTATGGGGGAGGGGCTTGTCGAGAACTTCTGTAGGACATTTGCGCAGGTTGTGAAGGGGGTGCGTTCACGGGCGACAATCGACCGCCCGTTCTGTTCGTTGCAGTTGAAAGTGGGGCGGATGGTACTCTAGTCGGGCTTCGGAACAGAAGTGACACATATAGAGCGCTTCAATAAATAATAACGCTTCAATAAACGGCTTTTTGTTTAACTGCAGCTAGAACTCTGTTACGATGCAGTCCAGGCGGGTGCCGGAATGGGACTTGGGCACGCGCGAACCTACTTGAAAGGCTACCTTATGGCTATCGAGAAGACCTTCATCATGATTAAGCCCGACGCTGTGCGCGATCGCAAGATCGGCGAGATCGTTGCTCGCATTGAGCGCAGCGGCCTTGTCATCGAGCGCATGGAGATGACCACGCTCGATCGTGCTACCGTCCAGGAGCACTACGCCCATCTGGCCGACAAGCCCTTCTTTGGCGGTCTGTGTGACTTTATGACGAGCGGTCCGGTCGTCAAGATGGTCGTTTCCGGTCTCTCCGCTGTCTCCAAGATGCGTACCCTCATGGGCGCTACCAACCCGCTTGAGGCTGCCCCCGGCACCATTCGCGGCGACTTCGCTGTCGATGTTAACGCTAACGTGATCCACGGCTCCGACTGCCTGGAGAACGCCGAGATCGAGATCAAGCGTTTCTTTGGCTAAACCAGCTTTGACTCCTTAAAGCTGTTAGCGTGTGGCTTGGGCGCCGCGGAACTCCATCCGCAGCGCCCTTTTTATTCCAAAATCTACAAAGGGGCCCGCTCGGACATGTGTTCCGAGCGGGCCCCTGCTGTTAGCTTGTGGCGCTGAGTGGTTTAGGCTTCGTCGACGATCTTAAGGCCGCGCGTGTGGTCGATCTCGTTGAGGAGATTGACGCGACGCTCGTGGCGGCCGCCCTCAAACTCGGCGTCGAGCCACTCGTCGACAATCATCTTGGCGAGCTCGGAGCCCACGACGCGGGCGCCAAAGGCGAGCACATTGGTGTTGTTGTGCATGCGCGAGAGCTTGGCGCTGAAGGGCTCGGAGCACACGACGGCGCGAACGCCCTCGACCTTGTTGGCGGCTAGGCTGATGCCGACGCCGGTACCGCAGATCAGGATACCCAGGTCGACGTCACCGTTGGCAACGGCCTTACCCACCTTGTAGCCGGCAATGGGGTAATCAAAGCTCTCGGAGGTGTCGGTTCCAAAGTTCACGACCTCGTAGCCGCGCTCCTTCAGGTGCTCGGAAATGATGTTCTTGAGCTCGACGGCGGCGTGGTCGTTACCGATACCGATCTTCATGGATGGTTCCTCTCTGGTCTGTGCGGCTCAAATGCTAAAGGTTTTACCGCGTTCGACTGCATGATAGCGCGACTTTTGCGTAAACACTCGGGCGTTTTTTGGTCAAACGCTTTAGCATGCAGCAAGACTTGCTTCTCATGAATTAATGCCGTCAGATTGCGCTTGAATGCCGTCCGTCGGAACCATGGTTGCGGTTTTTGATGCATTGTTATCAAATAAAAGAGCTAATTATTATCGAGAGTCCAGTTCGTTATGTAAGCAGGAGATACCTATGCCTACCGATTCTATTCGCGATGCCGCGTTTTGCGATGTCTTGAACCGCGAGCTTGTTTGTGCGCTCGGCTGCACCGAGCCTATTGCCGTTGCCTATGCAGCGGCGCTGGCGAGCCAGACACTCGGTTGCGAACCCGATCATATGGACGTTGCCTGCTCGGGCAACATCATCAAGAACGTCAAGAGCGTGACCGTGCCCAACTCGGGCGGTATGCACGGTATTGAGGCTGCGGCCGTGCTGGGTGCCGTGGGCGGCGACGCCAAGAGCGCGCTCGAGGTGCTCGAGAGCGTTAACGATGAAGACCGTGCTCGCGTGGTCGAGCTCCTCGCCGACGCCGGCTACTGCGATGTGTCGCTTGTCGAGGGCGTGCCCAACCTCTACATCAAGGTGACTGCCATAGCCGGGGGCCATATCGCGGTCGTCGAGATTACCGACCACCACACTAATGTCACGTGCCATACGCTCGACGGTATTCCGGTGTGCGGCAAGTCGGCGGGGGAGTGCGCCGCCTGCGCTGAGCGCGTCGTGGCTGAGCGGGCGGCGGATAAGGCCGACACGCCCATGTCGATTGAGTCCATCATCGACTTTATCGAGGACGGCGACATTGAGGACGCCCGCGCTGCCGTTGAGCGTCAGATTGAGCTGAATGGCGCGATCAGTGCCGAGGGCCTTGCGCACGCTTGGGGCGCCGAGGTGGGTCGTACGCTATTGGGTGCTCGTGCCGATGACGTCGCCTGCCGTGCCCGTGCCCGTGCGGCTGCCGGTTCCGACGCCCGCATGAACGGCTGCGCGCTGCCGGTCGCCATTGTGTGCGGCTCGGGCAATCAGGGCATTACCTGCGCATTGCCCGTCATGGAGTATGCCGAGTATTTGCGCTGCGACCACGAGCGCCTGGTGCGCGCCGTGATGCTGTCCGATCTTATCGCCGTGCATATCAAGAGCTATATTGGTGCGCTCTCGGCATTTTGCGGCGCTATTTGCGCCGCGTGCGGCGCCGGTGCTGCGATTACCTGGCTGTGCGGTGGCACGCGCGAGCAGATTGGCGCGACGGTCTCGAATACGCTTGGCAACGTGGGCGGCATCGTGTGCGACGGCGCCAAGGCGAGCTGTGCCGCCAAGATTTCCGCAGCCGTTGATGCGGCGATTCTGGGCCACGATATGGCCATGCAGGGCCGTGGCTTCCGTGCCGGCGAGGGCCTAATCCAGGATACCGTTGAGCAGACAATCGCCAGCATGGGCTATGTTGGCCGTGTGGGTATGAAAGATACCGACGTCGAGATCCTCAACATCATGATCGGCAAGACTCGAGTTTGTTAGTTTATTGGTTCCGCCGTTCTGCCGAACGGCGGACCAGTCGACGCTGCGCGGGCCGCATTTGGACAATCTGCCGTTCAATTTCAAGGGCGCGACCGAAAGGTCAGCGCCCTTTCATTTCACGGCACCTTGCCTCAAATGCGACCCGCTCGCTGACTTTTGTTCTACCGGCGGTCCTTTTCTAATGGGACAAAGGGACGATCCCCTTTGCCTCATTTTTTCTCAACCTGCGGCGCTGTTTTATTTGGAGCGAGGGGTCCTATGACAGTTCGTCGGCTACTTGGTGTTCGTAGAAGGCTTCGATTACGGCGTTAAAGTCGCGGGCGAAATCTTCCATGGTTCCTCGCCAGGTGGCTCGGCTTGGTTTGCCTTGGCCCACATAGGCGGTTTGGATGCCGCAATCGGGGGACGGGAAGTCGCGTTTGGGATCGTTGCCCACCATAAGGACCTCGTGCGGCTCGAGCCCCATCACCTGAAGCTGCTCTAGATAGTAGGTGACATCGGGCTTGCAGCGCGTGGCGTTGCCCATGTGCGTCACGAGTTCAAGGGGGGCGTCGGCCAGGTCGCCCCAACCCATGCGGCACTCGATGGCCCCCTTGGGAAAGCTGGGGTTGGTAAAGAGCGCGCAGCGCAGTCCTGCGTCCTGTACGGCCTGGAGCGCGGCGTGTGCGCCCGGCATGGCGTGGGCGTTAATGACATCGTCGTTCTTGTACGGAAGAACTTCGCGGTCGTAGTAGGTAAACGCCTCGTAGATGATGGGGTCGGAGAGGCAGATACCACACCTGCGCTCGACCTCGGTGCGGTAAAACTCAAGATTGGTGCGATTGTCCGTGCCACTGCGGCGATTGGCGTTGAGGTCGACCAAGATGGTGCCGAGGCGTGCCATCGTGCCACCGCGGCTACGGCGCCCGATATCCGCGAGCATCGATGAGACATCCTTAAAATAGCGAAGGATGAACGCGTTGAGGTTGATGCTAAGAAGCGTCTCGTCCATATCGAAAACGACTGCTTTGAGCACGCGGGCACCTTTCTCGTAAATTTGATCTAGAGTCGTTGGCTCCGGATACTTTACCCCAAAGCCAAATGCCTGGCTGGTTATCGTCAAGTTGTGGAGACGAGTGTTCATAAGATTGCGAAAAAGTCTCCACACGAGTAAAAAATCGCAGTTCACGCTTGAAATCGAACTCATTTCCCCGTAACCTATACGAACGTGATTGCATAAGCGTCACATTAGTATCTGTCGGCTCCCGAGTGTTCCTAAACGTTGTGTGCTTGTCGCACCCTTCTGTAGGTCCTAGCAATCGGGGCCCCGTAGTTCGAAAGGGGTCCACCTTTGAGTGAGATTCAGAACTCGTCCATTTTCTCTCTTGACGATGTCAACGAGGAGGAGATGAACAACCTCATCGACGGTACGATTACCGACTTTGATGAGGGCGATCTCGTTAACGGCACTGTCGTTAAGATCGAGTATGACGAGGTGCTCGTTGACATCGGATTCAAGTCCGAGGGCGTTATCCCGGTCCGCGAGCTGTCCATCCGCAAGGACGCTAACCCTGCAGACATCGTTGCACTCGGTGATCCCATCGAGGCTCTGGTTCTCCAGAAGGAGGACAAGGACGGTCGTCTGGTCCTGTCCAAGAAGCGTGCCGAGTACGAGCGTGCTTGGAACCGCATCGAGGAGAAGTTCA
>CAUBOH010000040.1 GCA_958437495.1 uncultured Collinsella sp. | reverse complement strand
GTTAAAGGAGTATGTATGTCCGTTGAGGTCATGAGGTCTGTGATCGAGGCCGCCGAGGGTCGCGTACCCGTCGACACGCTGTTTACCAATGCACAGATTGTCGACGTGTACGGTCAGCGCGTGGCGCCCGGTAGTGTTGCCGTCAAGGACGGTGTAATCGTCGGCGTGCTCTACAACGGTCGCGACGATGCTGCCGGTACCTATGAGGCTGCCGAGGTTATTGACTGCCAGGGTCGCTATCTCGCCCCCGGCTTTATCGACGGACATCTGCACATTGAGTCCTCGAACATCCGACCCGCCGAGTATGCGCGCATGGCGGCGACGCGCGGTACCACTACCGCCATTGCCGACAGCCACGAGATCGCCAACGTGGCGGGCATGGACGGCCTGCACTTTATGATCGAGGACGGTCGCCGCGCGCCCATTTCCATCAAGTACATGATGCCCTCGTGCGTGCCCGCGCTGCCCGATGAGCAAGCGGGCGCTGTGATTACCGCCGCTGACATGCAGGCGTTTTTTGCCGAGCATCCGGGCGATGTTTTTGGCCTGGGCGAGATGATGAACCTGCCGGGTGTCTTTATGGCCGACCCCGAGACCTGTGCTCGCATCGATGCTGCCAACCAGACTCCGTCCAAGCAGGTCGACGGCCATGCACCGCTCGTTGCCGGCAAGGACCTCAATGCCTATGCCGCGGCGGGCATTATCGCCGACCACGAGTCGACGATTCCCGAGGAGGCGCTCGACAAGCTGTCTCGTGGCATGTACGTGATGCTGCGCGAGGGCACGTGCAGCCATGACCTGGCCAATCTGTCGCCGATGCTGCTGGAGAACCCCGCGCGCGCCCGCCGCTGCTGCTTTGCGACTGACGACCGCGCCCCTTCCGATGCGCTTGCGACCGGCATGATCGACAATGCCTGCCGCGTGGCGATTGAGGCCGGTATCGACCCCGTGGTCGCTATCTCTATGGCGTCCCTCTCCACGGCCGAGGCGTTTGGCCTGGATCACGGCTGCCGCGACCCGCACGAACTGCGTGGTGCGATTGCCCCGGGCAAGCGTGCCGACCTGCTGGTGCTCAATGACCTGACGTTTGCCACGGCTCCGCATCGCGTATATGCCGCCGGCGCGCTCGTGGCACAGGACGGCACTTTTGTGGGCGAGGTTGCGCCCGAGATGGCCGAGGTTGCGGCGCTTGCCGATGAGCTGCGCGCCTCCGTTAAGCTGCCGAAGCTTTCGCTCGACGTATTCGACTATGCCTTTAAGCCGGGCGAGGCCGTGATTGACGTGGTGCCGGGTAAGGCCATCACGGGTATGGCTCGCCCCGAGAACGCCGAGGGCCTGCGCCGCATTATGCTGATCGAGCGCCACGGCCGCGGCGTGTCGCTGCAAGCTGAGGGCGCCGACGGTGATGGTCCTGCGGGCCTGGGTCTTGTCGGCAAGCACATCGGTCGCGGCTGGGTGCGCGGCTTCACCATCACGGGTGGCGCCATCGCCTCGACGATCGGCCACGACTCGCACAACGTGTGCGTCGTGGGCGACAACGCCGCCGATATGATGGCCGCCGTTGAGGCCGTGGGCCAAGGTGGTCACGTGCTGGTGCGCAACGGCGAGGTCGTGGCGCGCATTCCGCTGGCGCTCGGTGGCCTGATGAGCGAGGGCACGGCCGAGGATGTCGCCGCGCAGCACGACGACTTTATGGTCAAGGCGCGTGCCATGGGCATCGAGCCGCCGCTCGACCCCATTATGGGCATCATCTTCCTGCCCCTGCCGGTGATCCCGACGCTCCGCATCCGCCCCGAGGGCATGTTCGACGTCACGACCTTCACCTACGCCGACTAGTCATCGGGGACGTTCTTAAACGACTAGCCGTCGGGGTGGCGTGTCGCCTGACGCCGCGACCGTGAGGCCTCTGGCATGTGTGAGCTATTTGCCAGGTCCTTGTAACGTTTACGCCCGCAGAGTCTTATCTGAGCTCCCTTTGGGTACGTTGGAATCGGATACACGTTCGATTCCAACAAGTCCGAAGGGAGCTTTTCTATGTTTAAACTGATTGCATCCGATATGGACGGCACGTTGCTTGATGAGAATAGCCAGGTACCGCCCGAGACATATGAGCTGATTGAGGCCCTGCGCGAGCGCGGCGTGCACTTTGCTGCGTCCTCGGGCCGCCGTTACGACCGCCTATGCGAGTTCTTTGCGCCCGTGGTCGACAAAATGGACTTTGTCGCGGCGAATGGTGCGCAGGTCTATGCAGAAGGGGTCGAGGTCGATCGCGAGGTATATTCGCATCTCGCCGTCCGCAAGCTCGCGCGCACGGTCAAGATGTTTCCTAACATGCATCTGGCGCTCTTTGATCGCACCAAGTCCTTTTTGCTCGACGACGAGGACAAATTTGTCCGCGAGATCGACAAAGATCTGCCCAACGCCGAACGCATTTGGGGACTGCCCGATCCGCATGTGAATATCATCAAGGCATCGATTATCTGCGATGACGGCAACGTGATGGACAACGCCTACGTGTTGCAGCGCGAGCTGGGCGGCCTGTTCTCTTTCGCGCCTTCGGGCAACGCGTGGATCGATGCCATGCAGCCCGGTGTGTCGAAGGCCTCGGGCATCGCACAGCTCATGGAGCACTATGGCGTCGAACGCGACGAGGTCATGGCGTTTGGCGACTCGATGAACGACTACGAGATCATTCGCTTTGTCGGCACGGGCTGCGCGATGGAAAACGCGCGCCCCGCGCTCAAGGCAGTCGCCGATCGCGTGGTGGGGTGCAACCGCGACCACGCCGTCCAGCAGGAGCTCCGTCGCGTGCTGGAGAGTCTCGCCTAATTCGGCAGATGGGGACAGTCCTTGCGACGCCCCGCGAAGAGTGTCTCCAAATTAGCTACCCTGCCGGGTTGCTGTTGCTAGGCGAGGGCGGCCATGATGGTGCGGGCGACGCCGTCGTGGTCGTTGTCGTACTCGGTGATGGCGTCGGCGGCGTCGCGATCCTCGGGCTCGGCGTTGATCATGGCCATGCCATGGCCCGCTGCCTGCAGCATGGGGATGTCGTTGATGTTGTCGCCGAACGCCCAGGCGTCGGCGAGACGCTCGCCCAGGTGCTCGCATAGCCACGTGAGGGCCGTTCCCTTGGTGGCGCCCTCGCCCATGACCTCGATATTCATGGCGTACGAACGTGTGACCTCAATGCCTCCGAGCGTGTCGAGCTCCGCCGCGATGGCGTCGCGATCGGCCGGGTTGTGCCAGTACATGGCGATGCGTTCGAGTGTCTCGACCTCGTCGATCTTGCTGTCGATATCCATATCGATCGGTGTTCGTGTGCGCTTGAGCGAAGCCGCGATGTGGGGGTCGCCGCCGCAGAATTCGTCCAGGCGCGTGTAGAGCGAGCGGGGGAGGAAGCACTGCCCGTCCGCGAAGATATCGAAGGTGACGTCATGGCCGGCGGCAATGCTATGGACGCGGTGGGCGATGGCGCGGTCGAGCGGTCGGCTCAAAATGCGCGTAGCACGTGAGGTATCGGTGGGCGTACCGTCGTCGAGCTGCCAGACGCTGGCACCGTTGGCACAGACCGCGTAGTGTACGGCGGGGTGGGCGAGGATGGGCTCAAAGATGCCCGACAGCGGGCGCCCCGTGCAGGGCACAAACTCAACACCGCGGCGCGCAAGCTCGTCGAGCATCGCCCAGGTGGCGTCGCTCATCTGCTTGTCACTCGTCAACAGCGTTCCATCCATATCGGAAAAAACAATCATTCGATGCAGCCCTTTCTGCTGGCATAAAAAGCGTGGCCGAGGGCGGTGATGCCCTGGCCACGCTCGGGTTCTATAACGGTCCGCGTCCTAGCGGTCGGCGAGCGGCTTGTACTCCAGCGGCTCGATCACCGGACGGTATGCCGGGCGGATGATGCGGTGCGCGCAGAAGAGCTCTTCCATGCGGTGCGCCGACCAGCCGGCCATACGGGCGACGGCGAACAGCGGTGTAAAGAGCGTCTCGGGCACGCCGAGCATTTTGTAGATAAAGCCCGTGTACAGGTCGATATTGGCGCAGATGGGCTTGGTCATGCCGTGGTCGCGCATCACCTGCGGGGCCAGGCGCTCGATGCGCTCGATGAGTGCGAACTCCTCGCCCAAGTCCTTCTTGGCGGCAAGCGAGCGCGCGTAACGGCGGCAGACCTCGGCGCGCGGGTCGCTCAGCGTGTAGACGGCGTGGCCCATACCGTAGATGAGACCCGTGCCGTCGAAGGCCTGTTTGTCGAGGATCTTGCCCAGGTAGGCTGCGACCTCGTCCTCGTCCTCCCAATTGGAGACATGCGCACGGATGTCCTCGTGCATGGACACGACCTTGGCGTTGGCGCCGCCGTGGCGCGGGCCCTTGAGCGAGCCGATGGCCGCGGCGTAGGCGGAATACGGGTCGGTGGCCGAGGAGGACAGCACGCGGCAAGCGAACGTGGAGTTGTTGCCGCCACCGTGCTCGGCATGCAGCATGAGCATCACGTCGAGCAGCATGGCTTCGTCGCGGGTGAATGCCATGCCGCCGCGGAGCACCTGCAGGATGGTCTCGGCGGTGGAGAGACCGGGCGTGGGGTGCGGCACGTGAACCTCGGAGCCGCGAAGCTTGGCGATCGAGGCCATGTGTGCGAAGGCGGCGATGCGCGGGAGACGTGCGAGCATGGAAATAGCCACGTCGATCTCATGCTCGGGCGTAATCACGTCGGGCTCGGCGTCGAAGGCGTAGAGCAGCAGCACGGCGCGCTGGAGCACGTTCATGATGCTCGACGACACCGTGGTCATGGGGAACTCTTTGACGTATTCGTCGCTCAGATGCCTAAAGGCGCCCAAGCGCTCGCAAAAGCCGTCCAGCTCTTCCTTATTGGGCAGCGAACCCGTGATAAGCAGGTAGGCGACTTCTTCGTAGCCATAGCGATTCTCGGCCTGGGCATTGTTGACCAGATCCTCGATGCTATAGCCGCGCAGCGTGAGCTTGCCCTGGTCGGGCACGACCTTGCCGTCGACCTTGTTGTAGCCGTGCACGTCCGAGATGCGGGTAAGGCCCGCAACCACGCCCGAGCCGTCGGCATTACGCAGGCCGCGCTTGACGTTATGCTCGACGAACAGACCCTCGTCATACGGATCAGTCGGCATGCCGTGGTAGAGGTTTTCGCTCTCGGGCGAAATCTGGCGGCTCGCCTCATAATCCAAGACCAGGCGGCTCAGATGGTCATCGAAGCGGTAGTAGATTTTCTTGGCGTCGTAAGCCATGCGCGCTCCTCTCGGGGCCGTGTGGGGGCGGCGTGCTTGGGTGCAGATGCGCCGGCCTGTTCCCGTACGGCCTGTTCGCTACAGGCGGTACATAAAGTTGAAGACGTCCTCGCGCTGGATGGACACGTTGACGCCCGAAAGCTCGCCGGCCTCGGCCAGCGCCTTCTGCAGCTCGGCGAAGTCGAGCTTGGACTCGGCGGTATCGGCCAGCATGGTCATGGTGAAGATGTCCTCGATAATGGACTGCGTGATGTCGCGGATGTCGACGTTGGCCTCGCCTAGGACACGGGTGACGCCGGCGACGATGCCGGGGCGGTTCTTGCCAAGGACGGTGATGACGATACGGGAGGACGAGATCTCGGCCATGGGAAACCCTTTCGCGTGATTGCGGCGCGCGCGGGGCGCTCCGCTACGGTACAGTGTTCATCATTGTACCTGTCTGGCGCAAAAAAGGCGCGCTCGCTGCGGCGTTACATGCCTGCAACATGAGCGTAAGGGGGAAGGCCGCACGGGGAAGAGCCGTCTGGCGCGTGTCCGGCTCGTGTTGGGTTGATTTCCGATCTCAGCCGAACACATTGAGCGGACAGGCCGTTCCCGCAGTCAGCCGAACGCCTCCGACGGCTGATTCCGAACTGGAAGCGGAGGGCATCCCCGCCCTTCGGTAGGGGATACCGCTCCGCGGCGCATGCCGCGAGCGGCGCCCCTATCGGACCACCGTGACCTCAGTTGGGATGGGCCCAGCACTGCCGCGTACTCGGTGAGCTAGAGCCAACTGTTCGTCTTCACGTCGCGTATGGCGATATTTCGGTCGTCCGGCTCGGTGATGCCGTAGCCGAACGCCTGGAGCGTCTCGATGGACTCCTGGATCCTCTGTTGGAACATGGGACCCGGATCGACCCTCGGCCCGAGGTGCCCGCGCCAAAGGCACGGCGTGGCGCGCAGCATGTTATGGATTTTGGAGATGGGCTCGATGTCGGCGTAGACGTTGAGCGTCGCCATGGCGTCCTTGTGGCCGAGGATCGATTGGAGCGCCTTGATATCGCCGCCTTGGCGGATCCACTGCGTTGCGAACGTGTGGCGAAGGCCGTGGAACGTGATCAGCTCGTCGTTGGTGCCCATGAGGCCGTTGGTCTCCGAGAACGTCTTGAACGCCCTGCGGATATAGCTTGTCGTCGCGAAGGTCGCGCCCGGCTCCGACAGGATGTAGCAGTCCCCGATCTCGACCGCCCCGGTAAGGCCGCGCAAGCGCAGCTTTCCGCAGTCGATCTCGTGGGTCTCCTTCAGGAAGGGGAGTAGGCCGACCGGGTCGATGGGGATACCCCTGGCGTCATGGGTCTTGGTGTCCTTGATGAACGAACCCATTCCCTTCGCGTACGCCACCGAGTGTCTGATCGAGATCAGGCCCGTCTCGAAATCCACATCGCACCACCGAAGGCCGCAGACCTCGCCGATTCGCATCCCCGTGTGCAGGGCGAGTACGACCGCCCTCTAATCCTCGGCGGACCAATCGAGTCCGAACTCCTTTTGGGCATCCTCTTCGCTCATGACTTCGAGAAGGTCTCCGGGTTGGCAACGAAGGGCGAGGCATAGCTGCTCGAGTGTGTTGAAGCGAATGCCGCGAATATGCCCTTTTTTAATACGGGACAGGTTCACGGGCGTGGTTCCAATCCTTTCGGCAAGTTCGTTCGAGGAAATCTTTCGCTCGGCCATGATCTTGTCGAGGCGAACAATTACGGGCATGGCGTTTCCTTACGCAATCTCGTCGGAGTCGAGGTACAGCTCTCGGGCGTACAAGAAGAGCTGGGAAAGCATGAACAGGACGATGCCGAGAACCAGAGAGGTCCAATCGAATGATGAAGCGATCTCTTGGGCGCCGACGGCCCCCTCGCCGCCAAACATCGAAACGGAGGTTTTGAGTGAGCCGGCGTAGAGGCTGGTGGCAGCTTGAACAACGAAGAGAATGCCGAGCACCTTCAAGCATGTCGCAGACCCTTTCTTGAAGGGGTCTCCGCTCTTGATCGTCCACACGAGAACGGCGCTGAGGATGGTCGTAGCGATACCGATGACGGCAGGGACCAATGTCGAGATCGCAAGGGCTGGATACGCGGGGGAGTCTGCAATTACAGGGTTGTCGAGCACTTCGATTGCTGGCTTTAAGGAGAACGCCACTTGTGCGATGGCGGTGGCGCAAAGGGTCGCAGAGGCTATCGCACATGCGATGCGGAAGGAATGAAGCCGGGGAGTGCGATTGTCGGAACTCATAATAACCTCCGAAGAATTTAAAAAACTCAGGTTACTTTTTAACAGTTTATGTTAAATTGACTTTGC
>CAUBOH010000039.1 GCA_958437495.1 uncultured Collinsella sp. | reverse complement strand
TGGGAGGCCAGGGCGCCGCTGACCGGTGGACGGCACCGAGCCGTCATATGGAATGAAGAAGGGGGAGGCCTCGCGGCCTCCCCCTTTTTGCGTTAAATACCAGATCTAACAAACTCGCTGTGTTTTATGGCCCTCGTTTGTCCCATCTTCCGTTAACGGGCTACAATAACTTAGTCTGTGCAATATGGAGGTGAACATGGCCGAAGCCGGTATCGGCGTTGATATCGTCGAGATTTCCCGCATGAAATCAATCCTTGAAAAGACACCGTCGTTTGCTCGGCGCGTGTTTACCGAAGAAGAGTGCGCGTATTGCGACGCCTCATCGCGTCCTGCGGCGCATTATGCGAGTCGTTTTGCTTCTCGCGAAGCGGTTCTTAAAGCCCTCGGAACTGGTTTTAGTCAGGGCGTTGGCCGCAAAGACGTCTCGGTAACGCGCGATAAACTCGGCAAGCCGAAGGCATTGCTTTCGGGGCGTGCGTTCGAGATAGCTCAAGAGCTTGGTGTCGTTGAGGTTGTTCTTTCCATTACGCTAACGGGCGACTTGGCTGTTGCGAATGCCATCGCCATTACCGAAGATGCCCGCCCGAAACCAAAAGACGAAAAGGTGAGCACCAAGGAACGTGTTGCGCAAACATTTAAAGAGGCTCGCTCTGTCTTGGATGAGCTTGAGCAGTTGCAGAATTCAGCTTTGACGGAGCACCTGGGCGATGCTTCGCAAGATACGCTAGGAGCATAGATGAAACCGGTTTTGAGTACCGAGGAAGTCGTTCGCCTCGAGGATATTATCGAGCGCGAGGGAACTTCGAAGGCTGAGCTTATGGAGCTGGCGGGCGAGTTTGCCGCCAACGAGATTCTTAAGCTCAATCCCGATCGAGTCCTTGTGCTGGTCGGTTTTGGCAATAACGGCGGCGATGGCTGGGTCGCGGCTGACATCCTTGCTCATAAGGGTGTTGATGTGGATATCGTCTCTCCGGTCGAGCCCGACGAGATTCCTGCTGCCTTGGCGCGCCATGTTGCTCGTCGCACCGCAGGTCGCGATGTGCATGTGTGCGTCGGTCCGTCGCGGGATGAGCTCGAGGTGCTCATTGATAAGGCTGATGTCGTGGTCGATGCTATTTTTGGCACCGGTTTTCACGGTGACCTCCGCGCCCCATTCTCCATTTGGATTCCCACTGTAAACGAAAATGCCGACAGAGTTGTCTCTATCGATGTTCCCTCGGGCCTCAACGCCGAGACGGGCGTGGTCGATGATGACTGCATTCGCGCTGAGCGCACCGTGACGATGATTGCTCCTAAGATTGGTTTGTATAGTGCCGATGGCCCCGAGTATGCCGGCGACTTGGTATGCGGGGGTCTGTACGACCGTCTTGACGAGGTGATCGACGACGTTGACCATGCTGCCGAGATCGTTGAACCCGGCGACCTTATTGACTATTTTGCACCGCTGCCGAGCAATATCGATAAGTATTCTCGTGGCTCGGTGCTCATCGTTGCTGGTTCGGCACAGTATCCCGGTGCCGCTATTATGGCTGCTAAGTCTGCGGCACGTGCCGGTGCTGGATATGTCGCCGTCGCAACGCCCGATGCCTGCGCTAATCTTATTCGCATGGCGCTTCCGTCTATTCCAGTCTTCGCCATCCCCTCAGATTCCCGTGGCTCCTTTGGCGCCGCAGCGCGCATGACGGTATGCGAGATTGCAAAGAAGTACAGCTGCGTTTTGTGCGGACCGGGCATGACGACATCCGCCGGCGCTATGCAGGTGGTTTCTGGCCTACTTGAGCTCGACGTTCCGCTTATCCTGGACGCCGATGCGCTCAACTGCCTCTCTAAGATTGCGATTGACGGTATCGACAGTAATCCCGAGATGTATCGCCGTGAGCAACCGCTGGTCATGACGCCGCACTATCGTGAGCTTTCACGTTTGGTCGCCGGTGACGAGGTCAACGATTTGGGGACGGCAATCGCTGCCGCACAGAAGGTTGTCTGGGCTGCGGGCTCCGATAACCTTGTCGTCATCGCTAAGGGGCCAACGACGGCTATTTGCGGTGTTGAGCGTGTGCTCCTGCCGCTGTCGGGCCCGGCATCGCTGGCGACTGCCGGCTCCGGCGATGTTCTCGCCGGCATCCTTGCCGGCACGCTGGCAACCATGCGTGACGATATGGATCGCTGGGAGCTGCTGTACTCGTACGCCGTCGCACTCCATAGCTATGCTGGCTTTGCCGCCGCGACGGAGTATGGCGAAAAGAGCGTTATCGCCACCGATCTGATCGACCTGATCGGTCCCGCTATGGAGTTGGCGGCGAAGGATGCGCTCGAAGATCTGGGGATCATGGACGAAGGGTCGGATGATTAATCATGAATAAGGCCGATTTGACGCGCTGGTCCTGGGTTGAGATTGACCGTGGAGCGCTTCGTCGCAACACGAGGGCCTATAAGAATCTGTTGGATCCTCGCCAACGCCTGTGTTGCGTGGTCAAGGCCGACGCATATGGTCATGGTGCCGTTGAGTGCGCCAAGATTATGTATTCGGCCGGCGCTGATATGTTCGCGGTGGCGACGGTCAATGAGGGCGTTGAGCTACGTCAGGGCGGCATCACCAAACCCATCCTGATCTTGAGCGAGCCGCCCATCGAGGCAATTCCTACGTTGCTTGAGTTTGACATTATGCCTTCGGTCTATACGTCCGATTTTGCCTTGGCCTATGGCGAGTGCGCCGTTGCGGCGGGCAAGGTGGGTAAATACCATCTGGCCATCGAGACGGGCATGAATCGTATCGGCGTTCACTATACGCAGGTGCTCGACTTTGTGCGCGGCATTAGTTTCCATCGCGGTATTCAGTGCGACGGCGTCTTTACGCATTTCGCCACGGCAGACGAGCCTTCGGGTTGGGACTACAAACTGCAGTGCCAGCGCTTTACCGAGGCCGTTCAAGCCATTAAGGACGCAGGTTTTGAGTGTGGCATCGTGCACTGTGCCAACACGCCGTCCTCGATGCTCGATCCCTCGATGCATTTTGATATGATTCGCGCCGGCGTTGGCTTGTACGGAATGCAGCCGTGCGAGCTGAGCGGACGCGTGATGCAGCTCGATCCCGTCATGAGCGTCCATGCGCGCGTGACGCGCGTGGCGCATCCTGCGATGGGTGAGGGCGTGGGTTACGGCTTTACCTACCGCGTACCGCGTACGCGCGTTCAGATCTGCACGCTGCCGATCGGTTATGCCGACGGCCTATCGCGTACGCTTTCCAATCGTATGGACGTGCTGTATCGCGGTGAGCGCGTGCGTCAGGTTGGCAATATCTGCATGGATCAGTTTATGGTCGCCATTCAGTCCAACCCGGCACACGAGATTCCCGAGGCCGAGTATGGTGACGAGATGATTATTGTCGGCCGCGACGGCGATGCCGAGATCACTATGGACGAGATGGCCCGACTGCGTGGCACGATTAACTACGAGGTCGCCTGCGGCTTTGGCATGCGCCTCGACAAGGTCTACGTGTAGGAGTCGCCATGGGCGTCATGCACATCCCCGGCCATACCCATCAGGCACCACGTGAGGTCGCACTCGAAGAGATTGAGGCCGTTCTGGGCGATTGTCGCCTCTGCCAGCTTTACCAGTCGCGCCACAATATCGTGTTTGGCGTGGGTAACCCCTGCGCCCGCGTCATGTTTATCGGTGAAGCACCGGGCCGCAACGAGGATTTGCAGGGCGAACCTTTTGTGGGGGCGGCGGGCGAAGACCTCAACGGCATTCTGTCGCTGGCGGGCCTTAAACGTGAAGATGTGTATATCGCCAACGTGCTTAAATGTCGGCCTCCCGGAAACCGCAATCCGCGCCCCGAGGAGGTATTGGCATGCTCGCCGTTTTTGCGCGAGCAGATTCGCAGTATCTGGCCCGATATCATCGTGACGCTCGGCAATCCCGCGACGCACTTTGTGCTTAAGACCGAGATCGGCATCACCAAGCTGCGCGGCAGGTTCCATCAGATGGGGCATTTTGTAGTGATGCCCACGTTCCACCCGGCGGCTGCCTTGCGTAACCCGGCGTGGCAGGAGCTGCTGGAGGAAGACTTTAAGATGCTGGGCGACTATCTGGAGCGACATCCCGCACCAGACGCCGCCTCGGAATAATAAGGAGCGTATATGTCCCTGGAGCGCCTGGGGGTAGGCACTTACAAAACGGCTAGTGCTGCCGATACCGAGCATTTTGGCGAGTTGGTTGCGCCATGCCTGGAAGACGGTGACGTGTTGATTTTGACCGGTGGCCTGGGGGTGGGGAAGACCCACTTTACTAAGGGCGTTTCGCGCGGCTTGGGCGACGGGCATATGGTTACGAGCCCCACGTTCGCGCTCATGGCCGTTCATGACCAAGGCCGCATTCCGCTGTTCCACTTTGACCTGTACCGTCTGGAGCATGCCTACGAGCTCGAGGATACGGGCATTTTTGACGTGCTCGGCTATGAGGGCGCTTGCCTGTTGGAATGGGGCGAGCAGTTTCAGGACGAGCTGACCGACGAGTATCTCTCGGTGACGCTTAAGCGTGACGAGGACAACAGCGACGTGCGAACGATCACGCTTGAGGCTCACGGCGAGCGTGCGACGGAGCTTTCCGATTTGATTGATAGGGCTGTACAAGATGAGCTTGCATAGGGACAACGCGCCGGTGGTGGCGCTCGATACTTCGACTGACATGCTTGCCTGCGCGGTAAGTTGGATTGATGCGCAGGCAGGCGAGGCGAAGCTGGTGAATGGGGACCATCTGTGTCGCCGTCATGCCAACGTGGAGCTCGTGAATACTGTTGATGGCGTACTGAAGCAGGCCGGCCTGGATCGCAGCGATGTCGGCTGTTATGTGGTCGGCCGCGGCCCGGGTTCGTTTACGGGTGTGCGTATCGGCATCTCCACCGCAAAGGGTCTGGCACGCGGTGCCAACGTGCCGTTGCTGGGCGTGTCGACACTTGACGCTTGCGCCTGGACGGCATGGAAGGCCGGCGTGCGCGGCAAGCTTGGTGTTCTTGCCGACGCTATGCGCGGCGAGGTGTACCCGGCGCTGTATGTGCTGGGGGACGAGGGCCCCGAGCGTCAATTTGAGCGTGAGAGCGTGGTTAAGGCGGCCGTGGCGCTCGATGAGTGGCGCGAAGCCGCCGACTGGGATCAAATTAGGCTGACGGGCGACGGCTTGATACGTTACGGCAAGCTTTTGCATGAGGAGGAGACCGCCCGCTGCGTGGAGCGCGACCTGTGGTGGCCTTCGGGCGAGGGCCTGCTCCTTGCGCATGCTGCGGGCGACGGAGACCCGGCCCGCATCCTGCCGATCTATACGCGCCTTTCGGATGCCGAGGAAAACGAGCGCAGGCGTCTTGGGCTTGCCGAGAGCGCGCAGAGTGAAATTACGGGCGTGGCCGATGAACTCGCCGGTCGCCATCTGCAGTTCCGCCCCATGGGTGCAGCTGATGCCGAGGGTGCGAGCGCGCTGGAGGCAGCCTGCTTCGAAGGCGCCGGGCACGAGGCGTGGACCCCGAGCATGTTCCTGTCCGAGCTGGGTCAGGACGTTGCCGCTCCGCGCAGCTGGTGGGTTGCTCACGATGATGGCCAGCTCCTGGGCCTTGCCGGCGGTATGGTCGTCGATGGTGACGTGCAGATCATGGACGTTGCCGTTGATTCGGCGCATCGTCGCGAGGGCATTGCCCGCAAGCTGCTGTCGCATGTGAGCTACGACGCCCAGATGCTCGGTTGCACGACGGCCTCGCTCGAGGTCGAGGACGGCAACGAGGGCGCGATTGCACTCTATGCCGCTCTGGGCTTTACCGAGGCGGGCCGTCGCCGTGGCTACTACGGTGCCGGCAAGGACGCCATCGTCATGACGGCTCCACTTCCCCTCGTGCTTCCGGTCGATAACGCCTCGCCCGAGCCGACGGCAGCCGAGCAGCGCGTATGGCCCCTGCCTGCGCCCAAGCGCTCTGCCGAGGAGCGTGTCGAGATTGAGCGTCGTCGCCTCGTACTCGCTATCGAGAGCTCCTGCGACGAGACGGCGGTGGCGATTATCGATGCGGACGGCAATATGCTGGCCAACCAGGTGTCGACGCAGATTGATTTTCATGCACGCTTTGGCGGCGTGGTGCCCGAGATCGCTTCGCGCAAGCACGTCGAGGTCATCGTGAGCGTCGTGGATGCGGCACTCGAGGACGCCGCAGCGTCGCTGGGCCTTACGGGCGGGGCGATTGCGCCAAGTGAGCTTGCCGCCGTGGGCGTGACGCAGGGTCCGGGCCTGGTGGGCGCGCTCGTGGTTGGCGTCGCCTTCGCCAAGGGCTTTGCCTACGCTGCCGGCAAGCCGCTCGTGTGCGTCAATCATCTTGAGGGTCATCTGTTTGCCAACCTGCTGGCGCAACCCGATCTCAAACCGCCGTTTATCTTCACGCTTGTCTCGGGCGGGCACACTATGCTCGTGCATGTGAAGGCATGGGGCGACTACGAGGTGCTCGGCGAGACGCTCGACGACGCTGTGGGCGAGGCCTTCGACAAGGTGGCCAAGGCGCTGGGTCTGGGCTATCCCGGTGGCCCCATCATCTCCAAGCTGGCCGAGACGGGCAATCCCCGCGCGATTGATTTCCCCCGTGCGCTTAACAGCAGGGGAGACTATCGCTTCTCGCTTTCGGGCCTTAAAACCGCTGTGACGCTCTACATCGAGCAGGAGACTAAAGCCGGCCGAACGATTCACCTGCCCGACCTGGCGGCTTCGTTCGAGGCGGCGGTCTTTGACGTGCAGTACAAGAAGGCCAAGAACGCGCTGCATGCCACCGGATGCAAGGAGTATTGCATCGGCGGCGGCGTCTCGGCTAACCCGCATCTGCGCGAGATGATGATTAAGAAGCTCGGACGTCAGGGTATTCGCGTGACGGTGCCACCGCTTTCGGCGTGCACCGATAACGCTGCCATGATCGCAGAGGTCGCCCGCCGTAAATTCGACCGAGGTGAAATCTCTCCGTTCGACGTCGACGCCGACCCGAACATGACGCTGTAGTCGTGCTTGTGCGGTCCCCGACCGGAGGGGCCGGATATAAGGTTTCCTGCTCTACAGTCCTGCGCAAGACGAAGGCCACATTAAGTGGCCTTCTTTGCGTGCGGAACTCGCGATAAACCTTATATCCGGCCCCTCCGGTCGGGGACCTTTCTGTATCGATACGGCTTCTGAGCTGGATTGGCGTCGACAACGTCCGGCAAGGTTAACAAGCCAGCGTCGAATTTCCGGCGTTCTTTAGCTTAAAGAAAAGTTGGTGTGCGGAGCTTTGCTCCGCACATTTGGGATGGGAGCCCCTGAGAGCCGCGGGAGCCGGGCGGCGCATATGAACTTTATCGCGAGTTCCGCACGCAAAGGAAAGCACTTAATGTGCTTTCCGTCTTGCGCAGGACTGTAGAGCAGGAAAGTTCATATGCGCCGCCCGGCTCCCGCCGCTCTCAGGGGCATCTCTCATGCAAAAACTTTTGTCAGGTAAAGTCCGAGGTCATCGGCGTTTTATACCGAGAAATTCAAAAAAGTTGAAAATTCATTACAAATTTGCGTTGACTTTAGGTAACTAAAGTTTCATACTCCTTTTCAACCACTGGGGG
>CAUBOH010000038.1 GCA_958437495.1 uncultured Collinsella sp. | reverse complement strand
AGAGGACGGAAAACTTGGTTCGACGTGGTTCGCATCCGCGACTTTCGGTGATCCTTATTGTTGAGGGTTCGCCCAGCTATGCGATGCGTGCGCTCGAGAGTGTCCAGAACCAAGACCTCTATGACCTGCAAATTGTCGTGGTTTGTCGCGACGTTGCGCCGGGCGTGCGCCATTCACTCGAAGTTGCCGCAGACCGGGATATTCACATCGATTTGATTGACGTCGAGGATGGCACGCGTGGCGCGTGCCTCAACGCCGGCTTTACCGCTTCGCGCGGGTCGCAAATCGTTGTGATGCATGCCGACGAGTGGTTTGCTCCGCAGTCTCTTTCCAAGATGAATGATGTCGCGTGCGATACCGCGGCAGATATGGTGATACCAACGGTGTCGCTCGACCGCTACGATGCTCATCGCGAGCGTCATTCGTCTGTTTTGGACGCTGCTCCCATTGCTATCGGGGATAAATCTTCGATGGCTACCGGGCTGCCCCTGGTGGTTTCCAGCGGCCTAATTGCTCAGGCATCCGGTGTGATGTATAGCCGCTCGCTGTTTGAGACGTGCCTTTTGCAAGAAAAGGCGTTCCGCGCCGTTGGGTTTATGGCTCGTGCGCTTTCACAGGCTCAGTGGGTGTATGGCTGCGGTAATGCCTGCTTCCACGCGATGGCGCCAAAACTTACGGATGCCTTTGATCCCGCCATGTTCACCGGGCTTTCCAATGACATTCGGGCGCTCGATGAGCTTGCTGAATCGCTTTCGGATACCGATAACGTTAACCAGCTGAGGACGGCAAGCCAGAAATTCTACTTCGTCGGTCTGGTCGCCTGCATCGAGAATTTGTGCTTGAGCCCGCATGGGGTGTCGTCAATTGAGCGTTCTGCCCGCATGCGTGATATGCTCGACGCGCCTCGAACCCGTCAGATGGTTGCGGCACTTAAGGATAACCACCGCGGACTCGGTCTTTTGTTTGGTCCGATTGCCAGCGCCAAGGCTACGCGGTGCGTGATGTACACGCATCTGGCCGCTTTTCTTAACCTGACGGGAGCAAAAACGGCCTAGAACGGTTCGCTGCGAAACTAATTTGCATAGAATTGTTTCAAAATACGTTCTTATACACAAAAGTCATCAAATAGCGCTAAACTATTCAATCATTGAATGATTGTCTCCGTCATCTATGGAGTGAGGTTTTGTATGGCTAAAAAACGCAACGGGCGCCAGGACGCCATCAGAGATATTGTGCGCAACAAAGACGTCCGTACGCAGCGCGTGCTGGTGGACGAGCTGCGCGCCATGGGTTTCGATTGCACGCAGGCGACGGTTTCGCGCGATATCGCGGATATGGGGCTTCGTAAGCTTCCCGAGGGCATTTACGTCCTGGCCGAGGACTTGCACCTGCAGCGCATGGTTTCGGAGCTGGTAACGGGCGTTCTGCGCACTGATAACCTTGTTTTGATCAAAGCGCAGCCCGGTACCGCTTCGGGTATTGCTGCCGCCGTTGATGCCGCCGAGCTGCCTGATGTTCTCGGCTCGCTCGCCGGCAATGACACCATCTTGGTTATCGCCCAAACGGCCGAGGATGGTGAGCGCCTGGAGGCGCTGATCAACAAGCTGAGCAACGCTCGCAAGTAGGGGGAGGCGTTGAGTGCGGATTGCGCCGCACGGGCGGTTATATGAGTCTAAAGGGGACGTCGACGATAGCCGGCGCCCCCTTTCTGTTGCCGCCTAAAGGAAGCGTAGGTGCCCTTTACAGCAAAAGGGCACCCGAGCAGGTTGCGTACTGCTCGGGTGCCCTTGATTGGCTGTGAACGGGTGTCTACTGGCCCGTGGAAGGATCGGGTGTGGGCGTAGGCGTGGGCGTGGGGGAGCCGCCCTCGCCACCTTCGCCACCGCTACCGTCGCCGCCGGTCGATCCGCCGGTCGTACCGGTGCCACCGGAGGTTTCGCCACCTGTGGTCTCGGTCGTCGTGGTCGTAGTGGTGGTCGTCGTGGTGGTCTCTTCCTCCTCGTCGTCCTCCTTATCGCTGCTTTCCGTCTTCTTGGTGTTGCTGGTGCCGTAGAACTTCCAAACGTTGTTGTTCTTGTACGTGGGGGCCGTTCCGGTCGGGAACTCCTCGTGCTCGGTGCCAGCCAAGACGGTGTCCATAAACTTTTTAAAGACGGGCAGGTTGGTCTGCGAGCCAAACAGATCGGCCCCGTACTTTTGGATGGGGATTTCGCCTGCGGAATAGCCGGTCCACAGCGCGCACGCCAGCTGCGGGGTATAGCCGCAGAACCACAGGTTGGTGTTGTCATCGGTGGTGCCGGTCTTGCCCGCATAGGGTTGTTTGACACTCAGGGCACCGTCGGCGCCCGTTCCGCTGCCCTGCATAACGCCGGTCAGGACATCGGTCACCGCCGCGGCCTCGCCCGCAGAGAGCACCTGCTTGGGGTTGTCGGTGTGCTGGTAGAGTACCGAGCCGGTGCGCGAATCGATCTCGGTAATGGCGATCGGCTGACGGTAATAACCGCCGTTGGCAAACGTGCCGTAGGCAGAGGCCATTTCGAGCGGCGAAATCGAACCAGGGCCGAGCGTCATGACGGGGACGTCCTCGATATTTCCGTCGGAGGTGTCGATGCCAAGCTTTTTGACGAGCGAGAGGATCTTGTCGTTACCGATGGCGTCTGCCACCTGGATATACGCGGTGTTGGACGATACGGCCGTTGCCTGCTTGAGAGAGATGTTGCCATAGCTCGTGTTGGCGTAGTTTTGCACCTTTGTTGTGGTGCCCTTTACCGTAAGCGGCGAGTTGCAGTTGAGGGTGACGTTGGGGTTCATACCGTTTTGGATGGCAGTTGCCAGCGTAAAGGCCTTAAACGTGGAGCCCACGGGACGTTTGGCCGTGGCGTGGTTGACGTGGTTCTCGTCGGCGTTGTAGTCGTAGCCACCCACCATGCACTTGATATAGCCGGTCTTGGGGTCGACAACGACCATGCCCATGTCCAGGCCGTCGAGCGAAAGCGTATCGAGCTGGGCGCGCACAGCGTTCTCGGCTACCTGCTGCATGGTCGGGTCGATGGTGGTCTTGACGGTCAGGCCGCCCTTAAAGAGCACGTCGGTGGAGAACTCCTGCTCCAGAAGCTTCTTAACATAGGCCACAAAGTAGGGCTGAGAGTAGACGTCGACACCGCTGCCCGAAATCTCGGTCACGTTAAGGGTGATGGGCTCGGCCTGAGCGGCATCGTGCTCCTCCTGCGTGATATGGCCCAGGCGCAGCATGTTGTCGAGGACCTTGTTGCGGCGGGAGAGCGCCAGGTCGGGGTTAACCGTGGGATCGTACTGCGACGGCGAGTTGGGAAGGCCGATGAGCAGCGCGGCCTCGCTCAGGGTGAGGTCGGCGGCACTCTTGGACAGGTAGGTCTCGGCGGCGGCCTCGATGCCGTAGGCGCCGTGGCCGTAATAGATGGTATTGAGGTACATCATAAGGATCTCGTCCTTGGAGTACATCTCCTCCATCTTGATGGCGATATAGGCCTCGCGCACCTTACGCTCGATGGTCGAATCGAACTGCTCCTCCTGCAGGATGGTGTTGCGTACCAGCTGCTGGGTGATGGTCGATGCGCCCTCGTGGCCACCGGAGGCGGTTGCCACGGCGGCACGCGCGATACCCCACAGGTCGATACCGCCGTGCTCGTAGAAGCGCTCGTCCTCAACGTCGACGGTGCCCTGCAGCACGTACGGAGAGACCTGGTCCTTGGTGACGGACTTGCGGTTTTGCGTGTAGAAGCTCGCGATTTTGTTGCCGTTGCAATCGACGATTTCGGTGGGTTCGCTTACCAGATAGGCATTGGCGTCGGTGTAGTCGGGCAGATCGGACAGCCAGCGGTTGACGTTACCGATCATGCCGATGCCAAACGCAACGCCCGCGATAAGCAAAAAGCCCAAAAACGAGAGCAGGATCATGGGCAGGGCATGCGTCTTGGAACGACTGCGTCCCTGTCGTTGGCGAGGACCCATATATCGACCTCCAGGTATGTCGTGCCGGGCGGTTTGGTTGGCACCGCCGGGGCAGGATGGACATAAGTTATTACACGATAAACCAAACCGGGGTGTGCAAGGCCTCGTGTATGCTGGGTAATGGCAATTTTCAGAGTGATTGCATACCTTGGTAAGGAGTTTGCCGATGGCGATTCGGACGACGGGGCCGAATGAACAATATGGGAAGAGGCCAGGTGCTGCCGGGACGGCGCTGCCCGAGCTGTTGGCGCCTGCGGGCGGGCTCGATCAGATGCTCGCTGCTATTGCGGCGGGCGCCGATGCCGTCTATGCGGGTCTGGGCGGTTTTAACGCTCGCGTGAGCGCACACGGTTTTACCGACGACGAGTTCGCCCGCGGCTGTGCCGTGGCGCATGCATATGGTGTGCGCGTGTACGTGACGCTTAACGTGTTCGTGTTTGATGACGAGTTGGCAGACGCGGTGGCGTTGGGCGCTCACGCGCTGGGGCTGGGCGCCGATGCCCTGATTGTTGCCGATGCCGGATTGGTATGCGCGCTGCGTGCGGCGATTCCCGGCGTCGAGATTCACCTGTCCACGCAGGCGGGCGTTCATAGCGAAGGTGCCGTGCAACTGGCAGCCGATGAGCTGGGCGTCGAGCGTGTGACGACCGCGCGCGAGCTGACGGTCGACGAGATCGCGACGCTGTGCGCTACGGGCGTGCCCATCGAGGTGTTCTGTCACGGTGCCATCTGCATTGGCTACTCGGGTGCTTGTGGGTTCTCTGCCCTGCGACGCGGGCGCTCGGCGATGCGCGGGGACTGCACGCAGCCGTGCCGCCTGGCGTATGACCTGGTGGACGAGGCAGGGGAGAGCGTCGTCGCCGTTGAGGGCGACCGACTGCTGTGCCCGCGCGATTACTTGGGTATCGAGCATCTGCCCGAGCTCGTTGCCGCCGGGGTGGCGTCGCTCAAGATCGAGGGCCGCATGAAAAACCCCGACTATGTGTTCAACGTGGTGCGGGTGTGGCGCCGAGCACTCGACATGCTGCGCGACGGCGCGTGGGATGCTGCTGACGTGGCTGCACTCGAGCGCGAGCTGGGCCGGTCGTTTAACCGCGGGTTTACCGACGCGTATCTGCGGGGGCGTTCGGGCGCCGAACTTATGAGCTTTGAGCGTGCGATCAACCAAGGCGTGCGCGTGGGACGCCTGGTGGCCGTGGGCCACGAGGAAGTGACCGTCGAGCTCGATGCCGCCGTGGCGGCGGGCGATACGCTCGAGATCAGGTTTTATCCGGGTGCCGACGCGCGTCCCGATGTACCCAAGCGCTGGCCGCAGGTGCCCTGCCCGGTGAGTGCCGCGGCGGGGGAGCGCGTCGTCGTGCACTGCAAGCGCAAGGTCGATGCGGGCTGCGAGGTGTACTTGATTCGCAGCGCTGGCGTGCTGGAACAGACGGCGGCGGCCCTGGAACGCATGAGAACCGAGGCGGATGCGGTCGCGCCCGCTGTGCGTGCCGTTGAGGTGTTGCCGTTTGAGGGCGTTTTGGCGGATGGCATTGCGCCGGTGGCGGAGTCGGCGGGACTTGCGGAGTCGGCGGAGCGCGGGGTTCTTACTCGCATGGCCTTTGCTTGGGAGCTGATGGACCAAGATCCGCGCGATGAGCGTGATCTGTCCGGTGCGACTGTGGTGCTCGACGAAGTGTGCCGCGCGGGCGACGCCGAGCGGACTCGGGCGCTCATGCAACGTGCCGGGCGTGTGGTTTGCCGCAACCTGGGTCAGGTGGCGATGGCCCGCGAGCTGGGCATGACATTTGACATTGCAGCGCCGGTGTTTTGCGCCAACCGGGCCACGCTTGCCTGGATGCGCGGGCTGGGAGCGGGCTGCGTGTATTTGCCGGCCGAGTTGCTCGGCAATGACAAGGAGCGTATTGCCGAGCTGGCTGCCGAACCTGGCGTCCTTGGGCCCATCGACGCCGACCGGCCCGAGCTTATGGTGTCCGAGCATTGCCTGCTGACCGCCGAGGGCGTCTGCGCGACGGATGCGACGGGGCAGGTCCATTGCCGCGACTGCTCACGTCGTCGGCAAACGCGCTATTTGGTTGAACGTGACGGTACGCGCCTGCCGGTCGCCGTTGACACGTGCGGCAGGACGAGGATTTTCCTGTCGTAGGTGCCGCGTCGCGTCAGTTTGTTATCATAAGAGAGTTTATGGACTTCCAGCACCGCCGTTTTCGGCGAGGGTGCTATAGCAAAAGGAGGATACCCAATGCTGTCTGTTGACGAGCAAATGCGTATCATCACCTCGGGCGCAGCGCAGATCGTCCCCGAGGCCGACCTTCGCAAGAAGCTTGAGAAGGGCGAGCCCCTCAACATCAAGCTCGGCGTCGATCCCACCAGCCCCGACCTGCACCTGGGCCACGCCGTGCCCCTGCGCAAGATGCGTCAGTTCCAGGACTTGGGCCACAACGTCACCCTCATTATCGGCAACGGTACCGCGCTGATTGGCGACCCCTCGGGTAAGAACTCCACCCGCCCGCAGCTTTCGCAGGAGCAAATCGAGGCCAACGCCGAGACCTACGTGAGCCAGGCCATGAAGATCCTGGATCCCGAGAAGACCACCATCGTGCACAACGGCGACTGGATCTTGTCGATGGATCTGGCCGGCCTGCTGCAGGTGTGCTCCAAGTTCACCGTCGCCCGCATCCTCGAGCGCGACGACTTTACCAAGCGCTACCAGTCCCAGACGCCGATCGCCCTGCACGAGTTCCTGTACCCCGTGATGCAGGCATTCGACTCCGTGCAGATCAAGGCCGACGTCGAGATGGGCGGCACCGACCAGCTCTTTAACCTGCTCGCCGGCCGCGAGCTTATGGAGAAGATGGGCATGGAGCCGCAGATCGCGCTCACCATGCCGCTGCTCGAGGGTACCGACGGCGTGCGCAAGATGTCCAAGTCCTATGGCAACTACATCGGCCTGACCGACGCTCCCAAGGATATGTTCGGCAAGACCATGTCTATCCCCGACGAGATGATTGGCAAGTACTATCGTCTGGCCAGTTCGCTCACCCCGGCCGAGGTCGACAAGATCGACGCCGCCCTGGCCGACGGTTCCGCCGACCCCTACGAGCTCAAGCGCGCTCTAGGCCGCGACCTGTGCGATACCTACCACGGCGCCGGCGCCGGCGACGAGGCCCAGGCCGAGTTCGACCGTGTGTTCAAGGAGGGCCAGCTTGCCGACTTCCCCGAGAAGCACGTTGAGCTGACTGTTAACGACGAGGGCCAGATCTACCTCGCCGGCTTGCTTAAGGATCTGGGTCTTTCGGCGAGCGCCGGCCAGGCCCGTCGCGACATCGACGGCGGCGGCGTCAAGATCAACGGCAAGGCCGTGGCTCCCAAGAGCTACAACATCGACCCCAGCGCCCTCAAGCTGGGCGACACCCTCTCCGTAGGCAAGCGCAAGGGCTTCAAGTTGGTCTAACGAGCGAGTTGACCTCACAAATGCAACAAGGCCGCAGCCGGGATTCCCGACTGCGGCCTTTTTGGCACTTGGGGATGTTCCTTTTGTGCCGGCATCTAGGGACACTCCTTGTCATTGGTGCAAATGAACTGCATCCCATTTCTTGGACTTTGAAATTAAGGTTCGAGA
>CAUBOH010000037.1 GCA_958437495.1 uncultured Collinsella sp. | reverse complement strand
TATCACCGAGGACCAGTTTCTGCATGCGAATGACGTGCGGACGAGGGCGTTGGCGGACTCCCTTTTGATGTGCGCGCTTAGGGTGACGGAAGAAGCGGGCAAGTTGTCGGAACGCTCGCAGCGGCTTCATCCCGAAATTGAGTGGCGTGGAATTATCGGCATGAGAAATTATCTTGCGCATGATTACGGCAATGTCGATCGCTCGGTTGTTTGGGATGCAGTGACGATGGAGTTCCCTGCGCTGGAACGAGCCTGCAGACAAATTGTCTCCGAATCTGAACGATAGTCACTTGCCATATCGGCCTGTTCACACACGTTTTTTGAGCGCTTGATACGCTTTAACCCTGCGGAAACATTTTTCTGCGATAGTATCTGCGATATAGACCAGTCGAAACCCGCCCGAAAGAAAGGGGAGCGACATGAACCAGCAGAACATCGATTACGTACTCCGCTCTGTAGAGCAGCGTGACATCCGCTTTGTGCGTCTGTGGTTTGTCGACATTCTCGGCCGCCTCAAGAACTTTGCCATTAGCCCCGAGGACCTCGAGGTCGCTTTTGAGGAGGGTATTGGCTTTGACGGCTCCGCCATCGAGGGCTTTGCCACGCCCGAGGAAGCCGACATGCTGGCGTTCCCCGATGCTTCGACCTTCCAGATCCTGCCGTGGCGCCCGAGCCACAACGGCGTCGCCCGCGTGTTCTGTGACGTGTGCACTCCCGATCGCAAACCCTTTGCCGGCGACCCGCGTGATGCCCTGCGCCGCATGTTCCGCAAGGCCGAGAAGGCCGGCTACCTGCTCAACGTGGGCGCCGAGCTGGAGTATTACTACTTCCCCGACGAGCACACCCCCGAGCCGCTCGACAATGTGGGCTACTTCGATCTTTCGGTGAGCGATGCCGCCCGCGACCTGCGTCGCAACACGGTCCTCACGCTCGAGAAGATGTCCGTGCCTGTGGAGTACACCTTCCATGCCGCCGGCCGCTCGCAGCACGGTATGAGCCTGCGTCACGCCGAGGCCCTGAGCATGTCCGACGCCATCACTACGGCCAAACTCATCATTAAGCAGCAGGCCTACGAGAGCGGTTGCCACGCCTCCTTTATGCCCAAGCCGTTGGCGGGTGAGGATGGCAGTGCTATGTTCCTGTGCCAGTCGCTGTTCGACCATGACGGCAACAACGTCTTTTGGGGCGAGGACGACGAGAAGTACCACCTCTCCGATATCGCCAAGCACTACATGGCCGGCATCCTGGCGCACGCGCGCGAGATCAGCGCTATCACTAACCCCACGGTCAACTCGTACAAGCGCATCACCACGGGTGGCGACTCCGTGCCGCAGTACGCCACGTGGGGCCTGCGCAACCGCGCGAGTATGGTCCGCATCCCGGTCTACAAGCCCGGCAAGCAGCTGTCCACGCGCATCGAGCTGCGCAGTCCCGATCCCATGGCCAATCCGTACCTGGTCAACGCCGTCACGCTGGCGGCTGGTCTGGACGGCATCGAGCGCAAGCTGGAACTCCCGCCCGAGGCCACGGCCGAGACGCTCAAGCTTACCGACCGTCAGATGGTCGAGGCCGGCTACACGCCGCTGCCGCGCTCGCTCAAAGAGGCGCTCGACGTGTTTGAGGACTCGCAGTTTATGAAGGATGCCCTCGGCGAGCACATCCACAGCTTCTTCCTCAAAAAGAAGCGCGCCGAGTGGCATAAGTTTGAGTCTACGATCACCGAGTGGGAGATCAAGCACTACCTGGCGAACTCTTAATCGCGCTGGCTTGTTCCAGTACGATTGAGCTCATTTCTTTGGAGGCCGATATGTCCGAAAAGAGTGCCCTGTTCATGGCGCGCACGACGCGCTTCCACGAGTTTGCCCGCAGCTTGACGACCACCCTGGGTGTCGAGGTGAGCCTGGCAACTCCCGATTCGCCGACTGCGGCGCACGACTTTGACCTGCTGATTCTCGATTCCGATGGCATCCGCAGCGACCGCATCGATCAGATTGCCAAGTGGCTCGACGACCGCGGCGGTGTCCCCATGCTGGTAATCGTCGATGACGAGGCGCTCGGTACCCTGCGCCTGCCCAATCACGCGCATGCCGACTTTGTATGCCCCACGGCGACGCCCAACGAGCTCAAGGCTCGCGCGCAGCGCCTGATGGGCGAGGAGGAGACCGTCACCGCCGACGATGTGCTCAACATCGATAACCTCGAGATCAACCTGGCTACCTACCAGGTGACACTCGATAACGAGCCCATTGACCTGACGCTGATGGAGTACTCGCTGTTGAGCTTTTTGGCGACGCACCCCAACCGCGCCTACAGTCGCGAGGTGCTGCTGCACCGCGTGTGGGGCTTTGAGTACTGCGGCGGCACGCGCACCGTCGACGTGCACATTCGACGCATCCGCTCCAAGGTGGGCCCGCAGATTGCGGCACACATCACCACCGTCCGCGGCGTGGGCTATCTGTTTAAGGACTAGATTTCCACTACAGGGGGACAGGCACCTTTGTGGTGGTTTTGACGCAGGTGCGGGTTCCTCTCGAATCTGCAACAGAACTTAAGCCTTCCTAAAAGATTGCGTTTTCATACACTTGTGCCCGCATATTGGGGTACAACTCAACGTGAACAATGATGGCCCGCCACATGTTTGGCGGGCCTTTGGTTATTTGACGAAAGGATCGCAGCTATGAGCGAGTACGATTCCCAGCGTCCCCAGGATGCGGGCAACGCCGGCGAGACCCAACAGCAGCCGCGTGTGCAGGTAGAGTCGACGCCTGCCGATGGCAACAACATTCCTTACGTGCAGGCCTACGACACGCAGACCGGCCAGCCGCTGGGTGGCCAGCAGGTCGTGAACAAGCACACGGTGGTCAAGACCAAGACCAAAAAGCTGCCGATCTTTATTACAGCGCTTGCCGGCTGCGCATGTGGCGCCCTGCTGGTCATTGCGCTCATTATGAGCGGCACGCTCAATATTGGCGGTGGCAAGAATGCCGTGACGGCGGGCGCTTCGGGATCGTCGACGCAAAAGATTACGATTGATTCCGAGGACACCACGCTGGCCGAGGCCGTTTCTGCCAAGGCCCTGCCCTCCGTGGTTTCCATTACCGCCACTTCGAGCGGCGGCCAGAATGGCTCGCTTTCGCAGTCTGCCGATGAGTCGGATGGTTCGGGCAGCGTCGGTTCGGGCGTTGTGCTCGATACCGAGGGCCACATCCTCACCAACAACCACGTGGTCGATGGCTATGACCAGTACGTGGTGACCATGGACGACGGCACCACCTACGAGGCCGAGTTCGTGGGCAACGATGCTTCGAGCGACCTGGCCGTCATCAAGCTCAAGGACGCCGACGCCTCCAAGCTCACGCCGATCGAGATTGGTGACTCCTCCAAGCTCAACGTGGGCGAGTGGGTCATGGCGATCGGTTCGCCGTTTGGCAACGAGCAGTCTGTCTCCACTGGTATCGTCTCGGCGCTCTACCGCTCCACGGCCATGAGCTCTACCAACGGTAACACCATCTATGCCAACATGATCCAGACCGATGCCGCCATCAACCCGGGCAACTCCGGCGGCGCGCTCGTTAACGACAACGGCGAGCTGGTGGGCATCAACTCGCTCATCGAGAGCTACTCGGGCTCCAGCTCGGGCGTGGGCTTTGCCATTCCCGTTAACTACGCCAAGAACATTGCCGACCAGATCATCGGCGGTAAGACGCCGGTGCACCCGTACCTGGGAGCCACGCTTTCGAGCGTCAACGCGCTCAACGCCCGTACCAACAAGCTGAGCACCGATAGCGGCGCGTACGTGGCAAGCGTCGTCGAGGACGGACCCGCCTCCAAGGCCGGCATCCAGGAGGGCGATGTCATTACCAAGCTGGGCGACGACGAGATCACGAGCGCCGACGGCCTGATCATCGCGCTGCGCAGCCACGAGGTGGGCGAGAAGGTCGAGATCACGCTCATGCGCGGCGAGGAAGAGAAGAAGGTCACCGTTGAGCTGGGCTCCGACGAGGAGCTGCAGAACCAGCAGCAGGACGACAGCGCGACCGACACCGGCAACGGCGGTATTACCGACGAGCAGCTGCGCCAGTATCTGGAGGAGCTGCTTGGCCAGCAGGGCCAGGGTCAGGGCAACGGCCAGGGTTTCTAACGAGCCACTCCACACATATCGAAGCCAGAGGGGGCTGTCCCGCCAACGCGGGACAGCCCCCTCTTTTCGCGATGATCCCTTGGGGACGGTGGAAAACGGATCATTTAGAAATGGTAAGGGCATGAGTTGATCGCGCGATCCACTCCGGTCTGGCGGCTGCCGATTCGGTGCGGTTCGAAAGGGTTATTCGGCGCCATGGTGACCGGTGGTACTCTTGTATCCGTTTGAAATCGAGCGAAGGAGTGCCGCTATGGAGCAATCGAGCCTGTTTGGTGACGGTATGGACATCGATACCGAAACGCCCGCGAGCGCGGATGCCGCCGCACCGACCGACGCCCATGCCCAGGCGGCAGCGCGCGCGGCCGAGCTGCGCCACGAGCTCGATTACCACGCCTATCGCTACTACATGCTCGATGCGCCCGAGATCACGGACGCCGCCTTTGACAAAATGCTCGTCGAGCTGCAGGAAATCGAGGCGGCCTATCCCGACCTGGTGACGCCCGACAGCTATACCCAGCGCGTGGGCGGCTACGTGAGCGAGCAGTTTACGCCGGTCACGCATATGGCGCGCATGTATTCCATGGACGATGCCATGGACCTCGACGAGCTCGACGCATGGCTCCAGCGCACTGAGGATGCGCTCGGTGCCGGCAGCGTTACCTATGCCTGCGAGCTTAAGATCGACGGTCTGGGCGTGGCCCTTACTTACCAAAACGGCACCTTCGTACGTGCGGCCACACGCGGCGACGGCACCACGGGCGAGGACGTGTCGCTTAACGTGCGCACCATCAAGGACGTGCCCATGCACCTGTCCGAGCCGGCGCTCGCCCACATGGGCGCCGACCGCGAGCGTACCATCGAAGTACGCGGCGAGGTCTATATGCCCAAGGGCAGCTTTGTGCGCCTGAACGACGAGGCCGATGCCGAGGGCCGCGACCCCTTCGCCAACCCGCGCAACGCCGCCGCCGGCAGCCTGCGCCAAAAGGATCCCAAGGTCACGGCGCGCCGCGACCTGGCCACCTTTATCTATGCCATCGCCGATACCGACCCGCTGCACGTCCACAGCCAGCGCGAGTTCCTCGATTGGTTGCGCAGCGCCGGCTTTAGCGTCAACCCCAACGTGGCTCGTTGCGCCACGCCGGCCGAGGTCCACGAGTTCTGTGCCCAGGCGCTCGAACATCGCGGCGACCTGGACTACGACATCGACGGCGTGGTCGTAAAGGTCGACAGCTTCCAACAGCAGCTCGACCTGGGCTTTACCGCCCGCGCACCGCGCTGGGCCATTGCCTTTAAGTTCCCGCCCGAGGAAAAGCAGACCGTCCTGCGCGAAATTCGTATCCAGGTGGGCCGCACCGGTGTGCTCACGCCGGTCGCCGAGTTCGACCCGGTGACGGTCGCCGGCTCCACCATCGCGCGCGCCACGCTGCACAACATCGACGAGATCCGTCGCAAAAACGTGCGCGAGGGCGACACCATCATCGTGCACAAGGCAGGCGACGTAATCCCCGAGGTCGTGGGTCCGGTGCTCGATAAGCGCCCCGCCGATTCGGTTGACTGGCACATGCCCGAGGTCTGCCCCGTGTGCGGCAGCCCCGTGGTCCACGAGGATGGCGAGGTCGCCTACCGTTGTGTTTCCATCGATTGCCCCGCACAGCTCAAGGAACGCCTGCTTCACTGGGTGAGCCGTGGCTGCATGGACGTTGACGGTCTGGGCGATGAGATCGTCGACAAGATGATCGCCGCCGGCCTGATCCACGATGTCGCGGACTTCTACCAGCTCACGGTGGACGACATCGCCGGACTGGACACGGGCCGCGTGTACGCCAGCTCCAACAGCAAAAAGGGCGTCAAGAAGGGCGATCCCATTCCGGTGGGCCTCAAGACGGCCGAGAAAATCATCGCCGAGCTCAACAAGTCCAAGAGCCAGCCGCTCGGTCGCGTGCTGTTTGCCCTGGGCATCCGCCACGTGGGCAAGAGCGTAGGCGAGGTCATCGCCGAGCGATTCCTGTCGATCGACAAGCTCATCTTGGCGAGCGAAGAGGACATCGCCGAGTGCGAGGGCATCGGTCCCAAGATTGCGGCGAGCGTCAAGCAGTTCCTGGCCGTGCCCGAGAACCTCGCCGTGCTGGAGCGCCTGCGTCAGACGGGTCTGTCACTTGAGGTCGACTTGGGCGCCGCACATGCACAGGCCGCAGCCGATGCCGGCGTGGCGGGCGAGCTCGCCGACGCACAGCCGCTTGCGGGTCTGGCCTTCGTGCTCACCGGCACGCTCGTCAACCGCACGCGTGACGAGGCGGGCGCGGCGCTCAAGGTGCTCGGCGCCAAGGTCTCGGGCAGCGTCTCAAAGAAGACGAGCTATCTGGTCGCCGGTCCCAAAGCGGGCTCCAAGCTCACCAAAGCCGAGCAGCTGGGCGTACCCGTGCTGGACGAGGACGCGCTCGAGCAGATCCTGGCGACTGGTCAGGTGCCCCAGGCTTAAGACATCGATAAACAAATAAAAACCTCTCGGAAACGCTTTCCGGGAGGTTTTTATTTGGATGGGTCGGCGGGCATTGTGGTCTGCGTCGCGCAGGTTGCTGAGGGCGATCCTGCGGACCGCTGCCGTTCCGGAGCGATAAGAGATTCATACAAAGCAGAGGGACCCCACAACGGGGAATGTCCCTACTGTGGTGGTTCTTATGCACGTAAACATTAACATTAACGTGTATACTTGACAGTGAAGATATATGTTGAGAGGAGCCGTTATGGTTACCGTCGCGTTTTCGGAACTGCGCCAAAACCTTACGCAGGTGGCCGAAAAGGTTGCCAATGAGGGCGAGGAGGTTGTGGTCTTCAAGCGGAGCAAGCCGTTGTTCAAGATCGTGCCGCTCGACTATCAAGGCCCGGTTGCAGTGGAATATGACGCTGCCCAGGAGCGCGGGGGCGCAAAGCCGACGCGCGGCACGGGCAAGCCCAAGCGCGATGTGGGCACGATGTGGCATCCCAAGATCACCTGGAAGGAGATTCGCGAGATGCTCTCAGAGGATGAGGACTACCAGGAGTATCTCGATATCGTGGCTAAAATGCCAAAGGGAACGCCGCTCGATACGATGACGGTTGAAGATGAAAAGCGCGTCGCGAGGGAGCGCTACCTATGAGGGCTTTTCTCGATACCAATTTTCTGCTCGATTGCGTGCTTCCGGGTCGGCCGGAGCATGGGGCGGCGCAAACCATCAAGGGGCTTGTTGACGTGGGGCTTATCGAGGGCGTTGTTTCGGCCTGCTCTCTCAAGGACGCGTACTACATTCTCACCAAACAGGCCGGCGAGGCGCGCGCCCGCGAGGTGGTGCGCGACTGCCTTAAGAGCTACTCGTTAGAGCCTCTCGACCAAGAAGCTTGTTTTACCTCCGCCTATTCCGATGAGCCGGACTTCGAGGACGGCTGTATCCGTGCGATGGCAGAGCGTGCCGGTGTGGACTTTATCATCACGCGCGATCGCGCCGCTTTTGTACGCTCGACTATCAAGACCTTCTCGCCCGCAGAGTTCATCCGTGCGTTTCCGATTCCGGAGGAGTAAAACC
>CAUBOH010000036.1 GCA_958437495.1 uncultured Collinsella sp. | reverse complement strand
GATGCCAGCTCGAATATCGTGAGCGTGCTGGGCTTTAAGCTGGCGAGCAAGCCGGCCGACCCCGAGCATCCTTACGGCCACGGTCGTTACGAGTATCTCTCGGGATTGGTCGTGGCGGCACTCGTGCTGCTCATCGGCGTTGAGCTGGTGAAGTCGTCGGTGGAGCGAATTATCAACCCCGAGCCTGTCGAGTTCTCGCTTGCTCTGGTGGCGGTTCTAGCGCTTTCGATGGTCGTAAAGCTGTGGATGGCGGCCCTCAACCAAAAGCTCGGCGATTGCATTGAGTCCGAGACGCTGCATGCGACCGCGCAGGATTCCAAGAACGATGTTCTTGCCACAGGCGCCGTGTTAGCGTGCGCAATTGTTTCGCAGGTGACGCACATCAATCTTGACGCATGGGTCGGCCTTGCCGTTGGCGCCTATATTGGCTGGAGCGGTTTTGAACTCATCCAGGATACGGTGAGCCCGCTTTTGGGCCAGGCGCCCGATCCTAAGCTGGTCAAGCACATTCGAGACAAGATCATGAGCTATCCCGGCGTTTTGGGCGTTCACGATTTGATGGTTCACGACTACGGCCCGGGCAGGAAGTTCGCAAGCGCTCACGCCGAGATGGCAGCCGAGGCTAGCCCGCTGGAAAGTCACGACACGCTCGATAACATCGAACAGTCGTTTAGGGACGAAGATGGCATGATTGTTACGCTTCACTACGATCCCATCGTGACCGATGACCCCAAGGTGGCGAGCATGCGCTTGCGCATTCACGCCATGGCCCAGGAGATTGATAGCCGCCTCTCGATTCATGACCTGCGCTGTGTGCCGGGCCCCACGCACACCAACGTGATCTTTGACTGCGTGCGTCCCTCGGATCTGCAGATGAGTGCCGAAGACTTAAAGCGCGCGTTGGCGAAACGGGTCGAATCGGAATATCCCAAGTCGGTCGCCAAGATCACGATCGACGAAGACTACGTAGGGCATACCCACGAGTAGGGCTGCGCCCGCAAGCTAACTGAAGCAGAAGGGGAGAGCATGAAGCGCCTATACCTACTCCGCCACGGTCAGACGGAGTTCAACGTCAAAAAGCTGGTCCAGGGCCGCTGTGATTCACCGCTGACCGACCTGGGCCGCAAACAAGCGGGAATGGCGGCCGCATGGCTCAAGGGCCACGACGTTGTCCCCGACAAAGTGGTCTCATCGCCCTTAGGCCGAGCCATGGACACGGCAAGTCTCGTCGCAACCGAACTCCTCGGTCCGGATGCAGCAGTCGAGCCCTGCGAAGGCATCATCGAGCGCTGCTACGGCTCCTTCGAAGAAGGCCCCCACGACGCCCTGCCCACCGACGTTTGGGACCCGGGCGAGGACCTGGTCCCCTTCGGAGGAGAAGGAAGCCGCGCGCTGCAAGAACGCATGGTCGGTACCCTCACCAATCTCATGGGCGCCGAGGGCATCGAAACCCTCCTAGCAGTAAGCCACGGCAGCGCCAGCCGCCAATTCATCAAGGCTGCAGCCCCAGAGGGCTACGAGCTCCCAACAAAACTCCCCAACTGCGCCATCATGATCTTCAATTTTGACGAGGAAGATTTGCAAGGAAAGAGCGATAGGCCCCAGTGCAAGTTCACTCTTCAGCAAATAGTGGACCCCCAACAAAGTCATTAGCCTGAGCGAGCAGAGTTAAGCAGACATCAACGTGGCGTTCCCAGTGTGCGGCGGAGGGGGCGGGCCTGAGACATATTAAGGTTGTCGCGAGTTCCGCACGCAAAGGAAAGCACTTAATGTGCTTTCCGTCTTGCGCAGGACTGTAGAGCAGCAAACTTAATATATTTCGCCGCCCCTCTGCCAAGCCCAGGCGACTCCACGCACTTTACCTGCGTAAACAATGTGAGTGAAATATGAATCTCGATGGATACGCCCGCAGCCGTGTATACTAAACAACTGTGTGTAACCAGGGGAGTATTCTGGCTGGACAAAATGCCTGCTTAATAGGGTTGTCAGGTAGTCCGGGCGAAATACAAGGCTGGGGAGCACGTCGTGTAAGTAGTGGTCCTCTAGGGGCGTACGCTCGGTGGTGTACGCATTGTCCCAAGACCACGCGAGAGTTGGGATCATATCTTGATCAGCATGATTCTCGGCCGCAAGATTGGCATGACCCAGGTTTGGGACGAGAACGATAACGTCGTTCCCGTCACGGTCATCCAGGCTGGCCCCTGCGCTGTCTCGCAGGTTAAAACTCAGGCAACCGACGGCTATGACGCCGTCCAGATCGGTTTCGGCGACATCAAGGCCAAGAACGTGAACAAGCCCATGGCTGGTCACTTCGCCAAGGCTGGCGTCGAGCCTGTCCGTTTCCTTCGTGAGGTCCGCGTCGAGAACGGCGAGGAGCACAAGGTCGGCGAGGTCGTCACCGTCGCTGATTTCGCTGATGTCGAGAAGGTCGACGTCATCGGTACCTCCAAGGGTAAGGGCTTCCAGGGTCGCATCAAGCGCTGGGGTCAGCGCCGCGGTCCTATGACGCATGGTTCTCACTTCCAGCGTCACCCCGGTTCTATCGGTCAGTGCGCCTATCCTGCGCGCGTCCTCAAGGGCGTCAAGATGGCCGGTCACATGGGTAACGAGCGCGTTACCGTCAAGAACCTTTCCGTTGTCCGCATCGATGCCGAGCAGAACCTCATCTTGGTCAAGGGCGCTGTCCCGGGTGCCAAGAATGGTCTCGTCGCCATCCGTATGGCCTAAGGGCCCAGCCCATTTAGCCCAGCGTCATACCAAGGAGAACACTTAAATGGCAAAGTTTGAAGTAAAGAACAGCGAGGGCAAGAAGGTCGCCGAGGCCGAGCTCGCCGCTGAGGTGTACGGCATCGAGCCGAACATCCACGTTATGCACCACATCGTCAAGTGCCAGATGGCCTCTTGGCGTCAGGGCACCCAGTCTGCTAAGGGTCGCTCTGAGGTTTCCGGTGGCGGCAAGAAGCCTTGGCGTCAGAAGGGTACCGGCCGTGCCCGCCAGGGTTCCATCCGTGCTGCCCAGTGGCGTCACGGTGGCGTCGTCTTCGCCCCCAAGCCCCGTTCTTACGCTAAGCGTATGAACAACAAGGAGGTCAAGCTGGCTATGCGCTCCGCGCTGTCCGCCAAGCTGGCCGATGGCGAGCTCGTGCTCGTCGACGACTACGGCTTCGAGAAGCCTTCCACCAAGGCTGCCGTCGCCATGCTCAAGGCTCTCGGCCTTGAGGGCAAGCGTCTGACCATCATCGTTCGCGATGAGGACGTCAACGCCTACCTGTCGTTCCGCAACATTCCCAAGACGTTCATCATCACTGCCGACGAGGCCAACACCTACGATCTCGTCAACAACAACGCTGTGCTGATGCCCGCCGACATCGCCGCTCACTTCGGGGAGGTGCTTGCATAAATGACCGCCCACGAGATCATCATCCGTCCGATCGTGTCCGAGCGTTCCTTCTCCGGCATGGAGCTGAACAAGTACACGTTCGAGGTCGCCAAGGATGCTAACAAGTATCAGATCAAGGACGCTGTCGAGGAGATCTTCGGCGTCAAGGTCGTTCGCGTGAACACCCTGACGGTCAAGCCCAAGACCAAGCGCGTGCGCTATGTCGCCGGCAAGACCCGTTCTTGGAAGAAGGCCATCGTCACGCTGGCCGAGGGCGACACCATCGAGGTCTTTGGCAATCAGGCCTAAGACTCGCTGCTGTTGAGTGAGCTCATGCCTCCCAAATGGGGGAGGCGAGAGCTCAAGGTTTTGGGCGTATAAAATGGACACGCCCGGAACCGTGTATACGTCCGGTGTCATCGCACCCGAGGCAGAACCTCGAATCCCTGTCTGCGATGGCTAACGGATTCCTATTGAAAGGGATTGTAATGGCTGTAAAGCACCTTAAGCCGACCTCCGCTGGTAGGCGTTGGCAGACGATCTCCGACTTCTCCGAGATCACCTGCACCAAGCCCGAGAAGTCTCTTCTCGAGCCCCTGCCCAAGAAGGCCGGTCGTAACAACAACGGCCGCATCACCACCCGCCACCAGGGCGGCGGCGTGAAGCGTCGTTACCGCGTGATCGACTTCAAGCGCAACAAGGACGGCGTGCCCGCCAAGGTTGCCACGATCGAGTACGATCCGAACCGTTCCGCTCGCATCGCTCTGCTGCACTATGCTGACGGTGAGAAGCGCTACATCCTGGCCCCCAAGGGCCTCGAGGTCGGTCAGACCATCATGTCCGGTTCTGACGCCGACATCAAGCCGGGCAACGCTCTGCCCCTCGCCGACATCCCTGTCGGTACGCTCATCCACGCCGTCGAGTTCCAGCCGGGCAAGGGCGCTGCTATCGCTCGTTCCGCCGGTAACTCCTGCCAGCTGATGGGTAAGGAGGGCAAGTACGCTATCGTCCGTATGCCTTCCTCCGAGATGCGCCGCATCCTCGTTACCTGCCGCGCCACCGTCGGTGAGGTCGGCAACGCCGATCACTCCAACATCGTCATCGGCAAGGCCGGCCGTAAGCGTCACATGAACGTGCGCCCGACCGTCCGCGGTACCGTCATGAACCCTGTCGACCACCCGCACGGCGGTGGCGAGGGCAAGAACCACACCTCTGGTCGTCCCTCCGTTACCCCCTGGGGTAAGCCGACGAAGGGCCTTCGTACGCGCAAGAAGAAGAAGGTCTCGAACCAGCACATCATTCGTCGCCGTAAGAAGTAATTTCGGATACCGAGTTTTAGGAGAAAGCACTTATGAGCAGAAGTCTCAAAAAGGGCCCGTTCGTGGAGACTCGCCTTCTCTCGCGTATCACCGCGATGAACGAGGCTGGCAAGAAGGACGTCGTGAAGACCTGGTCCCGCGCGTCCACCATCTTCCCCGAGATGGTTGGTCACACCATCGCCGTCCACGACGGCCGCAAGCATGTGCCCGTGTATGTTACCGAGTCCATGGTTGGTCACAAGCTCGGCGAGTTCGCGCCGACTCGTACGTTCCGTGGCCACAAGGCCAAATAGGGGGTTAACCGTAAATGGCAACTAAGTCTATTGAAACTGAGGCCACCGAGGTTCGCGCCGTCGCTAAGTACGTGCGTGTTTCCCCCAGCAAGGCCCGCCTGGTGGTCGATCTGATCCGCCGCAAGCCTGTCGCTCAGGCCTTCGACATCCTCCACTTCTGCGACCGCGCCGTCGCCGTGGATGTCGAGAAGGTTCTCCGTTCCGCCGTTGCGAACGCCGAGAACAACAACGGTCTGCGTGCCGACAACCTGGTTGTCGCCGCTGCCTATGTTGACGAGGGTCCGACGCTTAAGCGCATCCGTCCCCGCGCCAAGGGTTCCGCTTCTCGCATTCTGAAGCGTACTTCCCACATCACCGTCGTCGTTGCTCCTCGAAAGGAGGCGTAAAGCTGTATGGGTCAGAAAGTCTACCCCACCGGCTTCCGTCTTGGCATTACCGAGAACTGGCGCTCCCGCTGGTTCGCAGAGAAGGATTACGCTAAGACCCTCGGTAACGATCTCGAGATCCGCAAGTACCTCGAGAAGCGTCTTTCCCGCGCAGCTGTCTCCCGCGTCGAGATCGAGCGCGCTGGCGACAAGGTGAAGGTCATCATCCTCACCGCTCGCCCCGGCGTTGTCATCGGTAAGAAGGGTGCCGAGATCGATACCCTCCGCACCGAGCTCGAGAAGGTCGCTGGCGTCTCCAAGGGCCAGCTCTCCGTCGACGTTGTCGAGATCAAGCGCCCCGAGCTCGACGCCAACCTTGTTGCTCAGTCCATCGCTGAGCAGCTCGAGGGCCGCGTTGCCTTCCGTCGCGCTATGCGCAAGGCTGTCCAGTCCGCCCGCAAGGCCGGCGCTAAGGGCATCCGTATCCAGTGCTCCGGTCGTCTCGGCGGTGCCGAGATGGGCCGTCGTGAGTGGTACCGTGAGGGTCGCGTGCCTCTGCACACCCTCCGTGCCAAGATCGACTACGGCACGGCTGTCGCCAGCACCACTATGGGCGCTTGCGGCGTGAAGGTCTGGATCTACCTGGGCGAGAAGCTCCCGGGCCAGCCCGTTCCCAACCCTGCACTCGAGGGCTCTTCCCGTCCTCGTCGTCGTAACTCCGAGAGGAGGGGTCAGTAGTGCTTGCCCCTAAGCGTATTCTTCACCGCAAGGTGCAGCGTGGCTCCATGAAGGGCCAGGCCAAGGGTAATACCGAGCTGCATTTCGGCGAGTTTGGTATCCAGGCTCTCGAGGCCCATTGGATCACCAACCGTCAGATCGAGGCCGCTCGTATTGCCATGACCCGCTACATGAAGCGTGGCGGTCGTGTCTACATCACGATCTTCCCCGATAAGCCCATCACCAAGAAGCCTGCCGAGACTCGCATGGGTTCTGGTAAGGGTAACCCCGAGGAGTGGGTGGCCGTCGTCAAGCCCGGCCGCATCATGTTCGAGGTCAAGGGTGTTCCCGAGGAGGTCGCTCGCGAGGCTCTGCGTCTTGCCCAGCACAAGCTCCCCATCAAGACCAAGATTGTGGTTGCTAAGAACGCTGAGCAGCGCATCGAGAAGGAAATGGCTGAGGAGGCCGCTCTCGAGGCCAAGTGGGCTGCTGAGGACGCCGCCGCCGCCAAGGAGGAGAACTAATGAAGCCCGCAGAGATTCGTGAGCTCTCGGACGCTCAGCTCGTTGAGAAGCTGAAGGAAATGCGCGCCGAGCTCTTTAACCTTCGTTTCCAGATGGCCACCAGCCAGCTGGACAACACCGCTCGCGTCAACACCGTGAAGAAGGACATCGCTCGCGTCCTCACGGAGCAGCGCGCCCGCGAGATCGCAGCGGAGAAGTCCGCTGTCGCCGAGTAGGACCTAAGGAGAGAACATGACTGATTCGCGTAACTCGCGTAAGGTCCGTACGGGTGTCGTTACCTCCGTCTCCGGTGCCAAGACCATCGTTGTCACCGTCACCGAGCGCAAGCGTCACCCCAAGTACGGCAAGATGATGACCAGCTCCAAGAAGCTGCATGCTCACGACGAGGAGTGCACGGCTGGCGTGGGCGACACCGTCCGCGTTATGGAGACCCGTCCTATGTCCAAGATGAAGCGTTGGCGCCTCATCGAGGTCGTCGAGCGCGCTAAATAAGCAGTCGCTCTTACGACTTGTACGTTTCCGAAGATGTGCGTATGCCTGGCTTGCATACCACGGGCCGCGTAAAGGCTGCGCACCTCTCTTCGGTTCTTAGTTCGGAGGAACATCTACCATGATTCAGATGCAAACCATGCTGAACGTCGCCGACAACTCCGGCGCTCGCAAGATTCGCTGCATCAAGGTGCTTGGCGGTTCCAAGCGTCGTTATGCAGGCATCGGCGATATGTTCATCGGTGCTGTCCAGGAGGCTACCCCTGGCGCTAACGTCAAGAAGAAGGACGTTGTCCGTTGCGTCGTCGTTCGCACCGTTAAGGAGATCCGCCGCAAGGATGGCTCCTACATTCGCTTTGACGAGAACGCTTGCGTTGTCGTCAACAACGATGGTTCGCCTGTCGGCACCCGTATTTTCGGGCCCGTCGCTCGCGAGCTTCGTGACAAGAAGTACATGAAGATCGTCTCGCTCGCTCCCGAGACCCTGTAGTTAGGGGAGATATATGTATATCAAGAAGGGCGATAAGGTCCAGGTTCTTTCCGGTAAGGATCGCGGCAAGCAGGGCGTTGTCCTGCGTGCTCTCCCTGCCGAGAACAAGGTCGTTGTCGAGGGCGTTTCGGTCGTCAAGAAGGCCGTCAAGCCCAACGCTGCCAACCAGCAGGGCGGCATCGTTTCGCAGGAGGCTCCCATCGACGCCTCCAACGTCAATCTCGTTTGCCCCGAGTGCGGTAAGGTTACCCGCGTCGGTCACGAGAAGGACGGCAAGAACAAGCTGCGCGTCTGCAAGAAGTGCGGCCACAAGTT
>CAUBOH010000035.1 GCA_958437495.1 uncultured Collinsella sp. | reverse complement strand
TTGTAACAGAGTCAAAATATCCCCACATACTTCGCCCAACTAAAGAAATTCTCGACCGTTAACCGGAATTAGCCCCAAATCGTGCATAAAATGCGCTACTGTATTGCAAAACGTTGGCCTGTTGTGCATAACCAGCCATAGCAACGGGCGGCGTTTTGATGGTTCGGATCGGATTGTCTCGACATGTGTCCGACTGAACATTTCTTTGTCCTATCTCATAAGGAGGATGGCATGGCTGATTCTATGTTCCACCAGCCCGTTATGGGTCGTCGCGCCTTTGTCGGCGGTACCCTTGCTGCGAGCTCCATGGCTTTTCTTGCCGCATGCGGCAAGAAGGGCGGCGACGCTTCCGGTTCTGAGTCCGGTTCGACGCTGAACTTCTACATCAACAACCCGGTCTGCATCGACCCCTACAACGTCCAGGAAGATCAGGGTACTCAGGTCAACTACCAGCTGTTCGACGCTCTGACCTCCTATGACGCCGAGAAGGGCAAGATCGTCCCGCTGGCTTGCGAGTCCTTCGAGGCCAACGACGACGCCACCGAGTTCACCTTCAAGATCAAGAAGGCCAAGTTCCACAACGGTGACGACGTTACCTCCAAGTCCTTCAAGCTCGCTTGGGAGCGTCTGGTCAACACCAAGTCGGCCATCGCTACCGAGTACGGTCCTTCCGAGGTCTCCTATCACCTTTCCATGGTCGAGGGCTATGACGATCTACTTGCCGGTAACGCCACCGAGCTCAGCGGTGTTACTTGCCCCGACGATGAGACCCTCGTCGTCAAGCTGTCTTCCGCTTACGCCGACTTCCCCTTCGTCGCCTCTCACCCGGCTCTGTCCCCGGTTCCCGAGTGCGCCGAGTCCGATGTTAAGAGCTTCTACCTTGCCCCGATCGGTAACGGCCCGTTCATGATGGACGGCAAGTGGGAGGATGGTCAGGAGATCAACCTCAAGAAGTTCGACGATTACTATGGCGACAAGGCCAAGATCGATGGCATCCACTTCCAGGTCATCAAGGACATGGAGACCGCCTACAAGGAGTTCCAGGCCGGTAACCTCGATATCTGCGACGTTCCCGTTGCTCAGATCGACGCTGCCAAGAAGGATCGCGGCGTGTCCAAGGACGGCTACACCATGGGCGACGGCGAGCGCATGCTGCTCGGCGCCGAGCCTTCCACCTACTACCTGACTTGCAACAACACGGCCGAGCCGTTCAACAACGCCGACCTGCGCAGGGGCATCTCCCTGGCCATTAACCGTGAGGCCATCTGCAAGACCATCTTCAAGGGTACCCGTACACCCGCCGACGGCATTGTTCCTCCGGGTATCGATGGCTACAAGGAGGGTGCATGGGAGTTCTGCGCCTACGACGTCGACAAGGCTAACGAGTACCTCGACAAGGTTGCTCCCGCTGGCGCTAACGGCGATCGTGGCATTAACGTGACCCTTTCCTACAACCAGGACGGTGGCCACAAGGAGATCATGGAGTCCATCATCGGCGACCTCGCCAAGGTGGGCGTTACCGCTACTTCCGATACCCCCGAGTGGTCTGCCCTGCTCGAGCAGTATCAGAACTTTAACTATCAGTTCGGTCGTCTGGGCTGGATTGCCGACTACCCGATCATGGACAACTTCCTGTATCCGCTGTTCCACTCCGACTCCCTCGGTGGCGACAACCGCTCTGGTTACAACAACCCCGAGTTCGACGCTAAGGTCGACGAGGCTCGTACCACGGTTGACGACGAGGAGCGCGTCGCTAAGATGCAGGAGGCCGACGCAATGGTCGCTGCCGACTGCCCGGTCATCCCGGTGATGTTCTACACGCACACCATCGCCGGCTCCGATCGCATCAAGCACCTCTATGTCGATCCGCAGAAGCACGCCGATCTGGGTACCGCTGAGCTCGCCTAAGAGTTTGCAGCTTCCGTGTGGGTCAAGTATTTACGTAGACCTCATGGGAAACATACAGTTCCCCCTAACCTGGGGTAAACTGGCTGATGGTAATTTTGGGATGCCGGTCTGGCGATCGGCATCCCATTTAGGTTAATCCCTAGATAGGGGAGTGGTATGGGTAAGTACATCGTTAAACGTGTGCTTCAGTTCATCCCGGTGTTTTTGGGCGTCACGCTGATTCTGTTCGCCCTCCAGAATATCGTGCCGGGAGATCCGATCAAGCTGATCGGTGGAGACAAGGCTCTGTCCCCCGAGGTAGAGCTTCAGCTTCGCGTGCGCTATCACCTGGTCCAGACGGACGAGGACGGCAACGCGATCCTTGACGAGAACGGCGATCCCGTTCAGACGTCGCTTGTAGACCGTTATCTGTATTACATGAACGGCCTGCTTCATGGCGATCTGGGTAATTCGTACCAGCGCAAGCTGCCGGTTACGGAAATCTTTGCCCAGAAGTATCCGTATACGGTCAAACTTGCCGCGTGCGCCATCGTGCTCGAGGCAATCATGGGTATCGGTGCGGGTATCATTTCGGCGGTAAAGCGTTATTCCTTCTGGGATATTTTGGTAACGCTCACCACGTCGATCCTCGTTGCTGTCCCGGCCTTCTGGCTCGGTATGCTGCTGCAGCTGTTCTTTGGCGTCATCCTCAAGGATGCCACCGGCGGTGCGTTCTCCATGCCGATCTCGGGTGCCGGCGGTGCCAGCTCTCAGTATCAGGACTGGATGCACTATGTGCTTCCGACCATTACGCTGGCTTCGGTTTCGACCGCTTATGCCGCCCGTATTATGCGCTCGCAGCTGCTTGACGTCATGAACCAGGATTACATCCGTACGGCAAAGGCCAAGGGTCTCTCCAATCGCGCGATCATTATCAAGCATGCGCTTAAGAATGCACTCATCCCCGTCGTTACCTATATTGGTGTCGACTTTGGTGGCATGCTTTCGGGCGCCATCCTGACCGAGACGGTCTTTAACTGGCCCGGTATCGGCTATGAGGTCTATCGCGCCATTAGCATGCGCGACTGGCCCATCGTTATGGGCGGCGTTACGCTCATCGTCGTCGTCGTCATGGTGATCAACCTGCTCGTCGACATTAGCTATGCATTCCTCGACCCGCGCATCCGCCTTGGCGGTCCGTCGGATAAGGCCTAAGGGAGGTACGTCTCATGCAGGAAACTGATTCTCAGTCTCAGGAGCAGGCTACCGCCACCAAGGCCGCATCTGCTCCCGCCAAGTCCCGCACGCTGTGGGGCGACGCTTTTAAGCGTCTTCGTAAGAACAAGCTCGCCGTTATCGGTGTCTGCTGGATCATCATCGTCGTTTTGGTTGCCCTGACCGCCGATTTGTGGGCTAAGCCCTGGCTCGGTTCGCCGACGGCTTCCGACTCGACCACCATGGCCGAGACATCGCTGCTGGCTCCGTGTGCCGAGCACCCGTTTGGCACCGACGCCCTTGGTCGTGACATTCTCGTCCGCGTTATCTACGGTGCACGCGTTTCGCTGTCCGTCGGCATTATGGCCACCGCGATCTCCACGGTGATCGGTCTGGTCATGGGAGCCCTGGCCGGCTTCTATGGCGGCATCTGGGATACGATCATCATGCGTTGTGCGGATATCTTCCTGGCGTTCCCGTACGTGTTGTTCGTTGTCGCCATGATCGCCGTTATCGGCCGCGGTCTTCAGAACGTCTTTATCGCCATTGGTATTCTCGGCTGGCCTTCGATTGCGCGCGTCTTCCGATCCGCGATCCTGACGGTCAAGGAAAACGACTATGTTGACGCTGCGCGCGCGATGGGTGCATCCGATGCTCGTATCGTCGTGCGTCACATCTTCCCGAACTCTGTTGCCTCCATCGTCGTCTACGCGACTATGAACATTGGCGGCGCCATTCTGACCGAGTCCGCTTTGTCCTTCCTCGGCATGGGCGTTATTCCGCCTACGCCTTCGTGGGGCTCCATGATTCAGGACGGTCAGCAGTATCTTCTGACCGCTCCCTGGATGATGATCATGCCCGGTCTGGCAATTCTCTCGACGGTGCTCGCCTTTACCCTGCTGGGTGACGGTCTGCGCGACGCCCTCGACGTCAAGATGAAGGACGCATAAGGATGAAGAAGAACAAGAACTATGTGGACCTGAAGGACCAGCCGGTTCCCGAGGGCCAGCATCTGCTCGAGGTCGATGACCTTAAGATGTATTTCCACACCGAGGATGGCGTCGTTCGCGCTGTCGACGGTGTCTCCTACACGCTCGATCGCGGCGAGACCCTGGGCGTCGTCGGTGAGTCCGGCTCCGGTAAGTCCGTGACCGCCATGACCATCATGGGTCTTATCTCGATGCCTCCGGGAAAGATTGAGGGCGGCGACGTTCGCTATCGCGGTCGTTCTATCCTCGAGATGACCGAGGAAGAGATGCAGCACATTCGTGGTAACGATATCGCGATGATCTTCCAGGATCCTATGACCTCCCTGAACCCGGTCTACAAGATCGGCAAGCAGGTGGGCGAGGGCCTTCGTCTGCACCGTGGTTACTCCAAGCAGGAAGCGCTCAAGCGCGCCACCGAGCTTTTGGACCTCGTCGGTATTCCCGAGCCCGAGAAGCGCGTCAACGAGTATCCGCACCAGTTCTCCGGTGGTATGCGTCAGCGCGTCATGATCGCCATGGCTCTTGCCTGTGATCCCGATATTTTGATTGCCGACGAGCCCACGACTGCTCTGGACGTTACCATCCAGGCTCAGATTATTGAGCTTATGCAGGAGATGCAGGAGAAGAACGGCAACGCCATCATCATGATTACCCACGACCTGGGTGTTGTCGCCGATATGGCCGATAAGATCATGGTCATGTACGCCGGCCGTCCCGTCGAGTTCGGTACTGCTGAGGAAATCTTCTACGAGAGCCGCCATCCCTACACCTGGGGTCTTATTCGTTCCATTCCGGAGCAGGCCATCGAGGAGAAGAAGCCGCTTACGCCGATTCACGGCAACCCGCCTTCGCTCATGAACCTGCCCGAGGGCTGCGTCTTCTCTCCTCGCTGCCCCTATGCGACGGACAAGTGCCGCAAGCAGCGCCCCGAGCGCGTTGTCACCGAGTCTGGTCACTACTCTGCGTGCCACTACTCCGGTGACCCCGAGTTCCTCAAGAACGCTCCTGAGACGTCCCGTACGCGCAAGGATTCCAAGAAGGGAGGCGAGGCGTAAATGGCAGACAATAACGAGCGTACTCCGCTGCTGAAGGTCGAGCACCTCTCTAAGGAGTTCCCCGCAGAGTCCGGCATGTTCGCCAAGCGTTTTTCCAAACGCGTCGTCTCTGCTGTGAACGACATCTCTTTTGAGATTTATCCTGGCGAGACCTTTGGTCTGGTTGGCGAGTCTGGTTGCGGTAAGTCCACCACGGGCCGCACCATCATGCGTCTGACCAAGCCGACTGCCGGTAAGGTGTTCTTCCAGGGCAAAGATGTTGCCGAGATGAGCAAGCATGAGATCAAGGACATGCGTCGTGAGATGCAGTTTATCTTCCAGGATCCTTATGCTTCGCTCAATCCTCGTATGACCATCGGCGAGATCGTCTCCGAGCCCATGACCATTCACGGCGTGGGCACCAAGGAGGAGCGCATTGAGCGTGTCCGCGAGCTTCTCGACGTTGTCGGACTGAACCCCGAGCACATTAACCGTTATCCGCACGAGTTCTCCGGCGGTCAGCGTCAGCGTGTCGGCATTGCCCGCGCATTTGCGCTGAAGCCCAAGCTTATTATCTGCGACGAGCCCGTTTCCGCTCTGGATGTTTCCATTCAGGCCCAGGTTCTGAACCTGCTCAAGGAACTTCAGGACAAGTTCGGTACGGCGTATCTGTTTATCGCCCACGACCTGTCCGTCGTGCAGCACATCTCCGATCGCGTCGCCGTTATGTATTTGGGTAAGATGGTCGAGGTTTCGGACTGGAAGACGCTCTACAGTGAGCCGCACCACCCGTACACGCAGTCGCTGCTGTCTGCTGTGCCGGTGCCCGATCCGGATATCCAGAAGACCCGCAAGCGCATCATCCTCGCTGGCGATCCGCCGTCGCCGCTGGATCCGCCGACCGGCTGCCGTTTCCACACGCGTTGCCCGATTGCGCAGGGCATCTGCTCCGAGAAGCTTCCTGAGTTTAAGGAAGTTGCTCCGGGTCACTGCTGCGCCTGCCACTTCGCGGAGCCGTTCCCGATCAAGGAATCGCACATCGACCTGTAGTCGGCTGTTTGCCCGGGCCCGTGCTGGACTTAGTTTTCAGAACGTCCTCGACCATGGAACCCCCCTTATCCTGCTCCTTCGGAGCTGTGGATAAGGGGGTTTCCTGGTCTGCGGAATGTTCTGAAAACTAAGTCCAGCACGGGCCCTGTGTTACCGCTGCAGGGGGGGGCGATTCCTTGATCGCTCACTTAATCTAATAGGAGAGTTAGTGAGGCCGGAGCAAAAGCTCCGGCCTCCTTATATAAGGGCTCGGCAAAGCCGAGCCACTAAATTTATATCAGCCCCAGAACATGTTTGAGAACGGTGCCTGGAGTACGTGTCCCTAGGGCAGGAATGAGGCTGCTTTCCAACGCATTCCGCAGGGGGCGGCATTATTTTGTAGCGCGAAGCGCGGATCAAAATAATGCCGCATGCCCGAGGACGCGTTGGAAAGCAGCCTCATTCCTGCCCGAACAGGTCAGTCTACCTGCGCATTTACAATTTCGTAAACTTTTTTCAAAAAAGTGCTTGCACAGTTCTCGAATCATAGGTTATTATCTTCTTCGTTGAACGCGCGGGTCGAACAAAACGAACTGCGAATCAACAACATAGCATGTCGGAGTGGCGGAATTGGCAGACGCGCTAGCTTGAGGTGCTAGTGACCGCTTTTTGGTCATGCGGGTTCAAGTCCCGCCTCCGACACCATCGCATTTGAGAAGCCTCTTCGGAGGCTTTTTTGTTACCGATAGACGGTGGGGTTCACGATGGAAACGCTTGAGCGCAACGAGTGGGCGGACGTTGCCCAATTAGTCGAGATCACGAGCGATGCTGTCATCATCTGCGAGCTCGACGGAACCATTCTGCATGTGAATAATCGCTTACTTGGTTTGATGTGCGAGGAACGCGCCGACGTCATCGGTGGAGATGTCAAAGACGTCCTGTACTCGTCCGCTTTTGAACGTGCGACGGAACATCGTCTGCCATTTGAAACCGATGGCTCCGAGAACGAACTGATGCTCAAGTTGAGTGACGGCTCTTTTATTCCCGTCTTGGTTCGTGCGGGCTCCGTAACGCCTCCACGCATTTTTGGGCGCCGCGCGCCACGTGTCCTGGTGGCACTTCACAGTATCGAGGAACAGTATTCTCACGACCGTCAACTCAAGCGTGCGTTATCGGAGCTTAGAGTGGCGAACAAGCGTCTCTCTGGCACGCTCTCGGTCATTATGAGCACCGTGGGCTCCGATGAGCTACCCAGCCTGCTTGATACCGTTTTGAACCAACTTGTAGGAACGCTCGATGCTTCGGGTGCCGCTATCTATTTTTCAGAGAGCGGCGGTTTTAAGCTTCGCGGTGTCTCCAAGGAGCTGCACGACAGCTACCTGCCCGAGTTTTTGCCGTATGGCGCTGGCATTCCGACGTATGTTCTTCGCGAGTCGCGTGCCTGTCGCTTGTCGATTCAGCAGGACCTTGAGGGCGATAGGGCCGCCTCCGGTATGTTCATGGACCTGGATAATCGTTCTAAGCACCTGTTGCGCATGCAGGATATGCCTCCGTACCGCAGCGAGATCTGTCTTCCCGTTTTTTACGGTACGCAGATCCTTGGCGTGTTGGAAGTTGGTTGGAAACGCCCCCAGGCACCGCTCGCCTATGACGTTAACGTACTTGAGGTCATTTGCGATTACCTGTCTATCCAGCTGGTTGGCATGGCATCGAGCCTTCGCTCTCGTCGCACGGCCGAGCTTGGCCGCTCGCTCAATGTCTTACGTGATGAGTTGTTTACCTTTCTAGACGATTCCGCCGCGGCTACCCAGGCGGTATCGTCCGAGATCTGCAATATGCTCAACTGCCATTTTTGCCCTGTTGAGTATGACGCCAGTCTGGACTCCTACGTCATAGATTTTGAAGGCGGCAGTCGCGTTGCTTTGCCGGACGATCCCGAGAAGCTTTTCTTTTCTACGACGGCGCCGGCGGCACGTCTGGGAGCTGGCCCTGATGGCTTTGAGGCATCTGTTTTGGGCGGCACGAGTGCCGAGGACCTTAAACACGTCCGTATAACTCGCGTTGACGAATCGATGCCTATGGGAGGCTGGCTTAGGGCGCATGGTCTGCCTTGTCAGGGTCTCTACGTCGACTTCGGCATTGAGGCGGGGCGCCCGCGCTCTGAGGGTGATGGCAAGCACAGCAACGACGCGATTGTTCCTGCTTCTGTTGCGAAGGGCCCGACGACGCGCGCGCTGCTGCTTCGTGATGGCAGCCAAGAGCCGATTGATGACCTTGAATATGACTACTTGGTGCACTTGGCGCATGACTTTGAACTGATCTACGAAGGCGAATCTCAAAAGCGCGAGGAGCGCCATATCGCTCAGACCCTCCAGATCGGCATGAGAAATTCCCTGGGGGATGTTCCGGGTATCGCAACCGATTCGGTGTACCTGTCGGCCACGAACTCGGCGTTGGTCGGCGGCGATTTCTATACGCTCATCCGACTTCCCGACGACTGCGCCGTCATGATTCTGGGTGATGTGTCTGGCAAAGGCATTGAGGCCGCATCGATGTCCGCGCTCGTCAAGACGGCCCTGACGGCCTATGCCTGGGAGGGTGCGGGGCCCGCCCGCATGGCTCGTTCGCTCAATAGCATGCTCATGGGCTTTTCGAGAGTCGAGACGTTCGTGACGGCCTTTATCGCCAAGATTGACCTTAAAGCCGGACGCGCAACGTATTGTTCGGCGGGCCATCCTCCGACCATGGTCATCAGGCCAGAGTCGATGCCGCTGGGTGGCGGCGAAGCCCGTGGGGGAGAGGTCGAACTGCTTGGATGCCAATCGGGCGTAATCGGCGCATTCGAAGGCATGGTGTACGAGACGGGTGCCTTTACGTTCGCCCCCGGCGATATGCTCTTTATGTATACGGATGGAACGATTGAGGCCCGTGACCGCACCGGAGCGTTCTTTGGCGAGCAGCGCTTGCGCGATCTTCTGCTTTCTGTTTCGGCGGAGGGCGTGTCGGGCATTTGTGGCAAGGTCTTGGGCGAGCTTGACCGATTTACCGATTCGGCGCTGGACGATGACATTGCATTGGTAGCCCTTGAGTTTTTACGGGGCCGTTCATAGACGACGCTGGGCGGGTTGAATCCGTACGGTTGGGAAAACGAATGCATCGAGTGGGCTTTTTTGGGGAACCATGGTCGTATGAATGAGTGGAATGACATAGCGGTTTTGACGCCACCGGGCGATGTCGACATCGCCTCGGTGCCCGTGCTGCGCCGACGGTTGGATAATTTGATCGACCGGGGCGTGCGTCGCATTGTCATCAATTGCCAGGCCGTGGGCTTTATCGACTCGACGGGTTTGGCGTTTTTGCTTACACGTGCCAGAGAGCTCATGAGGCGAGAGGGCCTGCTTTCGCTTGTTAACGCCTCCGATGAGGTTATTCGCTTTTTGGAGATTGCCCGACTTGTCGACATCCTGCATGTTGCGGGTCCGGCACGGGAGTCTATTCCCGCCATTCCGGTGGGGGAGCTGCCTCGCTGGAGTAAGAGCGTCGAGGTCCGTCAGGGTATCGAGAATCTTCCATACTATCGACATCGCATTGCCGAACTCCTTGAATCGCTTCCGTTGCGTCGCGACGAGCGCTACGATGTCGCATTGGCGTCGGGGGAGGCGCTGGGTAATGCCTATGACCATGCGGGCGGTATCGGGTGCGTCCTGACGGTTCAGGCCTATGGCGATCGCGTTGTGGTCGAGGTACTTGATCGAGGTGCCGGCTACTCTATCGATGAAACGAGCGAACCGGTCGCATCTGAGGAGCGCGGCCGTGGTATCAAGCTTATGCGTATGCTCGTCGATAACGTGGAGGTTGCTCGTCGTACAGACGGCGCCGGCACGCGCGTGCAGATGGTGAAGCTGTTTAACGGAGCGCTGGAATCGTGTGCCTAGCCAATCGTTTTAGCGCGTTTGGCTACCAAGAACATGCGGCAGGCAACTTTTTTGAAAAAAGTACTTGCGTCTTTTGGATAACTCGCGTAAATTAATAACCCGCAAGCGGACATGGCTCAGTTGGTAGAGCACAACCTTGCCAAGGTTGGGGTCGCGGGTTCGAGCCCCGTTGTCCGCTCCATTGCATTTCCGGACCGTTTAGGCGGTCCTTTTTCGGCGAAGTGGCCAAGTGGTAAGGCAGAGGCCTGCAAAGCCTTTACCCCCGGTTCGAATCCGGGCTTCGCCTCCAGGCAACATCCGGGCGCTCCGGCGCCCGTTTTGTTTTACATATGCGGACATGGCTCAGTTGGTAGAGCACAACCTTGCCAAGGTTGGGGTCGCGGGTT
>CAUBOH010000034.1 GCA_958437495.1 uncultured Collinsella sp. | reverse complement strand
GCTTCTAATAAAGAAGGCCAAGATTCGGGACGCAGTTCAAAAGGTGCCTGTCCCCTTTGTGGTGGTTTTTGGCGCGGTTGGGTTAGTTGAGGGCGGCTTGGGCTAGGCGGGCTTCGGCGTCCTCCTCGGTGACGCCCAGGGCCACAGCGAACTCCTCGATGGAGCGGCGCTTGGCTTCCTTGAGTACGCGCATGTAGTAAGAGCTGGGCTTTTTATCTGCTTCCTCGGCCTGGCGAATACGGTGCATCATGGTTTTTGCCACGCGGACCGTCTCGGGCGCACCCAGCTTGAGCTGCTGCTTAAAGTGCGTCTCCTCGAGTGAGCTGTTGCGCTCGGTAAAGGTGTCGCACTCCAGCTCGTCGTAGTGGCTCAGCAGGTGCTCGGCATCTTGCTGGGAGATGGCGGCGTGCAAACGATCGGCCTGCGCCACGGGGTACATGAGGATCGTCTGCGCATGCCCCTGCTTGGTCTCGAGCAACAGCATGGGCTGAGGCGTGTCGTCCCTAAAACCGACGACGGTGCAGACTCCCTGACCCGGATGAATGACGTGTTGACCGATTGAGAACATGCTACCTCCAACTTATACGAATTTGCATATGTTAAGAATACCACGTTGACGTGCGCAAACCATTACTTTATGCAGGAAAAGCACACAACTCCGATAGGTTAGAGTATTCGATACTCTGAGCGGTTCATGCACATGTTTATGCATTTCCAGAACGTGTATAAACTGCAGGCAAACCGTCAACTTTGTACAGCCGCGCAAGAGCGGTAGTCATTTTTGTGCATATGCAATATCTATTAGCTTTACCCTACGACAGTAGCTACCGCTTGTGATAGAGTGCTACAAACTCTGGCTTTTGCCCTACGAGTGACCAAGAGCTCGGGGGCTTTAACACAAGGAGGATCTATGCCCGAGAAGATTGAAGAGCTGGTACGCGCTGCGCTTGCTGCGGCCCAGGAGGCCGGCGACCTTTCCGCATTTGAACTTGACGATTGCGCCATCGAGCGACCGGCTGACACTTCTCATGGCGAGTGGACCTCCACCATGGCCCTGAAGTCCGCCAAGTTGGCTCACTGTGCCCCGCGCAAGATCGCCGAGGCCGTCGTTGCCCATATGCCTGAGGACCCCGCGATCGAGAAGGTCGAGATCGCCGGCCCTGGCTTCATCAACTTCTACCTCTCCGTCGCCGTTAAGAACGCCATCTTCGGCGAGGCCCGCGAGAAGGGCATGGACTTCGCTAAGTCCAACGTCGGTGGCGGCCTGAAGACCCAGGTCGAGTTCGTCTCCGCCAACCCCGTCGGCCCCATGCATATCGGCCATGGCCGCTGGGCCGCGCTGGGCGACTCCCTCTGCCGTGTTATGGACCATGCCGGTTACGACATCCAGCGTGAGTTCTACATCAACGACCACGGCTCGCAGATGAACACCTTCGGCAACTCCATCAGCACGCGCTATATGCAGCTTGCCGACATCATCGCCAAGCAGGGCGTGGATATCGACGAGGCTCACAAGCTGCTGATCGCCGACCGCGACGCCTTCGTTGCCGATGAGAACGACGAGCATCCCGAGACCCATCCGTATCAGGACAACTTTGCCGAGACCCTGGGCAAGGACTCCTACGGCGGCGACTACATCATTGACGAGGCCGCTGAGTTCTGGCGCACCGACGGCGACAAGTGGGTCGAGGCCGATCCGCAGGAGCGCATGGAGAGCTTCCGTGAGCGCGGCTATGTGAAGATGGTCGACAACATGCGCGACCTCTGCCACGCTGTCAATTGCGACTTCGACCGCTGGTTCTCCGAGCGCTCGCTGTACGTGAAGGACACCGAGGGCGAGACCGCCGGCACCTCCGCCGTCGACCGCGCTTTTGAGAAGCTCGACAAGATGGGCTACCTCTACACCAAGGACGGCGCTCTGTGGTTCCGTTCCACCGACCTGGGCGACGACAAGGACCGCGTCCTGATCAAGTCCGACGGCGAGTACACCTACTTCGCCTCCGACGTTGCCTATCACTGGGATAAGTTCCAGCGCGTTGACCACGTCATCGACATCTGGGGTGCCGACCACCATGGCTACATCGAGCGCGTCCGCTGCGTCTGCGACGCTCTTGGCTATCCCGGCAAGTTCGAGGTTCTGCTGGGCCAGCTCGTCAACCTGCTGCGTAACGGCAAGCCCGTCCGTATGTCCAAGCGCAAGGGTACCATGGTGACTCTGCAGGAGCTCGTCGACGAGGTCGGCTCCGACGCCGCTCGCTACACGCTCATCTCCAAGAGCTCCAACCAGATGGTCGACTTCGATATCGAGGCCGTTAAGAAGCGCGACAACTCCAACCCGGTGTACTACGTGCAGTACGCTCACGCCCGCGTGTGCTCCATCCTGCGCCGTGCCGCTGACGTTACGCCCGAGCAGGCTGACGAGATGGGCATGAAGGCCGTCGCCGCCAAGGCCATCGGTGAGAACGTCGATTACTCGCTACTGACCGACCCGACCGAGCTCGCCCTTTCGCGTAAGCTCAACGAGCTCACCGACCTCATCGCCAGCTGCGCTCGCGACCGCGCTCCGTTCCGTCTGACACACTTTGCCGAGGAGCTCGCCGGCGACTTCCACAGCTTCTATGCTGCCTGCCAGGTTCTGCCGAGCGAGGGCCGTCCCGTCGACCCCGAGCTTTCGCGCGCCCGTCTGGCCGCTTGCGACGCCGTCCGCGTGACGCTCGCTCTGGTGCTCACCCTCGTTGGTGTTTCCGCTCCCGAGCAGATGTAAGCTGCGGGTCATTTGACTGTCCAGGTTTGGTTTAACTAAGCCTTGAAAGCCCGATCTCCATCGTGGAGGTCGGGCTTTTTGCGTTTGACGGGACTATTCGGTTTGCTGGAAAATGCTACCAAATCGCAACTATACCGGTTTACGGGGCTGAATCGCCAGTTGGCGACCATGGCGCAAATAGTGAAATTAAAACCGCAGGTAGACGGTTTATTGTTTCTTGAAAATGCAGGGTATGGTTGGCTTGCATCATTCTGGCCCCGTAATCCGGCATAGTTTTGAAAATTGTCCCTTGGGGACGGGGGGAAACGGATCATTTTTGTCTCGTGGAGGGGTGGCGGGATACCGTCCGCCACAAATCGCGCCCATCTACTACGTTTGGACGCACATCCCGAACCATACCGAAAAGTTTGATATTAAAACCGCAGGTAGCAGACTCGTTGTTTTTGAAAAAACAAGGGTATGGTCAGGGAGCCGGGGGTAAACGTAGTAGATGAGCGCGATTCGTGGCGCGGCTATTCCAGATGCCACGGCTTCACTCCTCTGGCGCGACATTTCAAGGCGCTTTTGAGGGAGAGTTTCCCTGATGATTGGGCGTTTAAGAACGTCTAATGACTAAGTTGCAGGTGGTTGCGGTTGTGATACACTAACGATGCGTATATGACGCAATCATCTCGATACAGATCAATGATGTCCGTCGGTATTTGACGGAGCTAGACTGTTTAGCCGCCCTGAAGGTTTATGCAGGGAGCATGTGATCACAGGGCTTGAAAAGAAAGTTGAGCAAACACTGTGTCTGATCAACAGCAAGAAAACGAAATAACGACGACGGCCGCTCCCGCTGCACCGGCTGCGTCGGACCAGGTCGTGAAGCCTGCGCCGGTGCAGGCTTCGGTTCCTGAGGCCTCCAAGGCCGCCTCGGCAGCCGTGCCCGCTGCAGTCGAGAGTGCCTCGTCTGCGCCTTCCGCCGCTGGCGATGAGGCCGCGCCTGCAAAGCCTAAGCGTACGCGCCGCGCATCCAAGCCCGTAACCGAGGGTGAGGAAGCTGTCAAGCCCAAGCGCCGCACCACGCGCACGACGCGAGCTAAGCGCACCGTTGCGGCCGACCCCGCCGCGTCGATTTCCGACGAAGTTGCACAGGCCCGCGCGCTGGCGCAGATTAGCGAGGCTCAGGTCGTGCGTGCCCGTCGTCGCGCTGCTGAGCGTGAGGCCGCAGCTTTGACCGAGCTGGCGGCTCCGAGCGCACCCGAGGCGAATGCGACCGCCGAGGCACGCGTAACCGATCAGTCGGTCGAGAAGCCGGCTGCCCGCACGCGTCGCCGTGTCGCTACCAAGGCACAGCAGTCTGTTGAGCAGGGGGCTTCCGATGCCGTCGAGGCTCAGGCTCGTCCTGTAGCGGGGGAGAGCGCGCAGTCCGCTGAGCCTGCAATGCCTGCCGAGGCCAGCGCGGTCCCCGTCGTCGATCCGGCCCTGCGTCCGCATCGTCGCGGCCGCAAGCCTAAGGCCTTCGTGGAGGCCGAGAAGGCTGCTGCTGCGGCTGCGGCCGCAGCTCAGGGTGCTGCGGTGGCCACCGAGCCCACGCTCGTTGCCGATGCTCCTGTCCAGGACGCCGCAGCCACCGATTCCGCTGCCGAGGGCGAGCAGGCCGATGTCCGACCTGGTCGCAGCCGTCGTACCGCTTCCAAGCGCTCGACCAAGGCCAAGGGCGCAAAAAAGGACGTGTCCGAGGATGCTGCCAATGAGGTCGCCGAGGCAACCTCTGACGTCGCTCCCGAGACCGAGAGCGCCGATCAGCCGGCAAGCGAGAAACCCAAGCGCACGCGCAAAAAGTCCGCAAAGGCCAAGGCTGCCGAGCATCAGGCCGATGCCGATGCTGCTTCCGCCATCGATGGCAAGTCTGACAGCGAGGCCTCGAACAACGCCGATGGCGCTGCCTCTGACGGCGCTGCGTCTGCCGAGTCCGACGAGGGCAACCGTCACAGCCGTCGCCAGCACAAGCGCAATGACGACCGCAGCGACCGCAAGGACGAGCGCAACAACGATCGCCGCAACCGTCAGCGCGACCGCAAGCAGCGCAATAAGGAGCGCAATGCCGCTCCGACTGAGCCCACGCTTTCGCGCGAGGAGCTCGCAGCCATGAAGGTCGCCGAGCTGCGCGAGAAGGCCAAGGAGTTCGAGATCGAGACGACCGGCAAGAAGAAGGCCGAGCTCGTTGAAGAGATCTATACTACCGCCGCGAAGGCCGAGGGCTTCCGCGACATCAAGGGCATCCTGCAGATTCGCCCGGATAGCTCCGGCATCATTCATGCCCACGGCTACATGAAGTCCAGCGACGACGCCTTCGTGCCCGCCTACCTCATCCGCTCCGCGCGCCTGCGCACGGGCGACGTGATTGAGGGCTCGCTTCGTCCCTCGCGCGGCGGCGACAAGCGCGCCGGCCTTGCCAAGATCACGACCGTCAACGGTCTTGATCCCGAGCAGGCCCGTAACCGCCCCAAGTTCGGCGACCTCACGCCGGTCTATCCCAATGAGCCGCTGCGCATGGAGCACGGTAAGGATTCCATCACCGGTCGCGCTATCGATATCGTGTCGCCGATCGGCAAGGGCCAGCGTGGCCTGATCGTGTCGCCGCCCAAGGCCGGCAAGACCACGATCCTCAAGAAGATCTGCCAGTCCATCTCTATCAACAACCCCGAGGTGCACCTCATCTGCCTGCTTGTCGACGAGCGTCCCGAAGAGGTCACCGATATGCAGCGCTCTATTAAGGGTGAGGTCGTGGCCTCGACCTTCGATATGCCCGCCGATAACCACACTCGCGTGGCCGAGCTCGTGATCGAGCGCGCCAAGCGCATCGTGGAGCTGGGCGGCGACGTCGTGGTGGTGCTCGATTCCATCACGCGCCTTGCCCGCGCCTACAACTTGGCCGCTCCCGCCTCGGGCCGCATCCTTTCGGGCGGCGTCGATTCGGCGGCCCTGTATCCGCCCAAGCGCTTCTTGGGTGCTGCCCGCAATATCGAGAACGGCGGCTCGCTCACCATCCTGGCTTCCGCCCTTATCGATACCGGCTCCAAGATGGACGAGGTCATCTTTGAGGAATTCAAGGGCACCGGCAACATGGAGCTCAAGCTCGACCGCGATCTGGCCGACCGCCGCATCTTCCCGGCCATCGACCCCGTTGCCTCCGGTACGCGTAACGAGGACCTGCTGGTCGACGAGCAGATGCGCCCGTTTGTCTTTGGCCTGCGCCGCATCCTCGCCGGCATGAACAATACCGAGCGCGCGGCCGCGTCGTTTATCAAGGGCCTCAAGGGCACCAATACCAACCAGGAGTTCCTGGTGCGTTCGGCCAAAAAGCACAGCGACTACGAGCAGACGTTCTAAGTCGCTCGCCGCACGCTAAAACCGCTTATCGCTCTTTTGAGGGGCCGGGGTTTATACCCCGGCCCTTTTGCATGGCGCCTTTGGAAACTTTTTTTGAGCATAAGACCGGTAGCCAGCGGTTTTCTCGTTTCAATCCGGCATCTCCGCTTGCAATCGGGGGTGTGGTTTCGCATAATAGCTTTTAAGCTTCGCGACGGAAAACGCAGATGAAACGAACCATATACCGTTGCTTTGGGGCCCAGGCCCCGCTTCATCTTCTCTCGCGCAGCCAACTGAATGATGCGATTTGGGTGCTGGAAGATGGGGAGAGCTCATGGCTTCTTCTGATGCAACACAACGAGCAGTCCTTGCTGGACTTTCCTGCGGAATCGGCCTTGCCGCTCCCGTGGTGATGTATGCTGCCACGCTGCCGTTTTCGTCGGTGAACGAGACGGTCGTCGCGGGCGCCGTGCCGTTTGCCGTGGGTGCCGTGGCCGGCGTGGGAATCTATGCCGCCTCGCTGGGAATTTCTGAATATCGCGCTCAGCATGCCGAGCGCCTGTTCGAGCCCGACGCCATGGGCGGTGCCGCTCAGTTTGGCCAAACCCATAACGAATTCAAGACTGCCTCGATCCCGGCGCAGCAGTATGCCGCCCCTCAGACCGCTTCTTCCGCATCGTTTGGTGCCGAGCAGCCTTCATCGGTCTTTTCCGGCCTGACCGGTGCCTTCCAGCGCCGTCATGCCGACGACGGCGTCCCCACCATCGCCCGCGCCGCAGACGCCATGAGCGAGGACGACGCCTGGTCCATGATCGATAGCATGCTCGACGACGATTCGCCGGTCAGCTGCGACCCCACGCGCTCACGCGACGTCTACCAGGTCGCTATCGACGAACTTACCTACGGCGGGCAGACCGGCTCCTATAACCGCGACGACATCGCTGCCGCCGCGCGTGCCGTTTCGGGCTCTCAGGCCGCCCCTGCGGGCAGTACGGCCGCCTTCGTGGCACTTGTGGCTAACGCCGCCAACAACGCTGCAACGGCTCAGTCCGTTGCGTATGACACCGCCGTTCCCGTGAATCCGGCATCTATGCCTGACCACTATGCCAACGAGCCCCTGGCTGCCGAAGACGAGGAGACCATTGCCGCCCGTCGTGCTGCCGAAAGCTCACTGTGGGGCGCTCCTGCCCAGCAGCAGGCAGCTGGGGCGGTGCCGTACAACACAAACATCGCCAACATGCCCATCATCAGCGACTCTTCCGCCGTGGCTATCGACCTCGATGACCTTGACGAGCCTGTTATCTCAAACGACATGCCGTATACGGTGGCCGCTCCGGCAGATGCCCCGGCTTCTGCGTCCCAGCCCGTCGCAGCCGACGAGCCCGTCGACGCTGCCGCCGAGGAGGACGTGCCCATGGCCGATTACTCCGGCCATGAGGGCATGTGGGCCGCGGCTGCTGCAATTTTGGATGAGATCGGCGAGCCTGCTCCCGTTACCACCTTCGCGCCCACTCCTGCCCCCGCCTCCGCGGCTCCTGCCTATGTCGGCCGCCACAGCGCTGTGTTCCCCGAGGACACCGCCCGTATCTCTCGCGAGGGTATCGAACGTGCCGAGGCCATCGCTGCCGGCGTTATGGAGAATCGCCGCCATGAACGCGTCAACCAGATTCTCGAGGAAGAGATTAATCGCGTTCAGTCTGCGGCGGTGAGGCGCACGGGCCGTGCGTATCTGAGCGTTATCGAGGGTGGTACCGCCAGCCTTGAGCCGCTCTGCGCGGAGGCATAGCGTCTGCATGGTTAAAATCGATCGCAAGTGGGCAGTCGCATCCTGCTTTATGGTGCTGCTGATTTGGGGTAACTCGTTGGTTCCCGGAACGGGGTCTGGCTCACTGAGCCTGTCGATCATGGAGGCCGTTCGCGGCTTTCTGCACGGCATGGGGCTTCCGTACGAGTGGGTGACCAACTTCGTCGTTCGCAAATGTGCGCATTTTACCGAATACATGGTACTCGGCATTCTGGCGACACACGCGTTTGACGTTGAGGGCCGTCGTACCTTTGATGCGCTGCTTCCCACGGCGGTTTTCCTGCTGCTGATTCCCTCGATCGACGAGACGATTCAGCTTTTTGTGCCCGGTCGTGCCGGCATGATCACCGACGTGATGATCGACTGCTGCGGCGCAATGACGGGCGTTGCGCTTCGATATCTCTTACGATCGCTCATATGTGCCAAAAAGGCCTCCTAGGACACGTTGCTTAGTCCTAGCGGCCTTTCTTCGTTTGAGGGCTTCTATGAGGGCGTGACTGCGTCTCGCCGGGGGCGGCAGGACGCCGTCACGGCCGGCAGGCGTGCTTACTGCTGAAGCGCCTGTGCACCCAGGGCCAGACAACCCATGATGCCCTGCTTGCCCTCGAGGCTGTTGTTGACAATGTAGGAATCGATGTCGTTGACCTCGGGCGTGACGATATACCCGTTGAGCATCTCGGCGCACTTTTTGCGGGCGAGCGGCACGATAGGGGTGTGGTCGGCCACGCCGCCGCCGACGATGATCTTCTGCGGGGCATAGCACAGCGTGTAGGTCATGAGCGCTTGCGCAAGGTATCCGGCAAGTAGGTCCATGGCCTCCGGGTCGTCGGCCATCTCTCCAGCGGTCTTGCCGCCCCAGCGCTTTTTGACGCCGGGGCCGGCGATGAGGCCCTCGAGGCAGTTGTCATGGAAGGGGCAGCCGCTGTGCTCGCCGATGGTGTCACGCGGGTCGCGTGTGACCAGGATGTGCCCGGCCTCGGGATGCATCATGCCATGAACGAGCTGGCCACCTGAGAGGACGCCGGCGCCCACGCCGGTGCCGATGGTCAGGTAGACTACGTCGGTAAGGCCCTGCGCGCAGCCAAAGGTGACCTCGCCCAAGCAGGCGACGTTGACGTCGGTATCGTAGCCGCAGGGAATGTCGAGCTCGTTTTGAATGGTGCCCAGCAGATCAAAGTAGCGCCATGCCGTCTTTGGGGTCTCCAAGATCTTGCCGTACTGGGGCGAGGCGGGGTTAACTGCAGCGGGCCCAAAGGCGCCGATTCCCAGCGCGGCGATGCCCTTGTCGGCAAACCATGCATTGACGGCCTCAACGGTCTCCTGCGGGGTCGTAGTCGCGATCTGCTCACGCTCCAGGACCGTACCGTCTGCATAGCCCGTGGCGCAAACCATCTTGGTGCCGCCGGCCTCGAGCGCTCCGATAAGCCGCTGCTCTGCCATAGTGATCCCCTTCCCAGGATAAGTTGCTCCGTGACTAAAGTATAGCGCTCTAAAAAAATTAAGAAAGCGCTATAAAAAGAAACCTCGCAGTCCAACGGACGGTGCGAGGTTTCTTTGATGCTTTTAGTTGTTGGACCGTCCTTACCCGCGCGGCTTGATTTTATCTCGCAGGGACTTGAGGTTCTCGAGTGCGGCATTGAGCGTTTCGTCACGCTTGGCAAAGTGGAAACGGATCAGGTGGTTGACGGGCTCGCGGAAGAAACTTGAGCCCGGCACGGCACCCACGCCAACCTTGGAGGCGAGATCCTCGCAGAAGTCGAGGTCGCTGTCGTAGCCAAACTCCGAGATATCCATCATCACATAGTAGGCGCCCTGCGGTACGTTGTGCTTAAGTCCGATGCTATCGAGCCCTTGGCAGAACAGGTCGCGCTTGGCGGTATAGAGATCGAGGACCTCTTGATAATAGCTGTCGTCGAAGTTGAGTGCGGTGACGACGGCCTCCTGCAGGGGAGCGGCGGCGCCCACCGTGAGGAAGTCGTGGACCTTCTTGATGCGTTCGGTAATCTCGGCCGGGGCGATGGTGTAACCCAGACGCCAGCCGGTGATGGAGTAGGTCTTGGACAGCGAGCTGCAGCTGATGGTGCGCTCGAACATGCCGGGCAGCGTGGCCATATAGACATGCTCGTGGGGCGCATAGACGATGTGCTCGTAGACCTCGTCGGTGATGCAGTAGGTGTCGTACTTTTTGCACAGGTCGGCGATAAAGGTGAGCTCCTCGCGCGTAAAGACCTTGCCGCAGGGGTTGGAAGGATTGCATAGGACGATGGCCTTGGGATCGTTGTCGCGGAAGGCAGCCTCGAGCACCTCACGGTCAAAGTCGAACGTGGGCGGGTTGAGCGGCACATAGATGGGCTCGGCACCCGAAAGGATCGTGTCGGCACCGTAGTTCTCGTAGAACGGCGAGAAGATGACGACCTTGTCGCCGGGATTTGTGACCGTCATCATGGCGGCCATCATAGCCTCGGTGGAGCCGCAGGTGACTACGATGTTCTCGTTGGGGTTGATCGGCATGCCCATAAAGTGCTCCTGCTTGGCGGCAAGCGCCTCGCGCATGGCCTGGGAGCCCCAGGTGATGGAGTACTGGTGATAGAGCGGCTTGGGGTCGGTCGCGATGGTGCTGAGGCTCTCGAGCAGCTGCGCCGGAGGATCGAAGTCGGGGAAGCCCTGCGAGAGGTTGACGGCGCCGTACTTATTGGAGATGCGCGTCATGCGGCGGATGACCGAATCGGTAAACGTTGCCGTGCGATTGGAGAGTTCTTTCATGCTTGTCCTTTCGAACATCGGGGTGGGGCAAGTTTACTCCTATGAAACCGGTGGGATTTGCTCGAAATGGACCCGAAAAACTCTTTTCAAAATTCTTGAAAATTGGGGCTTGCATCGCGTGGCGTTCCTTGCAATAATAGTCGAGCGCGAAGCGCACAGGACACGGTGGGTGTAGCTCAGTTGGCTAGAGCGACGGGTTGTGGTCCCGTAGGTCGAGGGTTCGAGTCCCTTTACCCACCCCAGTTCTTGCTTTGTGTTGATATCGGGTCGTTAGCTCAGTTGGTAGAGCAGGGGACTCTTAATCCCAAGGTCCAGGGTTCGAACCCCTGACGGCCCACCACACGATATCTCCTCTAAAGTCCGCAACAACGGACTTTAGCTTTGGGTCGTTAGCTCAGTTGGTAGAGCAGGGGACTCTTA
>CAUBOH010000033.1 GCA_958437495.1 uncultured Collinsella sp. | reverse complement strand
GAATTGAGAATCCGCTACAAAAATGTCGGTTTTGTTGCTCGGATGTCTAAACAATCGTTACAATATGTACACTAAACGTGCGCAATTACAGATTGAGCAGATACGTTTGATAGTGAAAGAGCAAGATCGCGGTCTCTTGGGGAGGAGACATCGATGAAAGCGAATTCGGACAAATTTAAGCAGAGTAATAAAGCGACGCGCCGTGTACTGGCAGGCGTTTTGTGCGGAGCATCCGTTTTGAGCCTGGTGCTGTCGCTCGTCATGCCTCCGATCTCGCATGCCATCGCCAACGACACCCAGACAGTTTCTACCGAGGAAACTCGAATGGGGTGCTCAAAGTGAAGAAGTTCGCCGCATGTAGCTTTATAGCAACCATTTTCGTTGCAAGCACGCTGCTGTCCCCGTTCAGCGCGGCCACCTCTGCGAGCGCGGCCACCACTGTGAACAAGGGCATCTACAAGCCCACGTCTATCGGTATCGGTACGGACGTGGGCTCTTCCAAGGACGATCCCGGCGTGGCCACCTACGTCGGCCGCGACATGTACATCGGCTCTAACCCCACGGACGCAACCACGCTCATTGGGCAGGACGTCATTAACAACAAAACGCTTTTGGGCTCCTACGCCGTCGAGGCTGAGGGCCTTACGGTCGTTGCAGGTAAGCTTGCCATGCGTCCCCTCAAGGAGAGCTGGGGTGGGGCAGGTTTCCGTTTTGGTACCGTGGGCTTCGGTGCTCAGTTCCGCCCTGAAAGCGGAACTGCTCTAGCTGTTGCGGGAACTAACACCCATCTTGATGAAATCGGTTCTGAACAGGTGAAAGGCTCTGTTGCAGCCTGGAATAAGGGTGCATGGACCGGTAAATCTACTGATGGTGGAGGCGTCGACTACGACGCATTGATCTCGGGAAACTGCACTTACGTGTACGGTGGAACGGCTACGGGCAAGAAATCGGTCGTGTGCGCCCAGAACGATACGACTGATAGCTTGAATAAGATTAAGTGGCAGCAACCCGACGTCCTGAAAAATATTAACGGGAACTCGTACGCGGAATACGGTACATACCTCACCACACTTTCAGACATGCTGAAGGGTTTCAATGACACTGGCGAGGTGAATGCCCACGGCTTTGCAGAGTCTAATAGCAACTACGAAATCAAAAAGTACGATTACAACAACAAGGCAAACTATACACTCAGATTCGATGGTGACTACAAGCCTGTTACCGATGCGCTTGATAACGGAATCCCGGAAAAGATTTGCAACACCGAGCGACTCATCACCTTTACCGGCCATGGAACTTCTATGCAACAGGTCTTCACCATTGACGGTTCCGAGCTCTCCAACCGGAAGGATGGCGTCTACTACCGCGGCGTCGACTTCAAATTCGATAACATTCCCGAGGGTGCCTCCGTTATCGTGAACGTAACGGGAAAAGCTCCTATCGAGTTCCACAACGGCTGGCGCTTCTGGTGGAACGGTGGGGAAATCTCCCGCGGGTACGAGAACAATAGCGCCGTCAAGACTCAGTATTCCACTGCCGCCCAGTCTATCATGTGGAACTTCATGGATACCACCAGCCTTACCATTCGCGGCGGCATCGCAGGCGAGGGTCGAAAGGACTGGGGCGGCAACGACGAGAAGTGGACCGACGATGACCCCGCCGCGGCTATGATCGGATCGATTCTCGTTCCCAACGGAAGCTTCGACGACCATGTGACCACCAATGGTCGTGTGTACGTGGGCAAAGACTTCATGATGAACAACCCTAAGGAAGCGTGCAACTTCGATATCGAGGGCAAATCGTCTTCCGTCATCGACATGGACCAGGAGCGTCACAACTTCCCGTGGTCCGGTACCTACACGCCCGACGGCTCCGCCGTTGCGTGGAGCAAGGTTGATGCAGCGGACGGCAAGACGCTGCTCCCCGGTTCCTCGTGGAGGATATACGGCAAAGTCGAAGATGCCAAGGAAGGGAAGAATCCCATCGTTACGGTAACGGATGGCGCTGCCAACGATTACGCTTCTACTGATGGCGAGCTTCAGTTCAACTATTTGAACCAGAAGGCCAACATCGGCGATCCCAACGATACCAAATACTTCACCTATTACATCAAAGAGGTGACGGCGCCGGAGGGTTACCAGGTTTCGGACAAGATCTACTACGCCACCATGAACAACACCGGCGAGCAGGTGAACTATGTTCAGGGTTATGTGGATACGGCAAATGGCAACTCGCTGGTTCCGTTCGTGAAGAACCCCACGGGTGCCATCGTCAACGCCAAGATCACTGGTACGGTGTCTTGGACCAAGGTGGAGGAGGGCGACAAAGGACACGCTCCTTTGGCTGGTTCCGAGTGGAAGCTTGCGAAACTGGGTGCCGATGGCTTGACTGGGGAGAAGTCCTGGACCGTGAGCGATCAGTCGGCTTCGAGCGAAACCACTTGGGCCGATACCGACACCAAGGATGGCAAGTTCACGCTCGAGGGTCTGCTGCCGGGTACGTACACGCTTGTTGAGACCCAGGCGCCGTTTGGCTACGAACTGAACAAGAACACCTACGAGTTCACGGTGGACAGCACAAACGGTTCCATTACGTGGAAAGGGAACGAGCGGCCGAGCATCGCTAGTGGCACTACGTACATCTCCGACAAGTGCAGTGCTACGTCCGTAACGATTCCGGTGACCAAATCTGTTCGCAATACGGATTGGCCGAAAGATGCCAAGGGTTATATCCCGTTCAGCTTCGAGATCACGGCGGCGACGTCCGACCCCGCGGCTCCGATGCCTGGCGTAACGACCATTTCCGTTGCACCTACGGACGCGTCCAAGGTCAACGACATCGTTGCGAACTTTGGGGAGATTGCATTCAGCAAGGGCCATCTTGCCGAGATCGACGATTCGAACCCGACTGGCGCCAAGACCTATACCTACACGGTGAAGGAGGTCGCGCCTCCCACCGGTGCCATCGACAAGCTCCGCTACTCCAAGGCCGAGTACCAGGTGGCCGTTACGGTAAAGGCTGCCATGGTCGATGGCAAGTACACCGGCCTCACCACCTCCACCACGGTCACGCAGGTGAAGGACGACATGGGCAATACCGTTAATAACGTCATCGGCACCGCCGGCGCGGACCCAACCGCCATTCCCGCCTCCACCTTCACCAACGTGAAAGTTCTCACGGACCTCCCGCTTACCGGCGCGGGCTGGACCGAAAACTCCATGCTCCTCGTGGGCGCCGGTCTCATGCTTCTGAGCGGCATCGCTGCGGGAGCGTATTGGTTCGCTACAAAGCGCCGCCAGGACGATTCGTCCGATGGCGCTGGTAGATAGATGTTTATGAATGTCGGGCTCATTTCTGAAAGGGGAATCATGAACCGATTCGTACAAAAGCTGATCGCCGGCGCCGCCGCCGTAGCGATCGCCGTAACCGGCCTGGTGGGTGGAGCGCCCACGGCCAAGGCTACGCCAGTCTACAGCATTACGATCAACAAGCAGCCGACGGATGCTGCCGATCACACGTTCAACGGCTGGCAGCTTGCCGAGCTGAAGGACGTTGTTGTTGGCAATGACAAGTCGATTGCCTATACGATTGATACCACCGATGCGCTCGTGAGCACCATCGAGGGCGCGATGAACTTCAATGCTGTCATTGATGGGACGGGCGATGCCCGGAACGTGCTTACTGCCTACAGGCAGGACAAGAACTTCTTTGTGTCCGAGGGCAACGCGTCGAACAACCCTATGGGCTTCCTGATCATGCGGGTGTTTAGCAATAGCGGAGCCCCTAACCTCTCCTCGCCTTGGAACAATGATGCCGCGCTGCGCACCTTTGCCCAGAACCTCGAGGACCAGACCTTCCCTGGTACTCCTGCTGCAACCGAGTTCACCACGTCTACGGCCGGCAACGCCAATGTGAAAACCTTTAACGTCCCGGGTATCTGGTTCCTGAAGGACGTTACCAATCCCGCTGCGGACAAGGAGTCCTTCTCGCTGCCCATCATTACGCCGACGAGCATTGCGGGCACCGATGTCGATGGCACCGTTACCGTGAAGAACGTGATTCCGACCATCTCTAAGCATCTTGCCAATGCTGACGGCGCCTACAACAATGAGCCGTCCTTCTCCGTGGGCGACACCGTGTACTACACGCTTGAGACTACCGTTCCGTACTACACCGGCTATTCGACCAAACGTGTGTTTAAGATCAACGACACTGCTAGTTCTGCCATTTCTTCGATTGTCGGTAACGTCGCCACGGGCGTAAAGGTTGAATCGGTCAAGGTTGGAGACGTTACTCTTAAGGTGAGTAGCGACTACAGTGTTTCCTATGCTGCCACTTCTGATACCGATAGTAAGTACGCCGGAGGTGTAGATACCGTCATCGACCTTGGCAACTACGTGAACCAGGTTGCGGGCGCTACTGCGCTGAACGAGGGCGCAAAGGTGACCGTACTGGTGAGTGCTACCCTTGATGCAGATGCCAAGCTTTCTGACTCCACCGCCATCCAGGGCAACCCCAACAAGGACTCACTTACCTGGTCGCACAACCCCAACAACACCTCCGATGAGCAGACCATTCCTGGTAACGAGGTGAATGTCTACTCCTATAAGTTCAACATCGTGAAGACCGCCAAGGACATGACCACTAAGCTCTCGGGTGCTAAGTTCACGATCAAGGCGGGAAGCAGCTATCTCGGTTACGAGAACGGCGCATGGAAGACCCTGACCACGACTCCGACTAAGGATACTCAGGGTGGTGCCGAAGTTGGCGTGTTCGCCACCGACGATGGCGTCATCAACTTTAATGGTCTCGACGCTGGCACGTATGAGATCGAGGAGATCGTTCCTCCCAATGGTTACACCGCCGTCTCCCTGCCGAAGTTCACCTTTACGGTATCCGCTACGGTGAAGTCCGACGATCCTGAGGGCCAGAAGACCATCACTGCTGTCTCTTATGCCAAGGACGCTACCGATCCTCGCGTCTCCGTTGAGAACTCGACCATCAAGATTTGGAACGCCAAGAACCTCACCGAGCTGCCCTTGACCGGTGACCTGGGCATCAAGGTTTTCATCACCGTGGGCGTGCTGCTCATGGCTGCTGGCGCCGCCTTTGCCCTGAGTGCACGTATGCGCTCTTAATTCCCTAGCTTGATGACGCGGCGAGCGGGCGATCGTCGTCTCCTATCAGCGCCCGTGCGCCGCGTTCTCACATTCCCTTTCGCCGCACCCCGTCGCGCTTGGACCCGCGGCGGGGTGCGGTGCATTAACCGTGTCCTCGCACCCACACCCCCGGAGGTGAACCACATGAAGGCAATCAAGCCCGTATCGACGATGCGCACGCCGAGCGTCGGTTCGAACCCGGCTTCCCCCAGCCGACGTAAACCGCCCCTCGCCCTGCGCCTGCTTTCCCTTCTGTGCTTTGTCGCCGGCTTTGTTATCGTGGCCACGCCCCTCGCCCTGCGCGCCATGTCCCAGGCCGAGCAGACGGCCGCAGTTACCGCGGCCGCCAACACGGTTGATGGCTGGCCCTATCCGAAGGCGGAGGAGGCCCTCGCGGCCGCGCGCGCCTACAACGAGCAGTTGGCCGCCGGCGGTCAGGACGTTATCGGCGAGGTCGTGGATCCGTTCGGTAGCACCTCCGGCGCCTCCACCGCCTCTGGCTCTGAGGATTCCATCGCCTCGCAAGATACAACCTACCAGGGGCTTCTTAACGCGGGATCGGGCCTTATGTGCTCGGTGCGCATTCCCAAGATCGACGTGAACCTGCCCGTGTACCACGGCACCTCCACCGAGGTGCTCGCTGCGGGCGCCGGCCACCTATATGGAACATCGCTGCCCGTGGGCGGCGCGAGCACGCACGCCGTGCTTACCGGCCACCGCGGCGTGCCAGGCTCGCTCCTGTTCACGCGCCTGGACGAACTGCAGGTTGGCGACTCGTTTTACATCGAGGTGATGGGCGAGGAACTGGGTTACAAGATCGACCGCATAGACGTGATTACGCCCGACGACGATTCCAAGTTGCGCGTGACCGCCGGCGAGGACCGCGTGACGCTCATGACCTGCACGCCCTACGGCGTGAACTCGCACCGCCTGCTCGTATCGGGCGTGCGTGCGGAGATTCCGAATGAGGTGCCCGTGCCCGAGGACGCGCAGGGCATCAACACCACCGCGGTGGCGCTGGGCGTTTTGGGCGCGCTGCTGGCGATTGTTGTGGGTCTCGTTGCGGCCGGGCACGTGCGCAAGAAGCGGCGCGCGGCGCAGCGTGCTGCCGTTGCCGCCGCGGTGACGCTGGACGCCGGCGCGGCTGCTGGCGAAGGCGGAAACGGGTGGACCGCGGGAGCCTCCAGGCCTGCGGCCCCCTTCGCCTCCTCTGCTTCAGCCTCCTCGGCTTCCCCCGATTCCGATGCTGATTCTCCCGAGTATCGCGGGCGACACCTGCGCTAGCGCCCGCGTTGGTGCTCAATATCGCTCGAAGTGTAGCGCCTTCGCTCGCTTCCTGGTCATTTGTCAGAACCGCGGCGCGATCCCGAACATGCCGTACGACGCGATGGTCGAGCTGCCCGCCTACATCGGCAAGAACGGCCCCGAGGTCATCTCGCGCGACAACATCCAGCTGTTCCAGCAGGGCCTCATGATGCAGCAGCTCAACTCCGAGAAGCTCGTGGTCGAGGCGTTCATCGAGGGTTCGTACGAGAAGGCGCTCAAGGCGTTCACGCTCAACAAGACGGTCCCGTCCATGACGGTTGCCAAGGAGATTCTCGACGACATGATCGAGGCCAACAAGGATTTCTGGCCTGAGCTTAAGTAACGAGGCCTTCGACGGCCCGACTGCGAACGGTTCGCTGCGGCCCCTGAGGTCCATAGGCTCCCCCTGGGGTTCATCCAGGGGGAGCCTCTCAGAAGCGCCCCGAGGGGCGTTTCTTGTGTATATGGAGGCAAAGGGGATATGCAGTCTTCATATACGGCCTCCTTTTAGGAGGGTCGATTTCTCCGGTTGATTTCTGATTTCAGCTGAACACATTGAGCGGATAGGCCGTTCCCGCAGTTAGCCGAAAGCCCCCGGGGTCCCTCCCGGGCCCCGGGGCGGCATTTTCCTAGTTGAAGGAACGATGGAGATATGTTTCGATGGGTCCGGTGGCCATGCTCCGCCCTCCGCCCGGCACCTCTTCCAAGGGAACCGACGAGGGCGCCGGCGCCCAGTATGTCTAAGAGAACGGCTCTTTGGGCAATACTGCTTATGATTTTACGACTGATAATAAGGGCGAAAACAGCGTCAAAGGCCTCGATGCCGGCACCTACACGGTCGAGGAGACCCATACGCTCCCCGGCTATAACACCGTGCTCAAATTCACGTTCACCATTACTGCTACGGGTCTTAATCAGAACGAGGGCGAGAATACGTTGACGGTGATCACATCCAAGAATGGCTCTGGTCTCGTCACCAATTCCTCTTCTGGTGGCGGCACCGTTACCCTTACCGTCAAGAACAAGAAAGGCTCCGACCTCCCGCTGACCGGTCTTAGCGGCGTGACCTTCACTTGGATCGCTGGCAGCGCAGTGCTGTGCATCGGCGTGGCACACCTCATCCGCAGCCGTAAGCAGGCTGAGGAGTCCGAGCAGGAGTAACGCTCGCTCACCCATCCCTTTGGCAGGTGGGATGTGATGGCCATGAGACTTGCGGACACTTTTCTCGTCCATTGACGTTCTTGCTTTGCCATTCTCTTTTCGGGGCAAACTCCGCACTGGAGTCTGTCACGTATTTTTCTGGCAACGCAGCCAAGCCCATCGTCCGAAACTTCTCGCTCACTTGGCAGGGAAAACTCAGCTAAAGATTGAAGGTATGATTATCGAACATAAGTTTGATGATGTTGCGTTTACCAGCTGCAAACGCGTGCGCTCACGGTAAAATTGCCTTGCGACGCATCCCGTGCGCGGGCGGCCGACGACTCGGTCGGAGGTCCCCAGATGCTGAAATTCCTTAACGCGCTCGCCGCCCTCGCGGCGGTGGGCACGTTCGTCATCGCGTTTCTTGACTCGTATGAAGTTCGGTTTAAGGTCCGTAGGCGCACGCGCGGTGCGGACGGTAGAAGGCATTTGCGCCGCAACAAGCGCAAATAAGAATGCCCGGGGTTCGGAGCCCGGGCATTTAACTAAAGCTGAAAACTAGGCCGCCCGCGCTCTCGTACACTTACGCGGGGTGCGTCGTTTTCTATTGACATTGTATCCCGAATCGTCCAGTCGATTCGGGACATTTTGAAAACTCAAATGCTGGCTTATCCTCGACTGGACGGTGCAGTCTAGCTGCGTTGTCCGGCGCGGAAGCTCGCTAATCGGCTATTATTTGTTTAGACAACTTGAGTTGTAGAGGAGTGACCGGCGATGGTGCAGGGCGCCAAACATATGAAGAGCAATAACGCCGCGGCTAACGGTGGCTCAAGCCCTCAGCCCAAACCTCAACCAAAGCCCAAGCGCCGCCGCAAGCGACTGCCGCGCTGGGCCGACCGGCTCATCACCATCGTCATCATCCTTATTGGCGTGGGCCTTATGACCTGGCCGTGGATTTTGGACCGGCTCGAGGCCTCGGGCGTGTTCAACCAGATCAGCACCGTGTCCAGCACCGTGGACGCGTTGTCTGCCGAGGAGCGCGAGCGCATCCTGCTCCAGGCACGCTCCTTTAACGAGCAACTTGCCGGCGAGGCCACCGAGCTTCCCGCCGACCAGATCGAGCCCTACGCCCAGCAGCTCATCTTTGACCGCGACCCCATGATGAGTTGGGTCGAGATCCCCTCCATCGACGTGAGCATGCCCATCTACCACGGCACAAGCGAGGAAGTCCTTATGGCGGGCGTCGGCCACCTGGAGGGCACGAGCCTGCCGGTGGGCGGCACCTCGACACATTGCGTGCTCACCGCGCACTCGGGCATGCGCAACCTGAGCATGTTCGACGACATCCACTCGCTGGAGCCCGGCGACCTGGTGCTGCTGCACACCATGAACAAGACGCTCGCCTACAAGATGGTGGACTCCGAGGTGGTGCTGCCCGAGGAGATGGAGTCACTGACCATCGAGCCCGGCGCCGACAAGGTGACGCTTGTTACCTGCACGCCCTACGGCGTGAACGACCATCGCCTGCTGGTGCACTGCGTGCGCACCAAGTACAACAAGAAGGATGTCGACAAGCAAAAGTCGCTGGCCGGCCGCCACTGGGGCAAGCGCGAGTTTGCCGTGCTCATCGTGGTCATAGCCATTGTGCTGTTGCTGCTGGACATCGTGATCCACGCGGTCCGCAAACGCCGCAAGGCCTCGGCATAAGACATTCTCCAGAACCACCACAAAGGGGGCAGGCACTTTTGTGGTGGTCGGGGCTTCCAAACCATCACAACATTCGATGAAAATCTCGATTATGGCGAAAAGTGTCGAATGTTGTGATGCTTTTCGTTGCGGACGAGACGGTTTTCATTGCGGGCGAGACGGTTTTCGTTGCGGGCGGGACGGTTTTCGCTATGGACGGTGCGGTTTTGCTGCAGAACCGCCAGCCCGCCGCCTGCTGTCCCGCCGTCCTCGTTACGTTTTCGCTGCATTTGGGTAAAGCACCTGCTCCAAGCGGCGTTGCCTTGTATACTAGAGCGGTTTATCTGTTATGCGGAAGGGAGCGCCTATGGCACTCAGCGAGAAAGACGTGCGCGGCATCGCCGAGTACGCAAAGATCGCACTGACCGATGACGAGCTCACCCAGATGACGTCCTACATGAACGACGCCGTCCAGATGCTCGAGCCCGTCTTGCAATATGACTTGCCCGACGTGGAGCCCACGTTCCATCCTATCGGAAGCCTGTCCAACGTGATGGGCGATGACCTGCGCGAGCCCGAGCGCGACCTGCCGCTCGACGTCGCGCTGGAGAACGCCGGCAGCGCGCGCGACCGCTACTTCCGCGTGCCGTCCATTTTGGGAGAGGGGGAGAGCGAGTAATGGCGCAGAGCTTCGATTCCCTTACCGCCGCCCAGATCGCCGCTGGCGTTTCCGCCGGCGACTTTACCGCTACCGAGGTGGCCCAGGCCTCCCTTGCCGCCATCGAGGCGCGCGAGGGCGGGGTCCAGGCATTCCTGCAGGTGGCGCCCGAGCTTGCGCTCGATGCCGCCGCGCGCGTGGATGCCGACCGTGCCGCAGGTAAGCCGCTGCCCCCGCTCGCGGGCGTGCCGCTGGCCATTAAGGACAACATGAACCTCGTGGGCACGCGCACCACCTGCGCTTCCCGCATGCTCGGGGACTACCAGAGCGTCTACACCGCCACCTGCGTCCAGCGCATGCTCGATGCCGGCTGCCTGCCCATGGGCAAGGCCAACATGGACGAGTTCGCCTTTGGCAGCTCCACCGAGAGCTCGGCGTTCCACCGCACCAACAACCCCTGGGATACCGAGCGCGTGCCCGGCGGCTCCTCGGGCGGCTCCGCTGCAGCCGTCGCCGCGGGCGAGGTCGCGCTCTCGCTGGGCTCGGACACCGGCGGCTCCATTCGCCAGCCGGCGTCGCTGTGCGGCGTGGTGGGCTTTAAGCCCACGTATGGCGCCGTGAGCCGTTACGGCGTGGTTGCCTTTGGCTCGTCGCTCGACCAGGTGGGCCCCTTTGGCCGCACGGTCGAGGATGTCGCGCTGGCCATGAACGCGCTTACCGGCGCGGGCCACGATCCGTACGACTGCACCAGCCAGGACTGTGCCGTCGACTTTACCGAGCATCTCAACGACAGCATCGAGGGCAAGCGCGTGGGCATCATCCCCGCGTTTATGGAGGCCGAGGGCCTGACGCCCGAGGTCAAGGCCGCTGTTCAGCGCGCCGCCCAGGAGCTGCAGAACCAGGGTGCCGAGCTGGTCGAGGTCGACCTGCCGCACCTGGATGCCGCTATCGCCGCCTACTACGTCATCGGCCCTGCCGAGGCGTTCTCCAACCTGGCCCGTTTCGACGGTATTCGTTACGGCTACCAGGAGGAGGGCTGCGCCAACCTGTCCGACCAGAGCTCGCTTTCGCGCGCCCACGGCTTTGGCGCCGAGGCCAAGCGCCGTCAGATGCTCGGCGCCTACCTGCTGAGTTCGGGCGTGTACGACAAGTACTACTACGCCGCGCAAAAGGCCCGCACGCTCATCACGCAGGACTACGACGCCGCGTATGCCAAGGTGGACACCATCCTCATGCCTGCCTCGCCGCGCACGGCCTTTAAGTTTGGCGAGATCAGCGACCCCACGCAGATGTACCTCTCCGACCTGTACACCATCTCGCTCAACATCTGCGGCAACGGTGGCATCTCGGTGCCGCTGGGCCTGGGCGAGGATACTCAGCTGCCCGTTTCTGCCCAGCTGGTGGGACCGGCGTTTAAGGACCGTCAGCTGCTCACGTTTGCCCGCGCCCTGGAGCGCGGCTTTGCCGATGCCGCCACGGGTGCGCCCGCGCTTTCCGTTGCGCCCGATTTTGCCGGGAAGGGAGGCGAGCTGTAATGAAGGAGCTTTCCGAGGTCCTGCAGGATTGGGAGGCCGTGATCGGCCTGGAGATCCATACCGAGCTCACCGCACTCGATACCAAGATGTTTTGCAACTGCAAGCTCAGCCACGATGACGAGCCCAACGCCAACGTGTGCCCGGTGTGCCTGGGCCTGCCCGGCGCCCTGCCGGTGCCCAACAAGCGCGCTATCGAGAGCATCGTCAAGGCGGGTCTGGCCACCAACTGCGAGATCCAGCGCCACTCGATGTTCTACCGCAAGCACTACTTCTATCCCGATATGGCCAAGAACTTCCAGACCACGCAGGGTCCGGTTGCCTTTGCCATGTACGGTCATCTGGACCTGGACGTGACCGGTCGCGGTGCCGCCGAGCGCCCCGACTGCGCGTTTGGTGAGGCCGAGGCCCAGAGCCTGGCGAGCGCTTCGGCCAACGCCGAGGGCCTGTCCACGTCCATGACGTCGACCATGCGCGAAGGCAACCAGCGTGCCGGCCATCTGGCCAGCTATGACGCGTCCAACCTGCAGATGCCCGAGCGTCGCGAGGACGGTTCCTACACGGTGCCCATCCGCATCCTGCGCATCCACATGGAGGAGGACGCCGCCAAGATGGTCCACGTGGG
>CAUBOH010000032.1 GCA_958437495.1 uncultured Collinsella sp. | reverse complement strand
CAGACGGAATGGGTCGCGGCGGTTGCGACCGTTGCCCTTAATGTGTGGCAAGATGCAAACCTGCTTACCGTTGTAAGTGCGTTGGCGGAGCCGCATGAGCTCGGTGTCGTTTTTAGTCAGCTTGGTCTCGGTTGGGGCGGCGTCAAACGAGGTCTGATTTCTAAACTCGCTATAGAGGTCTCCGGCTGTCGGGCGCTCCCCAAACTTGAGCTGCCACATAACGGTCGCTACGGATTTAAGGATCTGCCATTCCTCGTCAAGATCGGCAAAATCATATCGGCGTGCCGAGTCGTATGCCTCGGGCAAAACGAAAATGCGCGACGGCCAGAGATTCGCAGCAAACTTGAGCTCGTCCTCAAGGGTGCGCGGAAATGCCTCGAGCCCCTCGACAAAACATGCTTCCGCCCTGAGCGCGGCTACCTGCTTTTCCGAGCGGTCGGCTCGCTCCAGCGCCTCTTGGAGTCGATACTTTAAGTTGGCGATCGTGTTCTCGGATTCATCCAGCTCGAGCAGGCTGTTTTCCAGTTGCTCAATACGCTGCTCATACGCGGCGTTGCTGTCGGCGTAATCGTTGGCCAGCCCCTCCCAGAGCTGCCTGTCGGCAGTCTCTTTTGACAACAACTCTTTAAGGTTGTCCATGGCCTCTTGGCTGTACGAGGCGGCAAGCGCTTCGGTGCGTTTTGCCTCGGCTACGGTTTCATTCTCTGCGTGGCGTTTCATCTCTGCCATGCGGTTGCGTAGCGCCCCAATTGATTGACGTGATTTGTACCAGGCAATATCGCTCGTGTCTACAATATCGCCCCTGCCGCGCAAGAACGAGCGCCCTAGGCTCCGGTTAAGTATCGTGGATGTCTTGTTGCCGTACTCGCTCAGCCTATCGCGCCTGATGCAGAGGTGTCGACGTGCGTCTTCTTCGTCAGACAGATTGATGCTCGGTTGGTAAATACGAAGCGACGACTTGGGACAGTTGTATCGATAGGCGGGCGTATCGTAGAGAAAAAGATTGAACAGCTTTGATTTGAGCCGACCATCGGATTCATCGGCGGCAAACACGTTGGCTAGGCCCATAAGGTTATTGGCGAGCTTGCCAGGATCTTTAACGGGATATCGACCAGTATCATCGCTGGTTATTAGAATCAGAGGGAGCTCGCGCTGGCTGCTCAGAAGGTTGTCGGAGAACTCGACGTCAAAGTTCTCAAACGTCAGACGCGTGCACGATGTGTTTACGACTGTTTCTCCAACGCATGCCTGATGATTGGGAAGCGAAAACAGAACCTTTGCGATGCGGGGAATATTGAGGTCCGGTTCTGGCAGTGGCCAGCCAACATAATCGGGCAGGGTCGCATAGGTGACTTTGATATTGACCAGACATGAGTCGTCTTCGGCGGTCTCGAGACCAATACAGGTGTGCCAGTGACGAAACGGATAGTGACTGTCGGGCTCGTCATATTCAAAGGCCCAAGCGACGGGAATCCTGCCTCGCTTGTCATCAAAGGCTGCGCGAGTGCAAATGCTCACGCGGCTGCCCGTGGTCATGCCTCCAGAATAGCCAACGGGATAGCTGAGGTTTCCAAATATAAAATCGAAGGCAACGTTTTTATTGCTTGACAAAAACTCAAAGGCGCTCTGCTCGTGGCGCTTGCGCTGCTCTTTATCGCGCACCCAGGTATAGATCTGACGATATGCATCGACGATTGAGGGCGTGGTGGTCGAATAGGGCGAAAGCCTGAACTTTGCTCGGTAATGAATCTGTTCGTTTTCGGACCGCATGTTAGCCTCGCTTGTCTGGTGGCGATATTGACCTGTAATGCTCAAGTGTAGGCGTTTGGGTAAAGGGCGCGCATCGAACAACGGGCGTTAGGTGCCAAAGCGTCTGTAAGCGTGCTAAATGGTGGTGGTAACGCGGAACGACCATAAGGCATTCACGCCGTTCGCAGCATTGTTGAACAACAAACCGCGCGAACTAAAAAAGGGTCCATTTACAGAAAAGGCGATGACATCGCAGGCCTATTGCAAGACAATGGGAATCGATTTTTTACTAACAATGTATTGCATATCGCAAACATGGGGATGGTCAACATGGGTTATGCCGACTTGCTGCGCAAAGATGCAAGCGCCACGGATATTCGCGAGTTTCTCGTGAGTGGCGAACAGACCGCAATAACCGTGCGCATCCCCGATACATTGCGCGATGCCGCCAAGGAAGCCGCTTCTCTGAAGGGCACAAGCTTAAGTGCATACGTTCGCGAATGTTTAATCAAGGAGCTTACGAATGACAAGTAATGAACGGCAGAAGTACAGTCTTTCCTTTACGAGCATTGGCGCTCGTAGATTCGAGACTGCTGAGGTTGCGAGGGCCTTTGTCGACACTCCCGATTGGACAGAGGTTAGGCGCCGCATAGTCGAGGACGATATTATCAGCCTCAACAAAGAGAGCACTCGCAAGCGTGTTGGTGCCGAGATCATTAAACGCCTCAGGATGCTTGACGCGGATGAGGTGACATTTTTGGCCGATGCCGTCGATGACGACCAGCTCGCCATGACATGGCTCGCCATCTGCCGTACCTACCAGGTCTTGTATTCGTTCTCGACTGACGTCGTTGCCGCGCGCTTTTCCAATATGGTGCCCGATGTGCCCCGAACGGCATGGGCCGCTTTTGTAGATGAGCAGTCTGTTGATCATCCCGAACTTGCACGCCTCACCGAAAAGTCGCTCAAACAACTCGAGTTCAGAGCATTCGGGATGCTCCGCGAGTGCCGCCTCCTCGACAACGCGGGCAACATCACCCCGCTCTATCCCTCGGCGCGTTTTGCGGACCTCATTCGCGAGCGCGCTCCGCAGGATATCGAGCTGTTTCCGAAAGCAGGTGTTTTGCTGTGACCAAAAAGTTCAAACACATCGGATCGCCCGAAGCGCGTGCTTTCATTGTTGAGCGTCTCTCCGACGACGCGCTACTCGGCCGCAAGGGCTATACGATGCGACAGTCGACGTATGTTTTGCCGTATCCCCCCGCGCAGAGGTCGTATGCTCGAGATCTCATAGCCGCCATCTGTTCCGACGACCTGCCCAATAGGGGCGTCCGCGCTGCGCGAGTGAACCTTTATGACATCGTTCTCGACTACCTGGATTCTGAGGGCATGTGGGAGCCTCTTTGCGAGGCCGAGCAAACCGCCACGCGCGACGAGCTCATCATGATGCTTCAGGACACCATTAGCGTGAGCAGCGTCATCAAGCCTGTCGTCGAGGCAGCTATCGACGATTCCGGGTGCGACATTGCGTTCATCACAGGCGTTGGAGAGACGTTTCCCTTTGTCCGAACTCATACACTGCTCGGCGAAATCGAGACGGATAAACCCGTCGTGTTGGTGTTCCCTGGCGAATATCGCCAGAACGCCGACGGTTCGACCTCGCTTGACATATTGAACATCCCGTCCGAAGCAAACGGCGGCTACTATCGCGCGACGAACGTGTTTGACCTTTAGGGGGCAACTCTATGAAATACGAGTATATGTACGAAAAGCCGATCGACAGGCCGATTGATGCCGTTGTGAAGGCTTCCAGCGTTGAGCATCTTGCTAACGAGCTCGACGAGTACGTGATTACTCCCGAACTTGCCGGTCACCTTAACCGTTTCTTTGATGAGTACAACGATCCCGATGCCACCGGTAATGGCGCATGGATCGCGGGCTTCTTCGGTAGCGGTAAATCTCACATGCTCAAGATTCTCGCGGTGCTTTTGGAGGACCAGGAGGTTGCCGGTAAACGCGCCGTTGACTATATCCTGCCTAAGCTCGAGGACGACCCTGCCCTGCGGGGCGCCATGGAAGTGGCCCGCACCTGCCATCCGAGCGAGTCGATCCTCTTCAACATCGACATCATCGCGCCCAACCAGGGCCGCACCGAGGCGGGAGGTCTTCTTGCTGCCTTCATCAAGGTATTCAACCACCATTGCGGCTACTTTGACGGCGACCAGCAGCATATCGCCAAAATGGAATATGACCTCGATCGAGAGGGATTGCTGGACGCATTCAAGGCGAGGATCGAGGCGGCAACCGAAAAACCGTGGGAAGACGTCCGCAAGGCGGCGCTCCTTTACGGTACCAAGATCACCGCGGCTTTCGACGAGGTGTGCGGAAATGAGCCCGGAACCAACGGCAACGTCGTAAGCTACTACCAGCAGACCTACAAGCCTGACATCCACGCCTTCGCGCTGCGCGTAAAAGAATACATCGACGCGCACGGACCCGGGTTCCGCTTGAACTTCTTCGTCGACGAGGCCGGCCAGTACATCGCCAAGGATTCAAACTTGATGACCAATCTGCAATCCGTTGCAGAGGAACTCGCCACCGTGTGCGACGGCGCTTCATGGGTGGTTGTCACCAGCCAGGAGAACATGGAGGACACCATCGGCCAGATGACCGACAGGTCCGCCAACGACTTCTCTAAGATCCAGGCGCGGTTCAAGGTCAAGATGCAGCTCACGTCCAAGGACGCCAAGGAGGTCATCAAGCAGCGTCTTCTGGCCAAGAGCCGCGATGCCCTCCCCGCCCTGGGCGCAATGTACGACAGGTACAAGGACGACTTCCCGGTGCTCTTTGACTTCGCCGATGGTTCGAAGCGCTATGTGGGCTACAAGGATGAGGACGATTTTGTAGGCACGTACCCCTTTGTGCCCTATCAGTTTGACCTGTTCATCACTGCAATGCGTGGTCTTTCCGACTACAACGCCTTCACGGGCAAGCACCATTCTACGGGAGCCCGCTCCATGCTCGGCGTGTTTCAGGAGGTCGGCGTCGAACTCAACCGCGGTGACGGCTCGACGGAGGGCCAGAATCTGGCAACGTTCGACTCAATGTTCGAAGGGCTGCGCAACTCGTTAAAGAGCGAGGTCTATGGTGCCATCAGCATCGCCGAGACAAACCTTGCTGACATGCCCATGGCGATCCGCGTCCTCAAGGCACTGCTGCTCGTCAAATACTGCAAGGACTTCAAGGCAACGCCGGGAAACCTGCGCGTGCTCCTGTATGGCTCTTTCAAACAGAATACGGCAACGCTCGAGCAAGAAATTAAGGATGCGCTTGCCGAGCTTGAGCGTCAGCTCTACATACGTCGTAACCCCAACTCGAACATCTATGAGTACCTTACCGACGATGAGAAAGAGATCGAGACGGAAATCCGTACGACGGAGATTCAGACCTCGGATGTACGCGACAAGATTGGCGATGCGTTTAAGGATATCGTTGGCGCCTCGCGCGCAAGCTACGAGAATGGTTCCTTCTCGCATGCCTTCCCATACAATCTTAAGGTGAACGGCGACGCCATCGGACGTTCGGGTAACGACCTGACTGTTGACATTGTGACCGATGCTCCATCCGGTGGTATCGTGGATGTTCAAACCTCTGGCCCCAAGACACTCACGGTTGTGTTGCACGATCCCAACGCGTTTCTCAACGATGTCGCCTTGTTCGTAAAGACCAATAAGTACGTAAACCAGGCGAGTGGTTCGAACGAGATTCGCAACGCGATAATCGCTGACAAGAGGGCAGTACTCAACGGGCAGTCGCGTAAACTCCGCGCCGATTTAGATGAGCTGATCGGAGAGGCGCGCTTCTATGTTTCTGGAGTCAACATTACCGACTCTGTGAGTGGTTCGGGCAAGGTCGCCATCGAGTGTGCTGTGGGCGAACTTGTGCGGCGCAGCTACACGGGCTTGCAACAAATTGTGCAGAACTACACCGACAGAGACGTTTACAACAGCTGCCTGCCGGCCCAATCGATGATTGACCTTCCTCTTCCCGAGTATGCCCAGACGGTACTTAACTGGATCGGCATCATGGGTCCGGGCTACGCGGTAACCGTTGGCGGCGATGGCACGTCGAGTCTGATGGCGCACTTTACGAAGGACGAGTACGGATGGCCCGACGTTGCCGTTCGCAATGCGGTGGCGACGCTCTACGCCGCCGGTCGTGTCGAGATTCGTAAGGCGGGGTCGCTCCTCGAGGGCACCGCTCTCGCGCAGGCGCTCAAAGTTGGTCGCGATATGGATAAACTTGTCGTTGCCAAGGTTGAGGCCGTGTCTCCCGAGCGTCTCGCATCGATTAAGAGCTCGTTCAGAAAACTCGTGGGCACCAATCCCGTTGGTGGCGATGCCAAGTCCATCGCAGGCGAGATGGTGACCTATCTCGAGCAGGAAGTTCCAGCGTTCCGCGCTGCCGAGGGACGAGCCTCGACATATCCATTCGCTACCGAATTTACCGGGAAACTTAACAAGCTTAACGCTGCGCTTGGCGCGGTGAATGCTGATTGGAAATGGCTCGTCGACCAGTTCCCCGAGAGAGCGGACGCCCTTGCGGAGGACAAGGCGGACCTGTCGAGTATGAAGCAGTTTGTTGAAGGCTCGCCGCTCGCTGTTAAGTGGAATGAGGTCAAGGGGTTCGGTGAAACCGGCCTTGCCGAGATGCGTGACCTCGGCATCGACATTACCTCCGACCTTGAGGGAGCGCTTGCGGTCGTGAACGACCCTCAGTGTTATAAATCACGCGATATCCCTCGCGCTGCGAGTGATGTCAGGCGGGCGAAGAGCGAGATTGACCGTGCTAGGGAGAGCTTAAGGTCCGACGTTGCCAAGGAGCTCGACGAATATCGCGCTTCGTTTGAGAGCGCGTATGACATGGATACGGTGCCAGAGGAAGCGCGTCTCTCGCTTGCAGAGATTTTCGATCAAGCAGCGGCGAGACTCGCCGAAGAGCAGTCATCGCTGCGCATACGGACTTTCCTTGAGTCGTTTAAGGATGCCAAGGCGGCAAGCATAGTTTCCCTGCTCAATCCACCTGCGGCCGTTTCTGCGCACACGCAAGAAAACGACGAGTCTGACGGGGAAGTCGCTGGGTCGCAGCCCGAGCCCGCTCGGACCCAAGCGCCCATGACCTGTGCGCTGAGCTCGCTACGTGCGGGGGCTTATGGAAAACCGACCATCAAGAGTAGGCAGGATGTCGACGACTATCTCGAGGCGCTGCGCGCCGAGCTCGAGGCCAAGGTCGACGACGGAATCATTGTTACGAGGTAGGAACTGTGGACATCGACGTTCATGAAATCGAGGACAGGATCAAGGGCCAGTTCAGCCTTGGTCATGCGACGCTGTTCTGGGAGGACGAGTCCGGCGAGTACGCCGAGACTGTCGCCTCTTTAGATTTGGACGGCGGCGCTATCCTCGACGCGACCGGTGCGGAGCTTGCATGCAAGCGGACGATCCTTCGCGAGCGACCTGCCCATAATCTTGTTGTTTATCGTTCGGGTGCAAAGCCGCGTTTTCAGGATGACTTTCTATACGACATAAAGCTCGCTGCCACGCCCTTCACTTGCAAGATGGAAGGCATCTGGGCGAGCGAATGCGGCGTTCCTATGGCCCTTGCCGACGCACTCGCCGAACATGGGCGCTTCTTCAACTCAAAGGAGCGTCGCAAGGCCCTCGCGGCAAGCGTGCTAAGTAAGACTGACGACCGTTCTCTTCGCTTGGCGATGCTCGCCGCGTGTGTAGGATCGAGGGCGGAGATTCCTCGCGATGCCGTGCGTGATGTGGTGAAGAAGCTCCTCGCCGAGCTTGGGCGCGGGCAGGATAGGACGTTGCGAGTCATTTACGAGTGCGGGCTTGTCACAACGCTTTGGTCTGAGATCTTTGAAGTTGTGGGATATGCCGCACCCACGGGTGAAGACCCGACCCTCGAAGACCTTGCTCTTAAGATGCTCAAGGCGCGCTGTGCCGATCTCATTTGTGACAGTGCGTCGCTCAAAGTGGATGCCGCGCGAATACTCGCTGACCTTGCCGCTAGCAGCCGCACCAGTGATTCATATGACTCGCTGGCACGCGAATACTCCGACGCCGTCGTTTCATCGGTGGGCACTGACAAACGTTCAATGGAGCCTATCGGCACCAACGATGCTCTGGCAGTCTTCGATGACTGGATTATCACAGATATGCTTGGACGTGCTCTCGACGGCACGCTGCACGCGGCTGATGCCCAAAACGAGCTAAACGTACGCCTGCATACCCACTGGTTTGAGGACTATGTCCACCAGTATAAGGCTCTGGCTGCTGCAGTCACGACGCTCGAGGGAATCGAGGCATATAAGACGGAATGCACCGCGGCGACGACTGAGAGAGAAATCTTTGACGCGTACTGCGCCAATTGGTACCGCATCGACGAGGGATACCGTTGCTTTGTGAATGCCATGCGCAATACGACCGCCCAGTTTAGGAGGAGGGCCAACGAGCTTGTGTCCAAGGTTGATGCCGCCTATGGCAAGTTTCTCGTTGACCTGACCGATCGCTGGCAACTGCATCTTATGGATTCGGGGGTCTATCCACCCTCGACTATTCCCTCGCAGTCGGGATTCTTCTACGAGAAAGTCGAGAAAGAACTCCCGATGGCCGAGAAGGGCAAGCGTCTGGGCGTTATCGTTTCCGATGCGATGCGCTACGAGGTTGGTGCCGACCTTTCGAATTGTATCGCTGGCGGAGCCTTGTCTTCGGGACGTACCCTCGTGAGTGCGAGCTGCGAGGGAATGGCCTGCATGTTGCCGAGTTATACCCAGCTGGGTATGGCGGCACTACTTCCTGAAGGGACTATGGAGGTCGACTTGGCTACGGCAAACGTGTTGAAGGGTGGCGATGCTACCGATGGGCTCGCCAATCGTCAAAAGGTCGTAGAGGCAGCGATTCCCGGTGCCATGCTCATCCAGGCGTCAAAAGTCCTTGAAGAGGGTTTGCCCAATGTCGAGGGCGCTCCGCTCGTGATGGTCTACCATAACGCGATTGACAAGCGCGGTGATTCTCGCGACACCGAGGGCGAGGTCTTCGCAGCATGCGAAGATGCAATCACCCAGGTGATGAAGATTGCCGGTGAGCTTCTGCGCGCGGGATGCGGCAAGGTCCTCGTGACCGCCGATCACGGTTTCCTCTATCAAGATGGCCAAGTTGAAGAGTATAACTTTGCCGCGGCGGACGGTCTTACCGATCTTGCCCATGCTTCCGGTCACAATCTTAGCCACGGCAGAAGATATGCCATGGGCTTGACGCTGCCAAAGAGCGACGTTCTAATCGAATACTCTTCAGCGCAACTTTCGCTTGGTGGCGAGGGACGGTTCGCCTTCCCTCGGGGTATTACACGCTTGCGTTTGCGCGGCAGTGGCGCACGCTATGTCCACGGCGGTGTTTCTCCGCAAGAGAATGTCGTTCCGGTGGTAACCATAAAACGAGTCGACGCTCGTCAGACGGCGGAGTGCACGGGGGTTCAGGGTTTCCTTTGCGGAAGGCCCGCCATTACCGGCTCAACGGTGACCCTCGACGTATACCAAACGGAGCCGTGCTCCGAGAAGGTGAATCCGCTGACCGTGCGCGTCGGTCTCTACGACCCCGATGACGCGAGCCGCCTCCTTTGCGCAGAGGTGCAAACGCTCGAGCTCGCGAGCGTTTCACGGAGTTCTGAGGAGCGTAAGACCCGCGTCACGCTCCACGTGACCGACGACGTGGATGACTGCGTCGCCGCAATTCTCAGGATAAGCGCGCGCGTGGGAAACACCAACCAGTTCGACGCAGAGTGGGAGCAGCGGCTCTCCGTGAACCGCGCGTTCGGCAACGACTTTGACTTCTAGGACGGTAGACATGGACTCCAACAAGATAAAGAACCTGGCCTTCGGCACCCGCGACGCATTGCGCGCCGAGGTCGCCGCGAGGATCGACGCCGTCCTGGAGCCCGGCAGCCCCGAGCGGCTCGACCTGCCCGAGAAGGTCAGGAGGTTCGAGGCCGCCATCGACGACAAGGGTATGGACTCCGTCGTCGAGTCGACGGCGTACACCTGGTTCAACCGCCTGTGTGCGCTGCGCTTCATGGATGCGAAGGGCTACACGCCCGTTCCCGTGGTGACGCCGCGCCCGGGCGCGACCCAGCCCGCGATCCTCGCTGACGCCGCCCAGGGCGTGTTCGACCCGGACTTCGGCTTCTCGCGCCTGGTGCGCGACCGCGTGCAGAGCGTCCTCGCCGGCGGCAGCGGCTCCGGCGCGAACCGCACCGAGGCGGCCTACGGCGAGCTGCTGGTGGCGGTGTGCGACCACTACGCTGCAGCGATGCCCTACCTGTTCGGGGAGGCGGCGGCGTCGAGCCTCGTCATGCCGCAGGGGCTCCTGGCCGAGGGCTCGATCCTGCGCCGCATCGTCGAGGACATGGACAACGATGAGTGCGAGACCGTCGAGGTGCTGGGTTGGCTCTACCAGTTCTACGTGGCGGAGCGAAAGGCTGAGTACAACAATAGAGAAGACCAAAAAGCGACCGCGGACGACATCGCGCCGGCGACGCAGCTGTTCACGCCCGACTGGATCGTGAAGTACCTGGTGGAGAACTCCCTCGGGCGCCTCTGGATGCTCAATAACCCGGGCTCGGCGCTCGCGGACAAGATGAACTACTACATGGCCCCCGAGGGCGAGACTGAGGACTTCATCAAGGTCTACTCGCCCGAGGAGCTGACGCTGTGCGACCCGGCGTGCGGATCGGGCCACATCCTCGTGTACGCGTTCGACCTGCTCTTCGAGATCTACCAGGAGGAGGGCTACTTCCCGGAGGACGTCCCGGCGCTCATCCTGCAGAACAACCTTTTCGGCATGGAGATCGACGGCCGCGCCGCCGAGATCGCCAAGTTCGCGCTCGAGATGAAGGCGCGCGAGAAGGACCCCGGTTTCTTCGAGAAGAAAATTGACGCGAATGTGACGGTGCTCGAACCCGTCGCGTTTGAGCCTGGAGTGCTCGACGGTGCGGGCCCAATCGCGGGCGCGACCGAGCTGCTCGACGCCTTCGAGCATATGACCGAGGTCGGCAGTCTCTATGTGCCTGCACCTGATGACATGGCCGCCGTGGACAACGCCATCGCGAGCTTCAGCGGGGATGATCTGCTCGGGATGGACATACTCAGGAAGCTGCGAACGATGAAGAGTGTGCTTGAGGCACTCTCGCGCCGAGTGGATTGCGTGGTTGCGAATCCGCCGTATTTGGGGAGCGGACATTTTAATGAGTTCATGAAGGATTGGATTAGGGGTCGCTACCCGTACGAGAAGGGCGACCTATGCACATGTTTCATTCGTCGCGGTTTTAGTCTGACTCGCGACCATGGCTACAGCTCCATGGTAACGATGCACTCTTGGATGTTTCTTGGAAGCTATGAGAAAATGCGCTCGTTTATTTTGAGAAAAAAGATGATTCTGGGCATGGCACATCTCGGTTCTCGCGCTTTCGAGCAAATCGGGGGCGAGGTGGTGCAGGTTACCGCTACGGTATTTTTGAACGGCCGCAGTTCGAGCACGGGGGATTATCTGCGGCTCGTTGATTATGATGGCTCAGTGGCAAAAGAAGCGGCACTTCTTAGAGCCGCAAAAAAACCAGACTTTACTTCGCTGCATCATGTCAATCAGGCGAGCTTTCTCGTGGTCCCTGGCTCCTCGCTTATCTATTGGGCCCCCAAACGTGCCCTTGATAACTTCAATGAAGCTCCTTCCTTGAAAACGGTTATAGATGCTCGCATCGGTCTAATTACCGGCAACGTAAATCGCTTTATTAAGATGTGGCATGAGGTAGCGATTGGCACAATCTCATTTGATACAAAGCCAGGGCAGACCAATCGACACAAATGGGTTCCATGCACCAAAGGCGGCGAGTACCGCCTTTGGTATGGAAACAACTGGTTTGTCCTTAATTGGGAAAATGACGGCTGGGAGATGAAGAACGATAATTATAAGAATGGACGCTTGCGCGCCCACAATTTCAACGGCGAACAGGCGTTCAAAGAAGGGCTATCTTGGAGCACCATCTGCTCGGGCGATTTCCATTGTCGTTATGTGCCGCACGGTTTTATGTTTGACACTGCTGGGCCCTTTTGCGAAGTCAAAAGGCGTGACAGATTTGGCTATGTTGCTGGCCTTATGTCCTCTTCGACCTATCGATATTACATGTCCATTATGAATCCCACGCTCAATTATCCGCCTGGATATCTTGAGGCAGTTCCCTATATTGATGCTCCAGAAGAAGTCGGGATTATCAATAATCTTGTCGATGGCTCTATTTGCATCTCGAAAGCCGATTGGGACTCTTTCGAAGCCTCTTGGGACTTCGAATGGCACCCGCTCGCGCCATCTTCTCAGGAACGAGCTAAGCAACTTACTTGCGGCACGAGCTCCGATGCTCGCAGCGCCACTGTCTCGCTCATTTCTGAGCGGTTTGCGCGTTGGAGCGACGAGTGCGACGAGCGCTTCAACCAACTCAAAGCCAACGAGGAGGAGCTCAACCGCATCTTCGCGCGCATCTACGGCATGGAAGGTGAGGTGCCCATCGAGGTACCCGAAGATAAAGTTTCGGTGCGTCGCGCCGACCTGGTGCGTGATGTGAAGTCGCTCGTCTCCTACGGTGTCGGCTGCATCATGGGCCGCTACTCCGCCTTCGCGCCCGGGTTGATCCTGGCCGACGCGCAACAGACGGTGGACGACTTCAAGGCGAAAGTCCCCGATGCCGGATTCCTGCCCGACGACGATGCAATCATCCCCGTGCTGGATGGCGAGTGGTTCGGCGATGACATCGTGGCGCAGTTCCGCAAGTGGCTTGAAGTGACCTATGGCACCGAGACGCTCGACGAGAATGTGAAGTTCATTGAGAATGCCCTGGGCAAGGACCTGCGCAAGTACTTCGTGAAGGAATTCTACAAGGACCACTGTGCGACCTATCAGGTGACGGGCAGCGGCAAGCGGCCCATCTATTGGATGTTCGCAAGCCCCAAGGGCAGCTTCCAAGTGCTTGTTTACATGCATCGTTACACGCCGAGCACGGTCGGCCAGATTCTGACCAAGTACCTGCGCGAGTATGTCGAGAAGCTCAACGCGAAGATCGGCCAGCTGGAGCAGAGTGACCGCGCCGCCGACAACCGCCAAGCGGACAAGTACCGCGCGGCGGTGCACGAACTCACCGACTGGGAGCGCGACGTCATCTACCCGCTGGCCAACGAGCGAATCGACATTGACCTGGACGACGGTGTTAAGGTCAATTACAACAAGTTCCCGCATGCCTTGGCTAAGGTCGCGGGTCTGAGCACATGGAGATAGGGCTGCGCATGGACGCATTGGATAAAAAACTGAACGACGTATTTACGGGTTATGTGGTCCGTAAGGACCTCGTCAAGCTCGTGAAGGGCAACGCTGCCGTTCCCAGCTACGTGCTTGAGTACCTGTTGGGGCAAAATTGCGCCACCGATGACGAAAGCCAGATTGAAGCGGGCGTGGAGCGTGTGCGCAGCATCCTTGCCAAGCACTACGTGCAACGTGCCGAGGCTGGCGCTATACGTTCTGATATTAAGCAAATTGGCCAGAAGCGTATCATCGACAAGGTTTCCGTCACACTCAACGAGAAGCGCGATGCCTATGAGGCGTCCTTTGAGAACTTGGGTGTATCCAAGGTCCTCGTGAGCTCTGACACAGTTAAGAAGAATCGTCGTCTGCTCGTTTCGGGCGTGTGGTGCATCGCCGATTTATCCTACGAGGCAAATGAAGCGCGCGATGAATCGCCCTATGTCCTCAATTCGCTTAAGCCTATTCAGATGTCGCGTTTCGACTTTGAGGGCTTCGTTGCACGCCGCTCGCAGTTTTCTGAGGATGAGTGGATTGACATACTCATTCGCTCGATTGGTTTGGATCCCAACCAGCTGGGCCGCCGTGCCAAGCTGTTTCAGTTGACCCGCCTTGTGACCTATTGCGAGCGCAACTACAACTTGGTTGAGCTGGGTCCTAAGGGCACTGGCAAAAGCCATGTGTTTAGCGAGTTTAGCCCGCATGGCATTCTTATCTCGGGCGGCGAGGTGACGCCGGCAAAGCTATTCGTGAACAACTCCACGGGCAAGATCGGTTTGGTTGGCTACTGGGATTGTGTGGCCTTCGACGAGTTCGCGGGCAAGAATAAAAAGCCCAAGGCCGATATCGTTGACATCATGAAGAACTATATGGCCAACAAGAGCTTTAGTCGTGGTATTGAACAGGTGACGGCAGAGGCGTCTATGGTGTTCGTGGGTAACACGAGCCACGATGTGAGCTACATGGTCAACAAGACGGACCTGCTCGAGGATTTGCCTCCCGTCTATCATGACCCCGCGTTTATTGATCGCTTGCATGCCTATATCCCTGGTTGGGAGATGGATATCATCCGTGGCGACATGTTCTGCAGTGATTTTGGCTTTATCGTTGACTATCTTGCCGAAGCATTGCGCGCCATGCGCCCCATGGACTATTCGGGTGAGGTTGACCGGTTCTTTGAGCTTTCTAGTAGCATTTCAACACGCGATCGTGACGGCGTGGTGAAGACGTGCGCGGGCCTGATGAAAATCCTGTTCCCCGGGCGCAACGAGACCGCCGAGGAAGCCGCTGAGATCGTTGAGTTCGCTTTGGAGCTGCGCAAGCGCGTAAAGGACACGCTCATCCGCATTGACGAGACCTTCGAGCGTGTTGACTTTGCCTATCGCCCCAAGGGGGAAGGCACCTGGAAACAGGTGGCAACGCTCGAGGAGCTTGACTATCCCGCGACGTATCACTCACTGGACAAGGTGCCTTGGGAGGGCGACAAGAGCGGAATACTCGCGAACGACGAGCTCGAGATGTCTGTTCAAGCCGATAGACACGCCGCCGAGGCGCCCGTTGATGCGTCTGTCGTGCCTGCTGAGGTTGCAACTGCTCCCGCCGCGCAGTCTCAGCCAAAGCCAGCGGCGCGCAAGCCTGGGACTGGACATATTGCCCTGCGCGAGAATCAACGCGGTGTTTCCTATGAGAAGCTCTTTGGTGCCTATTTGGAGGGGGCGCACAACGTCGAGATTATTGATCCGTACGTGCGTACGTTCCACCAGTGTCGCAACGTAATGGAGCTGCTTGAAGTGGTCGTGCGTCATTGCAAGTTTGACGTGACTTCGGTAAAGGTGCACCTGATCACAGCTCCCGACGAATACCCCGATTCCAAGCAGGAGGAATACCTGGAGCAAATCAGAGAGTCCATGTCTCCCTTGGGCCTTGATTTTACTTGGAAGATTGATCGCAGCGGTGCGCTTCATGCGCGACATCTCAAGATTGATAGCAAGTGGGACATCCTGCTCGATCGCGGATTGGATATTTGGCAACGCTTCGATAGTGGCAACGCTTTTAGTATCGAGAACCGCCTACCCGAAATGCGTCGCGTGAAGGCATTTGAGCTTACGTACATGAAGGTGAGCGAGTAATAGGGCCGCTTGTTGTCATTTGCCGATGTAACGACATGCCGTCGTTGCAATCTTTGGTGCATTTGAGCTAAGCCGTGGCACCACAACAAAGTTGCGCTATGGCAGAAAGGCAGGTTTTGCGTGGGTGCTTGGATGATTCGTGCTGGGCGCGGGGGAGTATACGCGCCCAGTTGGCTCGAGCGTGGCGTCATAGGTATCAGTTGGGATTTCGATGGTGCCGACATTGCTGCTATGGATCGCGAGCAGATTAGGGCGGCATATGGCCAGGCGCATCCCAGTGGCAGCAAGGGTAAAGTCGCGGCGGGTGTTGGCCAGGTTTACCGCTTTGCGCACGATATGACGACGGGCTCGACCGTTGTCATGTACGACCCGGAGAGCCGCCTTTATCACCTTGGCGTTATCACTGGCCCCTGCGTTGCCGTCTGCGATATGGACGGAGTGACCTACACGCGAGACGTCAAGTGGGGCGAAACCGCTCCACGTGACGTGCTCTCGCCTTCTTCTAAGAATTCACTTGGCGGCATCCAAACCATCTTTGCCGTGTCTGATGAGGTTATGGTCAACCTCATGAGCGCTGCAAAGGACAAGTCGGCGGTGCCTTCGAATGATTCCGCCATCGATGATAGCAACGCGACAAATGACGAAGAAACCCTCGCAGCGACCTATGACAATGGTATTGAGCTCATTAAGGATCGCGTTAACCAGCTCGATTGGGAGGATATGGAGCGCTTAGTAGCGGGCTTGCTCAAGGCTATGGGCTACTGCGCTCGCGTTATGCCCAAGGGTCCTGATGGTGGTCGCGATGTGGTGGCGTCTCCGGATGCTCTCGGATTGGAATCGCCTCGTATTGTCGCCGAGGTTAAGCACCGTAAGGGCGCTATGGGAGCCCCGGCGGTTCGTGCATTTATTGGTGGTCTTCGCGCAGGCGATCGCGGCCTGTACGTGTCTACGGGCGGCTTTACGAAAGAGGC
>CAUBOH010000031.1 GCA_958437495.1 uncultured Collinsella sp. | reverse complement strand
CAGGAATCTTTGGTTCGGCACTTCGCTTGGCATGTCGCCGGGTCCTCAATGAAGTCCTAAGCGTAAAAGCTTAGGAATGCGAGAATGAGGACAGATCCACTGAGTGCGATCATGCCAACCTCAATGAAGTCCTAAGCGTAAAAGCTTAGGAATGACTCCTTCTCGCTGGAAAACTGCCGTGCGATATACCTCAATGAAGTCCTAAGCGTAAAAGCTTAGGAATGTGATGGTGCGTCGTCCGGCTGTGTCGGTGTGGTCACCTCAATGAAGTCCTAAGCGTAAAAGCTTAGGAATAAGGAGCCGAACGCCCTGGCCGTCTTCCCGCACTTCACCTCAATGAAGTCCTAAGCGTAAAAGCTTAGGAATGTAAGGTCACGTAATCGGGCGGAACAATTGTCTTAACCTCAATGAAGTCCTAAGCGTAAAAGCTTAGGAATGTGACTATTTTAACTGTCATGGTGTAAAGTCCCGCGGCCTACCTCAATGAAGTCCTAAGCGTAAAAGCTTAGGAATCTGCATCAAATGGTAATGGAAAGTTTATATGGGTTACACCTCAATGAAGTCCTAAGCGTAAAAGCTTAGGAATATGTAACCAACGCCTTCGGCGCGAAGCAGAAGGGACTGACACCTCAATGAAGTCCTAAGCGTAAAAGCTTAGGAATCGGCAATTGCGCCGCGCGGCGGATCCGGATGTGCGGCACCTCAATGAAGTCCTAAGCGTAAAAGCTTAGGAATACTGTTCGATGCCGCATGCGGCGTCGTTCCAGGTGGACCTCAATGAAGTCCTAAGCGTAAAAGCTTAGGAATTCGAGGTGTTCGCGGATCAGATCCCATGTCTGCTCACCTCAATGAAGTCCTAAGCGTAAAAGCTTAGGAATGCGTCACGGCTCGGCTCCTTGTGCTCGCTGTCCCAGTCACCTCAATGAAGTCCTAAGCGTAAAAGCTTAGGAATATCATGATGGCGACGATCACACCGGCAGTCGTGGCGACGACCTCAATGAAGTCCTAAGCGTAAAAGCTTAGGAATTTGCACCTGCGCGTTGATACCGGCGATAGTGTTTTCACCTCAATGAAGTCCTAAGCGTAAAAGCTTAGGAATGTTCCCATGGCTCCATAATACCCAATTGTGTACTTTTTACCTCAATGAAGTCCTAAGCGTAAAAGCTTAGGAATACCAGTTCCCTTGTGGTCACGAGGTAGTTCACGTCCCCACCTCAATGAAGTCCTAAGCGTAAAAGCTTAGGAATCCCGAGCAGTACACCAGGGAGACGAATTCTCATACTCACCTCAATGAAGTCCTAAGCGTAAAAGCTTAGGAATCCTCCGGCACTATGTCGGACGGCAGGTCAGCCAGCTCACCTCAATGAAGTCCTAAGCGTAAAAGCTTAGGAATATACGGTATTAATATCCGTAATACGGACATTATCGTTCACCTCAATGAAGTCCTAAGCGTAAAAGCTTAGGAATTTCGACGAGATTTCCTGCGCGACACCGGTTTTCGTCGCACCTCAATGAAGTCCTAAGCGTAAAAGCTTAGGAATCTATTGGCCTATCCTCATTGGCGGTAGTCTCTCACAACCTCAATGAAGTCCTAAGCGTAAAAGCTTAGGAATTGGTATCTTGTGCGGATCATCGTAGCTGTGGACTAAACCTCAATGAAGTTCTAAGCGTAAAAGCTTAGGAATGCCTGCTCGATGCAGTAATCGACGTCATCAACCAAACCTCAATGAAGTCCTAAGCGTAAAAGCTTAGGAATCATCTAGTCCTTTCGTCGGTGTAATAAAAATTGTGCAAACCTCAATGAAGTCCTAAGCGTAAAAGCTTAGGAATAACGCGTTGCACCTCGGTCTTGGTGAGGTTGAAGTAACCTCAATGAAGTCCTAAGCGTAAAAGCTTAGGAATCGGCAAAGTCGCCCCTGTCACGGCCATAACGGTCACCTCAATGAAGTCCTAAGCGTAAAAGCTTAGGAATTGATTTTGCGTGGCGAATGCTTGTCGAAGGCCGGCAACCTCAATGAAGTCCTAAGCGTAAAAGCTTAGGAATCACTCACCCCTTCGAAATATACTTATCCTGCACCTTCTGCACCTCAATGAAGTCCTAAGCGTAAAAGCTGTTTGTGTTCAATAAGAAATTAGTGTTTTAGTCACGAAAATTTTTCGGGTTTAGGCAAAGAGCATGCCGACCACCCACAGGCCTTAACTGGATGGTGCTTCGTATCTCCACCAGAAAGGGCCGGAAAGGCAAATGATCAGCATGCCCCAGATACAGTCTATCCGCCGTATGAGAAGGAACGGCGAATCCATAGCGGCGATAGCGCGCAAGCAGCACGTGAGCGAGCCCACCGTGCGCAAGTACCTCAGGATGGACGACCTGTCCGAGAAACCGCCCGTCAGGAGGACGCGCGGGTCGGTGATCGACCCGTACCTTCCCCTGGTCGAGCAATGGCTCGCCGAGGACCGCGCCAGCTGTGTTTATGGTCAAATAAACGTGTACGGCGTCACCACCAAATCTGAACGGCATAAGCGTTCATATTGGACACGGACGGCGGACGGAAATGGCATCGGCGGAAGAAAAGCGCCGGTGCCGTACGGTTCCTGATAGATTCCCGAGTGCTAACAACCAACACATGGTCCTCGGGAGGAAAGGAATGACGACACCGGTGCGTATTCAACAGAGTATCAGGCAGCTCGAGACGAAAGGCCTGACGCATACGCAGATAGCTAGGGAACTGGGCGTTTCGCGGACGACCGTGGTCAAGTACGCGACCCGCGATTATTCGCCCGTTCCGCCGACCGGGGGAACTGCGAGCCGTTCCCTGGTCGCGGGCGAGTACGCGCGCAAGGCCGACGAATGGCTCGAGGCCGACCGGCGCATGCCACGCAAACAGCGGCACACCGCCCGGCGCGTACACGAGCGGCTCGTGGAGGAATGCGGCTTCGAGGGCAGTTATTCGTCGGTGCAGCGATGGGTCAAGCGCTGGCGCCAACGCCACCGCGGCGAGGCCGAGGGGTTCAGTGAGCTGGAATGGGCGCCGGGCAGCGCGCAGGTCGATTTCGGCCAGGCCCTGGCCGTGGTCGCCGGCGTGGAACGGACCGTGCATTTCCTGGTGGTCTCGTTCCCGTACTCGAACATGAGATACGTGGCCGCGCTGCCGGGAGAGACCGCGGAATGCGTGTGCCATGGTCTGAACAAGGTGTTCTCCCATGCCGGCATGGTCCCCCGCGTGCTAGTGTTCGACAACGCCACCGGGGTCGGCCACCGCAGGGCCGACGGGACCGTCACCCAGACGAGGCTGTTCTCGCTGTTCTGCGCGCACTACGGCTTCGAGACGAGGTTCTGCAACCCCTATTCCGGCTGGGAGAAGGGAAGCACGGAGAACGCGGTCGGTTTCCTGCGCCGCAACCTGATGGTGCCGACGCCGTCCGCGGAGGGATGGGACCGGCTCACGGACGCGTGGTTGGAACGCTGCGACGAGATCGCGCGCGGCGTCCACTACCGCGAGGACGTGCCGATCCGGGACCTGTTCGAGACGGACCTCGACCACATGCTCCCGCTGCCGCCGTCCATGTTCGACGCGTGCGACTGGCGCGGGGTGAAGGCCGACAGGACCGGAACGGTCACGATCGACTCGAACCGCTACCTCGCGGGCCCGAAATGGCATTCCATGCGTCTCATGGCCGGCGTGCGGGCCCTGCGGGTCGAGCTGCGTTCCATGGACGGCGAGCCGATCGTCACGTTGGAGCGCAGGTGGGGGCGCAGCCCCGACACCGCGATGGACCCGCTGTCGCTGCTCGCCATCATCGCACGCAAGCCGCGTTCGTGGGGCGAGAGTCCCATACGCTCCGACTTCCCGGAGGAGACGCGCGTGCTGCTCGACCGGATGGAGCCGCGCGAACGCGGCCTGCTGGTCGACGACATCCGCCACGCGGCCGTGGTGAGTGGCTTCCGTGCGGCCGTCATGGCCGTCGTCGAGATCGTCGCCGCGGGCAGAAGGCCCGACAGGGCCGCGATCGACCAGACGGCCAGGCGGATCGCGCAGGGCGACGGTCCCGAATCGAGGGCCAGGCTCGACACGTACAGCAGGTTCATGAGGGAGGACGGCGATGAGTGAGTCGACGGACGCCGCGGCGGGCGGACGCAGGGGCGGGCGGACCGTGAGCAAGTCCACCCCGGACGAGGTCATGGAGCTCGCATGCGGGCTGCCGTTGACCAGGAGCGTGCTGCGTTCCGTGGTCGCGGGCGCCACGCCCGGCCAGCTCGGCGTGCTGGCCGACCTGTTCAGGGCCGAGAACGCCAGCCGGACGGAATCCAGGCGCGCCAGGCTGATCAGGAACGCGGGATTCCCGTGCGTCAAGGGCTTCGACGGATACGACTGGGGCATGGCGTCGTTCCCCGCCGACTGGGGGCGCGAGCAGCTCATGGACCTCGGTTTCGTGGACCGGGCCGAGGACCTCGTGCTCTACGGCGACGTGGGATGCGGCAAGACGCACATGGCGATCGCCACGGGCATGCTGGCGTGCGAGAGGGGCATGCCGGTGAGGTTCTTCACCGCGTCGTCGCTGGTGATGCGTTTGCGGCGGGCGAGGGACGAGAACCGGCTCGACGCGGAACTGCGCGCGATAGGCCGCGCCAGGCTGCTGGTCATCGACGAGCTGGGCTACCTGCCGATCGACATCGACGGGGCCAGGCTCCTGTTCCAGGTCGTCGCGGATTCCTACGAGAAGCGGAGCGTGGTGTTCACCACGAACCTGGAGTTCGGACGGTGGGGCGAGGTGTTCGGAGACGGCGACATGGCCGCCGCGGTCATCGACCGCATCGTGCACCACGGAAGGATCGTCAGGTTCCGTGGCGAGTCATACCGCAACAGCCACTCCCTGATGAAATAAACGAAAAGAGCGGAACCAACCCGGCCGCCGGTGACGGTGTCCATTTTGAACGCCGATGGTGTTCAGATTAACTGGTGACGACACGCAGATTTATTTGACGAAAGACACAGCTGGCGCAAGCAGCGTCACACCGCGACCAGGATATGGGAGCGGCTGCGCGACGAGCACGGCGCCGAGGTGTCGTTGTCGACCGTGACCCGGGCCGTGGCCAGGCTCAGGCGCGAGTCGGCCGTGGAGCCGGGCGGCGCGTTCATGGACCTGGTGTGGCATCCGGGCGAGGCCCAGGCCGATTTCGGCGAGGTCGACGTGCTTTACAGGGGCGCGCCCCAGCGCATGCGCCACTTCGTTCTGGACTTCCCGTACTCGAACATCGGTCTGGCCCAGCTCATGCCCGGCGAGAACGCGGAGTGCACGTGCCAGGCGCTGCTGGACCTGTTCGAATGGCTCGGCGGCGTGCCCGAACGCATCGTGTTCGACAACGCCGCTGGCGTGGGACGCAGGACCGGCGGGGGCGGCGTCCGCTGGACCCGCCTGTTCCAGGCGTTCCAGGCGCACTACGGGTTCGAGAGCTCCCTGTGCTCGCCGTACGCCGGACACGAGAAGGGCGCGGTCGAGGCGAAGGTCGGCATGGTCCGGCGCAAGCTGTTCGTGCCCAAACCGAGCGTGTGGAACCTGGAGAACTTCAACTCCAGACTGCCGGACAGGTGCCTGGAGCTCGGCGGGAAGCCCCACCACGCCAAGGACGAGGAGGAGGCCGTCCTGTTCGCGGAGGACCGCGGGGCCCTGCTTCCCCTGCCCGGGAAACGTTTCGACGTGGTCACGTGGAAGCGCATGAGGACCGACAAGTACGGCGTGGTCACGCTCGACGGCAGGCACCGCTACTCCACGGACGGGTCGCACGCGCGCCGCGACGTGCTCGTGGGCCTGCGCGCCCTCGAGATAGAGATCCTCGACGTGGAGGGAACCCGGCTGGCCGCGCATCCGAGGGCGTACGGCCAGGCCAGCACCAGCAGCGAGGACCCGTCCATGCAGCTGGCGATGCTCTGCAACAGGCCGAACGCGTGGCGCAACAGCCTCGTGCGCGACATGCTGCCCGACCCGTTGCGCGAATGGCTCGACCGGCAGGACGAGAGGGAACGGCGCGGCGCGCTGCGGACCCTCAAACGGGTGGACAGGGAGTCCGGCTGGACGAACGCGGTCGAGGCGATGCTCACGACGCTCGAATCGACCGGCGGGGTCGACAGGGCCGGCGTCACGCTCCTCGCGGCCAGGCTCGCCGAGGGCGTGGAACGCGTCGAATACGACGACGACAGGCCCGACCTGAGCGAATACGACATCGCGTTCACCACCACGGACGCGGAAGGAGGGGAATGATGGCCGCGAGGAACGACGAGGGGCTCTACGCGAAGGCCAGGAGCCTGTTCATATCCAGGGCGACGATGGACGATTTCACGGGCTGGGCCACGCCGCGGCAGACCGAGGCGGTGTCCAGGCTGTTCGACACGGAACTGGCCAACAGGGAACGCTCGAAACGCGAGCGTCTCCTGCGCCGCGCCAGGTTCCCCGTCGTCAAGGGCCTGGACGGCTACGACTTCTCGAACGTGAGGCTCCCGGACGGATACGCGCTCGACGGGCTGCTGGACCTGGACTTCGTGCCCCGCGCGCAGGACCTGGTGTTCTACGGCAAGACCGGCAGGGGCAAGACACACCTCGCGATCGGGTTGGGCATGAGGGCCGTGGAACGGGGCCTGAGCGTGCGTTTCCACCAGACCGCGGAACTCGTGCTCCAGCTCGGCAAGGCCAAACGCGACGGGAACCTCGACGCGATGCTCAGGGACTTCGGCAGGGCCGACCTGATCATCCTGGACGAGTTCGGCTACGTGCCGTTCGACATTGACGGGGCCCGCCTGCTCTACCAGATCATCGCGGGCAGTTACGAGAGGCGGAGCATCGTGTTCACCACGAACATCGAGTTCAGCAAATGGGGCACGATCCTCGCGGACGACAAGCTCGCTGCCGCGATCATCGACAGGATCGTGCACCACGGACGCCTGCTCGAGTTCACCGGACAGAGCCACCGCGTCAGCGAGGCGCTCATGTTCGGCAGGACTCCCGCGGGACCCGCGTCCGGGTCCAAGGAGAAGACAAAGGAACAGGCCGGAACGCTCCTTGACTAAAACCGAAAATTTTTCGTGACTAATCACGAAACACCGACTTGACTAAATACAGTAAAAGCTTAGGAATTTGGTTTGCAGACATCGCAGAGCAATATCCGGAGACCTCAATGAAGTCCTAAGCGTAAAAGCTTAGGAATAATATTTGCGATTGCCGAGAATACGGAGTTTTTCACCTCAATGAAGTCCTAAGCGTAAAAGCTTAGGAATCCATGCTCCAGTACACGAGCAACGGCAGGCTGTACGGACCTCAATGAAGTCCTAAGCGTAAAAGCTTAGGAATTCGAAGTCTTCGACGTGCACGGTTTCGCCTTTTTTACCTCAATGAAGTCCTAAGCGTAAAAGCTTAGGAATATCGGCTGGCCTGCACGTAGATGATCGGCGGGACGCCGACCTCAATGAAGTCCTAAGCGTAAAAGCTTAGGAATTGTGGTACGCCATGCGTCCCGGGAATCACCCCCGCACCTCAATGAAGTCCTAAGCGTAAAAGCTTAGGAATTCGCCATGGACAGACGGGGCGGCAAGAATGACTGAACGACCTCAATGAAGTCCTAAGCGTAAAAGCTTAGGAATGGCACCAGCCGCTACGGATGGAGCCGCATGATCCGCAAACCTCAATGAAGTCCTAAGCGTAAAAGCTTAGGAATTTCAATTCGGTGACAGCGTGACCAACGTGCTCCGGCCAACCTCAATGAAGTCCTAAGCGTAAAAGCTTAGGAATCCCAGAGAAGGGCGTTTTTCCGCCGATTTCAGCACTTACCTCAATGAAGTCCTAAGCGTAAAAGCTTAGGAATGGCCGAAGGGTGATATGAGACGGTACACATGCCGAGTACCTCAATGAAGTCCTAAGCGTAAAAGCTTAGGAATTCGATTTCAGTGTCTCCGAGTCCGCTGACGTGGCCGCACCTCAATGAAGTCCTAAGCGTAAAAGCTTAGGAATCACTGCCGCCGGTCGTCTCATAGTCGGTGTCGCCACCTCAATGAAGTCCTAAGCGTAAAAGCTTAGGAATGGGATTGTTCAGGGCATAGTTCGGCGTGGTTTGTTCGGACCTCAATGAAGTCCTAAGCGTAAAAGCTTAGGAATGAGACCACTCACAATCCATACGCGCGGTCAAGGCCCACCTCAATGAAGTCCTAAGCGTAAAAGCTTAGGAATTCGATTTCGATGATCTCCTTGTATGGGTTTTCGCTTACCTCAATGAAGTCCTAAGCGTAAAAGCTTAGGAATTGGTCGAGGTGGCTGGTTTCGTCGTCGGTGGGCGTACCTCAATGAAGTCCTAAGCGTAAAAGCTTAGGAATTGAATGGTGTGAGCAGGTGTTCATGCTGCACGACAACCTCAATGAAGTCCTAAGCGTAAAAGCTTAGGAATCTTGTTCGTTGCGTCTGGTGATGTGTTCCAGGGCGGCACCTCAATGAAGTCCTAAGCGTAAAAGCTTAGGAATTTGACACGGCCATCTATTCCGATCAGGCGCCTGAAGGACCTCAATGAAGTCCTAAGCGTAAAAGCTTAGGAATGGCGGCATTTCCACGTGTGTATGTGGCGTTTCGAGGGTGACCTCAATGAAGTCCTAAGCGTAAAAGCTTAGGAATCTTATGCTGCCTTCCGGCCCAAAAAGCGCGCAAACGCCAACCTCAATGAAGTCCTAAGCGTAAAAGCTTAGGAATCTGGGGCCGCAACACTATCACGGTGGCGTTCACCGAACCTCAATGAAGTCCTAAGCGTAAAAGCTTAGGAATGCCTGTGTTGTTGCGTTCGCCGTCGGTGCCGACGTTGACACCTCAATGAAGTCCTAAGCGTAAAAGCTTAGGAATCGCGATGGAATCCAATGCAAGGGAGTCATCTCCTGTCACCTCAATGAAGTCCTAAGCGTAAAAGCTTAGGAATGACGTTCGAGGAATGGACCCGCACCTATTTCAAAAAACCTCAATGAAGTCCTAAGCGTAAAAGCTTAGGAATGGCATCGCGTGCGCATCAGCCCCGACTACCAGTCACCTCAATGAAGTCCTAAGCGTAAAAGCTTAGGAATCATCAATTCGCCGTTGAGGAGTTTCGTGGCGAATCCACCTCAATGAAGTCCTAAGCGTAAAAGCTTAGGAATTTAGGCTGTTTTTTTGTGATGATGTACAATACTTCGTCGACCTCAATGAAGTCCTAAGCGTAAAAGCTTAGGAATCTGCCGTCGCCGTGGTGATGTTGGTGGCGTTCGTACCTCAATGAAGTCCTAAGCGTAAAAGCTTAGGAATCACTCCAAGGGCATCTCGATGCAGGCCAAGGACCCGGCCGCACCTCAATGAAGTCCTAAGCGTAAAAGCTTAGGAATGAGCAGCGGCGTTGGCATTGCTCATGATGCCCAAAACCTCAATGAAGTCCTAAGCGTAAAAGCTTAGGAATTATATTCCATGTCCAACGTCCGGTAGCGTTCGTTAAAACCTCAATGAAGTCCTAAGCGTAAAAGCTTAGGAATGTGGTGTAGCCGTTTGTCTCGCCAATCAGACTCTTACCTCAATGAAGTCCTAAGCGTAAAAGCTTAGGAATGACATAAGCGTAGCCATCTGCCTATCCATATTCATCTGAACCTCAATGAAGTCCTAAGCGTAAAAGCTTAGGAATGCTTCGGCGAGGTCGTCATCGACCGCGAGGCCGGACCTCAATGAAGTCCTAAGCGTAAAAGCTTAGGAATTTCGGCCAGTTTCATGGCCTCGCTTCTGGTGGACGCACCTCAATGAAGTCCTAAGCGTAAAAGCTTAGGAATGTTGTGCCACCCCCTTCACCAAGAGCTTTGGGATGAAGACCTCAATGAAGTCCTAAGCGTAAAAGCTTAGGAATATATCCGCAATGCGGTGGACACCATGCGCAATTTTCCACCTCAATGAAGTCCTAAGCGTAAAAGCTTAGGAATGACAAATCGTCCAGATCATCGTCGAAAAGGTCGGCACCTCAATGAAGTCCTAAGCGTAAAAGCTTAGGAATAGTCCCACTATAAAACACTGCAATGACACGTATCTCAAAGCTTTTTGCGAGAGGTCCTTCCCCTTGTCCAGATTAGAGATACATCCCCAGAATGCCCTCACACATAAGGCCTATTGTTCTTAGGTGCGAGCGCTCACCGCGTGTCACAGAAACGATTCAGCACTCGCACCTAAAAACAAACACTCTTCACTTATCAAGCGACATAGCTATGTTGAGCTAAGAATCAAATCACCGTTGGTATGTCTAAATCCGTATACCCACGATGTCCCAAGAAATCCAATCCCTCTTCCGTCTGTGCAATCGTCCCCAAAGAACAGAACACAACGGAATCAGTTGAACCATCAATTTCCTGTTCAACTTGCATGCGAACATCAAGCATCATCGAAGGTCTGACGCGCAATAGAAACACGCTATATTGCAGACGCTCCCCATAATGCTGAAGAATCTTCGCGATATGTGAACGACGATAATCGTCGCTCACATCGTATGCGACTAAATAGCCCCGTTGCTGATTCACCATGTTGCATCTCCTTAGCGAATTCTGATTCCACGATATCCGGACTGAGTTCCATCAAGATATCCCAAAATCATTCGTGCTTGAATTTCAATCGTCCTTCGCCAAGAAGCTTTGTATTTAAATACCGGATGGATTATTTCCGTGGCCATTCGCCGTTCGTAAGCCTTGATCACTGCCTTACGCGTTTCATCAGTCATTCGCACAGAGCCAAGCACATCCGTGAATCCGGTCGCGCTGATTTCTCCATTGTTAATCGTTGTTTGTACTACGGAATCCGCGATTGGAGCTCTGAACTCTTCCATGAGGTCCAATGCCAATGCTGGTTTGTTCCGCTTGCTGCTGTGTAGAAAACCCGCATGAGGATCAAGGCCGCAGGAAATCAACGCTCGGACGCAATCCGACAATAGCAAGGTATATGTAAAGTCAAGCAAGGCATTCAATGCATCCGGAGCCGGCCTTCTCATACGAGCAATCCAAGGCCATTCGGCTTGACGGTCCATTTTGATGAGGTGCCCAAACTGTGAGAAATATAATGCCGCAGACTCCCCCTCGAGCCCAAGCACATCCTGCCAACGATTCGCATTGCCGACTTGTTTCTCAATACGACGTAGCTGCGGTAAAACCGGATTATCTGATTCCGAACGTCGCAAGAGAACGGATTGATTGTGTATTTTCGCAACGATGAATTCACGGGCGAGTCCGAGTCGTCCTTCATGCGAAGCCACATGTTGATCGACGCGCTGCTCTCCATTCGGCCCATATGATGGAACACACCATCCATACATGCGTCCCGCCCCGCTGCACCAGACGATAGGAATGTCACGCCACATCAATTCACGAATCAGACCACTTGATAGGTCCGTATTCCCGTAAATTTGCAACCCTTGCATGGTATCAATTGGAATTGACGCTAATTCCTCTCCGTCTTTCTGAACAATCATTCTGCCAGACCGAGTAAAAGCTTTTGCACCAGGAGTCGCAAGATGGGTCACCTGATTGTCTGGCGACGAAACCATGACTCTATGTGTTACCGCACACAGCTTGCGCTCTTCCGGTAAACAAATTCCCACATGCGAGCAACGCATGCATCGAGCACTATCCTCCAATGGCTCAGGAGCTTGCTCAGAATTGATAAGAGTCCGTGTTGCTTCTACAGCTTTATGCGCGTTGATAAAATCGTCTTCATCAAGTTCAATATCGACCCGCCGATGATGGGTTGTAAAGAAAATCTCCGTTCCCGCCACGTGAAAACCCATATCTTCAAGACAAGCGGCCTGCAAGGCGAGTTGCGTCCGCATCGCCTCGGTAACGATCATCGCCCGTTTCACGGGCGTTGCCTTGTATTCACGAATGACAATGCCATCATCCGTCATTTTCGCAGCATCAAGTTTGCCACTAACGCCCCATTCCTCATGCCTGATATTTACGGCTTGGAATGAATCAGCATCCGGAGCGCCACCAGTGCGATCAACCTTGCGATGATCATATGTTCCTCGCATGATTTGATCCGAATCGACTTTTTCTCCTACCGCTTCCAGCCATGCTCTACGCGGGCAGAACATGTAGTTTGCAACCAGACTAATCGGAATGGGGTCGTCGTCCATGATTTCCTCCGTATTCGTTATTCCATTTGCATCACCGGAATGATTTCGCCAGGTTCCAGCCATCGTTCCGGAGCACTCGGATTATTCGACATAAACTGGTTAAAAAGGCAACATGCCAGAACACCTTTTTCGTCAAGCCAGTCAATTGAAGCACTTGCCAACCGCGATTGCGCATCGATCGCTCGAGCGTGTTGGATACCGAATTCTGCGAGCGCACTGCTACGAACGATGGAACGATATTTTGCAGCTGTCCAATACTGATCGAACAACGGTAAAATCGCGAACCGGATTTGTCCTTTAAGTTGGAACAATGCAGCACTGCTGTCCCGGAAAACTCCGGATCCAGCAGTGGAAGCATGAGAACCGTCAGTTGAGATACGGGTCGGAAAAGCCGAGACACCAATCAACGCACACCAGGCACGTGCATTGTCAGTCTTCGATGGAGCATGTAGACCTGTCGCGGTACGACTTGTAGCCTCATTCTTACCGGCCTCATCCTCGATGCGTAGCCCCAGAAGTCCGTCGCGAACTTCATCAACGGATCTTGCCGCGACTATCTGTGACAACGGAAGCAAGCGGTCTCTGACAAATTCCTTTCCCTGGTTACGCGTCACCATCTCCCACCGAGAGGCGCCATTATCAGATTGCAGATCATCCTTGTTCTTTTTCCCTGACCAGTACGACGGCTGCCCGAGCGCACCGAAGTAACGGTAGTCACCGGCAGTCTGCATGGCATCAACTGCAGATTCCCGATCTTTCTGCAGTTTTTCCCATCCAAAGGGGACACCCAGATTGCTGAGTCTTGGGGACATGGTGGCATGAAGCGTCTTACTCGGCTTATCGTCTTCGCCGGCAACCGTGTAGTCGTTTTCGGAAGTCAGTGGCAATGACTGTGACCATCGTTTAGCATGAGCGTGAACGACTTCGGACATCTGGTCAACATCCAAGTCATCATTAGTTTTCAGCTCAAACGCCTGCAGAGTGTCCTTCCAACGGAATACACATACCCTTTCAGCATCGGCATCTTCAAGGATTGAAGCAAGACCAATCATAAACAGATGCGAAAACGCATCGGTCGCATCCGCAGGAATAATGACGCTCATCACAGTCCCTCCTTCGAGCATGTAATATCAGCCGCGCGCAGTAGTGCTTCCAGATAGGAAATACCCCAGAAACCATACCGCTGGTTGGTGTGGTCAATAACGGTTTCCCACTCCCCCGAATCGAATAGACGTTTCGAGATATCATTCAATTCCGGACTCACATTGAGGAAATCGAATTTCTCCTGAGGAAGCAGATACGCCGTTTCATGCCTGAATGTTGCACGACCATGACCGTGTGATGTACCGATAAGACGCTTAATGAGTTGCTTATCGAATTCACTCATGGCCTTCAACTGTTCATGACTCTCACATGCACACTGGAATTCGGCAACAGAACGCTGCTCATGACGCCAACCATGAAGCTCATATGTATTACGGAGATTGCGCTCCCGAGAACGAGACATCTGGAACCAACTTTTAGCTTGAAGCTCGTTATTCTTTGTCTTCTGATCGTTACGAAGTAGCTTCTGGAAACGCTCGTCCTTTTTGCCTTCATCATGGTACTTGCCAGCAATACGCAGATCTTCTACTAGCATAGGATCAAGTCCGACAAGAGTCCCAAGCGCTTGCGCACGGCAGGCGACATGATCCTGATGTCCTTCCTCACGAGGAGATCCATCGGAATCGTTGAAAGCACCTCCCAGGAGTAAAGTTTTCTTTCTCTTTCCCGGCATCAAGATTTCCTGATCCGATTCGGAGTCCGGCACATTCTCGGAAGCGCTGCTTACAACCCATTGAACATCACGCTGAATTGCATTGCCCTTGACATCGACATAACGAATTTCGGAATCTTCGTCAGCCCGTAAAATCAGCGAATATTCCTCGTGCTCACCGCGTTCCACCGACTCTTCAGTTGCTGCCGTACGAAGTGTCTGAAGCGATTTTTGCATATCTGTCTCAGCGGCTTCTCCGTTCCCACTCAGATCTTCCTCCTCAATCTCCCGAATGCGTTGGAACGCTTTATCAATTTCCGCTCCATTGTGCGTAGCAGAATCCGTAATCAAGACGGAAGAGCCGCATTGATTGAACACATCAACCGCCGTTTCGGAGCCTTCCGGATCGAAAACAGCAACGCCCTCGGAAAATGTAGAGAAAACCTTCTCATAATCATCGAAGATAAGCACGTCACCCGATTGCACGGTACCCTGCTTTGCATTATGCATGCAAAGCACACGATGGCCTTCAGGATCCGAAGCACGGTACCTGAACACCCTATGATCGACCTTGACGGTATGGGCAATTTTCTTGTCGGAGTCGGTTTCCTCCTCAAAGACGACTTCGGCCTTAGCGTTTTTATTCGTCAGCTCTTCAAAAAACTTAGTAAGTCCATACCATTTCCTGATGGGGAATAGCTCATCGTTTTCCGGTTGTGTCACTTCCAATAGTTTGATGGCCAGAGCGTCGTCCCATGGTAAGTGGCGAACCGCGACACTGATCTCACGATCTTCGGATCCGAGATCGTCACGCAACCAGATGTTCAGATCCGAATGTCCCTGCTGAAGATCAGCCATACTAATATCAGCGCACAAATCCTCATCAGTAACCGACAGATTCTCAACATCCCATGGTTCCAGACGCTGGAACAAGAGCCTGCCGGGTTTTTCTCCTGGAATAGGGGACTTGCTCATAGCCAAAGACCAGGCACTGATATTAGGAGCCGCGGTTTTTCCCATATTCAGAGAATTCAACCAATCCTGCGCCGCATAGATATCCTCCGGCATGTATGGAGACACCTGCTGGGCTTGCTTCTTTTCATTGAACTGCTGCAGATCAAGACCGAATACATGCAATGAACCTTCAGGCCTCATGCCACGACGGTTTACGCGTCCTGCACGCTGGACCAGCGCAGAGCCAGGGGCGATTTCAGTCACCATATTTGCAAAGTCGACATCAATGCCGACTTCCAAGGTCTGCGTGCCAATGATGCAGCAAGGCGCATCCTGCGGATCCATCGAGGACAGATTCCGAAGCTTCTCGACCACCTTGTGTTTATCGTAGGCACGCATCGGACCAACATACACATCGATGGGACGATGGATTCCTTCTTTCTTGCACTGCTTGGCAAGTGCTTTAGCGACCGCCTTACCTTTATCAAGGGTGTTGAGAACACACCCGAGAACATGAGGATCGGAATCATTCAGCCGATCGGCCTCTTCATTGTCATGAATCAGCTCAACACATTTCGAAACAATCGCATCTATCTCGTCCTTGGGCTTCTTGAAATCAAGGCTGGCAAATACGAATTTCGGAGTGCACAAACGTTTCTTCAACGCAGAATCGATGTCAAAATCCGCTTCTTCAACGGAGACTGCATCATGTGTATCGTCAGATGCAGGAGTCGCAGTGGTCTCAACAACCTGCAGAGGAGCAATCTGCCTAACAAGAGGCTTTTTGGCCATATTCTCGATACGAGCTACCTGACGAGCCGTCTTCAGCAGCTGCCTGCTGAGATGCGCTTCATCGACAATCAACACCGTATCATAGGCGAGCAATCCCGCCTCCATGGAACGCATGGTACGGCTGGTTCCATAGCCACGAAACAGCAGCCGACTACCGAACATATCCGGCGTTGCACAGATTACAGCGCAAGTCTGCGGATAATAGCGCCATTCACGATCCGGACTGACGCCACCACGAAGTTCGACCGCAATCATTCGAGGACTCGGAGATTCTGGCTGGAGCCCATCATTAATGGCAGAACGCAGATCCAAACCTTTACGATATATATCGAGCTTGTCGCTTTCGTTGTTTTCAGCCTGTATCCTCTTTTGCAACGCGCTTGCCTCGTCGAACTGGTCATCGACCAGCGAGCGGCGGTTCACCGTCAACGCCAGACGACGAGGAATGCGCTGCAGCGGCACGCCAGCAAGCTTTTGGCGCTCGGCGCTCCCCTCGGCAGAGACAAGCCCGGCCATTGCATTGAGGAACACATGGATATCGATTACACAAGTCTTGCCCGATGCCGTCGGCGCTCCAATACCTTGTGGCCAATGCCCATGTCCAGCGACATACAGCATCAATCTAATCTGCCACTGATAGGGCTTACGGACCGGCTGATCATCACCCGATGGATGAACCACAGCAACGAATTCTTCAATACAACGCTGCGTTGCTTTCCCGTACGTGCCACCACAACGCCACGCTCACTCAAAGTTTTGATCGCACGCTCCGCTTGCGGTTTGGACAGTCCCACCACTTGCTGCAGGTATCGCGTGTTGATAATCGGCTGTGCAATCAAATTAGGCAGTACACGCCAAACGGCGGCATCGGAACGCACACCGCGCAGATTCGAACGCGCTTCATCCAACTGTTCGCATAAATCATCGATGAGTTTCCTGCCGCTTGTCGCGGCGAATCGATATAGAAAAAGCCGGACGGTGGATTCTTGAATCCACCCATATGGGCGAACCGTTGAATCCGCCGTCCGGCGGCGCGACTGCTTCTCAAGAATGTGTGCTTGACTCACATGGATGGTACTGAGAACCATTCGCTTAACGATCTGCTTCCATGCGCGCCAACCGTGTACAAAACGCGGCTGCGCGGCACGGACACAAATCAAGTCTTGCGTGGCTCGAGCCGCGGTGGGCAACGCCACGGCGGCTCGAAAGCCAAGGGATTACTCTAGCCGCAGCTTGGAATAATCGCAAGCCGACCAAACTTCGGTTCAGGCTTTGGCGACTTCCACGCTGAGCTCGGTGCCTTCCTTCACGTCGAAGGAGGTGGCGAGCGTCTCGGAGGTGATGAGATCCTTGAACTGCTCGACCTTCGCCACGTCGCCGGCCGGGACGGTCAGCTTCAGCGCGATA
>CAUBOH010000030.1 GCA_958437495.1 uncultured Collinsella sp. | reverse complement strand
GCTTCTAATAAAGAAGGCCAAGATTCGGGACGCAGTTCAAAAGGTGCCTGTCCCCATTGTGGTGGTTTAGGGCTCCCAGGGGCAGGGGGCTTCGATGTGGATGTGCTCGCCGGTTATGGGATGCGTAAAGGACACGCTGTGGGCATGAAGCATGAGGCCGCAAGGACGCGGCGTGCCGTACAGGTCGTCACCCACCAGGGGATGGTGCTCGCTTGCCAGGTGCACGCGGATCTGGTGTTTGCGGCCGGTGAGCAGCTCGACATCGATATACGAACGCGTGGGCAGGCCTCGACGGCTCTTCAGGCGCTTGAGCACCTTCACGCGCGTCTGCGACGGCTTGCCGCTGGCGCCGACGCGCATCTTGCGGCTGTCGTGGCGGTCGCGGGCGATGGGCTTGTCGATGAGCTTCTCGTTCCAGTCGATCTTGCCCTCGGCCAGCGCCAGATAGTGCTTTTCGAAGGCGTGGTCGATCACCATCTGGTCGAAGGCGGGCTGCGTCTGCTTGTCGAGCGAAAACAGCACCACTCCAGTGGTGTTGCGGTCCAGGCGGTTGAGCGGCTGCATGTCAGTCGCGGCAAAGCCGTCGCCCATGGCCAGCAGCAGATCGCTGGCGTAGTCGGTGAGCGTGCGCTCGCCGGTGCCGTCGCCGTGGACGATCATGCCGGCGGGCTTGTCGATGGCCATGAGCCAGGCGTCGCAGTAGAGGACTTGAGGTTCTTCGTTCACGTGTAAGCCTTTCGGTTAGCTAATTCCCACAAACATGCAGCCCGAGGTTGCCCCGCGCAGGCGGGCGGCGGGCTTACGGCCGGCCTGTGCGGCCTCGACGGCGCGGCGGACGCGTGCGACGGCGCGGCCCACCTCATCCGTCTCGAGCAGCGTGCCGTCCACCATAAGACGGCGCACGCCGGCGTCGAGCAGCTGTGGTACCTGCGGCGTAAGGTCGATGGGGTAGGCGTCGTACAAGCGAGAGCGGCCATGGATGTCGGTGCGCACGGGCATGACCTTGCCGTCGATATTCTTGAGCGACAGCTTGCGGGCGCGCAGGCGGCAGCTGGCGCAATCGTGGATGCAGCCATTGGCCACCTGCAGGATGCAGTGCTCGCTCGTCATAACGCGCGGGCGGCCGAACACGGTGATGCCCAGGGCTGCGGGCGCGGCGGTGCCAAGCGAGACGATTTCGTCGAGCGTGATCTCGGGCGAGAGCCAAAACGCGCCGGCTCCGCGCTCGGCAAGTGCCTCCATGCAAGGCGTGTTGTGCACGGGCAGGCAAGAGCGGACCTCCGCCGTGGCGCCAACCTGGGCGGCCAGGGCAAGCTCAGAGATGTTGCCAATAGCGACCGTGGCGCCGGCAACAACCCACGGGTCAACGCGGGCGTGGTCAACGGCGCGGCAGACCTCGTCGAGTACGGGTACGATGCCCTGCTCAAACGCATCGGTGGGGGAGAGCTCGGCCGCATCGAGCGCGTCGGTGGTCATGTAGATGCGCGTTGCACCCTCCGCGCGGGCTGCCTCGGCGGCCTCGAGTGAGGTGACGGTGGCGCAGATCTGCGGCTCGTCATGGTAGTGCGCGGGCATGGGGCGGGAATCACTGGTGACAATCGCCGGCAACTCGAGCGTCTTCGCACGCTCCTCATACGGCGCCAGAATGGCCTCCTCCAGCGCTTTGCAGGCGGCGGCGCGCACCTTGTGCACAGCGGAGAAGCCCATGCCGCAGCCCTCATCAAGCGCCACATCAAAGCTCGCAGCCTCAAAGGGCGAGGAACCCATGCGGCCCACATGCTCAACCAGATCGGACGCCTCGACCGCGCGGGTCTTGGCAGCCTCGACGGTAAAGCCCGTGGCCGTGGCCGTAAGCGATGGGTCGTCGCAGCAAGTAAGCGTGACGGCAAACGGTTCGCCCAGACGCGCTACGACGGTAACATCCACGGCGCGGCGGCGAAGCACGTCGCGCTTGAGCGCGGCGCCGGCGGCGTCGATGGCGCGCTGGCTGCGGATGACGCGCACGCGGCAGCCCTCGGGCATGCTGCGGGGCACGCGGCACTCGATGATGTCACCGGCGGCGGCATCATCGGTAGCGATAGTGGTCAGGAACTGGTCGAACTCGTCGTCGTGGCGAAGTTCCAGCAAGTCGCCCTTGCCCACAGGCTCAAACAACTCAATGCGGGCGATGGCGGCGCGGCGACGACGGTCGTCGGGCTTGAGCCCGCGCACGTCGCGGTTGGCCAGACGGCTGCCCAGCACCGTGCCCACGATCTGGCCGCGGTTGTTGGAGCGCTCGTAGCTCATCATCTCGTCGCCCGAGGTGCCGTCCTGATAGGCGTGCGTAAAGTCGCGGTTAAAGCAGCGCTTGAGTTGGCGCTGGCGAGCGGCTTCCTCGTCCTTAGAGGCTGAAACATGGGCCAGCATGTCATCGATCTGATGACGATACACATCGACGATGGAATACACGTAATCGGGCGCCTTCATGCGGCCCTCGAGCTTGAGCGATGCGGCGCCGGCGTCATACAGACGGCGAACGAGCTGCGAAGTATTGGTGTCGCGCGGGCATAGAGCGCGCTCGCGCCCGGCAGGGGAGAGCGCGCGGCCGTTCTCGTCGATCAGCTCGTAAGGCAGGCGACAGGGCTGAGCGCACATGCCGCGGTTGGCCGAGCGGCCCGCCATGGCAAAGCTCGACAGCAGGCACAAGCCCGAGTAGCAAAAGCAGATGGCACCGTGGCTAAAGACCTCCAGGTCAACGTCGGGCGCGGCATCGTGAATGGCGGCAATCTCGTCGATGGAAAGCTCGCGCGAGAGGGTCACGCGATCGGCGCCCTGCTCGCGGCACCAGATAGTCCCGCGGTCATCATGGATGTTCGCCTGGGTCGAGATGTGTGTCTCGATGCCGGGCATGGTGCGCTTGACCTCAAAGAACAGGCCCCAGTCCTGGATAATGAAGGCGTCGGCGCCTAGCGTGGAGCAGCGGTGGATGAGTTGCAGCGCATCGCTCATCTCGGACTGCTTGATGACGATGTTGACCGTGACGTAGACGCGCGAGCCGGCCAGGTGTGCAGCACGGCAAGCCTGCTCAAAGGCCTCGTCGGTAAAGTTCGTTGCCTTGCGGCGGGCGTTGAAGCTACCCATGCCACAGTAGATGGCGTCTGCCCCGGCGGCGAGTGCGGCGGCAAAGGGCTCCGGGCCTCCGGCGGGGGCCAAGAGCTCGGGTCTGCGGTTGGTGGTTCGACTGGCGGTTGCGGTCATATCCTGCCTTTCAAAATGCTCAGATATTCAAAAGTATAGTGGCGCCGTCGCGATGGACGATGCCCGCAGCCTAAGCAGGACAAAGTCTTCAGGCAGGTCGCCGGTCACGCCGTTCATCGGCCCGTACGCGCCGTTGGGCGATAAAATATTCTCGCAATGTGATAATAATCTTGCACCGCGCAAAATCATCCCCTACTATCCCAATCAAGCGCGGTGTTCAGACCGAACTGTGCCTCCCGGTGTGAACGCCGCGCTCACGCTCTCTATTTGATCGTAAGGAGAAAAACATGAGCAAGACCGTCGTGTCTTCCGATAACGCACCCGCAGCCATCGGACCGTATTCCCCCGGCATCCAGACCGGCAACATGGTGTTCCTGTCCGGCCAGCTGGGCATCGACCCCGCAACCGGCAAGCTGCCCGAGGGCGTCGAGGCCCAGGCTAAGCAGTCCCTTGCTAACGTCGAGGCCCTGCTGACCGCTGCCGGCGCCACCTTTGCCGATGTCGTCAAGACCACGGTCTACCTGGCCGACATCGCCGACTTCGCTGCCGTGAACGAGATTTATGCCTCCAAGTTCGAGGCCCCGTTCCCCGCGCGCAGCGCTTTCCAGGTTGCCGCTCTTCCGGCTGGCGGTCTGGTCGAGATTGAGGTCGTCGCCGCTCTCTAAGGTGTTGGCAACAGCTAAACATGACATGCAAAAAGACCCTGCAGCACTTGTGAGCTGCAGGGTCTTTTGTCAAGCGATGCGGCAAAACGATCCGTTTTCCTCCGTCCTCAAGGGATCAGCGGGTTAGCCTTCCTTCCGAACTTTTTGCAGGTAGCGGTAGACGCTGGGCTCCGAGATACCCAGTGCGGCGGCAGCACAGGCAACGGCGCCCTTGAGCATAAATACACCGTTGCCGTTAAGGTGACGAATAACGTCCACGCGATCGGCCTGCCCAAGCGAGGCGACATCCTGCCCGCGGCTTTCGAGCAACTCGGAAATACTGCGGTCGATGAGCTCCTGTGTAGACTCCGAAAGACTTTCAACCTCGATAGACGCGGGCTCCGCCTGCCTTGGCACAGCGTCGAAGCAGGCCATGAGCTGCTGGGCCATGGCGTTGATGGAGCGTACCGTGGAAAGATCGGTGTTGACGCAGAGCATGCCGACGATTTCGTTGTCCTCGCGGATAAAGTACGTCGCCGACTCCAACGTCTTGCCACCGGCGCCGCGCCCCTCGTAGCCCGTAATAAACGGCAGGTCGCGATACTTGGCGTCGTGCATGATCTTGAGTGCCAGATCGGTAGCGGGACCGCCGACCTTGCGGCCGCTCACGATGCCGTTGCGAATATCGACGATGGCATGGTCGGGATCCGAGAAATCGTGCAGCACGATTTCGCTGTTTTTGCCGAGTATCTGCTCCAGGAAATCGACCATCGGCAAAAAGCGACGTACGGTCTCGTTCACGGGCAACTCCTTGGGATGAAATCGGAAATGTTCATAACAATTTTTTCTCATGGTAACACGGTGTCTATTAACTCGCATATTCGCAGGTACATTGCGTAATACGGACGAGCGGTAGGAATTTGGCGGTAAACGGTCGACCAAAAGAAAAGTTAGATGTTAGTTTGACCAGACACTTTCTTGACCTGCGGAAATGCATTGTCTCAGCTCAAGAATAGTCTGATAACAAAAAATTATTATTGAGAATGAGAATAATCTTTAATACGATATGCAACGAAGGCACAACCTCACCCCCGCACTGCGTCACAATAGAGCGTTAGATGCGAAAACAACTATTTCGAGGATTGGTGGTCAAATGGCCCAGGAGACGGTTACGAACGGCACTGAAGCCCTGTTTACTCGCGAGGGCATGCCGCCCGTTAAGGAAATGATCCCGTGTGCCCTTCAGCACGTACTGGCATCGTTTGCCGGCATCATTACCCCGGCGGTCATCATGGCCGGCGTCTACGGCTTTAATAGCCAGCAGAGCACCGACATCATTCAGGTTGCGCTCATTCTTTCGGCAATCGACACGGCCCTTCAGGCCTTCGCTCCCTTCCGTCGCATCGGCGGCGGCCTGCCCATCGTCATGGGCGTTTCGTTCGCGTTCCTGCCGGCCCTGCAGGCCATGGGTGCCTCGGGCTTTAGCTTTGGCGCGCTGCTGGGCGGCGAGATTGTCGGCGGTGCCGTCGCGGTCCTCTTTGGTCTGGCCTACAGCAAGATTAAGTGGCTGTTCCCGCCCGTCGTGACCGGTACGGTCATCTTCTCCATCGGCGTTTCGCTGTATCCCACGGCCGTCAAGTATATGGCCGGCGGTATGGGCACGCCGCTGTGGGGCACCCCGCAGGCCTGGTGCGTCGCCCTTATCACCTTCGCCGTGGTCTTTGCGCTCGCCAACTTTGGCAAGGGCACGCTCAAGCTGGGATCCGTGTTCTTTGGCATGATCGTTGGCATGATCGTTTCGATCCCCTTTGGCATGATTGACTTCTCCAGCGTCGCCACTGCTCAGGTCTTCGCCCTTCCCAAGCTCATGCCCTACGCGCTCGAGTTTGATCCCGAGGTCTGCATCACCCTCGCCGTCGTGTTCCCCATGGTTGCCATTCAGGTTATCGGTGACGTCTCCGCCGCCTGCCTGGGCTCCATCGACCGTATGCCCACCGAGCGCGAGCTTTCCGGCGCTATCGTGTCCCAGGGCCTCACTTCTATGGTCGGCGGCCTGCTGGGCGGTCTTCCCACCAGCGCCCTTGGCCAGAACGTGGGCATCATCTGCTCCAACAAGGTCGTCAACAAGTGGGTCTTTGTGATCATCGCGGCCGTCTTTGCCATCGCCGGTCTGTTCCCGCAGCTCTCTGCCGTCCTTTCCGCTATCCCGCAGCCCGTCATCGGCGGCGCGACCGTCGGCGTCTTTGGTACCATCACCATGAACGGCGTGCGCATGTTCACCCGCGAGGGCCTCACGCAGCGCACCACCACCATCGTCGGTACCTCCGTCGTCTTTGGCCTGGGTATCTGGATGGCCAGCGGTTGCCTTGCCGGCGAGGGTATGCCCACCTGGGTGTCCACCGTCATCGGCTCCAATGCCGTAACCCCCACCGCCATCATGGCCATTGTCCTTAACCTGATCCTTCCGCAGACGCCGGTCGTGGCTCAGCACATCGATGCTGCCAAGGACGCTGCCGTGGATCTGGTCTTGCCCGAGAGCAAGAAGTAACCAATTCGGTGCTATTCGTCGGCGGACGCATCGCCTCGTCCGCCGACGTCATGCGGCGCCAAGCCGCACTTCAAAGGGTTTGTCCCTTTGGTGAAGCGTTGACGGGAGAGGGCCCGTTTCCGGTGTAGGCCGGCGCTTCGCACTCCGCCATGTCAGAGGTGTCAAACCCCGCCCCTGATGTCGAAGGGAGCATCCATGCTTCTGGTCGCTAACGGTTCCGTCTTTACCCGCAACGCTCAGACCCCGTTCATTCCAAACGGTGCAGTCGCCATTGACGGAGATACGATCGTCGAAGTGGGCCCCGAGTGCGAGCTCAAGGCCAAGTACCCGGATGCCGAGTACGTCGACGCCCAGGGCAACCTCATCATGCCCGGACTTATCAACTGCCACACCCACATCTACTCGGGTCTGGCCCGCGGCCTTGCCATCAAGGGCTGCAACCCCACCAACTTCCTGGAGAATCTTGAGCAGCAGTGGTGGAAGATTGACGACAACCTGACGCTCGACGGCACCAAGGCCAGCGCCTATGCCACGATTCTTGACTCCATCCGCGATGGTGTCACCACGATTTTCGATCACCATGCGAGCTTCTGCGAGATCCCGGGTAGCCTCTTTACCATTAAGGATACAGCTCAGGAGCTGGGCATGCGTTCGTGCCTGTGCTACGAGGTCTCCGATCGCCGCGGCCAGGAAAAATGCGACCAGGCCATTGCCGAGAACGCCGAATTTGCCCAGTGGGCCGCCAAGGAGCGTCGCGATAACGACAACCACATGATCGCCGCCATGTTTGGCGGTCACGCCACCTTTACGCTGTCGGACGAGACCATGGACAAGATGGCCGAGGCCAACAACGGCCTGACCGGCTTCCACATCCATGTGTGCGAGGGAATGAATGACGTGTGGGACTCCCGCCTCAACCGCGGTGGCATCAGCCCCGTCGAGCGCCTGCTGCAGCACAATCTGCTGGGTCCCGACACCATGCTCGGCCACTGCATCCACGTGACGCCTGCCGAGATGGATATCGTCAAGGAGTCCGGCACCTGGCTCGTCAACAACCCCGAATCCAATATGGGCAACGCCGTGGGCTGCGCCCCCGTGCTTGAGTTCTTCCGCCGCGGCATCCCCGTGTGCATGGGCACCGACGCCTACACCCACGACATGCTCGAGAGCCTCAAGGTCTTCCTGATCATTCAGCGCCACAACGCCGCCATGCCCAACGTGGGCTGGTGCGAAGCCATGACGATGCTCTTTGAGAACAACGCCAAGATGGCGAGCAAGTACTTCGATCGCAAGCTCGGCGTGCTCGAGGCCGGCGCTGCCGCCGACGTCATCGTCATGGACTACAAGCCCTTTACGCCGCTGAGCGAGGAGAACATCGACGGCCACATGCTCTTTGGCATGATGGGCAAAAACTGCCGCACCACCATCATCAACGGCCGCGTCCTGTACAAGGACCGCGAGTTCGTTGGCATTGATGAGGAAAAGATTAACGCGTGGACCATGGCTGAGTCCAAGAAGCTCTGGAGCACGCTCAACGATCGCGCCTACTAATTACAAGTAGATTCGCGCGCGTCGGATGTTTCGCCGCATCCGACGCGCGTATAGGCGACCTCCGCGGGGTCGCCGGCGCTGTGCTAGCGCTACACCGTATTTGCGCCCGCCGCGCGGTCTCGCCGGGCGTTACAGAGAGGAGCTCACTATGAGCGACATCATGAGGCCGATCCCGTTTTCGCAGCTGATGAACTGGATCATCGAGGAGCACAAGACCCAGGACGCCATCTTTGGCGTGCGCAAGATGGTCACGACCAACCAGGAGGGTGCGCTTCCCATTTTTGACGAGCGCATCGAGACTCCGTTTGGCCCGGCCGCCGGCCCCAATACACAGCTGGCCCAGAACATCGTGGCATCCTACGTGGCCGGTTCCCGCTTCTTTGAGCTCAAGACCGTCCAGGTTATGGACGGCGAGGAGCTTTCCAAGTGTGTGAACAAGCCCTGCATCGTGGCACAGGACGAGTGCTACAACTGCGAGTGGTCGACCGAGCTCGAGGTTCCGCAGGCCTTTGCCGAGTACGTGAAGGCATGGTTTGCCTGCCACCTGATCGCTCGCGAGTACGGCCTGGGCAGCCCGGACGGTTTTGTCTTTAACATGTCCGTGGGCTATGACCTCGAGGGCATCAAGAGCCCCAAGGTCGACGCCTATATCGAGGGCATGAAGGACGCCAGCGGCTCCGAGGTTTGGAACGAGTGCCGCACGTGGGCGCTCGCTAACCTGGACAAGTTTGAGCATGTCGATGCCGCGTTTGTCGAGTCCATTCCGGCGCGCATCTCCAACTCCATCACCGAGTCCACGCTGCATGGCTGCCCGCCCGCCGAGATCGAGCGCATCGCGACCTACCTCATCACCGAGAAGAGCCTCAACACCTACATCAAGTGCAACCCCACGCTGCTGGGCTATGAGTTTGCCCGCCAGCGTCTGAACGAGCTGGGCTTTGACTACATCGTCTTCGATGACACGCACTTCCGCGAGGACCTGCAGTGGGCCGACGCCGTGCCCATGTTCGAGCGCCTGATTGCCCTGTGTGCCGAGTGCGGCCTGGAGTTTGGCGTCAAGCTCACCAATACCTTCCCCGTCGACGTGACGAGGAACGAGCTGCCTTCCACTGAGATGTACATGTCGGGTCGTTCGCTGTTCTCGCTGACTATCGAGGCCGCCCGCCGCATTACCGAGCAGTTCGATGGCAAGCTGCGCATCAGCTACTCCGGTGGTGCCACGGTCTACAACATCCGTGCCCTGTACGATGCCGGCATTTGGCCCGTTACCCTGGCGACCGACGTGCTCAAGCCCGGTGGCTACGAGCGCTTTAGCCAGATGGCCGGCGAGTTTACCGACCTGGATGGCAAGCCGTTCGCGGGCGTCTCTCTCGAGGCCGTGACGGCGATTCAGACCGACTCGCTCACCAACCCGCTCTACAAGAAGCCGCTGCGCCCGCTGCCCGACCGCAAGGTCGCCGGCAAGAGCCCGCTTTCCGACTGCTTTACCACGCCGTGCCGCACGAGCTGCCCCATCCAGCAGGATATTCCCGCCTACCTGGCGGCTGTTGACGAGGGCCGTTACGAGGACGCGCTCAACATCATCATCGAGCGCAACGCCCTGCCGTTCATTACCGGCACCATCTGCCCGCATCCCTGCGGCCGTGCCTGCGAGCGTGCATTCTACGAGCCCGAGGGCGCCCAGATTCGCGCCAGCAAGCTCAAGGCCGCCCGCGAGGCCATGACGGCCGTGTTGCCCAAGCTGCGCACCCAGGCCATCGCCAACGACGGTGAGCGCAACGTTGCCGTTATCGGCGGCGGCCCGGCCGGTCTGGCGACGGCGTTCTTCCTGACGCGCGCCGGCGTGCCCGTCACTATCTTCGAGGCCCGCGATTCTCTCGGCGGCGTGGTCCGTCACGTGATCCCCGAGTTCCGCATTGCGAGCGACGATATCTCCCACGATGCCGAGCTCTGCCTGGCCTTTGGCGCCAAGGTGCAGCTCAACGCCCGCGTGGAGTCCATCGACGAGCTCAAGGCCCAGGGCTTTACCGACGTGGTCGTGGCCACCGGTGCCTGGATGCCCGGCTCTGCGGGCCTGGGCGAGGGTGCCGAGCTCGACGTGCTGGAGTTCCTCGAGGCCGCCAAGAAGGGCGAGAAGCTCGAGCTGGGCGAGGATGTCGTGGTCATTGGCGCCGGCAATACCGCCATGGACGCGGCTCGCGTGGCCAAGCGCCTGGCTGGCGTGAAGAACGTGCGCTTGGTCTACCGTCGTACCAAGAAGCAGATGCCCGCCGACGAGGAAGAGCTTGATTTTGCTCTTGCCGACGGCGTTGAGTTCTGCGAGCTGCTGGCTCCCAAGGCACTCAACGGCGCCGTGCTGACCTGCGACGTTATGGAACTTGGCGAGCCGGATGCAAGCGGCCGCCGCAGCCCCGTCGCCACGGGCGAGACGGTCGAGCTTTCCGCCACCACGGTGATCTGCGCCGTGGGCGAGGGCATCGACGCCAGCCTGTACGACGCCGCGGGCGTTGAGCACGACCGTCGCGGCCGCCTTGCCGCCACCTCCACCGGCGTCGAGGGCGTCTGGGCTGCGGGCGACTGCCGTCGCGGTCCGGCTACCGTGGTCGAGGCCATTGCCGACGCCGCCGAGGTCGCCCGTGCCATCGCCGGCGTGGACTTTAACAAGTACGCCAACTGCAACGAGCAGACTGGCCGCGAAGACACCTGCTACGAGCGCAAGGGGTCGCTGTGCCGCGACAAGCGCAACTGCACCAAGACCCGTTGCCTGGGCTGCGGCTCGGTGTGCGAGGTCTGCTGCGACGTGTGCCCCAACCGCGCCAACGTGGCAATTAAGGTGCCGGGCCTGGCCAAGCACCAGGTCGTCCACGTCGATGGCATGTGCAACGAGTGCGGCAACTGCGCCGTGTTCTGCCCCTACCAGGAGGGTCGTCCCTACAAGGACAAGCTCACCCTGTTCTGGAGCGAGCAGGACATGGAGAACTCCGAGAACGAGGGCTTCCTGGCCGTGGACGAGGATCACTTTAAGGTCCGTGTTGCCGGCACGGTCCGTACCGTCTCGGTCGATGCCGTCAACACCGGTCTGCCCGAGGCCGTCCGCCTGACCATCAAGGCCGTGCGCGACAGCTATCCGTATCTTCTTAAGAAATAGGCGAGTCTCTTATGGCCAAATCCATTCAACATAACGTGGCCTACGTTGCCTGCGGAAGCGGTTGCGCCTCCGCAGGCGGCGACGTCCGCTGCAGCGAAGGCTGCATTGGCTGTGGCGCTTGTGTCACGGCCTGCCCCCACGGCGCCATTGCGCTGGTCGATGGCATCGCCCGCGTGGATCGCTCAAAGTGCACGGGCTGCGGCCTGTGCGGTATGGCATGCCCACAGCGCGTGATTGCCTTCGTTCCCGGCTACCAGAACATTCTGGTGCGCTGCAACAACACCGATAAGGGCGCCATTGCGCGCAAGATCTGCGACACGAGCTGCATCGGTTGCGGCATGTGCGCTAAAAAGTGCCCCGCCGGCGCTATCCGCATCGAGGACAACTGCGCCCATATCGACGGCGCGGACTGCCTGTCGTGCGGCATGTGCGCCGTCGTCTGCCCGCATGGCGCCATCCACGACCGCACCGGCATCGCCGCCGGCGTGTAGAAGGGAATCACCATGGCACAGGAATTCACTTTTACCGTTAACGGCGTGGAGCGCACGACGACCCAAAACAAACCGCTGCTGCGCTACCTGCGCGACGACCTGCACATCCATTCCGCCAAGGACGGCTGCTCCGAGGGCGCCTGCGGTACCTGCACCATCCATGTGGACGGTGCGGCCGTCAAGGCCTGCGTACTGACCACCGCCCTTGCCGCCGGCCGCAACATCGTGACCGTCGAGGGCCTGCCCGAGGACGTGCGCGAGGCCTTTGTGTACGCCTTTGGCGCCGTGGGCGCCGTGCAGTGCGGTTTTTGCATCCCCGGCATGGTCATGGCGGGTGCAGCGCTCATCGCCGAGGATCCCGAGCCCACCGAGGAGCAGATCAAGTACGCCATTCGCGGTAACGTCTGCCGCTGCACCGGCTACAAGAAGATCATCGAGGGCATTTCGCTGGCAGCTGCGGTGCTCCGCGGCGAAAAGCAGATCGACGAGGATCTGGAGCGCGGCGATGACTACGGCGTGGGCAAGCGCGCCTTCCGTATCGACGTGCGCAAGAAGGTGCTCGGCGAGGGCAAATACCCCGATGACATCGACGAGCTCGATCAGCCGGGTCTGACCTACGCCAGCGCCGTGCGCTCCAAGTATCCGCGCGCTCGCGTGCTCTCCATCGATACCTCCAAGGCCGAGGCCCTGCCCGGCGTGGTGGGCATCCTGCGCGCCGAGGACGTGCCGGTCAACCAGGTCGGCCACCTTATCCAGGACTGGGACGTCATGATCGCCCAGGGCGATATCACCCGCTGCGTGGGCGATGCCATCGTGCTGGTGGTCGCCGAGGACGAGGCGACGCTCGAGAAGGCCAAGAAGCTCGTAAAGATCGATTACGAGCCGCTGGAGCCCGTGCGCAACATTGTCGAGGCCAAGGCCGCCGACGCCCCGCGCCTGCATGACAGCTTCTTTGCCTTTGGTAACACGGTGGAGCTCAAGGACAACGTGTGCCAGAGCCGTCACGTGACGCGCGGCGACGCCGCCAAGGCGCTGGCGGAGAGCGCGTTCACCGTGACGCAGCGCTTTACCACGCCCTTTACCGAGCATGCCTTCTTGGAGCCCGAGTGCGCCGTCGCCTTCCCGTACAAGAACGGCGTCAAGGTGCAGTCGACCGACCAGGGCGCCTACGATACGCGCAAAGAGTGCGCCCATATGTTTGGCTGGGATAGCGAACCCGAGCGCGTGGTCGTCGAGACCATGCTCGTGGGCGGTGGCTTTGGCGGCAAGGAGGACGTGTCCATCCAGCACCTGGCCGCGCTCGCCGCATATAAGTTCCAGCGTCCCGTGAAGTGCAAGCTCACGCGCGCTGAGTCGCTTGCGTTCCATCCCAAGCGTCATGCCATGGACGGCACCTTTACGCTGGGTTGCGACGCCGAGGGCAACTTTACCGGTCTGGACTGCGAGATCAACTTTGACACCGGCGCCTACGCGTCGCTGTGCGGCCCGGTGCTCGAGCGCGCCTGCACGCATGCCGTCGGCCCCTACAAGTACCAGAACACCGACATTCGCGGCTTTGGCTACTACACCAACAACCCGCCCGCCGGCGCGTACCGCGGCTTTGGCGTTTGCCAGTCCGAGTTTGCACTTGAGAGCCTGATCGACCTGCTGGCAGAGAAGGTCGGCCTGGACCCGTGGGAGATTCGTTACCGTAATGCCATCGAGCCGGGCGAGGTTTTGCCCAACGGCCAGATTGCCGACTGCTCCACGGCGCTTAAAGAGACGCTGCTCGAGGTCAAAGATGCCTACTATGCGCATCCCGGACACGCCGGTATCGCCTGCGCCATGAAGAATGCCGGCGTGGGCGTGGGCCTGCCCGATGCCGGTCGCTGCAAGATTCGCGTCGAGGATGGCCGCGCCGTGGTCTACGCCGCCACGTCCGACATCGGCCAGGGCTGCAACACGGTCTTTTTGCAGGACGTTGCCGAGGCCTGCGGCCTGCCGCTGAGCTGCATCGCCAACGGCGAGTGCTCCACCGAGAACGCTCCCGACTCCGGCACCACGTCTGGCTCGCGTCAGACGGTCGTGACCGGCGAGGCTGTGCGCGGCGCCGCTTTCCTGCTGCGCGATGCCATGCTTGACATCGAGGCCGGCAAGCCCGCACCCGACGCCCCCGTGAGCGCGCATGGCGACGGCGTCAAGATCGAGTACGACGACGGTCGCGCCTACCAGCTGCGCACGCAGGAACTCGTCGCTGGCCAGGGCATGCATCCTCAGGACCCCGCGGCCGCCATCAAGGCGCTCGAGGGATGCGAGTTTGGCTACGTGTATCTGGAGCCGACCGACAAGCTGGGCGCCGACGTCCCCAACCCCAAGAGCCATATCTGCTACGGCTTTGCCACGCATGTGGTCATTTTGGATGATGACGGCCGCGTGAGCGAGGTCTATGCCGCGCACGATTCCGGCAAGGTGGTCAACCCCATCTCCATCCAGGGTCAGATCGAAGGCGGCGTGCTCATGGGTATGGGCTATGCGCTTACCGAGGACTGGCCGCTCAAGGACTGCGTACCCCAGGCAAGGTACGGCACGCTCGGACTGTTCCGTGCGCCCGAGATTCCGGATATCCACGCCATCTACGTGGAGAAGGACGAGCTGCTGCCCGTGGCATACGGCGGCAAGGGCATCGGCGAGATCGCAACGATCCCCACGGCGCCCGCCGTGCAGAACGCCTATCGCGCATTTGACGGCAAGCTGCGTCCAGATCTGCCCATGGCGGATACGCCCTACAGCCGCGTCCGCAACCGCGGGTAGGGTAGGGCGCGGACGGTTATTGCTGACTGCCGTCCGCGCTCAACATCAACTGCATATGCTGCGCCTTTGGCCCCGGCTCCATCGCGAGCCGGGGCCTTTTGTTTGGAGCGCCTCCGCATGCGGAAGCTGCGTCCCAGATTTCGGCTCCAGAATGGGACACGTTTTCCGGATCGGCCCTCAAGCGGAAATTGCGTCCCGGAATCGTTGCTCAGAATGGGATGCATTTTCCTCCTGAGCCTCTGACGGAAACTGCATCCCGGAATTCGGCTCCAGAGTGGGACACGTTTTCCGGAACAGCTCTCAAGCGGAAGCTGCGTCCCGTTCTGAGGCGGGATTTCGGGACATGCTTTCCGCTAGGCATGCCATCTGGAAAGCGCATCCCGTTTTGAGCGCTCGATCTGGGACACGCTTTCCGCGGGAGTGGCTGTTGGGAAAGTGTGTCCCAGATTGGCGAGATACGGCGCGGCAATGCGTGGCTCAGCAGCCTCTACAGCTCCACGTCGTTGAGCCATGTCGGCAGAGCGGTCTGCCGGATGCCTGCCGTCTGCAGCTTTTTCGCGAGCATTCCTGCCGAGCGGACCTCGTTCATGGTAAAGCGCAGCAGAGGGTGACCGTAGAACGATAGGTGCGCCTCGCGCTGTCGTTCGGCAACGAGCGCCTCGGCGGTGGTGCGTCCGGCCAGCATGGTCTGGTCGGTATATTTGATGAGCCCGTCGAGCTCGCCCAGTGTGAGTTCTCGCACCTGGCGCTCCCAGGCAAAGTCCGTTCGTATGGGCTTGGCCGAATCGAAGGGGTCCGTCAACTCGTATTGAAGCCAGTCGGGCGCAAAGCCCGTCTCGATCATGACGGCGCGGGCGACTGATTCTCCACCGCTCTCGGCGCGGGCGTCGGCATATCGAAGCGTTGTGAGGGCGGTGCGAATTGCGCGACCATTGCGGGCAGTCGCTCGTTGCTCAGCGGCCTCCATCAGCTGTTCCCGCGTAAGGCCGAGCTTTGAGATCGCCGAATTGGCAATGGGCATACCGTCGGCAAAACCGGTTTGCAGCAGGCAATCTGTGGCCGTTTGGATGGGCGGCGTTACCGATATGCCGGATAGACGGATTGCTCCGGCCGGCTCGATCTGATACCGCTGAATATGCGCGCCTGGGCGAGCCGACGGCTTTGTCGAGCTGCAGACATGCACGACATTCAGATGTCGCCACGAGACCTCGAGCCCCAGCAGGCAGGCGGCCGAAAACGAGCAGAACGTCCAATCGGGGTGGATGATCGCAAGGGCGCGAATAATCTCGCAATGACGCTGCGCCCGGTTGAGTTCATCCCAGCGCATTTTACGCGCGAACAGTCCCGGCATGGGCGAGACGACCATGTCGCCGGTGCGCCGAAGGAGCGCTTTTCGGATCGCCGTGCTCGGGGGAATCAGACAGCGCCCCTCTTGTTCGGCTTGGGTGAGTAGTTGATCGATGAGTTGGTCATTGCAATGGGTCATGAGCTACCGCTTCCTTTTGGGTAGCAAAAACGTACCAGCTGGAACTTGCCGCTCAGCTGACCAAAAGCTGACCAAAATCTAACCATGCAGGTAGATGGCCTGTTTTCGGCGACATTTTTACATCCGAATCGGTGGGCGGTAATCGGTGACCTTGAACGGTAGCTAGATATGAAGACTGGGTAAGTTTCGGGACGTGTACTTTTCCGAAAAATGGTTGTTTATCTGCTATTTTGCAGCTCTGGATTGCGCGTTTGAGGACGTGTGATATGAGCGGTTGATCGGATCTCAACCGGAAGCTGCGTCCCAGAATTCGGCTCCAGAGTGGGATGCCGTTTCCGGATCGGCCCTCAGGCGGAAACTACGACCCGGAATTTGGCTCCAAAACGGGATACGCTTTCCCGGTGGCATCTCTAGCGGAAACTGCATCCCGGAATGAGCTCTCGGAACGGGACACGCTTTCCCATCGGGGCTTCAAACGGAAACCGTGTCCCGGAATCGAGCCTCAGGGTGGGACGCATTTTCCGGTAGAGGCCTGGGACGGAAGGCGTGTTCCAGAATCCGGCTAATCCGATGGCCAGGTGGTTGAGCGAGCGGGCTCCGAGGCTCCATTACTGAAAATTCATTTGTTAAACCTGGCAACCGTGGGTAGAATAAAGTCGACGGCAGCCCAAGGGTGATAGCTGGGCAGCGCCGTTACTTAGTTCAAGGGGTCAATGCCTTAACGGCGTCGACCCCTCTTCTTTTGCTTCGTACGCTGCTTAAGTGCCTCGGAAAGTCCGATAAGCGCCGTGAGGAGCGAGACCAAAGCGGTCAGGAGCTTCACGAAATCAATCAGATCGGTCATGGGCATCACCTCCCGTCGCATGGAGGGCGCTGCCCGGCACATGGAACTGCCGTCAACAACTGCCATTCTATCAAAGCGCGGTCATAAATACGAATATATGTTCGATAATAACAGCAACGGGATTCCCTCGAATAGCAGCCTTTCGTAAGGGCGGCAGAAGACGGTGCTGGGCGATTGGGGATAGACGCGCAGGTCTTCGTCACCGAAAGCCCGTTTGATTAACCAGCCCTCTGTAGGTACACTGCATATTGATGGGCTCGGGATGACCGCTGATTCAAGTCACCGGGCCTAAATCTTTTTCATGCATTTGAATAGAGCGGGCGACTCTCTTGGGGCGGTCTGCATGGCGTGCGACCGGCGCATGGCGTTGCACCCCGCTTTTGTGTCCGCACGGGCGCCTATCCTTACGGCAATGTAGTCGCTTATGTAACAAGCGGCATTTGACGGAGAGAGGCCCTAACCGTGTCAGCTGAAAAGACGCCGTGTATCTCGGCTATCGATACGACGAACTTTGCGCGCCAGATTGTGCTGGACTTTGAGTTTGCGCCGGTGCCAAAGCAGCGCCAGCGACGTGAGCTGCGCAACGAGATTATCGAGGTCGGCGCCGTCAAGCTCGATTACCACGGCAACG
>CAUBOH010000029.1 GCA_958437495.1 uncultured Collinsella sp. | reverse complement strand
TGGTCGCACCAGCGCACGACCTTGCTATCGACCGGATGGAAGTCAAAGTACTTGAGGTTATCGGGCTTCGCCATGATCTCGGCACTGCGCGCCGTGCTGTAGACCCATGCATCACGAGCACTCGGATAGAAGTACCCGTAGTAGTTATTGACGAGCGCCGAGATATAGCACTCGGGGTCCTTTTTGAACATCTGGGCCCACACCTCAAAATAGGCCTTGATGTCCTCCTGTGAGGCGTACTCATTGAAGCAGTTTTTAACGGCGTCGGACTTGTCGGGGTTGTAGCGGCGGCCCAGGTTCTCGTACTTGAGTACCCGGTCGATCACAGCGCGCTCCTCGTCGGTCACCAGGCCGTCGCAAGGAGCCTCCACGATGGTGCCATCCTCCTTAACCGTAGGATTCACGCCCGAGTTAAGACCGTCGTGCTTTTGCACGAAACGAGCCGTCTGCTGAAACGGAATCGAAAGCACCTCGCGCTTGGAGCCGGGCGTAATATCGTGCGCCGGCATAAAGACCTTGGTGAAGTACATATTAGAGACAAGGCAAAGTGCCAGTACCGTAAGGATGCCAACCCAGCGCAAGCGCGGCACGCAAAGCGCGGGCGCAGCACTATCCTGTTGAGCCGCACGGCGAGCCGCATGCGCATCCCAGGCGCAAAACGCCGCCGCGATCGCGCACGCCGCCAGCGGAAACACCAAGCCACCGTTACGCAAAAACGTGGAACCCAGAGCACCCAGAACGAGCAGTAACCAGTCATGCCGCGCAAAAAGAACGGGCCTGGGCTCGCCCACGCGCTCGGCGTTCGCATCACGACGGGGCAGGCCGCAGGCAACGAGCTTGACGGTCTGCACGAGCAAAACCAAAAATGAATCGGCAAAGAGCACGTCTTTGGTAAGCAGCGCCGCGTAGTTAGAGAACATCGGCATAAGCGTAAAGAACAGCAGCGCCACACCACGAACGGGCATGCTGACGCCAAACTTTCGTAGCGACGAGATGGAATAGGCCATGCAGGCGGCCGTGATGACAAATTGGGCACAAGTATAGATAGCAAGCCCCGCATTGGCGCTGTTAAAGATCGAAAGCCCCAGTTGCACGCACGAGCCGATGATAGCCGTGTGCACGACCGGATGATGCCCGTTGAGCAGGACATTGGGGTTGAGCAGGCGCAGGTAGTCGCTCGTACCGTTGGGATAGTTAAACCACTGGCGAATCTGCGCGCCCGTGTCTCCCATAAAAAGGCCGGGCAGCGAGGCAATGAGTGTGGGCGCCCAGGCAATCATGAGCACCAGAAAGGGCCCGGCGAAGGGATGCCTTGAGAGCACGGCGTGGGCCACGCGCCATACGCGGCCAAAGCGCGCCTCCGAAAACGGAATGCGGCGCGTGCTCAGCCAATCCAGGCACTCAAACGCAAGGTAGAAGGCGACGACTGCCAAGAGCATCCATCCCGCGCCGCCGATCCAGGCGCAGATGACGCGCGCCTTGTCGCCAAGGACAAGCTCGGCGGAATCGATAAGATCGTAGCTGCGGCCGAACACCATGCAGATAGCAAAGAGCAGCGACGGCAGAATCACCGATGGGCGCCAAGCGTCGCCGCGGCCAAAGAACACGTAGCGAAAGGGCAACGTGAGTAGGCAGGCCAACGCGAGCAGCATGACCGCGTCGGTATGACCGGCAAACGACAGGAGAACCTCGTAGCACACGTAAAGCATGCCCGAGGCCTTTGGGTCGATCGCCAGGACTGCATTGCTCGACACCGGGGCGGGATCGATGGAAAACGCCGTGGTCGCCAGCAGGGCGAGCAAAAAGGCGATGAGCGTCTGCTTGGCGGGATAGCGCTTAAACCAAACAATGCGAGCGGCGTCGCGCGCAGCTGTTGTGGAGAGGTCGGAATCCTTCACAGTCCAAAAAGCCTTTCTAGAAACCTATCAAACTCGGCAAAACCACCACAAAGGTGTCTGTCCCCTTTGTGGTGGTTTTGGTGGTTAGGCGTCCAGGTAGACGCGCTGGGGCCGGTTGCGGCGACGGGCGAAGATGATGAGCGCCAAGCCCGCGATTACGAGCGGCAGGCTCAGCAGCTGACCCATGGTGATGACGCCGCCCAGCAGATAGCCCAGCTGCGCATCGGGCACGCGCACAAACTCAATCAAAAAGCGAACGATGCCGTAGCCCATCACAAAGACGCCCATAAACGTACCCTGGGGCAGCAGCGGTTTTTTGCGGCTGAGCACCTGCAGGATACAAAAGAGCACAATGCCCTCAAGAAACGCCTCGTAGAGCTGGGAGGGATGGCGCGGCATATCGCCCGCGGTACCGCCAAAGACCACACCCCAGGGCAGATCGGTCGGCTTACCCCACAGCTCACCGTTCACGAAGTTGGCGCAGCGTCCCAGGCACAGTGCCAGCGGAGCACCGATAACGGCAAGGTCGGCGATGGTCCAGGCGTCGAGCTTATACATGCGGCACACGATGATGCCGCCCAAGATGCCGCCGACCAGGCCACCATGGAAGCTCATGCCGCCCTCGTTGGTGGCAAAGATCTCGAGCGGGTGGGCCAAATAATAGCCATCACCGTAAAAGACGACGTAGAACAGGCGCGCACCGATAATAAGGCCAAAGACCGCGCCGACCACGACGCTCGTCAGGTCATCAATCGTGATATTGAAGCCCCAGCGGCGCTGCGTGCGATACATGACGACTGCCGTAAGCAGGGCGCCGACCACATAGGCCAGACCGTACCAGTAAATCGTGATGGGGCCCGCCGAGATCGCGACGGGGTCAAGCATATGGTAGAGGTCGTTGAGCATATCGATCTCCCTGCTCCCTACATACAAATGCGGCCGCGGGCCTTGTGCTCGCAGCCGCATATCTGGGCGTAACGTCTATGCGGAGCATGTCGTCCGCAGCTTTCGCAGCTTAGAACGGCGCGTACTCGTCGTACAGGTCGTCGGTCTCGCCGGAAGCATTGACCTGCTCGACGCGGGTAACGCCGGGCACGTGCTCCTTCAGGATGCGCTCGATACCCATGGACAGAGTCAGTGCACTCATGGGGCAGCCGGCGCAGGCGCCCTGCAGTTCCAGCTTGACGACGCCCTCGTCGTCGACGCCCACATACTCCATATCGCCGCCGTCGGCCTGCAGGTTGGGGCGAATCTCTTCAAGAACCTTCTTAAGCAGCTCTTCGTTAACAGCCACAGGGGCTCCTTTCTCACAATAACGCGGGCACGCCCGCGGACAGAAGCTATGTTACTACAGCCATGTACCCGCTCACGAGCCGTCCATGCGCGCAGACGCGACCTTCACGAGTAGTCAATTTGGGACGGGGCTCTTTGAGCTGCGCTCGTCGTCAGATAGCGACAACGCATATTACTGCCGAGCCTGTCCCCCGGTACCAATCTGGACATCGACGATAACCTGGCGGTAGCTGATGCCGCAAGAGTCGAGAATGCGGCGGCTGATACGGCCGTCATCGGTGTCAGCATACTTATTGTCCAGGTAGACGACCTCGCCCACACCCACCTGCGCCAGGATCTTAGCGCAGTCGTGGCACGGGAACAGCGTGACGTAGACCGTGGAACCCTCAAGGTCTTTGAGCGAGCCGCGGTAGTTGAGCACGGCGTTGGCCTCGGCATGCACTACGTAGTTATGCTTGTCCTGCAGCGGGTCATCGCTCGTGCCCCACGGGAAAAAGTCGTCGTTGAGCGCCGAGGGCGTACCGTTGTAGCCCACCGAAAGGATGCGGTGGTTGGTGTTGGCGATACACGCGCCCACCTGCGTGTTGGGGTCCTTACTGCGGCGCTGCGCGGCAATGGCCACGCTCATAAAGAACTCATCCCAGCTAATAACGTCGCGGCGCTTGCCCGACGCAGTTTGATGAAGATCGTCCGACATGGCAGACACCTCCGTAATCGCAACAGTTTGACCCATTGTAGCAGGTGGAAGGTGGAGACGTTTTTGTCCCACCGCCCCATCGCTACGCGCGACGGGGCTTTTGATTGATGTGGTAGAGCTCGGCCAGGCCGCGAAGCGTCAACGCGTCATCGACCGTCAGGCTATGACCGACAAGGGCCGCAAGCGCCTCGGCATCGTCGCCGGTAATGACGATGGGCACATCGCCCTCCCCCGCCGCCTTGGTCGCTCGCATCTCGGCGAGCACCATGTCAAGCATGCCGTCGATGCGGGCCACCTCGCCCAGAACCACGCCCGAGCGCATGGCCTCACGCGTGTTGCGGCCGATAACATGCGTCGGCGCCGAGGGCTCAACCTGAGGCAGGCGCGCCGCAGCGGCCGAGAGCGAACGGGCGCCGAGCGCCAGCCCCGGCGCGATAACGCCGCCGACAAAGGTGCCGTGCGCGTCGATGACCTCGATATTGGTCGTGGTGCCCAGGTCGATCACAATGCACGGCGAGCCGTAGACGGCGCGGGCAGCCACGGCGTCGGCGATGCGGTCGGGACCGATCTCGGCCGGGTCATCGTAGTGCACGGGCATGCCGGTCTTGAGGCCCGGCCCCACGGTGAGCACGCGCCCCGTGCAGGTACGGGAAAGTGCTGCCTTCCACGGGCGCTCGAGCGCCGGGACTACACAGCTCAGCACGGCCGCGGCGGGTACGAGCACCCCGGGCACACCCGCATCGGCGGCAAGCGCGCCCATGACCTGCACAAGTCGCATGTGCGCTTCGTCGGCCGTAATACGGGCCGGCGTCGTGATCTCGCACGTCGCGAGCGGGCGCTCCTGCGCCGCGGCCGAATCCTCGGCAAACAGGCCAAAGCGAATGAACGTGTTGCCCACGTCGACCGTCAATATATATGCGCACCCATTAAGCATCGTCGGCGCTCCTTTCGTCTGCCCAGCAGTATATCGCCTACCTAAACCAGTCATCCCAAAATGACTAACTTGCGGCTATACTGGTGCGTGGTCGCGCGCGAGCTCACGCGGCGGCCCTTGGTAACCCGACTTCCCGCGCCGTATCCGTAGCGGCGCTCTCGGGGGAAGCGGATATACGCAAAGGAGTTCTATATGAGCAATCCCTCGAACCGCGCCTCGATGCGCGGTCAACTCACGCTGCGCGGCGTCGTCATCGGCGTCCTCGGCTGCGTGATCATCACGGCAAGCTCGGCCTATACCGCCCTCAAGATGGGCGCGCTCCCCTGGCCGATCATTTTCGCTGCCGTCATTTCGCTGTTCTTCCTGAAGCTCATGGGTAACGCCAGCCTCAACGAGGCCAACGTCACCCACACCATCATGTCCGCGGGCGCCATGGTCGCCGGCGGCCTGGCGTTTACCATCCCGGGCGCCTGGATGCTGGGCTATGCCGACCAGATCAGCTGGCTCGACATGTTTATCGTGGCGCTCGCCGGCACCATCTTGGGCCTGCTGGCGACAGCCCTCATCCACCGTCACTTTATCGTGGACGCCGCGCTTGAGTTCCCCACCGGCAATGCCGCAGCTCAGACCCTGCGTGCTACCGAGGCCGGCGGCAAGACCGGCAAGCAGCTCTTTGGCTCCATGGCCATCGCAGGCATCTACAGCGTGCTTCGCGACGCTCTGGGCGTGGTGCCCAGCATGCTGTGCACGCTCAATATCCCCGGCGTGACCTTTGCCATCTATAACTCGCCCATGTTGCTGTCCATCGGCTTTTTGGTGGGCTTTGCCCCCGTCGCGTTCTGGTTTGCCGGCGCGCTGCTGGGCAACTTTGGCATCATCGTCGGCGGCACCGCTGCCGGTCTGTTCGACGTCGTAACCGCGCAGGGCATCGTCAAGTCCCTGGGTATGGGTCTCATGATGGGCTTTGGCGTCGCCGTCGTCCTCAAGGACATCCTGCCGCAGGTCGCCGGTATCGTCCGTGGCCTCGCCGCCGACAGCTCCACCGACACCGACGAGCAGTCGCTCATCTCGGGCTCCCTTAAGCTCGACGCTGGCATCATCGGCCTGGGCACCGCAGCCATCGCCGTGATCGTTGCCATCGCGCTCGACCTTGGTCCCGTCCCGGCCGTCATCGTCACGCTGTTCACCTTTATCACCACCATCATGAGCGCACAGAGCTGCGGCCAGACGGGTATCGACCCCATGGAGATCTTCGGCCTCATCGTCATGCTCATCGTGGCAGCCTTCGCGCAGCTCGCGCAGGTCAAGCTGTTCTTTATCGCCGGCATCGTGGCCGTGGCGTGCGGCCTTGCGGGCGACGTCATGAACGACTTTAAGGCCGGCGCCGTGCTGGGCACCAACCCGCGCGCACAGTGGGTCGGCCAGGCCATCGGCGGCATCGTGGGTGCCCTGGTCGCTGCCGCCGTCATGGTCGCGCTCGTCACCGCCTATGGTCCGGACGCCTTCGGCCCCGACAAGAGCTTTGTGGCCGCGCAGGCAAGCGTGGTCGCCACCATGGTCTCGGGCATCCCGAGCGTGCCGTGGTTCGCAGGCGGCTTTATCGCCGGCATCGTCATGTACTGGCTCGGCATTCCGGCCATGATGATCGGCCTGGGCGTATACCTGCCGTTCTACATGTCGCTCACGGCCTTCTTGGGCTCCTGCGTCAAGCTCGCCTACGACAAGTGGGCAGCCCACCGCGATTCCAACGCCGGTCTTTCGGACGAGGAGAAGGCCGCCAAGGATGCCGCCTTCCAGGAGCAGGGCCTGGTCGTTGCCAGCGGCCTGCTGGGCGGCGAGTCCATCGTCGGCGTTATCCTGGCGTTTGTCTCCGTCGGTCTGAGTCTGCTGGGATAAGCTGAGCAGCTGTTCGCTCGCACTTTAGCGACAGTCCGGTCGCAATCATATTGCCTACAGTTTGCCCGGTCGATAGCTTTTGTGGCTACCGACCGGGCTTTTTGATGCCAATACAAAGAAAGGCCGGCGCGCTGCATATCACAGCACGCCGGCCTTATCGGTTGAGCCATCGAGTCGGTCTCGCAATAAACCGCAGCTCATGCGAGACCAGTACTCAAAATACTACATCTGCTTGCGACGACGATCGCCCAGCGTCACGCCCGCAGCTACAAGCGTGACGCCGCCGATGACGAAGACCTCGCCCGCAAGCGCGGAGTTGTCACCCGTCTGGGCGAGCGCACCATCTGCGGCCTGCTTCTTGGCAGCGGGGGCCTTTGCGGCGGCCTGCGCAACCTGGGGCTTGGCCTGCGGCTCGGCCTTGGGATGATATTTGTCGTACTCGGCCTGTGCGGCTGCCAGGGCATCCTTGGCGTCGTTAAGCCCTGCCAGCGCGGCGGCATAGGCGTCGTTGACATCGGACAGCTTGGCATCGGCGTCGGCCTCGGCCTGTCTCAGACCCGTCTCGGCGTCAACGGCAGCCCTGTAGCGAGCATAGGCAGCGTTCAGCTTGACCAGCTTCTCGTTGCCCGTCGTACCCGCGGAAAGGGAGGCCTTGTGGTCAACAGCTTCAAGATCGGCCTTGAGTGCCTCGTCGTTGGCAAGCTCGGCCTTGGCCTTGACGATCTCGAGGTTCGCATCGACGACGGCCTCGTTGGCGGCCTCGAGCTGCTTCTCGGCATTGGCGACACCGGCGACGGCGGCGTCATAGGCAGCCTTGGCGTCGTCAACCGCCTTCTGGGCGCCGGCGAAGCGCTCGAAGGCCTTATTCGCGCTGGTCAGCTCGCCCTCAGCGGCCTTGGTCTTCGCCTGTGCGTCGGACAGGGTCTGCGTCTTGGCGGCAACTGCCTGCTTGGCGTCCGAAAGAGCGGTCGCGGCCTGTGCATCTGCGGCCTGAGCCTTGTCTACGCCCGCCTGAGCAGCATCGTCGGCCTTCTTGGCCTTGTCAAGCGTGCCCTGCTTGTTCGCAAGGTCCGTCTTGGCAGTGTCACGCTTGGCGGTAAGGTCCTTGACCGAAGCGGTGGCGTTTTCATATGCCTCGTTGGCCTTGTCGGACTTTGCCTTGGCGGCATCGCGAGCGCTGCGAGCCTTCGCCTTGCGATCAGAGGCCTCGGCAGTCTTTGCCTTGCTATCGGCCAACGTAGCATTGGCTTTATCGAGAGCAGTCTGCGCATCAGCCGCTTCGCTCTTCGCCTTATCCAGGTTCGACTTAAGGGTGCCGAGGTCGACTTCACCGGACGCGTCCTTGGCAGCATCGTATGCGGCTTTTGCGGCGGCAGTATCGGATTTCGCCTTCTCGTACTCGCTTTTTGCGGTGTACATGCTTGCATCGGCTGCATCATAAGCGCGCTTGGCAGCAGTCTGTCTGCTCGAAGCTGCATTGTAAGCATTGCCGGCCACTCCAGCTTTCTTCTGCGTAGCGGCGAGCTTCTCTTGGAGTTGCTTTAGCTGCTCCTTTTGCTCCTGCGTGCCGCCGGCTTTGTAGGCAGAATCGATATAGTCGTTGAGAACCTTCTTGAACTCTGCAACGGTGAAGTCAGATTGATCGTTTCTAAAACTATAGTCAAAGGCGGTAACTTCCTTTTTGGCGCCCTTGCCACTTCCGGTCGCCACGCCAAAGGCCTTCATGTCTTTGCCGACGATATTAAGATAGTGTCCGCAGGCCGCAAACACGTCCTTGTAGTTCGTGAAAACGTAATAGGTGTCGTAGCGATGAGTGTCAAGATCGCTGCCGTACTGCTTGACGTAATTGTCGAAGGTGGCTTTTTCCTCGGTGTAAAGCCCCGTGTACGGCCAGCCGAGCGAATCGACGGTCTCACCGCCAACGTAAGCTCCACCACCTTCGGAAAGATTCTCGGCATTGTCGTAGTAATGACCCGAATGCGCCCAGTTATTTGAAGAATAGGAAGCGTTCAGAGCCGCCGACGCCGTCATTCTTAAGCTGATGCTCAACTCCGACTGGCCATTTGCCTTTCGGATATTGTTATGCACATCGAGATACGTCAACGCATTACGCATCTGCTCCAGCGAGAGGGGGTTTGTCTCCCTGCTCTTATCCTGGTCAACATAAGCATCGTACCAATCCGCTTTATTGCTGACGCCCGTGATCATAGCTATGGCATCCAAGGCGTTGTTCTTCTGGCCATTTGAGAACTGACCGCTGTTCGCAATATAGTTAAAGAAGCCGACGATTCCCTGACTGATGATATCCTGGCCAGTCGCCATATTGGCCTTGAGGTCGGCAATCTTCTTCTCGAGCGCCTTTACTTCCGCATTGGCAGCCTCGAGGGCATCTTTCGCGGCAGCAGAGGCATCGCGTGCCGCCTCATACTCGGCCTTTTTGTCATCGCTGTCCTTCTTAGCCTGCTCGTATGCAGCCTTCTTGTCGGCCTCAGCTTGCTGGGCCTTCTCATAGGCAGTCTTAGCGGCGTCGAGCTTGTCGGCCATGCCGCTAAGCTTCCCGTTTGCCTCGTCGTATGCAGCCTGAGCGGACGCAACGGCAGTGTTCGCGGCATCCAGTTTCTCCTGCGCAGCATTCGCGGTATCCTGAGCATTTTGGAGGTCCGCCTGCGCGGCAGAGTCGGCAGACGTCGCAGCATCAAGTTCGGATTGCGCTGCGGCAAGCTCGGCGGCGGCATTTTCTTTGGCAGCCTCAAGCCTGCTCAAATCGACGCCCGTACCAGAGGTTGCCGCGTCAAGCGCAGCTTGGGCCTCATTGAACTTCTGCTGAGCACTAACGTGCGCGGCAGTTGCGGTGGTAAGGGCATCGGCTGTTTTCTGTTTCTTGGCCTGGGCAGACGCCAAGGCGGCCACGGCATCGCTCTTCTTTTGCTCGGCATTGATGGCATCGGTCTTTGCAGTAGCAAGTTCGCTCTCGGCGGCCTTCACATCGGCATTCGCCGCATCAACCTTCGCCTGCGCCTCATCGACAGCCTTCTTGGCGGCCTCGTAATCATCCATGCCATCGAGCTTTGCCTGAGCATCGTCGAGGGCCTTCTTGGCCTCATTCTGCTTTGCCTTGGCGTCCTCGAGCACCTGGGTCTTTTCCGTAACGCTCTTGTTGGCCTGATCGAGTTGGTCGTTCAGATCGGCTAGTTTTTTCTGCTGTTGCTCGGTCTTGTCGACGGCCGCCTTGAGCTCATCAATCTTCTCCTGCAGCGCGTCGGCCTCTGCCTTATTCTGCTCGACCTCGTTGTCGCTTACGGCTTGGAAGGCCTGATCTTTTAGCTGCTGCGCCTACTTTTGAGCCTGGCCTGCAGCATCGGCCTTCTTCTGAGCGGCATCGTAGGCGGCCTGAGCTTCCTTGAGCTGCTTTGCCGATTCCTCGGCCAGTTGAGCAGCCGTCTTTGCGGTTGCCCGGCTACTGGCGACGACGGCACTCTCGATAGCGCTGTCGCCCTTCGCGGCATTGCCGCTATCGACTGCCGGTGCGGCGATTGCCGCCAGCGGCGACATGAGCGGTTGGGCGATGAGACCCGCCGTCAATACGGTTGCGACGGCACGGTTGGCAACACCTTTGGCGTTGGCAGCCTTAGCTCGAGATCCAAAATGTTGTGGACTGTAGTTCGCCATGGCTTTCTCCCTTTGACACAATGACATGCCTATGGGAGCAATATATGACTGATAGACTTAATTTAATTGCGCAACTTTTTTAATGGGATTTCTTGCGCAATTTTGTCTCCCAGCTGGCGGACAATCCCAATTAGCATGTTTTTAACCAAGCCCCATCTTTATGTATTCAGGCAAATCCCTACCCCATTCTTTTAAAGTTTGTTCTACTCCGAGGTAAGCATGGAACTCGACAAACAACAGCTCAAGCGATTGCGCGAGCGCCATCATCGGCGCCACGGCATCCGCCCCGCCCACAGCGAGGCCATGGAGAACGCAAGTCGCTTTTTGAAGCAGGCATTCAACATTCGCGAGGGTCGTGCGCCCTATCACGTGATTCGCAAGCGCTTCGTAAACGGGGCGCGCCTGACTGGCTCTCACCTGTGCATCCTGATCATTGCCATGTTAATCGCGAGCATCGGCCTCGATATCGACTCGGACATCGCCATTGTAGGTGCCATGCTCATCTGCCCGCTCATGGGCTCGGTTCTTGCCATGGCATACGGTATTGCCACGCTCGATCGCGAGATTGCCGTCGAGGCCGTCGCCGGCCTCGCGCTGCAGATGGCTTTTTGCCTGATCACATCCACGCTGTACTTTAAGCTCTCGCCCCTTGGCACCACCACGGCCGCCATCATCGACAACTCGACACCCACCGTATGGGACCTTGCCGTCGCGCTCGCGGGCGGCTTTGCGGGCGGGCTGGGCAACTCGCGCGACCAGGAACCCGCCACGCTCATTGCCGGCGTGGCCGTGGCGACCGCGCTCATGCCGCCCCTGTGCGCGGCGGGTTACGGCATCGCCATCGCGAGCGGGTCGCTGTTTCTCTCGGCGCTCTACGAGTTTGGCATCAACGTCGTCTTTATCGCACTGGCGGCCGAAGCCGTATTGCTTCTTTTGCGTGTGCCGCTCAAGCGCGACCTTAACGGCGACGGCATTGTAACTGCCGAAGAAAATGCCGAGGTCGATGAGCTGTCACACAAGGTGCGCCGCCGCATCATTGTGGGCACGGTGATCTTTGCCATCCCCTGCATCGTTATGACGGCTGGCTCCATTGGCTCGGCGCAGGCCGGCGTGCAGGACGGCTACGGCGTCACCGAGACCACGCGTGAGCTCGCCGCGGTGCTACCGGGCTTTAAGGACTACACCGTCGCCGTCGAGACCTCGGCCACCGAAGGTGAGGAGGAGGGCCTTGTCGAGCGCCAGACTGTCGCCCATGTGACGACAAGCGAGGCGCTTGGGGCACACGACCGTCACCTCGCGCGCAAGCTCATCGACCTCAACGTGTCTGAACTCGATCGCGTGGAGTTTGACGTGCAGTAACGTGAGGCGTGGATTGGGCACGGCGCGAACGCGAACGCGCACAGCCGCGGGGCACAGACACAGCCAAGCGCAGCGCTACAGCTTGTACTTGTACACGCGGTAGATGTACTTCTCGGCTTCCATTTCGTAGGTGGCGATGGGCAGTCCATAACGATCGTACTCGGTGAAGGTCTTGGCCTGGCCAGAAGCCACGAGCATACCATCTGAATCGCCGACGCGCTGTGCACTGCTTACGTAGCCCGAGAACGGCACTGCAATCTGGTCCACAAGCTCGTAGGTGCGCGCCACCTCGTCCACCGTAAAGATGCGCCCAAACGAATGCGTGCCCTTGTCGTAGTCGGTCACCACCGCGGCGCCCAGCTGGCCCCAGTCGAACTTGGGATAGCTTTCGGCCGCACCAAAGTTGTTGTCGTACAGCAGCACTTGGTAGCGACCGGTCGTTACCGTCTCGTCGTTTGGCAGATACGTCACGCTGTGCTGGCCCGCGTTGAGCGAAAAATCGCCCTGGGACTGCAGCAGTTTATCCTCAAAGCCCGAACCAGCCCAAAAATCGGGTGAACCCATGAGCCAATCAACCGTGGGCGTACCGTAGATATCGGCGAGCTTGATGACCGTCGATGTCTCGCGCGAGCTGAGCAGAACGGTGCCGCCGCCGAGCCACTGAATCGTGTTGATGTGGATCCAATCCAGGTCGCCATCCGATGCCACCTTGGCGCGCGTCTTGAGGTCGGGAAAGATATCGCCCAGATCCACGACGAGAGAGGCGTCGCCGGTTGTTACGTCGATTTTGATGATGAGGTCCTCGACATTAACACGATCGTCCTTGTCTTTTTTGGCAGCCGCGCGATCGACGTCCAAGTCGGCTTCGGAGCCGGCGTGACTCGCCAGCACCAACAGGTTGCCATCGTCATCGAAGGCGTAGTCGTGGTGCAGCTCGTAGTCGCCCATGCTCCAAACGTTTACTACCTGGCCGATGGCGTTGATCTGGGCCATCTTGGTAGTCGAGACGCTCATGATCATGCTGCCGTCGCCCGGGAACAGCAGGCGGTGGCTGCGGTAGCCGATGATCGGCACCTCGCCGCGAATCTGGCCAGCGTTTTCATAGAGGTACATAAAGTCGAGCTTGGATGAGTCGTTGCCCAGGATGGCAAAGAGGCCATCGGCGAGCGGCGTGTTGGACTCCCCCGCCGTGACGGCGAGCCGCTCCTCTTCCTCGCCCTTAAGCACGGGCGTTTTGACCGTAAATGTCGAGGTGCGGCTGGTGCCGTCTTGCGCGGTGCAGGTGAGGGTCACCTTGTTTTTATGGTTGGGAATGAGGCCGATGACCTTAAACTCGTGTTCCGTGGCAGGCGTGTCGCCACCGCGAGGTGTGCGAGAAAACGTGCCAACTTTGGGCGCGTCACCGGTCTTTTTGCGACCGGCGATCTTGTAGGAGACGATTACGGGATCTGTCGTTGCAAAACGCACGTAGCAACTCAGGGTGTCGGTACCAAAGGGATCTGCCTTGACGAACGGGGCGGTTTCGTCGAAGCTGCCTGCGGCGTAATCAGCATCGAGCCGCTCCTTGATGGCCGCCTGCTTCTCGACGTCGTAGGTCGCAACAATCTGCTTGTGGAGCTTCTTTTGCTCGTCGGTGAGCTCGTTGCTCGCAGTAGACGCGGCACTCGCGCCGGCCCCGCCGGCCGAGCAGCCCATGAGCCCTGTCCCGGCAAGTGCCAGCGCGCCCGCCGTACCCGCAAGAGCCGCTCGACGCGAGAACAGCCCGCTGTCTTTGTCACTCAATTCCATTTCGTTACCGTCTTTGAATGCCACCGTCGTTTCCCTCATATGCCATGGCGTTTGCCCAGCCCTGTCCAATATGGCTCAGAGCTTAACAAACACCCCTTAGCGGTAGCTTAAGCTTGCAGCAGCGTGAAAACACGGCTTTGGGGGCGCGGCCGATCCGTTTTCCTCCGCACTCGAGGGATCATGATTTAGTACTTGAAGAAGCCCTCGCCCGAGCTTTCGCCCAGCTTACCTTCGTCGACCATCTGCTTGAGGACGGATGCCATGGCCTTAAAGTTGTAGGGCATCATCATCTTTTTGAGCAGCGGGCTCACCAGGCCCGGCACCTTCTGATACTGCATGACGATGTTGTAGGCCGTCTGGATACCAACCGTGTCGAATACGCGAAACGGACCCTTGGGGGCACCGGTGCCACGCGTCCATGCAAGGTCGATGCTCTTGGGGTCGCTCACGCCCGAGACGTACAGGTCAAGGCCCGAAAGCAGCCATGGCACCAGCATGGAATTGAGCAGGTAACCGTTCTTTTCCTTGTTGACGGGCAGGGCAAGCATACGGATATCGTTAGCAAAGTCGACAAGCTCATCGAAATAGCGCTTGTCGGTCTGGTCCTGAGCCATGACCTCGGTCATGTTGTTCTTCCAGATGGAATTGGCAAAGTGCAGCGACAGGTACTTCTCGGGACGGCCGGTGTACTTGGCAAAGGTACTCGGCAGCAGCGTGGAGGAGTTGGTCACGACGACGGTCTTTTGCGGGAGGACCGGGGCGAGTTTCTTGTAGAAGTCAATCTTTGCCCGGGTGTCTTCGGCCATAGATTCGATGACCAGGTCGGCGTCGGCCATGGCCTTGGCAAGATCGAGCTCCAGCTTGAGTGTGGAGTAGGCACGCTCGACGGCGGCGAGTGCCGCCTCCTTGTCGAAGGGCTGGCCGCTATCGGCGATACCGGCGCACCACTCGCCCGTGCCGTCCGCCATGCCCTCGATAGCAGCGATGTACTCCTCGCGCACATGATCGATCTTGGGCTGGGTGCGGCCGATGCTGCCCTCGCTGCGCAGCCAAATCGTTACATCAAAGCCGCAGTAGGCAGCCTGAAAGGCAATCTGACTTCCCAACACGCCGCCGCCGGCAACACAAACGGTCTTGTAGCTCATGGAACAGTCCTCTCTTACGTAATTCCATAAATGTGTATTTATTCAACCGTAAGGATGGCGCGCGCTGGGGATAGGTTCTATAAACGGACGGTAATTTGCGGCAAGCGGCAACACCTGTTCATTATCTCAGGGTTCCATGTCCAGCAAAAACGGGTGGTAGCCGGTACGGCTACCACCCGTTTGTCTCATATCCAGCCCATAGCAGGCCAGCTACTTCTTAATGCCACGTCCCAGACGCTCAGCGACCGACGCCACGGTACTCTCGTCGACCGAGCCACAGCTCACGCAGCCATCATGGGCACGCATCTGGCCGGTGACCTCGTCCATCGCGAGCGGCGCCACCTTCTCGAGCTTAAAGCCCTTACCGGCGCGCATGTTTTCCTTGGCCACGCTGATCATGAGCTTAATGCGGTTGAGCTGGTTGACCTCGGACGCACCGGGGTCGTAGTCCACCGCGACGATGTTGCTTTCGGGGTGCTGGCGGCGCAGCTCCTTGATTACGGCCTTGCCCACCACGTGGTTGGGCAGGCACGCGAAGGGCTGCGTGCAGATGATGTTGGGCGCGCCGTGGTCGATCAGGTCGAGCATCTCGGCCGTGAGCAGCCAGCCCTCGCCCATGTTGTTGCACACCGAAAGCACCGTGCGGGCCTTGTCGGCCATGGTGCCGATGCGCTCGGGTGCCTCAAAGCGGCGGGACTTTTCGAGCATCTCCTCCACCGGTGTGCGCATCCAGTCCACCAGCTTGATGAGCGCCTGCATACCCGCACGCGTTGTGGCAGAGCTTCCCAGCTCGTCCTTCTGCAGCTCGGCATTGCTCATGGAGTACAGGAAGAAGTCGAGCAGGCCCGGCACCACGGCCTCGCAGCCCTCGCGCTCGATCACGTCGACCACGTGGTTGTTGGCCGTGGGGTGGAACTTGACCAAGATCTCGCCGACCACGCCCACGCGCGGCTTGGTACCCTCGCCCACGAGCGGCATGGTGTCGAACGCGCGGATGGCCTCACGGCACAGCTTGGTGTAGTTGTGGCGGTTGAACTTAGGCGCCAGCTTGCGGGCGCGCGCCATGTACTCCTCGTAGAGCGCGTTGGCGGCACCGAGCGTTGCCTCGTACGGACGGCAGCGGTAGAGCATCTGCATCATCACGTCACCAAAGAGCACCGCGTAGACTGCCTGCTTAAGCAGCGCCGGCGTAATCTTGAAGCCGGGGTTGTCCTCGCCGAGTGCCACGGCCGAAAGCGAGATTACCGGGATCTCGGGGTGGCCGCTCTCGCGCAGGGCCTTGCGGATGAGCGCGATGTAGTTGGTGGCACGGCAGCCGCCGCCGGTCTGGCTGATAACCACGGCCGTCTTGGACAAGTCGTACCGGCCGCTCTCGATGGCCTCCATAATCTGGCCGGTCACCAAAATGGACGGATAGCAAATGTCATTGTTCACATAGCGCAGGCCGGCCTCGACGGCGTCGTGATCGGTCGAGGGCAGCAGCTCCAAGTTGTAGCCAGCACCGCGGAACACCTCTTTGACCAGGTCAAAGTGGATCGGCGCCATCTGCGGGCACAGAATGGTGTAGCCCTCGTCGCGCATCTGCTCGGTAAAGGGTACCTTGGGCCATGCGGTCGAAGCACTCTCGCGCTGAGCCTCAAACGTGTACTTGCGGCTCGCGAACGCGGGGGCATCCGTGGAGGGCGCCACCGGCGCGGCGTCGCCCTGCTCGTAGGCCTCACCCACAGCCGTAGCCTCGGCCAGGCGCTCGGCCTCCTGGTCCTTGAGCGCCGCCATGAGCGAGCGGATGCGGATGCGCGCGGCGCCCAGGTTGGACACCTCGTCGATCTTGAGCACGGTGTAGATCTTGCCGCTGGCCTCCAGGATCTCCTGCACCTGATCGGTGGTCAGAGCGTCCAGGCCGCAGCCAAAGGAGTTGAGCTGGATCAGGTCCAGGTCGTTGCGCATCGTCACAAAACGGGCGACGGCGTACAGGCGGCTGTGGTACATCCACTGGTCGACGACGCGAATCGGACGCTCGGGCTTTACCAGATGCGCGAGTGAATCCTCGGTAAAGACCGCAAAGCCAAAGCTCGAGATAAGCTCGGGCAGGGCGTGGTTGATCTCGGGGTCGTTGTGGTAAGGACGGCCGGCGAGTACGATGCCGTGACCGCCGTGGTCCTCGACCCACTTAAGAGCCTCCTCGCCCATGGTCTGAATGTCCTCGTGGAAACGCGCATCGGCCTCGTAGGCGGCGTTGACGGCGGCATCGACCTCGGAGCGCGTGATTTTAGGACCGCGCACGCGACCGCGACCGGTCTCAGCATCGGCCACGCGGTCGACGGCGAGCACCTGGTACAGGCGGCGCTTGAGCTCGGTCTTGTCGTGATAGGGCACAAACGGATACAGGAACTCGATGTTCTGCTCGCGGATCTCGTCGATATTGAGCGCCAGCGCCGTGGGATAGCTCATGACGATGGGGCAGTTGTAGCAGTTGCCAGCCGTCGGATCCTCCTTGCGCTCCCAGCGCACGCACGGCATCCAGATAAAGTCGACATCACGATCGATGAGGTTCATCACGTGGCCATGGCTCATCTTGGCCGGATAGCATACGCTCTCGGACGGCATGGACTCGATGCCCGCCTGGTAGGTCTTCTTGCTCGACTGGTCGGACAGCTGCACGCTAAAGCCCAGGCGCGTAAAGAACGCGTGCCAGAAGGGATAGTTCTCGTACATGTTGAGCGCGCGGGGGATGCCGACGGTGCCGCGCGGGGCCTCGTCGGGACTCAGCACCTCGCGGTTAAACAGCAACTCGTTTTTCTTTTTGAAGAGGTTGGGGGCCTCGGTCTTTTGCTTTTTGTGGCCGGCGCCCTTCTCGCAGCGGTTGCCGGTGATAAAGCGCCTGCCGCCGCCAAAGTCGTTGACGGTGAGCTGGCAGTTGTTAGAGCAACGGCCGCAGCGGACATGCTTTTGCGTCACGGTGAGGTGCGCGATGTCCTCGGCCGAGAGGATGGTCGAAGTGCCGTCGGCGCCAGCGCGATCGCGGGCGAGCAGGGCCGCACCATAGGCGCCCATGCAGCCGGCGATGTCGGGACGCACGGCATGAACGCCGGTGAGCTGCTCAAACGCGCGCAGCGTGGCGTCGGACATAAAGGTGCCGCCCTGGACGATCACCTGGCTGCCGATCTCCTTGGGGTCGCGCAGCTTAATGACCTTGAACAGGGCATTCTTAATGACGGAATAGGACAGGCCGGCCGCGATGTCGCCCACCGTGGCGCCTTCCTTTTGCGCCTGCTTGACGCGCGAGTTCATAAAGACCGTGCAGCGGCTGCCCAGGTCGAC
>CAUBOH010000028.1 GCA_958437495.1 uncultured Collinsella sp. | reverse complement strand
CCTTAACCAGCGCGAGCGCATCGGCGGGTGAGGCCACCATGATCAGAATCCATTGGCGCGGCGTTGCAGTATGTATGACGTCGATGGCCTTTTGTACCGAGAAAAACCGTGTCCACACGCCTTCTGGCGCCGCGACCCTCATAGGCGCCCACTTGCGCGAATCCGCCGCAATCTCATCGTTGACGATTAGGACAAGGTTGGAATCCACGGCCTCATTCCACAGCTCAACGTCTTGCCCGTAAATGAAACGGTCATCGATACGCGTGAGAAGGATCTTGGGTTGAGCCATGGCTGCCCCATTCTGTTTGAGACCCATACGAGCGGGACGTCGGCCACCAACTCAACAGCAGGTCAAGCGCCAAATGAACGCCGCAGACATCACGTCTCCAATATTAGTGCATTTAAAGTGAGAAAAGCTGTCAGAACACTTGCGCGGATGTGCGATGTCCCGTATCATAGACAGCCGTTGACGCCTCAGTTGCGTCACCACATGGCCGCCAGCGTAGCTCAGTTGGTAGAGCACCGCTCTCGTAAAGCGGGGGTCACCGGTTCGAGCCCGGTCGCTGGCTCCATTGCATTAGTGCAGCTCAGAAGCATAATTGCTTCTGAGCTTTTTTGTTTTCTAGACTCCGCGACACTCCGCAAAGGGGTGAAAAAGGGGTGAAATATTTTTCTAAGTTTTTTTCACCCCCAACCATCTTCATGTAACCTTCATCAGTTAACGGCCCCGTACCTTGAACATCTTGCGTCCAAGGTACGGGGCCGTCACAAATAATAGAATTATACGAAGTAGCTTCGATTAGAGGAGAGCTGTCATGTCAGAGGCCCAGGCAAAAGCCAACGAGAAGTACCGCAAGGCCAACGTCAAATCTTTCAACGTCAAGTTCTTCCCGGCCGATGCCGACGTCCTGGCGTACTTCCAGGCCAAAGAGAACCGCAACCAGTACATCAAGGACCTCATCCGCAAAGATATGGAACGTTCAACGACCGACCGGCAAGATGAGTAAACCCAAAATGGCAACAAGCACCTTTTGAAGCGCAATTTATATTTTCGCCCCCATCCGCCCACAACAATTATTCATTACTGAGCTATATAGGTGAGTCACCGGACTTCCCTCCCCTACAATCGAAAGCGATGGATTTCGATACAAGGAGGCCAGATGGCCGGTAAAAAATCTGACGCGGAGTCATTCGCCAGCAGGTGGGCGAACAAGGGAAATGAGAACCAGGACACCCAGCGGTTCTGGATCGACTTCTATCAGAACGTCCTGGGCGTTGAGGATGCAGTCTCGAGGCTCGAGTTCGAAAAGCCCGTCTCCACCGACGCGAGCACGCATGAGGGCTATATCGACGTCTTCATACCATCAGCCAAAGCCCTTGTCGAACAGAAGTCGCTGGGAATCGACCTCGCCAAGGAGGAGACGCGCCAGGGCCGCAAGGTGACGCCCGCGAAGCAGGGCAACGCCTACGCTCAGGGCATGCCCCTCTCCCAACAGCCGCGCTACATCATCGCTTGCAATTTTGCCGAGTTTTGGGTCTTCGACCGCGAGCGGGACTCGCTATGCCGGGAGCCTCTTTTCAAGTTGCCGCTCGCCGAGCTCCCCAAGAACCTCGCGGCCATTCAGTTCCTCAAGGGCGGGGCGGAGGCCCCGGCCACGATCTCCCGCGCCGTTTCCGTCGAGGCCGGCAAGATCATGTCGAAACTCCATGACCAGGTCGCCGAGGCGTTCGATGATCCCGACACGCCCGAGAACCACCATGCGCTCTCCGTGCTCATGACGCGCCTCATGTTCCTCATGTTCTGCGAGGACTCGGGACTCGTGGCCCCCAACGCTTTCCGCGACTACGTCGCCCACTTCTCGGCAGGCGATCTCAGGCGCGGCCTCAAGGACCTGTTCGTCTGGCTCGACACCAAAGACGAGGAACGCGACAAGTACGCCGAGTCCTGGCTGAAGAAACTGCCCTACATGAACGGCGGCCTCTTCCGGGAGAAGACGGAGATTCCGCCCCTGTCCGACAACTTCCGCCATACGCTCATCGTCGAGGGGTGCCAGGAGTTTGATTGGTCGGGCGTGAGCCCCACGGTCTTCGGCTCCATCTTCGAGGGCGCGCTGTCCCACGACCACCGCCGCGCGAACGGGCAGCACTTCACGAGCCCCGAGAACATCCACAAGGTCATAGACCCGCTCTTCCTCGACGGCCTCAAAGCCGAGTTCGATGATGCCTGCGCCAAGCCCGTCGCGGGCGGCGCGAGGACCCGTGCGCTCAAGGACCTGCATAAGAAGATCGGCAGCATCTCCATCCTCGACCCGGCCGCAGGTTCCGGCAACTTCCTCACCGAAAGCTATCTCTGCCTGAGACGGCTGGAGAACCGCATACTTTTCGAGCTTCAGGGCGATCAGGCATCGCTCAGCTTCGAGGACTCGGGAGACCGCGACGTGCTCGTGAGCCTGAGGAACTTCCACGGCATCGAGCTGGAGGACTTCGCTTGCTGCGTCGCCCGCACGGCACTCTGGATCGCCGAGAAGCAGGCAGACGCCGATACGGCAAAGGTGACACAACGTGTCTACCAGGAACTGCCGCTTACCGACTATGAGGGCATCGTCAACGCCAACGCCCTCCGCATCGATTGGAACGACGTCGTTCCGGCCGACGAGGTCGACTATGTCCTCGGAAACCCGCCGTTCATCGGGTATTCGAACCTCAACGAGGAACAAAAGGCCGACCGCGTCGACATATTTGGCAAAACGGGCGGCGTGCTCGACTACGTGGCTTGTTGGTATCGCAAAGCGGCTGACTACACGCGTGAGACGCAGGCGCGCTGCGCGTTCGTATCAACCAACTCCATATGCCAGGGGCAGCAGGTCGAACCGTTGTGGAAACCACTTTTTGAAGACAAGGTCAATATTAACTTCGCCCACAAGTCCTTCGTATGGAACTCCCAAGCCGCCGACGAAGCTCATGTGCACGTGGTCATTGTTGGTTTCTCCCGGGTTAATGGCACTAAAAAAGACTTATTCGATCGCAGTGGCAGCAAGAGCGAGGTAACACACATCAACGCATATCTTGCAGCCGCACCGGATGCTTTCGTTTCAAGGAGGGCAAAGCCAATTTGCGATGTCCCTGCAATGATGGCGGGTGGTAAACCGACCGATGGTGGAAACCTTCTTCTCACGCAGGAGGAACGCGACGAGCTGCTGTGCCGTGAACCGGATGCCGCCCCATATATCAAGCCATTTTCAATGGGTGCCGAATACATCAACGGCATACCGCGCTACTGCATCTGGCTAGATGGCGTCGACCCGGCGGTACTGACAAAGCTCCCGCTGGTCCGCACCCGCGTCCAGGCCGTAAGGGAATTTCGATTTACATCAAAGAAGGCAGCAACACAGAAGAAAGCCGCAACCCCATGGCTCTTCGACGAGGTGCGTCCGCCCAAGGGTAAGAGTTATATCGCGGTTCCCAAGGTTTCTTCCGGTCGCCGAAAGTACGTCCCCATGGGCTTTGTGACCAACGAGATGATCCCAGGAGACATGCTTTTTTCGGTTTCGAATGCCGGTCTTTATGAATTCGGCATCCTAGAAAGCCAGTTCCACAACGCTTGGATGCGACAGGTCGCCGGCCGTTTAAAGAGTGATTATCGTTATACGAACACCATCGTCTATAACAACTTCGTCTGGCCTGATGCCTCGACCGAACAGCACGGATATATCGAGTCCTGCGCACAGGAGGTTCTAGACGCCCGCGCAGAGCACCCTGATGCGACCCTTGCGGACATGTACAATCCGGACAACGAATTCCTCTTTCCGGATCTTATGAAGGCGCATGCGGAGCTTGATGCGGCGGTTGAATCGGCATATGGCGTCGACTTCAATGGCGACGAAAACAAGATCGTTGCCCATCTGTTCAATCTCTATGCCGAAAAGGTCGGTGAGTAGCAATGACGATGCCCAAATGGCATGAGACCATGCGGCCCATCCTTGAAGCGCTGACGCATGTCGATGGATATCTGGCAGGCACCGACCTCCAGGATGCCGTGGCGATCGAATTCGACATGACCGATGACGAACGGGCCGAGCGTCTCAAGAGCGGCCAGTCGAGACTCTACAACCGCGTGTACTGGGGTATCACCGATTTGGAGAAGGCTAAGCTTCTGGAATACGGCGAGAAGAAGGGAACCTACCGTATCACCGATGCCGGCAGGACGTACCTCTCTGATTATCCCGGACCCATTACAGCCAAGGGTCTCTATGAGAACTGCACGGCATTCAAGAAGTGGAAAGACGGCTATCAGGCCGCAAGCAAGGCAAAAAACGCTTCAGAGCCCGAGGGCGTTTCGGCGCTGGAGGACCAGGAGTCCCCTCAGGAGGCGATGGAGTCTGCCTACGGCGAGATTCGCGACGCGCTCGCCGACGACCTCATTTCGATCATCATGGGAAAAGATCCGTATTTCTTCGAGCACCTGGTCGGAAAGCTGCTCGTGGCGATGGGTTACGGCGAGAGCCTGGACTCCCGTGCCGACGTCACCAAAAAGAGTGGTGACGAGGGGATAGACGGCGTCGCCCGTGAGGACCGACTCGGATTTGGAACCATCTGCTACCAGGCTAAGCGGTGGGATCCGCAAAGGACGGTCGGACGGCCGGAGGTTCAGGCATTCGTCGGGGCGCTTTCCGGAAAGGGCGTATCGAAGGGCCTTTTCATCACCACGGCTCGCTTCTCCAAGGATGCCCGCAAATATGCTGAGGGCCTCCTGGGGCAGACGGTCGTGCTCGTCGACGGCCCCGCGCTCGCCGGCCTCATGATCGACTACGGCGTCGGCGTGAGCACGAGACAGGTCTACGAGATCAAGGCCGTTGACACCGATTTCTTCGACGAATAGCGCGTGTCTGCAACGCGCCGCTACCGCGCGCCCTTCCGCCCGTTGCATTTCGAGCAGAGCACCTGCAGGTTGGATGGAACGGTCTTGCCGCCCTTCGCGACCGGCACGATATGGTCGACGTGCAGGCCCACGCCGTCCGGCATGTATTTCCCGCATATCTGGCAGGTGTAGTTGTCCCGGCGGGCGATCTGCTCGCGCAGCTGCTTCGTCATCAGCCTTCGCTGGTTCTTGGCGTGATAGTCCCTGAGCGTCGCCTCGTCGTTGATAGCGGCGAGGCGGATGCGGCGCTCGACGATCCACTCCCAGTTCACGTCAAGCTCGGAATCATCCATCGACACCTTGTAGGACGTCTTCACGTAGTTGGCCTGCTTGTACCTCGTCTGGTCGCGGCAGGTGATGAACCTAAAGGCCCTGTCATCGTCGACCGCCTCGGCGTACTGACGCTCGCGCCGGCTGCGGAGCCGGCAGGTTTTCAGATACTCTTCTTGCTCGTGCTTCCAGTTCTGGATGTATGCCCTATGGGCGACGATGGCGTCCCAACTGGCCGGGTCCATCAGGTGACGGTCGATATAGTCCTCGATCCTCACGTTGCGCCTGCCAGACACATTGAAGCGGGCCACGTAGTAGGGATACCTAAAGGGGCTCGCCAGAATCCTGCGAACCAAGACCGCGATTGCACAGACCAGGGCTATGACCAGCACGCCGAGAACGAAATAGGGCGTCAGGTCGACTATATAGTGGTACCCGTCTATCTCATAGAGCTGAGTCATGGCATTCTTCCTTCCCCAAGGATGGCAAAATGATACCAAGACGCGGGTCTTCCGGATCGCGGGCGCTTTCCACGCGATACATCCATGCCCCTCCGTCCGGACACCGCACACCGAACCCCCACACCACGTTCGCTTTACAATCAAGAACATTCGTTCGACAATGAAGCCCGTGAGATACAAACGGATGTTCGGGGGTACGCGCATGATCATGAAAAAGCACTCGCTTGCGGGAACCTGCGGCATACCCACCGATGCACAGCGCATCTACATCCCCGTGGACGCCAACGGCGCGGACGACCCCGACCACGGCCCGTCCGATCCCGTCACCATCCACTGGCCGGACGGCCGCAGTTGGAAGGTTGAGAGCATCTACGCCCGCCAGGAGTTCGGCCGCGCCATCTTCGGTAACCTCTGTGTGCGTTACGACGTCTGCATCGCGAGGCAGCGCAAAACGGTCTGGTGGGAGCACGGCGACTGGTTCGTCGAGCGCGGTGGCGGCATGGCGGTGATGCCCGGGTGATGGGCCACACAAAGGACTTCGGCGGCGGCATCACCGTTCGCGCCAACGGCGACAAGCCCGGCAGACGCGTCCATAAGCAGTACGTAGACGTCTACGCCCGCACTAACGCCGACGGAACGACGGTGCCTGTCCGCGTCTGCTGGCCGGACGGCCGCGGCTTCACGATCGACCAAATCATTCGAATAGACCCCTTCGGCGCGGTCATCCACGACGCGCAGACGGCGGTCTACACGGTGCGCTTCGGCGGCTGGACCACTCAGCTCATGCTGGAGCACTACCACAGGGAGGACCCCATTCACGGGGCAGATGACCGCCTGCGATGGTGGGTCTGGGCGTTCGAGAACACCCGCTCGAAGAACGACGTTTCCGCACCGCCTGCCGACACGCGCGTCCGGTGAACGCGGGTTGGGTCGTCATGCGGAACGCAGAGGGTGACGTCGGCTAGAGCCAAGCTCCGGTCCACTCGCTCCGGTTCCTCGTCGCCGCGAGGAGCGCACCGCATGCCGCGAGCAGTTCGTAGTCCGCGATCCTGATCCCGACCGACATGGCCTCGGCGAGGACTTCAATCCTTCTGCCATAATCCTCGATCTCGGAGAATACCCCGATACCGTCCATGAGCCGCTGGGCGGCTTCGCTCGGTCCGTCCCCCGTCGTGACATGACGTTCTTCCATGCCGAAACAATCCTCTCTATGCGAGAAAGGCGATGATAGCAGGTGCTGTCCGGGCCAACATAAACAGCGTTTTACGTTTTACGGCATCCGCCGACGGCGGCCACGGCTCCGCGGCCGGGTGGCACCTCCGCTACGCCGCGTCAAGGGGGCCCATGAGACCCCGCACAAACCTCCGCTCCGCTCCGGTTGGTGGAGGTCGTCATGGACCTCCCTTGACCCGTCTTCGCTCCGGTGCGGCTTTGCAGGGAGCAAAGCCGACGACGACGCGCGGCGTCGCCATTCGGCTTTGCCCGCAGGGGCGAGATGTTGAGGGCAGGGTGCCCGGAACGGAGGAAGACATGCAGCAGCTGATGACCGAGGAAATCGCCAAGACGGTGCCGAGGCTCTACGAGCAGGACGGGGCAGAGGACCCCACGGTCTACGCCCACTACTTCTCGTGCGTGAACGGATGGGACTGGTGGCTGCTCGAGTTCGACGGCACGGACGAGGCGTTCGGCCTCGTCGAGGGCTACGACGACGAGCTCGGCTACTTCAGCATCAAGGAGATGGCCGAGCTGAACCGCCAGATGGGGTTCGCCGCCGTCGAGCGCGACGAGCACTTCTCCCCAAAGCCGCTCAGCGCCGTCAGGAGGAGGTAGACACATGGTCACGGTCGAGTTCGACTCCATGGGCGAGGCGGTCCGCCTCGCCCTCGTGGCCGGGGAGTACGCGGGCGGCGGCCTGGCCGTCCTTCTCCTCGACGCCACGGACCCGCGCTCCGATGGTTACATGGCCGAGTGGGGCGTGCTCACGGCGAACGTGCCGTCGGCGGCCGAGTGGTGCCGCGGACGCGGCAACATCGCCATCGACGCCGACGCGCCCGCGGCGCTCCTCGAGGCGCTCGAGGCCGCCGGCACGGTCCGGATGGCCGGCCGCTCGGCGGCGTCCGGGATGGCCCGCTACCCGCTGGCCACGCTCGCCGGGCACGCCCTCGCCGACATGGGCGGCCTGCCCGAGACCCTCGAGGAGGCTCTCGGCTCGACGGTCGTCGTCGAGTACGAGTCGGGCGGCGACGGCGGCGCGTTCGAGGTGGGGACCGCGCCGGCCGGGTCGGCCGAGCTCGAGCGGCTCGTCGCCGCCGCGAGGTCCGAGGCCGACGCGTTGGCGGGCGCCGGCGGATGGGCCGCCGTCCGGGTCGGGTTCGGGGATGCCGAGACCATCGACTGCGAGACGGGCCGGACGGTTTACGTCGCGGGGTGAAATGGGAGGAGGGCGCGGGCGCGGTCCGGATGGGCCGCGCTTTTCCTTTCCCGGGGATGCGGAACTCCCACCGTCCAAGTGCCTTGGACGGTGGGAGCTGGATACGACGATATACTGCGCGTGCAACGGGGACACGCGCCTCCTTTTCGGTTGACTCCACCAGTTCGTACAGAGACTTTTCGATTTCCCGCTTTGATTTGGAGGTCTGTAATTCCATATTTCTGGAATACGGCACGAGGCTGAGCTTCGAAATCGCGTCTTGCGTCGGTAGATTGTTCCGCGTCCGCGACCAGTTTTTCAAGGGCGCTAAGCTGGGACTGTATTGAGAGTTCGTTTAGGTGGTTCACATTGTCCATAGCGGTGACCACCAATGTTGAATAGCTGTCTTGAAAGACTGTGTATTTATACTTGATTTAAGGCGGAGTGGAATGTGAGCGCGCAAGGAGATGCGGAATCGATGAGAGCCTCAAAAAAAATTACTGCAGTGTTATCATCTTTCATCCTCTCTATTCTTCCATTTCTGATTCTATGGGCGGCTTGGTCAGTCCTCCCTGATACAATTCCCGCTCATTGGAGTGGGGGTGTGGTTGATCGATGGGGTAATAAGCTTGAATTGCTGGTTGTTCCGCTGTTTTCTCTGATTGGTTCTATTGCAATTTCTGTGTACCTTATTGTTTCCACGCGGCGAAGAGAGTTCGCGGATTTCTCTGTTCGAATGCGACGGGACTTTGTTGCGTGCTATATTTCTAGTCTTCTTTTATCGACAACCTGCTCAGTGATAATTGCCGTTTGGGTTCAGTTGATTCTTACGCAAAACACTGCGGTTGATGGGGGGCTTGGACTATCGATCCTGTATTCCCTTCCCGGGCTATATGTGATCTTGTGCGCTTTGCCGCCTTTTTATGCGAGCGGCGAGAGCAAAAAGGCAGAGCGCCTGATAACAGTTCTTATTGGCGGCGCGGAGATTGTTCTTTGTGGAATAGTGCTTGAAGGTTCGGCTGCCTCTTATGCGATGATTGGACTGATGATTCTGTTCTGTGCGTTTGAGATTGTGTCACAGGTAAGGGATAGCCGGTCCTTATGAGTTGAATTACGCGCGTGCGGATATAAAGGTTGGCATGTTAAGCTGGTCGTTTTCTCGTTCTGGGACATTTGCAGTAGGATGAGTGGGACTAGGCGCGCTGCGGTGTGATGGTGGCGGTTGAGACTTGTATCGCTGCAAATCCGCTGATGCACATTTTGCTATTGGGCTTGAAGGTGGGGCCGACAGGCCTTTGTTTGGGATGTTCTGGTCGTCCAACGCGTGTTGCACGGCTTTATATTGTTACGCTCGTTCGGCGCTCCGTTGGAGCATTTCCGGGTTTGTCGGCATCATGACTTGGCCAAGTGACACGCTTGCCGGGACGGTTGTAACGCCGCGCCGGTTCCGTGTGCTCCTTCGTTGTTGGCCTGTCCAGCCGGGGGCGGATTCGGCCTCATGTTGTGGCGCACGGCCTTCAGGGGCTTCCCCTGGCGAGTTATGTTCGTCCGTATGGGTAAGGGTCGGGTTGAGCTGACAATCCCGTGTCGGAAGGGGCTTGCACCATGCGCGCGATGACAGAGATTGAGTGGCTGGACGGCCGTGTGACGAAGGTGCCGGAGCTCGCCCTGGGCGATGCGCTCGGCGAGAGCGTCCAGGCGGAGCTCGATTTCGGGTTCGACGACGTGTTGGAGGGCCTTTGGGTCGAGGTGCGCCATCATGAGGAGCAGGATAAGGGCGCACTACGGGCGCCCGGGATTTTGCGGCGCAACTCGGCGTGCCAAGTTCGTTTCCGCTGGTAGCGTGGCCGGTTAACCCGGAAGGCGGTCACGGCCCGCCGTCATACGCGCCTCGCGTGCCGTATGACGGTGGGCGGTTTTCGCAGGCAGGGCCGTACGACGCGTCAGAACCCGTCGGGCGCGGCGGACGCCTTGCGCTTCCTGTCGCCGGACGGCGACCCCTTGGGCTTTTTAGGCTTCTCCGGGATGCGCCATACCGGTGCCGGACCGGCGTTGCGGACCTCCCCCTCGAGCGCTCGCGCGAGCAGCGCGTCCTCGGCCCCCGGCGGCGTCAGGCCCAGCAGCGGCCCCAGGAACGTCTCGGTGATGTCGCGGCTGGCGAGCGCCATCGGGCCCTCCGCGTCGATCACGAGCGCGCCGTTCTCGCGCGCGCTCCAGGCCATGAGCTCCGACGGTGTGATCCGAGTGGGGCGTGCTCACGGCGAACGTGCCGGCGGCGGCAGAGTGGTGCCGCAGGCGCGGCAACATCGCCGTCGACGCCGACGCGCCCGCGGCGCTCCTCGAGGCACTCGAGACCGCCGGCGCGGTCCGGATGGCCGGCCGCTCGGCGGCGTCCGGGATGGCCCGCTACCCGCTGGCCACGCTCGCCGGGCACGCCCTCGCCGACATGGGCGGCCTGCCCGAGACCCTCGAGGAGGCTCTCGGCTCGACGGTCGTCGTCGAGTACGAGTCGGGCGGCGACGGCGGCGCGTTCGAGGTGGGGACCGCGCCGGCGGGCTCGGCCGAGCTCGAGCACCTCATCGCCGCCGCGAGGTCCGAGGCCGACGCGTTGGCGCGCCCCGGCGGATGGGCTGCCGTCCGGGTCGGTTTCGGGGACGCCGAGAGCATCGACTGCGAGACGGGCCGGACGGTCTACGAGGGCGGGGCGGAATAGCCCCGGGCCGTCGCCCGCACGGGCATGCCGGCGACGGCGTGCCCGCCGCGGCGTTTCGCGGGGATGCCTCGCGCCATCCCCGGACCCCTGCGCGCCAAAGGGACAAGTCCCCTTGGGACCCCAGACGACCGCCGGCAGGCCGTGAACGGCAGGCCAATCACTCGGCTTCAACTCGCGATCACACCGCCGTGTCACGGCCCGCCGGCTCTCGCTCCGGCTCCGTTCGATGGCTCCCCTAGGTCGCCATCACTGCGCCTCCGCTCACCTGCCCCGTTGCACTCCGGCCGGTTCGGCCTACGCTTCTCGGGACATGCAAGATATGTATTCCGTGCAACGGAATATCTTGCCCGGCAGAAGCCGGGATGTGCGAACCGCTCCGAAGTCGCTCCCGCAGAACCGTGCAACAGCTTTGCCAGCTGTTGCACGGACCCCAGATATGGAAGTCAGTCCCGGCCTCTTCCGTCATCTGTGCTCTCGCGGGCAAGCTCCCAGGCGGCCCGCATGGCGAGGTCGATCCCCCTTGCCGTGAACCTCATGATCCGCCCGGTCGAGCGGTTGACGGCGTAGCCGAGCCTCGCGCCGTTGATCTTCCTCGTCTTGCCGAGGGACTCCGAGTGATAGCGGTATTGCAGCGCCCCCCGCTTGGAGCGGGCGACCTCAATCCCATCGGATTCCAACCGCCTTGCAAACTCCCCGAAGCGGTCGGGGCAGCTTTTGAGCCTCCCGACCTCCTCCGCCCTCTGGGCGATAATCGCTCGGACCCTTGCGTTCTCGGACTTGTCGGATCGCCCCTTCTTTGCCATCTCGCGCTCCTCGCGACCGGGCTGGCGCGCGTGCACCTTTGAGTTCGAGAGGCCCCTTTCGAGTTGCTTCAGACCGTACCCTGCGTCAAGGTCCTTCACCGTTCTCACACGGGATTTCGCCGCCGCCCTCGCCGGCCCGTCGTTCAGGCGCCGCCCCGTCTCGAGGTCCGTCCTATTGATGGCGAGGTGAGCGGCGAATCGGGCCGATCCATCCGACCTGCACCTCTCCTCATGCAGCACGATCACGATCTCCTGGTTGGGATAGCGCTTGGCGATGTAGTCCCTCGCGTACTCCATGCAACGCGAGGGCGTCATCGGCCCGCCGTTGCAGGAGCACTCGTCCGGGTTGAAGCCGATCACCTGATGCTGCATGTACGTGCACCTTGCGCCCTGTTTCCCGGGCCGGTTGTGCCCGGCCGCCTCCCGGGTAGCGTCCATCTCCTCGAACCAGCGGTCCTCATTGATGATGTGCTGGGTATCGTGCTCCAGCACTTTCTCCCTATCCCAATCGAAATACCGCTTGAGGTTTTGGAGGTGCTCCCTGCTCATGACGCTCGTCTGCTTGATTGCGGTCATTTTCCAACTCCCTTCAAAAGCCGCCGTCAGTCGACGAAGAGGCCGGACCATCCATCGGCGGCAGGTGACTTCGCGGCTTCTTCCTCGAATCCGGGAGTCCAGAGATCGACGCCGTCCGCCCGACCCGCTCGCCTTGATGTCAGCCTGGCCTGGTATTCCATTCTCTTGGCCGTTTCATGCTCGCGCGTGCCCAGATCGAAATGCCCTTTCGTCGGCATCCGCGTGCAATCGCAGACGGGAGCCCGGAAGCACCCCGCATGTTCCCTGCCCACACCGTTCTCCGCGGTCTTCACCACGATGACGCCGTCCTTGTCGGGGGACATCTCCGTCCACTCCCAGGTGTGGATCAGGTCGTCGGCATGCTCGCTATAGGATGTCGACCCTGTGCCGCCCGAGGGCCCCCTGCTCGAGCTGGTTCCCATGGTGTGGCGCGTCGTCTTCCCGGCCAGCTCGGTGAAATACTGGCGATCCTCGGCCTCGCCCAGCTTCATGGCGACCTTGACGCCGCAGTTTGCCAGGATCTTCTTCCGTCCGTCACGCTCGCCGTACTTGTTCAATTGAGAGATATTCTGAACCGCACCCATCCAGAATAGGTCATACGAACGTCCAAGGCTTAGAAGGCTCGGCAGGCACTCAACCTTCGGCAGGTTCCCCCATTCGTCACCGAGAATGGACACCGGCCTCGGCAGCTTTCCGCCAGTTGCGTCCGCGATGGAATATACGGCGGCATAAAGCTGCTCGAACAGGACCGCCGCGATCGCGTTGTAGGGGGATCCCTCGTCCATCACATGGAGGAACAGCGCGGTCTTCTCGCTCAAGATTCTCCTCGGATCAATATCATCCCCTGAGGTCATGCGGGCAATCGGCGCCGAAGCGTAAATCCTCAGGTTGACCTTCAGCGTGGAGACGATGCTCCTCAGCTCGTTACCGCCACTCGAGATGAACTGCGAGGCACGCGAGCGCGCCGGATGCTCCTGTGGCAGGGAGCGGAACAGGCCTTTCAGCGGCTCGCATGGGTCTTCGCCGGTCCCCTCCGTCCCCGAGCATATGATGTGATAGACCGTCGCAAGATGCTTGCAGCTCTGTGGGCAGCCCTCGTCCAGTACGACCAGAAGGATCGTCGCGGCGAGCAGCGATCGCGCGGATTCCGTCCAGTGGTTCGCCTTCGCATCGTTCTCCCCGACGACGAGCGTACGGGCGACGGCGTCCGCGGCCTGCTCCGCCTCCGACAAATCTCCCCCGTTCGCAAGTCTATCGACCAGCTCCAGGGGATTGAACGTGTCGCTCCTTTCGGGATGTTGAGCATCCAGCAGAAGCACTCGGTATCCGCGGCGCTCCAGCTCGTCGCCCGTTAACTCGATGAGTTCACTCTTCACGTCAGACACGATGATGGTCTGCGGGCTTGATTCCCCGTCATCCGCCCCATACGTCAGCAGATCGATTGTCGGAATCAGAAGTGCCCTGGATTTTCCAGCGCCCGTTGAGCCGTCGAGAAACATATGTCGCCTCGGCTCGAACAGATACTTGGAGCCGAACAACGTCTTCTCAAAACCGTACACGAATCCCCTGTTTTTCGGCTGTCCGTGCCCATCCCAAATCTCCGAGCCTTGGATGGTCTCAGGCCCCGATTTCACCCGCGCCTCTCCGAGCACGCCTCCATCGGCGGCCCGCTCCTTCGAGGAAGCCGATAGCTGCATGAGCATGAATACCAACAAGAACAGGGCAAACGAGGCAAGGCAGCCCGGGATGCAGTGAGGTGCCACGTTGGCCCACCACCAGATGATGCTATCCACGCTCAGGGCGAATCCGATTGAGCTGAGCTCGATCGGAAGTCCGAGGACCACGCAATCGAGGGGGATGGCGACAAGAGGCGCAAACCCCGCGGTAAGCAGCGCCGCGAAAACCAGCGCCATGACCAGCTTCTCCTTCACATGAACCACCTACTCTCTCGCACGGGCAAGCAGGTCGTTGACCCAGCCTACCGCGGTTGAAACGATTGAAGTCGCCCGGTTGAGGTTGTTGAGGACAACCGGGTCGGGGCCGTAGGTATTGAGGGCACGGACCGCCTGGTTGAGATTCGTGCCGATCTTCTTCAGCTCGGTCCTGATGCCGGCAAGCTCCCCCGTATCGGCGACCCTGACCGGCTTCTCGCCGCAGAGCAGGGCGGCGTCACGCATGAAGGTAGACGCCGGCATATTCATGGTCGCCGCCTTCTCCTCGATCGCCTTACGCTGAACCTCATTCATTCGCACGTTGATGTGCGTATTCATGGAAGTCATAACCATCCAATCCGGGCGGGGCCGACACAGCGGCCCCGCCCCCTTTATTTAGTTGACATTGCTTGAAGCATCTGACCGATGCGCCCAATCCTCGCCCTCGCCCAGGCGTCAAAGGGGACTCCCGGCAATGTTCCGAGGTATATACGGTATGGCCGCCATTGCTCTCTATAGACATCAAGAGCATCGAGCAGGCGTTTCCGCTCCCAAATGAGCTCCGTGGCCGAGAGTAAAGGAAGGTCTCTGTTCTCGGCTCGAGCGAGCTCATCAGACGACAAGCATGGGTTGGGCGCCCGGTACCCGCCGATGCAGGGCCCGGGTTCCATAATCAGCTTTTCTCGCGAAACAGCGCAGCGGGAGCGTCGAACTCGAACTCGACGCGGCCGCAGGCGCCATACCGATTCTTCGTGACCGACGCAATAACAGGCCGATTTTCACGCATCATGTTGTCATTTCGCTCATCGGGCTTATCGCCTTGAATCGACAGTGACATTACGATGTCCGCAGAATACTCGAACATATTGCAACCGCCAATCGCCTGGAGACCGGTTGTCTGCTTGTCATAGTTAGTGCGGTTGATTGAAGAAATCGCAAAGAGCGGGCAACGGGTGTCGTCCACTATGCGGCGCAGCTCGGATGCAACGAGCTTGAGCCCAATCCGCTCATCTACGGTGCGCAGATCTTGAGGCAGCGCAACTATCTGCGCATAATCGACGATAACGAGCGGAGGCTCGCCATATTTATCTGCGACGCTTTCGATGCATTTATGCATGCTCTCTTTTTTTATTTCGCCAGATAGGATAAACATACGCTCGGCGATACTGGCCGCATAGATATCGAGTGTCTTGTCGAAAAGCTTGCGTTTTTCAAGAGACATATTACCGCCGTACATATCGCTATAAGTGAGCTCGCCGCCGGATAAACGTGTCAAGCTTTTCGCCAACATGCTCGCGCGGGTAAGCTCTCCTTCAAAGATCACAACCGGATGTCCGCCGATAGCCCAACCGTCGGCGATCTGATGCATGAAGGTAGTCTTTCCGGCACCGGGACCTCCGGGCACGATACACAAGTACTGACGAATTCCGCCGAGAATCGTATCTAGGCCTTGGTGTTCGATATGGCCGAGCGGCTTATTCCTCAAGATGTCAAGTGCGGTTTCATCAAGACCGATGCTCATCGAATCTACAGCTTGCACGGCTCGCTCACCTCCAATTCACGAAGGTAAGAAAAGAAACTCGACTCGAGAATGAAGATGCGGCGATGAAGTGCGATGGCACGTCCGCTCTCCTTCATAAGCTTTGACGCCGTAACCGGGCTGAGACCGGTTATCTTACACACTTCCGCGATACCCAAAAGGCGCTCATGGCCCAAGCTGGGACTGCAAGAATCCGCAGGTGAAGCCTGTACGGCAGCGTACGGCTCATTCGATTCAACCGGCATGGTAGAATCCTTTCTGGCTGGCTCGCCCCTCCCCTCTTGTCTGCAAACTTGGATGGGAAGGGCGGGCGGCTTTTAAATTGTGACCAAGTTAATACTCCAAACGTCAAGCTGGTCAGGCGTTTACTTGTACATGAGTTTAATGCTTTTAATTGTTAGTCTTCAATCTTTTTTCAATCTTTTTTCGCTTTAGTTTCTAACATACATAGACATACCTTCTTACCTGCGTTAACATCATGAAAAACGACAGGAGGAAATATGCCACGTCTCCCAGTATCAGGCATGAAGATGAAAAAGGTTAAAGTCGGAACAACTGTTCAGCTCCAAACGGCTGACGAAATCGAGTCCCTTCGCAACATGAAATCGGATTCTATTAGAACCCCCGGCGAGGCAATCGATTTCGTCTTCAAACTCATCATGAGACTTGATCCCGAGGTTGCGCGCTCTCTAGACAAGACCTGCGTCCAGGGCATCTCCTCGATTGACGATGAGCTGAGCCGTCTACGACATGACGGTTCTGAGAAGATGGCCGTCGCATCAAAGCGACTTCAACAGGAGCAATTTTCCGCACTCCACGAACATCTATCCACTCTGTACGAAGATGATGAGGTTGCCGTGGGCATGAGACGAGTAGATCTTCTTGGTGACGATTTTGCCGTCTTCCCCTCCGATTGGGTCCTCCTGGAACCCGAAAGCGCTGCAAAGGCATGCAGCCAGGTTAGCATCATCGAAATTCACGGCGGAGCCAAATACCGCGCTCCTCATTTCGTCTTCTTCCATAACGGCGAGTACGACAAGAACGACAAGCTCGAGAAGGCGACCGAATTATGGCCGCAAATGAAAGACGTCCGCCGAGATGAAGTGAAACTCGTGGCAGACGATAACGGCAAGTACCTCAACATGAAGGAACATCTTGCCGCACCGATTATTTGCTACTTTAACCTTCTCGACGCTTCGTACTATCAGTCGGTCGAAATGACACCTCCGTATAATGCCGTAATCAATCGAATCCGCTAAAACGATAGGGCCCCAATTGGGTCCTATCGTTTTTTAACTTTTTAGAAGATCATCCAGCACTGATGCTGCCTTCTGATCGTTTGCCTCAATAAAGTGGCTATAGATAGACAGCGTCGTCGATGGACTGGCATGACCCAAACGCGCTTGAATCGTCTTAATATCCGCATTAGCGCCAACGAGCAGAGTCGCCTGCGTATGCCTAAGCTCATGAGGCTTCAGCCCGCTATAACCCGTATAGCGGGTACGTTTGACGCCGTCACTCCCAACGACTTCCCTGCTCCCCTCAAAGGAACCGAATCCGTTTTTCGCCGCAAACAGCCTAAACGCCCTTGAATAGTTATGTCCATCCATACGGGTCACAAGAGCCCGTTTGCCGTTAGCGGCGTCAACGACCCCAATGGAATGGACAATGGGTGTTTCTCCAGTCTGGCCCACCGCAAAGGAGTTGAACTCACTCCGCTGGATGACTTTCCACCTGTCCAAATAATCGGCAAGTTCATTCCCTATCGAAATCTTGCGCCTACTCATCTTCGATTTGGGCGGCCTCAACGTCCTGTCGTTCGTATATTGCTTTACTATCCTCAGAGTCTTGGCCTCGGGGTCATAATCCTCCCATGAGAGACCAAGGGCCTCCCCCTTCCTCAATCCACAGAGAAGCAGAAGCATTGTGCACGTGATAAAGGAAGACGGCTTCTCCCCCAAAAGAACCGCAAGCAGCCTTGCCGCCTCATCGGCGCTCAGCGCCCTACGAGCCTCGACATTCTGTTTGGGTAGCTTCACTCCCCTGCAAGGATTCTTGCCCACTAGGTCGTTGTCGACAGCATCCTCCATAATTTGTTTGAGCTTGATATGGATGCGACGAATTTCACTTTCGCTGAATCGACCTTCTTTTCTGGCCTTGGAATACGCAGTGCGAACGTCATCTGATTTAAGCCGATCCAGATCAGGATTGCCAAACAGCTCGCGTATGTGACGGATATCCAAACCTTCGCGCTCATAGGCAAGCGGTGACCCCATGGTCGACTCTCTATTTGCGTGAAATCTGTCTGCATAATCCGATAAACCCAGGGGGCCATTGTCCCGGTTGGAAGCACCCTCGAGCTCAGCTCTATAGGCTTCCAGCGCCTTGGTAACTTCGCTCGGCCAGTTTTTCGGGTTCTTGCTTCTGCAATGAACCCTACGCGATGGACTACGGCGGTACCGTCCCGTTTCTGGATCTTTTCCTAGAGAAAAGTAAATCCGATAGATTCCCTTGGTCTTATCGATGCATTCCGATGTCCCTCGAGCGGTCTTTTTTATCGTGCCCTGCAATCGTATCCCCCGCTGCTTTTCAGTTAGGCTGTCGGTCGAAGCTTTAAAGGCTTCGCCCGACAGCCTAACTGAAGTTTTTCACTCTTTCAAGTCTAGTCAGAGGTGAAAAGAGTGGGAAATATGATTCTAATAGCTAGCTCGATAATTGCTAATTACCTATTATTACCTGCGCTTCTTTTAAATTCAGTGAAATTGGCCTCATCTCGTCAAATGCCGAATTCACGTACTCGTAAAGCGGGGGTCACCGGTTCGAGCCCGGTCGCTGGCTCCATTGCACAAGA
>CAUBOH010000027.1 GCA_958437495.1 uncultured Collinsella sp. | reverse complement strand
CACCGACGACGAGCGACTCCTTGTTGGCCAGGGCAAGACGCTTGTTCGAGGTCAGGGCAGCATGGCTCGCCTCGAGACCGGCGGCACCCACAATAGCGACAAGCACGCAGTCGACATCGTCGCGACACGCGAGCTCGCAAACCGCCTGCGCGCCAACGCCGAGCTTCGTTCCCTCGGGCAACTCCTGCAGCACGGCGTCATCGCCATGATCGACATCGGCCACGGCAACCGCCGGAACCGAGAACTCGCGGGCAGCGGCAACGAGCTCGGAGGTACTGGAGTTAACGGACAGCGCCGTCACCTGCAGGCGATCGGCATGCTGGCGGCACACATCGAGCGCCTGGGTGCCGATAGAGCCCGTACAACCCAGGATGGCAACGCGAAGGCGTCCATCGGGGCCATACGTCGTCTGGAAGGACATTACAGCACGCCTCCGATCATCAGCAACAGCTGCGCGGTGATGCAGCCGAAGATAAGCGAGTCGCTACGATCGAGCATGCCGCCGTGGCCCGGGATAAGGTTGCCGGAATCCTTGACGCCCACGCCACGCTTGATGCGCGACTCGATGAGGTCGCCGATAACGCCCAGGATGGACACGACCACGCCGCACAGCAGCGCATAGGGCAAGCTCAGCTTATAGAAATGGGTCGCCCACAAAATGAGCCAGATGAGCACCGAGCCCAAAATGCCACCGACAAAGCCTTCCCAGCTCTTTTTGGGAGAAATCTTGGGGACCATCTTGTGCTTACCGATACGACTACCCACGATATAGGCAAACGAATCGGAGACCCAGAGAGACGCGCAGACACCCACCGAAAGCAGGGCGCCGGCAAAACCGGGCACGGCATCGCGCAGCAGCACGATAGCCGACAGCATAAAACCGGTGTAGATGGGACCCATGAGCGTCACGGCTACATCGGATATGCGGGTACGCGGCGACCAGACATACCAAATGCCCACCGCAAGCATTAGAGCAAAAAGCAGGGCATTCAACAGCATCGAGTCGCCCAGCGCCGAGAGCGGAAAGAGCACGGCGGCAGCGATACCCAGGCGATCGTTGGCCACTTTGCCATCGAGTTTCGTCATGCGAAAGAACTCATAGCAGCACAAGCCGCTCATGACGGACACAAAGATAGCCGTAGGCACGATACCCAAAACCAGACACAGGATAAAGACGACGGCATAGACGATACCGGCGGCAGCACGGGTAATAAAACCAGCCAGCCATGAGCCGGTGCCGCCCTTCGCTGCCGGTGCCTTGGAAGCAGCGGCCCTGCGCACAGGTGTCATAGAAGCAGACGCCTTGGGATCAGTTGCCTTGGGACGATCAGCCACGATTAAGCCTCCTCGGTCTTACTCAGCCCACCAAACCTACGGTCGCGGCCCTGATAAGCCAAGATAGCCTTAACAAGACCCCAGCGATCGAAGTCGGGCCAATAGGTATCGGTGACATAAAACTCGGCATAAGCGACCTGCCACAGCAGATAGTTCGAAAGGCGCAGCTCGCCCGAGGTACGAATAACGAGCTCGGGATCGGGAAGACCGGCGGTGTACAGGTGCGACGCCACCATATCATCATCAATTGCGGCGGGGTCAATCTTACCGGCAGCCGCATCGAAGGCGAGCTGACGGGCAGCGCGCGTAATCTCGGCACGGGCGCCATAATTAACGGCGAGTGCCAGGGTCATACCGGTATGGCTGGCGCACTCGGCAAGACCGCGCTCAAAGACATCGCGGGTCTTCTTGGGCAACGCAGAAATGTCACCCAAAAACACAACGCGCACGTTCTCGCGCTTAAGCAACGGCAGCTCGTCGATAAACGTCTTGGCAAACAAATGCATGAGAACGTTGACCTCGTGCTGCGGGCGATTCCAGTTTTCGGTAGAAAACGCATAGGCCGAAAGCACGTCGACGCCCAGGCGCACGCAGGCGGTAATAATCTCGCGCAGAGAGACGATACCGGCCTTATGACCCTCGGTGCGGGCAAGACCGCGCGCCGTGGCCCAACGGCCGTTACCGTCCATGATGCACGAAATATGGCGCGGAATGTTATTGAGGTCAAGGTCGGAAAAACCGACGCCCGCAGGGGCGTCGGCAAAGTACTCGACCAGTTTATGCTCGTCGTATTGCACCTTAGATCTCCATGACCTCGGCTTCTTTTTCCTTCAGAAGCTCCTCGACCTTGGCAACATACTCGTCGGTATGCTTCTGAACCTTGGCCTGCTCGCGACGAACATCGTCCTCGGTAAGCTCCTCGTCGCGCTCGAGTTTGTTGTTAAAGTCGCGACGGATGTTGCGGATAGAGACCTTGGCCTGCTCGGCGTACTCGCGGCACTCCTTGACGAGCTCGCGACGACGCTCCTCGGTGGGAGCCGGGAACGGCAGGCGTACGACGGTACCATCAGAGTTGGGGGTAATGCCCAGATCGGAGGCGCTGATGGCCTTAACGATGGCGTTGATGAGCGCCTTGTCCCACGGCTCGATGAGCAGCATGTGGGCCTCGGGGGTCTTGACGGCGGCAACCTGCGTGACCGGCGTGGGAACACCGTAGTAATCGACGGTGATGTCGGACAGAATGTTGGCGCTGGCGCGGCCGGTGCGAACCTTGGAGAAGTTATGCTTGAGGGACTCGAGCGACTTGTCCATGTGGGCGGTGATGTTCTCTGCCATGCTTAATCCTCCTGATAGACGAGCGTGCCGACGGGCTCACCCGCGAGCGCGCGCTTGACGGTGTCCTCGCCATCGATGTTGAGGACCAAAATGGGCATACGGTTATCCTGGCACAAGGCCGTTGCCGTGGAATCCATAACCTGCAGGCCGCGGACGAGCACCTCGTGATAGGTGATCTTGTCAAAGCGGACGGCATCGGCGCACTTGACGGGATCCTTGTCGTAGATACCGTCGACCTTGGTGGCCTTGATCAGGATCTCCGCACCGATCTCGCAGGCACGAAGGGCCGCGGCGGTGTCAGTCGTAAAGTACGGATTGCCCGAGCCGGCGGCGAAGATAACGACATTGCCCTTGGACAGGTGGTTGATGGCGCGACGACGAATATAGGGCTCGCAAATCTCGTTCATCTGGATGGCGCTCATAACGCGGCAAGGAACATCGTTATGCTCGAAGGCATCCTGCAGGGCAAGCGCGTTCATAACGGTTGCCAGCATACCCATGTAATCGGCCTGAGCACGCTCCATGCCACCGGCAGCGCCGGCCATGCCGCGGAAAATATTGCCACCGCCGACAACGACGCCGACCTCATGGCCAACGGCGAGCAGCTCCTTCACCTGCTTGGCAAGATGGTCGGTAACCTTGGGGTCGATGCCATAGTGGCCATCGCCCATCAGTGCTTCGCCGGAAAGCTTAAGAAGCACGCGTTTATATCGGATGTCGGACAAAGCGATCCTCCTTTTATTAGACTTTCAATATGATATCAAAGGCTCTACTCAGAGCCATGAAAAAGCAGGCTGTGAGTAAAACCCACAGCCTGCTCATTACCAGCTACAAGAGCTTATTTACTCGCCACGGACCAGACGGTCGAAGGCAACGACGGTAATGGTATCGCCGAGCTCCTTGGAGACCTGCTCAGCGTACTTTTTGATGGTGAGGGAGCTGTCCTTGATGAACTCCTGCTCGGTGAGCACGGACTGCTTGTAGAACTTCTCCAGACGGCCAACAGCCATCTTCTCCTGGATGGCCTCGGGCTTGCCGGACTCGGCAGCCTGAGCCATGTAGATCTGCTTCTCGTGATCGACGGTCTCGGCCGGAACCTGATCGCGGGTAGCGCAGATCGGAGCGACAGCGGCAACCTGAAGGGCAACGTCGTGGGCAAAGGTCTTGAAGGACTCAGCCTGAGCGGTCTCGGCCTTCTCGAAAGCAAACTCGACGAGGACGCCAATCTTACCACCCATGTGGATGTAAGAAGCGAGAGCGCCGTTCTCGGCCTTGCGGGCGGCGAAACGGGAGATCTTCATGTTCTCGCCCATGATGTGGATCATCTCGGTGAGCTCGGAGGAAACGGTCTCCTCGCCCATCGGCTTCTCGAGCAGAGCGTCGACATCGGCCGGCTCGGTGGTGGCGACAACCTCGGCGACCTTAGAAGCAAAGCCGGTGAACTTGGCGTTGGAGCCAACGAAGTCGGTCTCGCAGGAGAGCTCGAGCAGAGCGCCGGTCTTGCCATCCTCGGAGACGAACGCGGCGACAGCGCCCTCGTTGGTCTCGCGGCCAGCCTTCTTGGCAGCCTTGGCGAGGCCGTTCTTACGCAGAACGTCAACAGCGGCGTCCATGTCGCCGTCAGCCTCGACGAGAGCCTTCTTGCACTCCATCATCGGGGAGTCGGTCATCTCGCGGAGCTGCTTGACCATAGCGGCGGTAATCTGGGCCATTGTGGTTCCTTTCAAAGAGATGAAAAAGACTTAAATAGGACTGATTTACTCGGCCTTGGGCTCAGCGGCCATCTCGGCCTCGGAGACCTGCTCCTTGCCGGAGCCAGCGAGGCAGGCGTCAGCCATGAGCTCGCACATAAGGGTGACAGCGGAGATAGCGTCATCGTTGCAGGGGATGCCGTACTCGACCTCGTCGGGATCGGAGTTGGTGTCGATCAGAGCGACGACGGGGATGTTCAGGCGCTGGGCCTCCTTGATGGCGTTCTCCTCGCGCTTGGTGTCGATAACGAAGAGAGCCTGGGGCAGACCCTTCATGTCGCGGGCGCCACCGAGGTTGGTCTGGAGCTTAGCGAGCTCCTTGCCGAGCACAGCCTGCTCCTTCTTGGGCAGCACTGCCATGCGGCCGTCCTCGACCATGGCCTCGAGCTCCTCCATGCGGTTGATGCGGGAGCGGATGGTCACGAAGTTGGTCAGCATGCCGCCGAGCCAACGCTGGTTGATGTAAGGCATGTTAGCGCGCTCAGCGGCGTTCTTGACAGCCTCCTGAGCCTGCTTCTTGGTGCCGACGAACAGCACGTTGCCGCCCTTGGCAACGTTCTTGACGAAGGTGTAGGCCTGGTCGGCGTCAAGGATGGTCTGCTTGAGGTCGAGGATGTAGATGCCGTTGCGCTCACCGAAGATGAACGGCTTCATCTTGGGGTTCCAGCGACGGGTCTGGTGACCGAAGTGGCAGCCGGCCTCGAGCAGGGTGCGGATATTAATCTTGGTAGCCATGTTAAACCTCCTGTGGTTTGCCTCCGCGCGGGGTCATCCTCCAAAACCAACCCGGACATGTGCTACCAAAGCCCGGGCACCACGGTATGAAGTAGCCGCGCGTGCGTGATAAAAACCTGTTGCCGTGAAGCAACCCGATGAATGATAGCAGGATTGCCTCTTCCTGCCAACCCGCAATCAAAACCACACACCTCAATGTGCGTCGACGCCCCGTCCGCGAAAGGCTACTCGCCACGGGGATGAGCTTGAGCAACGGCACGCTTAAGCCGATCGGGCGTAAGATGCGTGTAGATTTGAGTCGTGGACAGGCTCGCGTGACCCAGCAGCTCTTGAACCGAGCGCAGGTCCGCGCCACCCTCGAGCAGATCGGTCGCAAAGGTGTGGCGCATCGCATGCGGGGCAATGTCGGCGGGGATGCCGGCGAGCGTCGCCAGCATATGGAACCGTCGTCTGAGCATGGCGGCACTCATGCGATTGCCGCGCGCAGAAATAAACAGCGGATGCAGACCGGCCGTGGCGTCGCGGCGCTTTGCCTGGGCGAGCAGCTCTGGCCTCCCCTGCTCGACATAGCATCGAGCCGCCTCGAGCGCCCGACGGTACAGAGGCACGATACGCTCCTTGCTGCCTTTGCCCCAAAGGCGAACCACGCGCTCCGACCAAGCGATGGATTCCACGTTAAGCGCGGCAAGCTCCGAGACGCGAGCACCCGAGGCATAGAGCAGCTCGAGCATCGCCGCATCGCGCAATCCCGCGGGCGTCGAGATATCAGGCGTCTTGAGCAACGCCTCGACCTGCTGGGTCGTAAGGACGCCCGGCAGGTCGCGCGGCAGCTTGGGCGACGCGATCGCCGAGACTGCATCGCCCTCGACAATCCCCTCGGCAGCCATCCAACGATACAGCGACCGGATGGCCGAAAGATGCGCCGAAAGGGTGCGAGGGGCCACCTGGCCACGCGAGAGCTCGGCCAAATATGAGCGGACGGTGCGCACGTCGGCGACACGAGCGTCGGTACCCGTCCGCTCGCACCAGGCAGCAAAGCGCTCCAGCCGCGAGGCGTAGGCCGTCACCGTATTGGGAGACAGCCCCTCGACACGCGCGATATAAGCGATAAACGAGTCGACGGTATCGTAAAGGTCAAAGGCTATGACCGTTCGCCCCCAAACAGGTCGGAGCGCGTCACCAGGTAAGCGTCAAGGGCTTCGATCGCGCGGTCGGCATAGGCCTGGTAGCGATCGCGCTTGCTGCGGCGCTTGCCGTCCTCGAGCGGCGGCACCAAGCCAAAGTTGACGTGCATGGGCTGATAGCCCACCGTTGCCGGATCGGTCGCATAGCCCACGAGCGCGCCCAAGGCGCCCACGCGCGGCAGCTCAACGGGCTCCGCCCCGATTGCCTCGGCATAGGTGTTGAGCGCAGCGAGCAGACCGGTCGCCACGGCCTCCATATAGCCTTCAGTACCGGTGATCTGGCCGGCAAGGCGCACGCTCGTACCGGGCACGGCAAAGGTGCCATCGAGCACATGCGGGGCATCGACAAAGGTGTTGCGGTGCATGACGCCAAAACGGAAGAATTCGGCATTCTCCAGTCCGGGAACCATGTGGAAGACGCGCTTCTGCTCGCCAAAAGTCAGGTTAGTCTGGAAGCCCACCAGGTTATAGGCGGTCTTCTCCTTGTTCTCGGCGCGCAGCTGAATCGCCGCCCAGGGACGGCGACCGGTGCGCGGGTCGGTGAGGCCGACGGGCTTCATGGCGCCAAAGCGAATGGCATCCTTGCCGGTGCGGGCGACCTCCTCGGCAGGCTGGCAGGCTTGGAACAGGTCGCCGCCCTCAAAGTCCTTGAGTACCACGCGATCGGCGGTGGTGAGCGCCTCGATAAAGGCCTCGTACTCCTCCTTATTGAGCGGAGCGTTGAGATAGTCGCCGCTCCCCTGCTCCTCGTAGCGCGACTGCGAGAACAGCACATCCATATCGAGCGTGGAGGCATCGACGATCGGCGCGGCCGCGTCAAAGAAGGCCAGGGCATCGCCGCCGACGAGCTTCATGACCTCCTCGCTCAGCGCGGGCGAGCATAGGGGGCCAGCGGCAATGACCACATGGCCCTCGGGAATCTGCGTGACCTCCCCGTGAACAATCTCGATATTGGGGCGAGAGGCGACCTCGGCCTCGACAAGCTCGGAAAACTTGACGCGGTCGACCGCCAGGGCACCGCCGGCAGGAACGGCCGCGCGGTGGGCACAATCAAGCAAGACCGAGCCCATACGCTCAAGCTCGGCCTTTAACAAGCCCGCCGCAGAGTCCGGACGGGTCGATTTAAACGAATTGGAGCAGACGAGCTCGGCCAGATGATCGGTATGGTGGGCCGGGGAGCTCACCTGGGGGCGCATCTCGCACAGCTTTACGGCAAAACCACGGTCTGCCAGCTGGATCGCACATTCCGAACCCGCCAGACCGCCACCGATAACCGTCACCTGATCGAACTGCATCTGCAAACACCTTTCTAATTGACACGTTTTCCATTGTGACCGAAGGGCGTCTGGGCGTGAAGGGCAAACTTAGAGGGCGCATACCTTCCATCCATCATGCGCTCGATGAGGCCCTCGAGCTCGAGCGACCCTAGGAGCTTGAGCACGCCGACAGCATCGAGCGAGACGAGTGACGCGATGTCGTCGACCTTGAGCGGCGAGGCGATGAGCGCATGCATCACGGCCTGCTGCGTGGGGTCCAGGTCGGCGATACCGGGCGCTTCGGGACGCGAATAGCGCAGGGTGCCGTAGATTCGCGAGATGGCCATCTCGATAGACTCCTCGTCAATAATGCAGCAGGCCCCGTTGGCGATGAGGTAGTTGGTCCCGCGAGACTCGGGTGACAAAATGGAGCCCGGCACCGCAAGCAGTTCGCGTCCCAGGTCCATGGCGGCCTCCGCCGTCGAAAACGTGCCCGAGGGCATGCCGGCCTCCGACACGAAGAGCGCCTGCGAAAGCGCGGCAATCACCCGGTTACGCCGCGGAAAGGCAAACTTACGCGGCCCCATACCCCAAGGCGAGATGGACACGACCGCGCCGCCCGTATCGATCGTGCGCGCGATGAGCCCCGCGCTCGAGCGCGGGTAGACCACGTCGGCGCCCGTACCCAACACCACGACATGCCTGCCACCGGCGTTGACCGCGGCCCAGCCCGATGCCTGGTCGCAGCCGACCGCACCGCCCGAGACCACCGTCACCCCCGCCTCGACCGCGACTTTCGCGGCCAGCTCTGCCACGGCAAGTCCATACGGCGAGGCCTTACGAGCGCCGATGATGGAGAGCGCGGGCGTCGACAGCGCGGCGGGGTCGCCACGCACATAGAGCGTCTGGGGCACATCGGAGAGCTCCAAAACGGTATCTGGATACAGCGCATCACCGGGATGCAGCTCAAAAGTCTCCTCGGGCATTACTGGTCCCTTCTCCCCTGGTACATCGCCGCCTCGAGCACGTGGTCTTGAGTTACCCGTTCACTTTCGGCGACATCGGCGATGGTGCGCGCGATACGCACCAGGCGCACGATGCCGCGCCCTGTGAGATGTGTGCGCTTCGAAAGGCCAAGCACACATTTCTCGGCGGCCTCGTCGAGCGCAAAGGTCGACACGACACCGTCAATGGAGCGTGACTCATCGTCCACGGCCTCGGCATCCGCATCGTCCATACGGGACTCGCGCCAGACGCGAAAGGCGCGTCCACGCACCACGTAGTCGCGCATCTCGGCCGAGGACATGCCCTCCGCGCCCTCGATAATCACCTGAGGATCGGGCCGGGTCACATCAATCATCATGTCGATACGGTCGGCCAACGGACCGCGCAATTTGGACCGGTAGCGCTCGACCATCGAAGCCGAGCAGCGGCAGGGCACCTCACGATCGCCCAAAAAACCGCAGGGGCAGGGATTGCTCGCGGCAAGCAGCTGAAAGCGCGACGGGAAAGTAAAGGCGCCGTCGACGCGCACGATCCTAACATAACCGCGCTCGATAGGCTGACGAAGCGTCTGCAGCACACCGGTGGGAAACTCGGCGAGCTCGTCCAAGAAGAGCACACCGCCATGGGCAAGGCTGATCTCGCCCGGATGCACCGGGCGACCGCCGCCGATAAGGCCCGCTGTCGAAATGCTGTGGTGCGGGCTTCGAAACGGCCGATGACCCGCAAGCAGGCCATCGATGTTCTCACCCAAGACCGAATGGATACACAGCGCCTCCTGCTGATCCTCGACGGAAAGCTCAGGCAAGATCCCCGTCATGCGGCGCGCAAGCATGGTCTTGCCCGATCCCGGAGAACCGATCATAAGCAAGCCCAGCTCCCCTGCCGCCGCAAGCGCCATGCCGCGCTTGGCGACCTCCTGCCCTAGCACGTCGGCATAGTCGAGCTCGGGTTCAAAAGTGGCCTCTACACCCTCGGAATCCAGATAATGCCGCGCGGCATCGCCCATACCATGGGCAAGCTGAGAAAGGTGATCGATAAATCCGCAGTCCACGCCCGCGAGCGGCACATGCTGGTCGGACCTGCCGGCGATAAAGGAGAGACCCATATCGCGTGCCAGCAGCTGAAACGCCACCTCGCCCTTGACGGGCAGCACCGTACCGTCCAGGCCAAGCTCGCCGGCGATAAGGCAGCGATCGAGGTTATCGCGGGGAATCTGCCCATCGGCAGCCAGCACGGCAATGGCTATCGGCAGGTCAAAACCGCTGCCGGTTTTGCGAATATCACCGGGCGCCAGGTTGACGGTAATGCCCGAGCGCGGAATCTCAAAGCCCGCCGAGCGCATGGCACACCGGATACGCCCGCGCGACTCCATCACCTCCATGCTGGGGATGCCAAGCATCTGGATACCCGGAACGCCACCGGCAAGCGAGACCTCAACGGTGACGGGAATCGCCTCGACGCCACGGATACAGGCCGCGTGAACGGCAAATGTCTCGTACGCCATCACGACACCTGCCAATCGAACGCGTTGTACTGGTGCTCGATCTCGGCGATATGCCCGCCGCGAATGGTGACGCCCACGGCATCGAAGCGAATCGCCTTGAGCGGATAGTGCTCCATGAGGTAACAGCTTGCGATGCGACGATACCGACGCTGTTTTTGAGCATCCACGGCTTCCTCCGGAAAGACCCGTGTGTTGCAGCCCACGGCGACACGTCTTGTCTTGACCTCAGCCATCACCACGACGTCGTCGATCTCATCGAGCAGCACCAGGTCGGCCTCGCCCTCGGCACAACGATAGCCCTGCTCGAGCAAGGTGTAGCCACGTTCGCTAAAGTAATCGATGGTAATCAACTCACCCAGCATGCCTAGCTCGCGGGGACTGAGTGCCCTGATAAACTCGGGTGTGATCGCCCCACAGTCGAGCTCGCCGTCTTCCCAACGTTCCTTGAGCTGCTGCGTCTTGCTCTTTTTGCTTGCGGCACACATGGGGTCTCCTTTCCCGCACACTGCATTGCCCCGATGATGAGGGCGCCTTTCATGCGGGTAAGTACCGGAAGCAGACCAAAAGCTGACCAAATGCCGACAAAAAATGGGCCGTGCGCAACAATCGCGTCGCGCACGGCCCGCTACCAGCAGGTTTATAAAACTCCAGAAGTCACTGTCTTCACAATTGACCTAGAAAAGCCGTTCGGTCTGCAAAAAGTTTCCGCAAAAGCTCACGCGGTGCAGCGGACAAAGTCCGTGTTTGCGAATGGCCTCGATGTGCTCGGGGCTCGCGTAGCCCTTCGACTCCGCCAGATGGTACTCGGGATACTCGGCATCGTACTCGACCATCATCTCGTCACGCGTGACCTTGGCCACGATGGAAGCCGCGGCGATACAGGCGATCTTGGCGTCACCCTTGACCACGTCACGCTCGTTAGGAACGGCACCCAACGGATTGCCATCCATAAGCACGCAATCCGGCTCAAGGCCCGTATCGGCAACAGCGCCCGCGACGGCGGCACGAATGGCACGTGCCATGCCCATCTCGTCGATATCCTTCGGCGCAATATGGCAAAATCCGATGGCAGTCGCCACCTCGGCGATTTTTACGGCTAGCAGCTCACGGCGAGCCGGCGTGAGCTTTTTGGAATCGTTGATGCCCCAGACGCGCGGCTCCATAGGCAGGCATACGGCACACACCGTCAGGGGACCGGCAACCGAACCGCGCCCGACCTCATCCACGCCCACGACAACGCCGTCGCCACCAAGCTCGTGCATCAGCTCATACATGCCATTGACGCGCTCACGCTCGGCGAGCTCCTTGGCATGACGCTTCATGGCGCGTTCGCAGGCTTTGATGACCTGCTGGCGCGGGTCCTCGCGATAATGCTCGACCAGGGCGGGAATCTCCTCAAACGTGGCACTCGCCAGCTCGCCGGCCACCTGGGACGCCGGAACCGAGCTTGTCATGTTGGCCATACCGGGGCCTCCTTGCATGCGAATCAGTAAAAAGAAGGGCCACCCGAAGGTGACCCTTTTGTCCAAATGAGCGGACAGACGTTGCGATCGTCTTAGCGCTTCTCGGGAATACGAGCAGCCTTGCCCACCTTGTCGCGGAGGTAGTACAGCTTGGCGCGACGGACGCGACCATGACGGACAACCTCGAGCTTGCCGATCTTGGGGCTGTGAAGCGGGAAGGTACGCTCGACACCGACACCGAAGGAAATCTTGCGGACGGTGAAGGTCTCGCGGGAACCGGCACCAGCCATGCGGATGACGTCACCCTGGAAGACCTGGATGCGCTCGCGGTCGCCTTCCTTAATGCGGTAGTGGACCTTGACGTTGTCGCCAACGCGAACCTGCGGGATGTCCTCGCGGATCTGCTGGCGCTCGATTGCGCGAATGTAATCCATGTGCAATTCCTTACTCTTCTAGAGGTGCCGTACCACCTTGGCCGGCACGTAGTTGAACAAACGTATTTGAGTATACACACGCGGGTTTCTGCTGCAAGAACAATTTTTTACGCAGACAAAAAGACAAAACCCGCACATGACAACCGCCCGCCTCACGAATGAGACGGGCGGCAGGAAGGGGGCTACGCTAGGCGTCTAGACGCAAAACGTTAAGCAGAGCGCTTGGCCTCGAGCTTGGCCTGGGCGGCAGCGAGACGCGCGAGGGGTACGCGATAGGGCGAGCAGGACACGTAGTCCACGTCGGCCACGTTAAACAGGCCCTTGATGGACTTGGGGTCGCCGCCGTGCTCGCCGCACACGCCAAAGTGCATGTCGGGATTGATGGCGCGGCCCTTCTCGACGGCCATGCGCACGAGCTCCAGCACCGCCGTGTCGATGGTCTCGAAGGGGTTCTCCTTCAAGATCTTCTTGTGCAGGTACAGCGGGATGAACTTGGCCTCGGCGTCGTCGCGCGAGAAGCCGAAGGTCGTCTGGGTGAGATCGTTGGTACCAAAGCAGAAGAAGTCGGCGTGCTGGGCGATCTCGTCGGCGACCATGCAGGCGCGCGGCAGCTCGAGCATCGTGCCCACGGGAATGTTGAGCTCGACGCCCTCCTCAGCGGAAACCTCGGCGATTACGCGCTCGATGACCTCGCGGGTCTGGACATGCTCGGCCGTGATGGAGACGAGCGGAACCATAATCTCGGGACGCGGGTCGACGCCCTCCTTGATAAGACGGGCAGCAGCCGTGGCGACGGCGCGAACCTGCATGAGCGGCAGATCGCTAAAGACGACGGACAGGCGCACGCCGCGCAGGCCGAGCATCGGGTTGGACTCGACCATGCCGTCGATACGACGCAGGCGGGCACGCAAGGCGACAAGCTCTTCCTCGCCGGCGCCAGCGGCTTCCTTCTTGGTGATGGCAACCTCGAGCTCGCGAGGATTATCCAGGAACTCATGAAGCGGCGGATCGAGCAGACGAACGACTACATCGCGACCGGACATGGTCTTGAACATCGCCAGGAAATCCTCCGTCTGGACCTTGAGCAGATCGGCGAGGGCCTGCTGCTTCACGGCCTCATCGTCGGACAGGATAAAGCTCTGGATAATGTTCTTGCGGTCGCCCAGGAACATGTGCTCGGTGCGGCACAGGCCAATGGCCTCGGCACCAAACTCGAGTGCGAGCGAGGCATCTTCGGGATTGTCGGCGTTGACGCGCACATGGTTGGCGTGGCCACAGGTCTCGTCCAGGCGAATCTCGTCGGCCCAGGAAAGGATGGTGTCCAGATCACCGGTGAGCTCGGCGGAGACCAGGTCGACGGGACCGTCGACGACGATGCCCTGGGTGCCGTCGATGGAAATGATGTCGCCCTCGTGCAGTACGCGGTCGCTGCCCTCGATACGCACGGCCTTCTCAGCCGCGTCGATATGGAAACGCTCGACACCGCAGACGCAGGGGGTACCCATGCCACGGGCGATAACGGCGGCGTGGCTCGTCTTGCCACCGTGGCTGGTCAGGATGCCCTCGGCGGCAACCATGCCCTTCAGGTCGTCAGGGTTGGTCTCCCAACGGACCAAAATAACCTTATGGCCCTCGTTCGCGCGTGCGACGGCGTCATCGCTCGAGAACACGACCTCGCCCACGGCGGCGCCGGGGCTGGCGTTGAGGCCGCAAGCCAGAGCCTCGTACTTCTTGGAGGAATCGAACTGCGGGTGCAGGAGCTGGTCGAGCTGCGCCGGATCGATACGCCTCACGGCCTCCTCACGGGTGATGAGGCCCTCCTCGACCATCTCGATGGCAATGCGCAGGGCGGCGGTGGCGGTACGCTTGCCCACACGGGTCTGGAGCATCCAGAGTTTGCCCTGCTCGATGGTGAACTCAATATCGCACATATCGCGGTAGTGGTCCTCGAGCGTCAAGAACACGCGCTCGAGTTCCTCACCTGCGGACTCAAGACCCGGGGTGGTCTTGAGGTCGGCGATGGGCTCGGTGTTGCGGATGCCGGCGACAACGTCCTCGCCCTGGGCGTTGACCAGAAAGTCGCCGTAGAATTCCTTGGTGCCATCGGCTGGGTTGCGCGTGAAGGCAACGCCGGTCGCAGAGGTCTCCCCCTTGTTGCCAAAGGCCATTGCTTGCACGTTGACGGCGGTACCGAGCTCGTCGGAAATACCATGCTGCTTGCGGTAGATGCACGCACGCTCGTTCATCCAGCTGCCAAAGACAGCCTGAATGGCAAGGCGCAACTGGAGCTCCGGATTATGCGGGAAGACAGGCTTGCCGTCGGCGACCTCGAGCTCAGGATACAGGGTGGCCTCGACGTTATCGGAGAAAATACCCTTGAACGTCTCGACAAGCTCTTGCAGATCCTCGGCCGAAAGCTCGGAATCGACGCGAACGCCGGCGACCAGACGAGCCTGGGTCAGAGCGTTCTCGAACAGATCGGCATCGACGCCCATGACGACGTTGGAGAACATCTGAATAAAGCGGCGGTAGCTATCCCAGGCAAAACGCGGGTTTTGCGTCTGGGCGATGAGACCTTGGACGGAATCGTCGTTGAGACCCAGGTTGAGGACCGTATCCATCATGCCGGGCATGGAGAACGGAGCCCCCGACCGCACCGATACGAGCAGCGGGTCGTTGGCGTCACCGAGCTTCTTGCCGCAGCGAGCCTCGAGGTCTGCCTCTGCGGCAACGATCTCATCGAGTGCACCATCAGGCCACACGTTGTCGGCACCGGAATACTCGACACAGGTCTGGCAGGTAATGGTAAAGCCGCCGGGAACCGGCAGGCCGATACGGCTCATCTCGGCAAGGTTCGCGCCCTTGCCGCCAAGCACAAAGTTCATGGACTTGTCGCCCTCAGTCACACAGGTGCCCTGGGCGTCGGTGCCAAAACGGTAAACCCTCTTGCAATCGCTCACGATACTTCCCCTTCCATGCGCTCTCGCGCACGACCGTGGTAACGAATCGACCCGCCGGATGCGGGCCGTGAGGGAACTATACGGCGGGTTTCATGCTGGCGTGAGAAGAGGATGCGCGGTTTGGTAAACGTGCTAAAACGAGCGGTAAACGGTAGATAAAGGTGGTTACCTTATGAAGATACCACTACAAGAAACGCGCAGGTCAGATGCGAGTAATTTGATAAATCGCTTTACCAATATCAGGTATTTTTAGCTACCCCAATGAGCTAGCTTTGTTGGGCGCGAAGGGCGGCACGGCGGGCCCTGGCTTCTCGGATCTCTTCGAGGTGAGCAATGATCTCGGAGGCGCTCTCCTCGATCGCCTTGCCGTCGGTGCGTACCACAAAGCAGCCCAGGCGCTTCATAAGGGCGCGGGCCTCCTCGAGCTCGCCGCGTACGCTCTCGGGCTCGGCATAGGAGCCGGCAACGGCACGGGCGTAATCATCCCCCAGGCGGCTATCACGGATCTCGGAAATCACGTCAACGGTCGAAATCAGACCGAACAGCCGCATCGGGTCGACCTCGTAAATCGACTTCGGCGGCTCCATACCATGTGCCAACGGGACATTGGCGACTTTGTAGCCCTGATAGGCCAAATACATCGAAAGGGGAGTCTTGGACGTGCGCGATACGCCCAACAGCACGATATCGGCACCCGACAGATCGTCGCAACCACGTCCGTCATCGTGCTCGACAAAATACTCCATGGCCTCGATGCGATGGAAATACCGGTCATCGGTCTTGTGAATCACGCCAGCCACGCCCTTGGGCGCAACGCCGATGAGCGACGACAGCACGGCGAGTGTCGGGCCGATCAAGTCGACCGAGCGGATATGCAGCATGCTCAGGTAGTCGAGCACGCGAGCGCGCAGCGCTGGGTCGACGATGGTGTGGAACACAGCGATATCGCGATGGTCGGCATCGACGCGCGGTCCCACAAACGACTTGACCTGCTCCACCGAGGTCACCTTAGGCAAGCGCAAAACACGAAAAGCCCCTTCATCAAATTGCCCGGACGCCGCAAGCACCACCTCACAAGCGGTATCACCGAGCGAGTCGGAGATAACGATAACGGTGGGACGAGCGGTGACCGGGCAATCCATGCGGGGCTCCTTTTGCGCTTACGCGCAGGCTGGCTTACTTTTTGCGGGCAAGCTCACCGATGTTGGCGATGCCGGAGAAAACGGCCTCGAAGCGGTTGAGCAGCTTAAGGCGATTATCGCGAAGCTGTTCGTCCTTGTCCATGACCATAACCTCGTCGAAGAAGCGGTCGATGGGTGCGCGCAGAGCGGCAAGCGCGGCAAATGCGGCGGGGTAATCCTCGGCAGCAAGGGCGGCATCAACAGCGGTCTGGGCAGCCTCGGAGGCATCGGCGAGCGCGAGCTCGGCCTCGCCCATCAGGCTGCGGTCGTACTCCGCGCCCAGCTCGGGCTTGGAAATATGCGCGGCGCGGGCATAGGCGGTAGCCAGGTTGTCAAAGGTCTCGGCATCGTTCTTGCGGGCCTCGTCGAGGGCGGCGCAGCGGGCGAAGAAGACCGACGGGGCGATGATGTGCACCGCGGAGACGGCGGCAACGGTATCGGCCGGAATCTTCTCGTCGCGGGCCATGCTCACCAGACGGCCGTGGAAGAAGTCGCGAACCTGCTGGGCGACCTCGGCGGCGTCGAACTCGATGCCCTGCTCGCTATAGAGCTCAAGGGCAAAGTCGATAAGCGACGTGGGGTCAATCGGCAGGCGATCGCGCAGGATGTTGATGATGCCGATGGCGGCACGACGCAGCGCGTACGGGTCGGAGGAGCCGGTCGGGGGCTCGCCGATGGCAAAGATACCGGCGATGGTATCGAGCTTGTCGGCGCAGGCCACGATGCAGCCAGCGGTGCCCTCGGGCAGATCATCGCCTGCAAAGCGGGGACGATAGTGATCGCGGATGGCATGGGCGACCTCGTCGTTCTCCCCCATCGCGGTCGCGTAATAACCGCCCATCACGCCCTGCTGGCTCGTGAACTCGACGACGGCGTTAGAAACCAGGTCGGCCTTGCACAGATGCGCAGCACGGCCGGCGTCGGCTGCCAGGTGAGCACCCAGGTGTGCCTCACGGGCAATCGCAAGCGCGAGCTGCTCAATACGCTCGGACTTGGCAAGCACACTACCGAGCTTCTCCTGGAAAGCGACCTTGGCCAGGCGCTCACGGAACTCGTCGAGGGAGATCTTCAGGTCCTCCTCGTAGAAGAACTTGGCGTCGTCCAGACGGGCACGCACGACGCGCTCGTTGCCGTCGATCACGCGCTCGGCATTCTCGGACTTGCTGTTAGAGACGACCACGAACTCACGCGTCAGCTTGCCCTCGCCGTCATAGATCGGGAAGTAGCGCTGATTGGTGAGCATGGACTCGCAGATGATCTCGTGCGGGACCTTGAGGAACTCCTCATCGAAGGTACCGACGAGCACCGTCGGCCACTCGCAGAGGTTGATGACTTCCTCAAAGACCTTCTTGGGCGTATCGACGTGGCAGCCGGGGCGCGCAGCCTCAACCTCGGCGATACCGGCAAGGATGGCCTCGCGACGGCGCTCGGCAGAAAGCACGCCGGCGTCCTCGAGAACCTGCTCGTAAACAGCGGGGCTGGCGACCACATGGTCACCGGGGCCAAGCACGCGATGACCGCGAGTGGTGTTGCCACTCGTCACGTCAGCAAACGACACGGGCACAACGTCCTCGCCCAGAAGGCAGCAGATCCAACGGACCGGACGAACAAAGGTCGCATGCTCGTGGCCCCAACGCTGAGAGCGGTAGTTGGGCCACTGCAGGCCGGCGATGGTCTTCTCGCACAGAGCGGTCAGAATCGGCGTAGCCGGTGCGGAAGGGATATTCTTCTCGGCAAAGACATACTCGCGGCCATCGGTGTCCTCGCGACGGATCAGATCCTCGGCAGCCACACCGCACTTGCGGGCAAAGCCCTGGGCGGCCTTAGTGGCGTTACCGTCAGCGTCGAACGCGATGTTTGCCGCGGGGCCGCGCTTAACCTCGTGGACCTCGTCGGTCGCAGTGGCGACATTGGCCACGAGTGCAGCCAGGCGACGCGGGCTCGAGATCACACGGACCTCGCCGTGGGCCAGGCCGGCATCGTCCAAACCCTTGGCAATCATGGTGCCGAGCTGCTTGACGGCATTGTTCAGCGGCGCGGAGGGCATCTCCTCCGTACCGATCTCAAACAGGAAATCCTTAGCGTCTGCCATGGCTTACGCCACCTCGCCTTCCTGATCGGCATTCTCGTTGACTCCGGCGACCTCGGCCATGTAGGCCTCGCAGCACGCCTTGGCGACGGCGCGGACGCGCAGGATGTAGTTGGCACGCTCGACCGCGGACAGGGCGCCGCGGGCATCGAGCAGGTTGAAGGCGTGACTGCACTTCATGACGCAGTCGTACGCCGGCAGCGGAAGTTTGCGCTCCAGGCAGGAGTGGCACTCGGCCTCGTAGTCGTCAAACTTCTGACGCATCATCTCGACGTTGGCGACCTCAAAGTTGTAGGCGCTAAACTCACGCTCGTTCTCCAAGAACACGTCGCCGTAGGTCATGGGCGTTCCGTCGGGCAGATAGCTCCACACCAGGTCATAAACGGAGTTGACGCCCTGGGCGTACATGGCGATACGCTCCAGGCCATAGGTGATCTCGACGGGCACGGGGTCGACCTCGATACCGCCCACCTGCTGGAAGTACGTGAACTGCGTAACCTCCATGCCGTTGAGCCAGACCTCCCAGCCAAGGCCCCAGGCGCCGAGCGTCGGGCTCTCCCAGTCGTCCTCGACAAAGCGGACGTCATGGTCGTTGGGGTCCAGGCCAATGGCAGCCAGCGAACCCAGGTAGAGCTCCTGGGCGTTGACCGGAGAGGGCTTGATGAGCACCTGGAACTGATAGTAGTGCTGCATGCGGTTGGGGTTCTCGCCGTAGCGGCCGTCAGCGGGACGGCGGCAAGGCTGCGCATAGCAGGTGCGCCACTCGGAGGGACCGAGCGAGCGCAGCGTGGTCGCGGTATGGAAGGTACCGGCACCGACCTCGGAGTCATAGGGCTGCATAATGACGCAGCCCTGCTCGCCCCAGTACTGCTGGAGGCGCAGGATGATGTCTTGGAAGGAAAGCGATGAAGCGTTCATGCCTCTAATATCCCCTCGTCGAAACGATTACACGGTTAGGTACTGTACTATAGCGGTTTTTAGTCGATAGCGCCCAGACGGTTGAGCGGCCAGTAACGCACGAGCGCCACGGCGATCAGGTCCGAACGGTCGACCGGGCCAAAGTAGCGTGAGTCGGCTGAGTTCTCGCGGTTGTCGCCCATCACCCACACGCACCCGTCGGGGACGGTGTAGGGATAGCTCACCTGGGCGGCGGGCGCCTGGACCGAAAGCGGCCAGCTCATGCCGGTCGTATAGTCCTCGTCGAGCACCTGGCCGTCAACGACGACCTTGCCGTCCTGCAGGTCAACGGTCTGGCCGGCCGTGGCAATGACGCGCTTCACCAGCACATCATGCTCGGAGGTGCCATCGGGGTTGTGGAACACCACGATATCGCCCTGGGTGACGGGCTGGCCGAGCTCGAGGCTTACCTTTTGCGCCAGGATCTGGTCGCCGATCTCGATCGTGGACTCCATGGAGCCGGTGGGCACCACAAAGGGTTCGATCACAAACGAGCGAATCAAGAAGGTGGCGGCGAGCGCGATTACGACGACCGCAATCCACTCAAAGGCGCCCCTCAGGGCAGAATGCTGCGATGGAACCATTCTCACTCCTCGCTCTGCGAATAGGAAGCGTCCAGAATCTCCTGCGCGTACGCGCGCTCCCGGGGCGTAAGGCGCGCCGTCTCGATCAGATCGGGGCGCCAGCGACAGGTGCGCTCGATGGCATTCTTGCGACGCCAGGCATCGACCTTAGCGTGATCGCCGCTCACGAGCACCGGAGGCACACCTTGGCCATTGAACTCGGCGGGTCGGGTGTACTGCGCGTACTCGAGCAGGCCTCCGTCCTCGGCGGTCGAGAACGACTCGTCCACGTTACTCATCTCGTCGCCCAGGGCGCCGGGAATGAGGCGCACGACGGCATCGGCAACGACCATGGCGGGTAGCTCGCCACCTGTAAGCACGTAGTCGCCGATCGACAGACGCTCGTCGGCATACGCATACGCGCGCTCATCGACGCCTTCGTAGCGGCTGCACACAAACAGCAGACGTTCGCTTTTGAGCAGGCGCTCGGCCACATGCTGCGTAAAGGGCTCGCCGCAGGGGGTAAAAAACACCACGGTGGGCTTGGGACCCTCGGAGCTAATGGCCTCGATGGCCTCGGCAATAGGCTCGACCTTCATGAGCATGCCCTGCCCGCCGCCGTACGGCTCGTCATCGACGGTGCGATGGCGGTCGTGCGTCCAGTCGCGCAGGTTATACGCCTTAAAATCAAAAAGGCCGGCCTTGCGGGCTCGGCCCAAGATCGACGTGGACATAACGGGCTCAAACATCTCGGGAAAGACCGAAAGGGTCTCGATTAGCATGTTGACCTCCCTACTTGTCCATATCGATCAAGCCGTCCATAACGTGGACGGAAATTGTTCCTGTGTCGGGAAGATCGAGCACAACCTGCTCGATCACGGGAATCAGCACCTCGCCGTACC
>CAUBOH010000026.1 GCA_958437495.1 uncultured Collinsella sp. | reverse complement strand
TCGTGGCCACCATGGTCGTGGGCATCATCGGCGCGTTCTTCGGCGTGCTGGCGTAAGGGCCCGGCTGCATAGATTTTCGTTGCAACCTGGAAAGGGGATGGAGCAGGCCTATGCCCTCCATCCCCTTTTTGTATAGAAGGAGTTCGTATGTTCGCGAAGGATCGCGAAGCAATGCGCCTGACGCCGGCGGAGGTCAGGCTGATTCTTATTGAGTCCCTGCAGTGGTGCGCCAACAACGCGGTCTACTTTTTAGGGCTTATCGGTGCGGCCACGTATGATCTGGCCGGCACGGCCTTTTTGGTTGCCGCCATTACGCTCGTGCGCAATCTTATGACGTCGGCGGGCAATATGGTGTCGGGTTCGGTCATCGATCGCTTTGGACCGCGCCGGACGTCATTTGTGACGTGCGTGATTACGGCTGTGCTATCGCTTGGCGTGGGGTTGGCGCCGCTGTCTGTCCCCGGGCTTGTGTTTGCCGCGTGCGTCTTGGGGCTTGCGGGCGGCTTTATCAACACCTGCACGCATGCGTTTCCGGGATACCTGGAGTCGACCACCGAGGGCCGTACCCGCGTGAACGGTCTCATGGTGTTCTACAGCAATATCGCCTATACCGCTGGCCCGCTGCTCGGCGGTGCCATCGTGAGCTGTTTTGCCACGCAATCGGTCTACCTGCTCATGGCGGGCATGATGGGTGTGGCGGCCGTGCTCTCCTTGGGCTGTCACGAGTGCGTTGTTCCCGCAAAAGGGGAAAAGCCGAAGGGCGGTATTCTGGGCGGCATGGCCGAGGGTGCGCGACTTACGTTTCGCGACCACGACCTGCGCCTCATCTTTATCTCGGGCTTTTTGGGATTCTTTGCGTTTGGCGCGTTTGATTCGCTTGAGTCGTTGTTCTACCGTGATGTGCTCAACGTGGATATCGTCTGGCTGGGCTGGCTGTCCTCGGTCGTGGGCCTCACTTCCTCGGTGGGCGCGTTCATCCTGACCAAGCTTTCTGCTCGCCATGTCAACCTACGATTGCTGCTCGGCGCGCTCATGGCCGTGGGCATTGGGTCCATGGTGTACGTGGGCACAGATATGCTGGGGGTCGCGATTGTCGGTCAGGCGATTAACGGTCTGGCCTGGGGGTTCCTGGAGCCGCTGCAGATGATCTTGATTCAGGAGCGCGCCGACATCAAATACCTGGGTCGCATTACCGGCTTTGTGCGCTTTGGCCTGATGAGCGCCGGCGTGGTGCCGCTGCTGGCGGCTCCGTTTTTGGCGGAGGCTTTGGGCGTCCAGACGGTACTGTTTGGAGCATCGACCATTATTGCGCTGGTAGGAACGCTGTTCTTTGTCACACAAGGGAGACGCCGGGGGCGTTAGCTATACATCAAATTCTAATTTAATACCACTCACCAGAGAATTTCGACCGTTCACCGAGGATTGGAACAGATTGAAAAGTGGTATTAAAAACACGTCGGGTGTATGTCTATAATTGGTATCGAAAAGAAACGCGATGTATAGATTCGCGTGCAGGACAGAAAGGAAAAGCCATGAAGGAAACCGAGAAGATCGAGATCATGCACTTTAGCCAGGAGGGCTACGTCGAGGACGGCAAGAACGTCTACGAGGCCGGCAAGAAGATGACCGCGCTCGCCGACAAGGTCGCCGACGAGGGCTACGACGCCGTGTTCCTGATGGGCGTCGGCGGCACCTGGGACGAGCTCATGCAGCTCGAGTACCTCATGAACAAGTTCGGCGACCGCGACCTCGAGGTCTACCTGATCCACGCCGCCGAGTGGAACGCCATGGGCCACAAGCGCATGACCGAGAAGTCCGTCGTGCTCACCGCCTCCGAGTCCGGCACCACCCCCGAGGTCCTCGAGGCCGTCAAGAAGATGAAGGACATGGGCATTCGTGTCTACGCCATGACCAAGCCCGAGGGTCTCATCGGCCAGGCTGTCGGCGCCGAGAATTGCGTCAAGATGGCTTCCGATCATGGTAACGGTGGCTGCGAGATGGGCTACTACCTCGCCGACTGCTTCGGCCTGCGCCTGCTCAACCGCCGCGGTTGCTTCCCGCAGTTCGACAAGTTTATTGAGCAGACCAAGGATGTTTGGACCCACCTGGTCGACATCCGCAAGAGCTTCGAGCCGCGCGCCGAGGAGCTCGCCAAGAAGTACGCCCTGGCCCCCTACACCATGTTCATCGGCTCCGGCGCCCTGTGGGGCGAGACGATCCTGTTCTCGATGTGCATCCTGGAGGAGATGCAGTGGAAGCGCACCCGCTACATCACCTCGGCCGACTTCTTCCACGGCACCCTCGAGCTCGTGGAGCCCGGCGTCCCCGTGTTCCTGTTCATGGGCGAGGACGAGAACCGCAAGCTCGACGAGCGCGTCCGCGCCTTCCTGACCCGCGGCGTGACCGGCGACACCGACATCAACATCATCGACACCGCCGAGTTCGCGATCCCCGGCCTTGACGACGAGTTCCGCGTCATCGTCTCCCCGTGGATCCTCTCCTCGCTGATCACCGATCGCCTTGCCGCTTACTACGAGACGGTCACCAAGCACAACCTCAACTACCGTCGTTACTATCACCAGTTCGACTACTAATAGTTGACCACTCATTTTAGAAGCACCCTGCCCGGGCGCATGCGTCCGGGCATTTTTATGCCGAAATTCGCTAGGAAGGGGAATCGAATGAGGCAGTTTATCGTGGCGTCCCATGCTCATTTTGCGTCTGGAATCGTCGAGAGCATCGGCCTGCTTTCCGGCGAGCGCGAAAACGTCCATGCGCTCTCTATGTATGTCGACGGAAACGAGGACCTGACCAAGGAGGCCGCAGCGATTCTGGACGGCTTTGCCGCGGACGATGAGGTCGTCGTTTGCACCGACCTCTTTGGCGGCAGTGTCAACAACGAGTTCACCAAGATCGTCCAGACGCGTCCCAACACGCATCTGGTGACCAATATGAACCTGCCGCTCCTTATTCAGCTGCTGTTCGTGCCCGAATCCACCCCGATCGATGAGGCCATTCGCCAGATCGTCGAGGCGGACGACACCAAGGTCAAGTACGTCAACGACCTGCTGGGGCAGGCCGAGCTCGATGAGTTTTAACCACTAGGGAGCACATCATGATTCAGATGATTCGTGTAGATTATCGACTGCTTCACGGCCAGGTTGCCGTTAGCTGGACCTCGGCTCTGGGTGCCGATTGCATCCTGTTGGTGAGCGACACGGTCCTCAATGACAAGCTTCGTCTACAGGCCCTGTCCCTTGCAAAGCCTGAGGGCTGCAAGGTCGTCGTCAAAAACACCGAGGACGCCGTCAAGGCGCTCCAGAGCGGAGTGACTGATAAGTACAAGCTCTTCGTGGTTTGCGAGACGATCCAGCAGGCCGGTGCCGTCGCCAAGGCGATGGGAGTCAAGAAGATCAACCTCGGCAATGTTGCCTTTAGCGAGAATGCCCGCCAGGTCTCGACGAGCGTGTTCCTTACGCCCGAAAACGAGGCATACGTCAAAGAGCTGCTCGGCGAGGGCTATGAACTGTTCATTCAGATGATTCCGGCAGATGCGAAGACTGACGCCGCGAAGGTCATCGGTTAGGGGCTGTCATGGTTATCAAGACAATCCTGATTTTCCTGATTGCCCTTTTGGGCTATTCCGAGTGGCTGACGGGCACGAGCTACCTCCAGCGCCCGATCGTGCTCGGACCTCTGGTTGGCCTTGTCATGGGCGACATGGTGACCGGCACGATCATGGGCGCCACGATGGAGCTTGCCATGGTCGGCGCCATCTCGGTCGGTGCGTATAACCCACCCGATACGATTTCCGGCACTATCCTGGGCGTATCTCTTGCCATGCAGGCCGGCGCGGACGCTTCGGCGGCCCTGACCCTGGGCATTCCTATCGCAACGATCGTCCTGGCGCTCGATACCGCCTTGGGCCAGCCGGTGATGCTGCTGCTGGTGCACCGTATCGACAAAAACGTCGAGGACGGAGACACCAAGGCCATCACGCGCAACATGCTCATCGCCGGCTACGCGCAGAGCTGGTGCGGCCTGCTGATTATTCCCCTGGCATTCTTCTTTGGCGCCGATGCTGTTGCCAGCCTGCTCAACATCATCCCCGATTTCGTTCAGACCGGTATGGATGTCGCCGCCGCCTTCTTGCCCGCACTCGGTTTTGCAATGCTGGCTCAGATGATTATGAACAAGACTGTGGCGCCGTTCTTCTTCGCTGGCTTCTTCCTCGTCGCCTACTTTGGCATTAGCACGACGGGCGTGGCGATCTTTGCCGCGATCATCGTCGTCGCGATGACGGTTTTGGGTGACAAGAAAAAGGCGGAGCAGCCCGCAGTGGCAACCGAGGATCCTGCGATTGGGAGTGGGTTCGATGAGTTTTAAGTTTGAGTCTTCTTATGACGGGCTGATTTCCCGCGCAGACCTTAAGAAGCTGTTCTGGCGCTCGATTCCCTATGAGCATTCCTGGAACTACGAGCGTATGGGCCATATCGGCTTTATGTGGGCCCTTATGCCGATCCTTCGCAAGCTGTATCCGCAGGATGCGGACTTTAAGGCCGCCCTCAAGCGCCATATGGAGCTCTATAACGTCACGCCGTACATCTCGACGCTCCCCATGTCCATCGCCGCTGCAATGGAGGAGGTCAACGCTACTGACGATAGCTTTGACACGAGCGCGATCTCTAATGTCAAGCTTGCTTTGATGGGGCCGCTGTCCGGCGTGGGCGATGCCTTCTACTGGGGCACGCTGCGAATTTTGGCAACGGGTGTCGGCACGTCGCTGGCGCTACAGGGCTCTATTCTTGGCCCGATTTTGTTCCTGCTCGTGTTCAATGTCCCTCACTACATCATCCGTTACCTGCTGACGTTTGTGGGGTATCGCTTTGGCTCGGACATGATCAGCAAGGTCCAGGAATCGGGCATTATGGACACGATCGTCAAGATGGCCTCTATCATGGGCGCCATGGTGATCGGCGCTATGACCATGGAGATGGTCACCGTGGACATTCCGCTCATGGTCGGTGCGGGCGATGGTGCTCAGACGCTGGCCGAGCTGCTCAACGGAATCTTCCCGGGCTTTGTCACGATGGGGCTGTTTGGAACCGTCTATCTCATGCTCAAGAAGAAGATGAATCCGCTGGTCATCATGCTCGTGATCCTGCTCGTGAGTATCGCCGGCGCGTTCTTTGGAGTGCTTGGTGTTCAGTAGGGCATCCGTCATAATGAGAATAATGTAAGAGGGGGCGTCGCGCACACTGTGCTGCGGCGCCCTTTTGCCGAAAGGTGGACAAGATGGAGTATCCGCAGCTTGCCGTCATGAATATCAGCCATCGTTATTTTGACCTTGAGGAATTCTTTTCTTCGGCAGCGGCCTCGGGCTACACGTGTTGCGAGCTTTGGACCGGGGCGATGCATCTGTATGTCGATTGCCATGGATACGATTCGCTCGAGCAGGTGCGGGAGCTGTCGCAGCGGTATGGGGTTCGGATTGTGGGGCTTTGTCCCGAACAGAACAACCCCAAGCCGTGGAATATCGCGGCGCGTGGGAATGAGGCGCGTGCCCGCACGCTCGCGTACTTTAAGAACGTTGTGGATATCGCGGCGGAACTTGGAGCCGAGCAGGTCATGGTCTCGAGCGGCTGGGCATTTTTGAACGAGCCGATCGAGGACGCGTGGGGTCGCAGCGCCTCGATGCTGCGTGCGATTGCCGAGCATGCGGGAGAGCGCGGCGTGCGACTGGTGCTCGAGGCCCTACAGCCGGTTGAGTCGATGATCGTGAACTCGGCGGCCGACACGAAGCGCATGATCGAGGCAGTTGATCATCCGGCACTTAAGGCGTGTCTGGATTTGGGCGCTATGGCGGTGGCAGGGGATACCATCGACGATTATTTCGATCTGCTTGGCGATGATGTCGCCCACGTGCATTTTGTCGATGTTGCGGCAGATGGCACGACGCATCTTGCCTGGGGTGACGGCGACCGCGATATGCGCGCCGACCTGGATAGGCTGGTGGCGCGCGGCTATCGCGGAGTTGTTTCGGCCGAGACCTATGACGGGCGCTATTTCGCCGACCCCGCAGCTGCCGATGCGCAGGTAATGGCAGAGTATCGTCGTGCGATTGGCGCCTAGGCGGGTTTGGGTTGCGGCGATCTGCCCTATGTTTCCAAATGAATACGGCGTGAGCGGCTGCGATGGATTTTCCCCGCAAACACTCTAGTATGCTAAAGTACCCAGAAGACCGGCGGAGCTATGCCGGTCTTCTGTTCTATATGAAACACAGCATGAGGAGGCTCACCAGATGACGGCCACACCGTGGGGATTCCGGGACATATTGCCCGAGGAGGCTCAGGCGCGCGAGGAGATCGCATGTACGGTGAAGGGCTGCTTTAGGGAGCATCATTACCTGCCGGTCGAGACGCCGCTGCTCGAGGACAAGGGTTCGCTCGAGGAGGGCGGCCGCATTGCGGACACGCCGTTTAAGCTCTTCGATGACGACGGCCGCCTGCTGGTGGTCCGTCCCGACAACACGCTGCCGATCGTGCGCTTGGTTTCGACCCGCATGCGCGCAGCCGATCTGCCACTGCGCCTGCGCTACGAGGCGCCGGTGGTCCGCGAGTGCCAACGCAATGCCGGTGGCTCGCGTCAGTTTACGCAGCTGGGCTTTGAGCTTATCGGTGCGGGCGATACCACGGGCGATGTCGAGATCGTCTCGCTGGTGGCCGAGGCCGTGCGCAAGCTGGCACTGCCCGATGCGCGCATTATCGCAGGTAGTGTGCGTCCGTTTAAGGAGCTGCTCGCGGCCTGTGGGGATCGCGAACTGGCTGCCGAGGCATTGCGTTGCGTGCACGCCAACGACTTTGTGGGCCTCGATGCCCGTGTGGCGGCAAGCGCCGAGCCCGAGGCCGTCAAGGCTGCCATTAGCGAGCTGCCGCGCTTGCACGGCGGCGCCGAGGTACTCGACCGCGTCGACGCGCTGCTGACGGCGGCGGGCATTGTCGCGCCGCTCACGCGCGAGCTGCGCGCCCTGGTCGAGGGCCTGGCTCCCGAGGACGCCCAGGTGCTGTCCTTCGACTTCTCCATCATGAACTCGTTTGATTACTACACGGGCCTGGTCTTTAAGGCCTATGCCGGCGGCCTGCCCGATCCGGTCGGTTCGGGCGGACGCTACGACTCCATCTTTACCGGCGCATTTGGCGACGGCATCGAGGTGCCGGCGGCGGGCTTCGCCTTTTCGCTCGAGCGCCTGGAGGCCGCGCGCACCTCGGCCGAGGACGCTGCTTCCGATGGTGACCATGCCGTGGGCCGCGGCACCGAGGGTCCGCTGCGCATTGCCGTGCCCAAGGGCTCGCTCAAGGCCGACACGCTCGACATGCTCGAGGCCGCGGGTCTGGACGTCTCCGAGCTGCGCGATCCCGGCCGTCACCTGATCGTGCGCGGCCGCGACACACACGCTGGTGAGGGCACGGTCGGCGATATCGAGTTTGTCATCGTGCGCCCCAGCGATGCGCCCGCCTTTGTGGGCTGCGGTGGTGCCGATTGCGGCATCTGCGGCTGGGATTCGCTTATCGAGGCCGACCTTAACCTGCTGCAGCTGGTCGATCTGGGCTACGGCCTGTGCACGTTTATCGAGGCGGAGCCCGCATGGCGCGCCGGCCAGGCCGAGCACAACTATGCCCGTCGTGGGTCGCTTCGCGTGGCCACCAAGTATCCGCGCATCGCGAGTGCCTGGTATGCCGAGCGCGGCGTGAACGCCGATATCGTTTCGCTGCACGGCAATATCGAGCTGGGCCCCATTGTTGGCATGACCGACCGCATCGTGGATATTACCGCCACGGGCGCCACACTGCGCGACAACGACCTGGTCATCACCGGCCGCATTATGGACTGCACGGCCCGCTTCTTTGTCAACCCAGGCGCTGCACGTCTGGATCCGCGCGTACGCAATCTGGCCGATCGCCTGGCCGCGGCCGTGAAGGACAAGCATTTTGAGCCCGTTGCGGGCTCGGCACAATAGCGCGAGCACGCACGGGCGCCCCAACGTCCGGGCTGCGGGCCGACTGGCGCCGCCGCCCGGTCTCTCGTTTTTCGAACAAAACCTCGACCGATAGGGGATACCGAAATGAAGACCATCAAGCTTACTCCCGGTGAGCGCCTCGTTACCAACCAGCTCAACCGCAAGGGCGTGCTGCCGCAAAACATCGTCGACGCGGCCCGCGATATCGTGGCCAACGTGCGCGCCAACGGCGATGCCGCGGTGCGCGATTACTGCCAGCGTTTTGACGGCGTTGAACTGCAGAGCTTCCGTCTTCCGCAGGAGCAGATCGATGCCGCGCTCGAAGGCCTCGATCCGGCCTTTGTCGCTGCGCTCGAAAAGGCTGCACGCCAAATTCGCGAGTTCCACCAGCGCGAGGTCGAGCAGAGCTGGTTTACCACGCGCCCGGATGGCACGATGCTCGGCGTTAAGGTGACCCCGCTCGCTGCGGCCGGCATCTACGTGCCGGGCGGTCGCGCGCAGTATCCCTCCACGGTGCTCATGAATGCCATTCCCGCCAAGGTCGCCGGCGTCAAGCGCGTGGTCATGGTGACCCCGCCGCAAAAGGACGGCCTGATCAGCCCGTATACGCTCGCGGCCGCCAAGCTCGGCGGCGTGGACGAGATCTATATGGTGGGCGGCGCCCAGGCCGTGGCCGCGCTGGCGTACGGTACCGAGACCATTCCGCGCGTCGATAAAATCACCGGCCCGGGCAACGCCTTTGTCGCCGCGGCCAAGCAGATTGTCTCGGGCGATGTGGGAATCGACATGGTCGCCGGCCCGTCCGAGGTCTGCGTGCTGGCCGATGCCACGGCCAAGCCCATGGTGGTCGCGGCCGACCTGATGGCCCAGGCCGAGCATGATCCGCTGGCGGCCTGCTATCTGGTGACCTGCGACGAGCAGTTTGCGCGTGAGGTCGAGGCGGGCATCGATATCCTGGTCGCGCAGTCGCCGCGTGCCGAGATCACGCGTGCCTCGCTCGACAACGAAGGCACCATCGTGGTGGCCGCCGACATGGCGGCTGCCGTCGAAGCAGTGAACATCGTGGCGCCCGAGCACCTTGAGCTGCATTGCAAGGATGCGATGGGCCTGCTCGGCGGCATTCGCAACGCCGGCGCCATCTTTGTGGGCGCTTGGAGCTCCGAGCCGCTTGGCGATTATGTTGCTGGCCCCAACCACACGCTGCCGACCGGCGGCACGGCCATGTTCTCCAACCCGCTTTCGGTCGAAGAGTTCGTCAAGCGCTCGAGTGTCATTTGCTATACACCCGAGGGCCTGCTCTCCGATGCTCCTGCCACGCAGCGTCTAGCCGAGGCCGAGGGTCTGTGGGCACACGCGCTTTCCGCCGCGCTGCGCCGCCGCGTGTTGGAGCAGGGCGAGGATGCCGTGAGCGCCGAGTCGCTCGCCGCGGCCGACCTGACCAAGGTCGCCTGGCCGGGCGACGCCGTGGTGACGGTTGCCGAGGGCGTGGACCTGGCGGCTGCAAGCGCGGATGGCGCCGGCGCGACTGACAAGGAGGCCTAATATGGCCGAGCTCACGTCCCGTATGAAGGAGCTCGTCCAGCCCTACTTGGCCGGCATTGAGCCCTACGATCCCAACTTTACGCCCACGCGCATCAACCTTTCGGCCAACGAGAACACCTATCCCGTGCCGGCTGGCGTGCGCGAGGCGGTAGACGCCGCCCTGGCCGCTACACCGCTCAACCGCTATCCCGATCCCATGTCCAACGATCTGCGCGACGAGCTTGCCGCTTGGCATGGTGTGGCGCGCGAGAATGTCTGCGTGGGCAACGGCGGCGACGAGCTGCTCTATAACTACCTGTTGGCGTTTGGCGGCGCGGGACGGACCCTGCTCAACTGCCCGCCGTGCTTTAGCGAGTACGCGTTCTTTGCGTCGCTCTGCCAGACCGAGGTGCGCGACGTGTGGCGCGACCCCGCGACCTTTGAGCTCGACCAGGCAGCTGTGCTCGCGGCGGCGTCCGAGTGCAACCTGGCAATCGTGACCTCGCCCAATAACCCCACGGGTGACGTGGCGCCGCTCGACTTTGTCGCGGCGCTGTGCGATGCGTGCCCCGGCATGGTCATGGTCGACGAGGCCTACGTTGAGTTTGCCGACGATTTGTTTGGCGCGGCCACCACGGCGCAGGGGCTTATCGCCGAGCATCCCAACCTGGTGATTCTGCATACGTTGTCCAAGGCGTTTGGCGCTGCCGGCACGCGTCTGGGCTATGTGATTGCGGCGCCCGAAGTCATCGGCGTGTTCGCGGCGATTCGCCAGATCTATTCGGTCAACGTACTGAGCCAGGCGGCAGCACTTGCCTGCGTGCGTGCCCGTGATGCCTACACGCCCGTGGTGGCGCAGATCGCATCCGAGCGCGAACGCGAACAGGCCGCCCTGCGCGCGATGGCTGCCGAGGGCATGCCCGTGGAGGCATGGCCGAGCGCGGCGAACTTTGTGCTCGTGCGTACGCCGCATGCCACGCGCGTGCGCGAGCGCCTGCGCGACGAGTATTCAATTTTGGTGCGCGACTTTAGCTACGCGCCGGGGCTCGCGGACTGCCTGCGCATTACCGTGGGTACCCCACAGGAAAACGACGAGGTACTGGCTGCGTTTGCCGCGCTGGTGAAGGAGGAGATGTAGATGGACCGCTATGCCGAGGTAACCCGCAAGACGGGCGAGACCGACATTGTCGTAAAGCTCGACCTGGACGGATCTGGCGTGTGCGATATCTCGACCGGCGTGCCGTTTTTCGACCACATGCTCAACGCTTTTGGCCGCCATGGCCTGTTCGATCTGACGGTGCACGCAGTGGGCGACGTCGAGGTCGATGCACACCACACCGTCGAGGACACGGGCATTGTGCTGGGAGAGGCGTTTTGCCAAGCGCTGGGCGACAAGGTGGGCATTACGCGCTTTGCCGACGCGGCGATTGCCATGGACGAGACGCTCGTGATGGCCGCCGTGGATATCTCGGGCCGAGGGCAGGCCTATTGCGAGCTGCCCGTGCCGACCGAGCGCGTGGGCAGCTTCGATACCGAGCTGGCCGTCGAGTTCTTCTATGCCTTTGCGCGCGATGCCAAGCTCACGCTGCACGTGCGCGAGCTGGCGGGCGGCAACTCGCACCACATTATCGAGGCCGCCTTTAAGGCCGTGGGTCGCACGATGCGCCGCGCCTGCGAGCTCGATCCCCGCGTGCAGGGCATCCCCAGCACCAAGGGCTCGCTGTAACCGTCACAAGGGTAAAACCACCACGAAGGGGACAGGCACCTTTGTGGTGGTTTTGGATGATGAGAAGTGGAGGGGTCGCGTGGGCGAACCGAAGATCGTGGTGGTCGACTACCACAAGGGCAACTTGTCGAGCGTCGTGCGCGGGCTTGCGCGCGCCGGTGCCGCCGCCTGCACATCGGACGATCCGGAGCAGATCCGCAACGCCGACGGCCTGGTCATCCCGGGCGTGGGCGCGTTCTATGACGCGATCGCCTTTATGCGCCAGAGCGGCGAGGAGGTGGCCGTGCTCGATGCCGTTGCCGCCGGAACTCCGCTGCTCGGCATCTGCCTGGGTCTTCAGCTATTTTTTGAGCGTGGCAACGAGGGCGTGCCTGCGGACGAGGGCGTGGACGCGGACGACGATGCCTCCGAGCAGGCCGGCGGTCCCTGGGTCGATGGCCTGGGCATCATGCGTGGCTCGTGCACGCACCTGGAGTCGAGCCGTCTGAAGATTCCGCACGTGGGCTGGGATCAGGTGCACATGACGCCTGCCGGCGCGGCCGATCCGCTGCTCGCCGGTTTTGCCGAGGGCGCCAATATGTACTTCACCCACAGCTACGCGGTGGCCGGCGACGTCGATGCCACCGATGTGTTGGCGCGCACGCACTATACACGGAGTTTCCCGTGCATCGTGCGCCACGGCAACGTGTGGGGCTGCCAGTTCCATCCCGAGAAATCCTCCGCGCTGGGTCAGCGCATCCTTAAGAACTTCGTCAACATCGTCGAGGAGGTTGGCCGATGATCCTGTTTCCCGCAATCGATCTGATCGGCGGCAAGGTTGTGCGCCTGGAGCGCGGCGACCGCAACTGCTGCAAGGTATATTCCGATGACCCCGTGGCCGTCGCCCGCTCGTTTGCCGAGCAGGGCGCAAGCTGGGTGCACGTCGTCGACCTGTCCGCTGCCTTTGGCGAGGACGAGGACACATGCGCTGCCAATTCGGCGGCGATTAAGGCCATCTGCGGCGTCGACGGTCTGTCCGTGGACGTGGGCGGCGGCGTTCGCTCACTCGCACGCATCGATGAGCTGGCAGGCTATGGTGCTCGCCGCATTGCGCTGGGCACCGTGCTCGTGACCGAGCCGGGTTTTGCTGAGGTGGCAGCCCAAGGCTTTGGCGAGCTGCTGGTCGCCGACGTTGCCGCACGCGACGGCCAGGTTAAGGTGAACGGCTGGCGCGACGGCGCGGGCGTGGCGCTCGACGATGCCGTGGCGCAGCTTACCGAGCTGGGCTTTAAGCATCTGGTGTATACCGACATCGCGCGTGATGGCATGCAGACGGGCATCGATGTGGCGGCGTATCGCCATGTGGCCGAGGTCGCGGGCTTTCCCGTCGTGGCTTCGGGCGGCATCTCGACGCTCGACGACATCCGCGCGCTGGCCGCGGCGGGTGAGGGCGCGATTGAAGGCGCCATTACCGGTCGTGCGCTCTACGAAGGAAACTTTACGCTGACCCAGGCGCTGGCCGCCGCCCGAGGGGAGGAGTAGCCCATGCTTACCAAACGCGTAATTCCCTGTCTGGATGTTAAGGACGGCCGCGTGGTCAAGGGCGTCAACTTTGTGAGCCTGCGCGATGCTGGCGACCCGGTGGAGCTGGCGCGCGCCTACGACCGCGAGGGTGCGGACGAGGTCGTTTTTTTGGACATTACCGCGACGAGCGACAACCGCGCGACGACCATCGAGATGGCGGCGCACGCGGCCGAGGAGCTCGCTATTCCCTATACCGTGGGCGGCGGCTTTCGCGACCTGGCGGGCATGCGGACCATGGTTGCCGCCGGTGCCGACAAGGTGTCGCTCAACTCGGCGGCCGTACGCGACCCGTCGCTGATTAGCCAGGCCGCCGCGGTGTTTGGCAGCCAGGCCGTGGTCGTGGCGATCGATGCCAAGCGCGTGGGGCTGCCCGGGGAGCCGGGCGCCGATAAGTGGGAGGTCTTTACGGCGGGCGGCCGCAACGCTACGGGTATCGACGCGGTGGCGTGGGCCGAGGAGGCGGCTCGTCGCGGCGCCGGCGAAATCCTACTGACCAGCATGGACTGCGACGGCACCAAGGCCGGCTTCGATTTGGCGCTCACCCGCGCCGTGGCGCGCGCGGTGCCGATTCCCGTCATCGCGAGCGGCGGCGTGGGCACACTCGAGCATTTTGCCGAGGGTGTGATTGAGGGCGAGGCCGACGCCGTGTTGGCGGCGAGCGTCTTTCACTTTGGAACCTTCAGCATTCGCCAGGTGAAGGAGTATATGGCCAGCCAAGGTATTCCTGTGAGGTTGGACTTCTAATGCTGCGGCTTGCCCAGGCACCCGACCTTCCGGCTCCAACCCTCCTCGCGTACTTAAGTACGCGTCGTCGGGCTTGTCGCTCGGAATCTCGGGCACCTGGACAACCCTCGCCGACCTGTGGGATTTAAATTGGGGAGAAAAATGGAAGAGGTAACCGATCCTTCAAAGCTTACGTACGACGCCAACGGGCTGATTCCTTGCGTGGTTCAGCAATATGACACCGGCGAGGTGCTTATGGTTGCTTGGATGAACGAGGAATCGGTGGGGTTGACGCTCAAGACCGGTACCACGTGGTTTTGGAGCCGCAGCCGCCAGGAGCTCTGGAATAAGGGAGCGACGAGCGGCAACATGCAGGAGGTCAAGGAGCTCTGGGCCGACTGCGATAGCGATACGCTGCTGGTCAAGGTCGACTCGCCGGGTCCGGCCTGCCACACCGGCAACCGTACCTGCTTCTTTAAGCGCGTGGAAGGGGGAGTGCGATGAAAGTCGTGACGCCGTTCGAGGTCGCCGACTGCAACACCGAGCTCCTCCGCGCGGGCGTGCCGTGCCGCGTGCACCTGACTGATGCCTGCGGGGCGCAGTCGCTTTGGCTCGAGGCCGAGAAGGAAAGGCTCGATGAGGCCCATGCCGTCATCGTCGAGTTCTTTGAGAAAAAGGGCGCAAAGCCTCGGTTCGATGAGGCCGGTACCTACTTTACGCTGCAGTAACGAGAGGAAATAACCATGGGAGTCAGAACAGCTAACGTGCAGCTGGGAAATATCGGCGAGACGCTGACGGGACTGGCCGAGGTGATTCATAGCCGTCGCAACGCATCGCCGCAGGAGAGCTACACCGCCCGTCTGCTGACCGATGTCGAGGACGAACTGCTCAAGAAGCTTGCCGAGGAGGCGAGCGAGGTGATTATGGCCTGCAAGGATAACGATCACGATCACATCCGCTACGAGGCCGGCGACCTGATCTATCACCTGCTCGTGACGCTCGAACGCTACGGTATCACCCTCGACGAGCTGGCCGGCGAACTCAACGCCCGCCGCCACTAGTCGTTTAAGAACGTCCCCGATGACCATAGAAGTTGCGGTGGAATAGTTCTTGTTTGACGGTCTTAGGGCTATAAACAGGAACTATTTCACCGCAACTTATAAAGGGATGGCTAGGCGAGGGGTGTGGGCTCCCATTCGCCGGTGGGGTGGGGGATGTCGAAGGTTCGATAACCGCAGTCGTAGGCGTGGGCCTGGGCCTCGCGGATGTTCCAGCAGATGTCGCAGACGCGGTGCGCGTCCGAGCCAAAAGTGATCGGCACCTCGGCGTGGGCAAAGCAGCGCAAAAGGCCGGTCGCGGGGTAGTAATCGTCGAGCCCCTTGCGCGGTGCGGCTGTCGAGACCTCAACGCGGCGGCCCGTGTCGTGGGCGCACTCGGCCATCTGCTGCCAGAACGGCGCGGGGTCAAAGTCGGGCGCAAAGCCTTCCTTCGAAAAGCGCATGACCAGGTCGGGGTGGGCCATCACATCAAAGCTGAGTGAGCTTTCGCAAGCACGGCACCAGTCGTCGACGTAGCGCTCCCACACGCCGAGCACGCCAAGGTTTTCCCAAACGTGCAGGTTGGTGTCGTCGTCGATCCAACCGCAGCGTGAATCGGGCGTATCGGGACGAGCGGCGTTTTCCGTTCCCGCCGTACCCGCGGCACCGGCCATGATATCGCCGGGGTCGCCAATCCAGTGCACGCTGCCCAGGCGTACGACGGCGTCCTGGGACCAGCGCTCAACAAACGGCTCGCAACCCTCGTACCAATCGCATTCAAAACCGTAGATAAAGGTGAGCTCCGGCGCAATCTGCGCGGCGAGTTTGCGGGCGTCCTCAAAGGCCAGACGATGTGCCGGCAAGTCGCCCTCGACGACCTGCGCCTCGCAGTTGGCGTCCATACTGGCGGGCAGGGTGAGGTGGTCGGTCGAGACCATGACACGGCAGCCGGCGGCGGCAGCAGCGCGGACGTTGTCCTCAAATGTGGCATGGCCGTCCGAAAACGAAGTATGGGTGTGGCAATCGACCAGCGGGCAGGCGGGCATGGCGACTCCTTTGCATTTGGTGAATCCGCTCCATTGTAACGGCGCGGCCCCCGATGCGACGAGCGCACCGGGGGCCGAAATCGACGGGAAAGGACGGGCGGCGTGCCGGCGCCGGCGACTACTTGCTTCGTGCCGCCACGCGTTTGGCCCACACCGTTACCATCGCGTGCCGCACGGCGGTGATGGGGCGATAGCGGATCATACGCGGTCCCGACCAGCGCATGACCTCGCGGATCTTCTCGCGCATGGCAGGCCGGTAACAATGCGAAGGACAGGCCGAGCAAAATGTCTTGGTGCCCATGTGCGGGCAGTGCTCAATGCGCGCGGCGGCGTATTTCTGCAGCTCGGCGCATTCGGGGCAAAGCGTAATGGTTCGAAGGCCGAGCTTCACGCGGACGGGCTCATCGTCGCCAGCCTGCTCGATCGCATGCTCGCCGCCATGATGCCCACGACACCACAGCGCAATCATCTGCGACACCATTTGGGCCTCGCGCTCACGTTTGCGTGCCAGCTCCGGTGTGTCGACCGGGCGCGCCATTAGCTCAGCCTCCCGTGCTCGACCGAAAGCGAGAAATCGGCAAACGCGCAGGTGCTGGCACGGTGGCTTACGAGCACAATGGTCTTGCCGCGGCGCTTGAGCTCGTCAACGGCCTGCATTACGGCTGCCTCGTTGAGGGCATCGAGCGCGCTGGTGGGCTCATCGAGCAAGATGAAAGGCGCGTCGTTGAGGAAGATGCGCGCAAGGCCGATGCGCTGGCGCTCGCCGCCCGAAAGCGAGTCTCCCAGCTCGGCAACCGGGGTGCCGAGACCCTGCGGCAGGCGGTCGATAAGGGCGGTAAGCGAAGCGGAGCGGCAGGCATCGAGCAGCTCGGCATCGGTGGCGTTGGCGTGCGCGACCAGCAGGTTCTCGCGTACGGTGCCGCAGAACAGATGTGTGTCCTGGGTCATATAGGCCTCGTGGCTGCGCAGGTTGGCCGTGTTGATGCGGCGGGCATCGACGCCGCTCACCGTGATGGTGCCGGCTGCGGGGTCCCAAAAGCGCATGAGCAGCTTAAGCAACGTCGACTTGCCCGAGCCCGAGCGCCCCATGATGCAGGTCATGGTGCCGGGCGCAAAGGTGCAGGTCACGTCGTCGAGGATGAGACTCGAAGCGGGGTCGTTCGCGGCCTGCTCCGTGGCGTCGGCACCGCCCGCGTCCACGCCGCCCGCATAGCCAAAGCTCACATGCTCGGCTGCGGCGCCGGCAAACTCAACGTCCTGTCCGTCGGCGACCTCGGCGCACTGGGGCTGCTCGTCGAGCAAATCGAGCACGCGTGCGCCCGAGGCGAGCGTCTCCTGCAGTGAGGCGCCCAGGCGGCTCACGGCCATTACCGAGCCAAACGACGACACAAAGGTAAAGACGGCGACAAACGCTGCGGCAAAGTCAATCGTTCCCGCAGCCACCAGCTGCAGCGCACGCCCGAGCATCACCAAATTGGCCGCAAGAATAAGCGTATCGGCTACGGCCTCGCTGGCCGCCTGGCGGCGCTTGAGGCGCGCGTCCACGGCGCCGACTTGCTCGGTCAGCTTGCCCAGGGCACGGCTGCGATCGGCGCCACCGGCAAACTGGATAGTCTCGGACGCGCCGCGTAGACTGTCGAGCACAAAGGCACCCAGCTTACCGGCGCCCTCGCGGCTCTGGCGGCCGGTGGTGCCGCATGCCTTGGCCGAGGTCAGGGGCAGCAGCACGCCCAGGACTGCGTAGGCCACGAGCGCGATGCCCGCGAGCTCGGGGCTCACAGCCAGCAAAAAACCCTCAAACACAACGGTGCAGACTAGAGCGATGGCAATGGGCGAGATGGTGTGCGCGTAGAAGACCTCGAGCAGCTCGATATCCGAGGTGACTAGGCTTACGAGCTCGCCCTTGCCGCGGCCCTCGAGCTTGGCGGGGGCGAGCTGGCGCAGGGCGCCAAACACCAGGTCGCGAATGTGCGCGAGCAGACGGAATGCGATGTAGTGGTTGCAGAGCTGCTCGCCGTAATGGAGCGGCCCGCGTGCGATGCCACAGACGGCGCAGGCCACGCATGCCGCGACAAGGCCCAGGCCCAGGGCATTGTGGCCCAGGGCCGACATAAGGCCAAGGGCGCCAAAGGCCGGCACGAACGCGGCGGTGAGCATGCCGATGCTGCCTAGCGCGACGGCTAGCACAAGCCAGCCGGCAAGCGGTCGGACGAGCCCCATCATGCGCCACATGATGGACGGCGCCGAGCGACGGGCGCGGCCGGAGTCGGGCGCCGCGGCAGCGGAAGACGAGCTAGTACCGTTGAGGCCATCGGCACAGGCGGCGCTGCCGTCAACAGCCTCAACCGCGCCGGCATCCTCGGCATCACCCTCTGCATACGCATATGCCGAGAGCTGCTCCTGGCTGTTCCACATGCGCGCATAGACGCCCGCGGTGGCCAAGAGCTCGCCGTGAGTCCCGCGCTCGGCAATACGGCCACGCTCCAGCACCAGGATCTGATCGGCGTCTACGATCGTCGACAGGCGGTGTGCCACCACGATTACAGTGTGCCCGCCGGCAAGCGACGCGATGACCTCGCCGATCGCGGCCTCGCTTGCGGCATCGACGTTGCTCGTAGCCTCGTCAAACACATAGATCGGCGAGTCGTGCAACAGGGCGCGGGCCATGCACACGCGCTGGCGCTGGCCGCCCGAAAGGTTGGTGCCACCCTCGTTAATCACCATGTCGAGCCCGCCGTTGGCCTGCACAAAGGCCGCCACGCGCGTGCGGTCGAGCGCGCGCAAAAGCTCGGTATCGGTGGCGTTGGGCTGGGCGAGCAGCAGGTTGTCGCGCAGGGTGCCGGCAAACAGGTAGCCGTTGGTGGGCACCAGGGTGACGGCGCGCATGAGTGAGGCGGCCGTGGCATCGCGCAGCTCGACGCCGCCGATGCGAACGCTGCCACGGTAGGCACCCTTGCGGCCCGCGATAATCCCCGCGAGCGTGGACTTGCCGCCGCCGCTTTCGCCCACGAGTGCCACGAGCGAGCCGTGCGCAATGGTCGCGCTGGCGCTGTCCAGTACCGTGCGGTCGCCGTATGCATAGCTCACGTCCGCGAGCTCGATATCGCCGCGACCGTCAAGCTCAACATCGCCGCGCGCGGGCTCGGGCGTATCCAAAATGCCAAACATGCGGCGCGAGGCGGCCATGCCGTTCATGGCCGTGTGGAACAGCGATCCCAGGCGGCGCATGGGCAAAAAGAACTCCTGCGACAGAAAGACGATGAGGAAGGCCGCCTCAAAGCCAATCTCGCCCGTGGCGAGCTGCAGCGCGGCTACGATAATGCCGAGCGCGGCGCCCATATAGACGACCAGGTCCATGACGCAAATGGAGCGCAGCTGCATCACCAGCAGGCGCATGGTCGCTGTGCGGAAACGCTCGGACTCGGCGTTGATGCGCTCGTGCCAGCTGCGATCGGCCTGGTAGACCTTAAGGGTGGTGAGACCCTGCACGGCCTCCAGGAACATGCCGCCAAGATCGACATAGCTGCCCCAGTACTCGGCACCGATCTTTTTGGCGTTGCGCATGACCATCATAATGGAGACGGGGATGACCGGAACGCAGGCGAGCAGCAGCGCGGCGGGAAGACCCGCCTGGCCCACGAGCAGTACAAACAGCGTGATGGGTGCCAAGCCGGCAAAGAAGAGCTGCGGCAGGTAACCGCCAAAGTACACCTGGAGTTGCGTGGCGCCCTCGACGCTGGTCTGGACGGCCTCGGCGGTGGGGACGGTTTCGGTGTAGGAGGGGCCGAGTGCGGTGAGCTTGTCGTAGACGAGCGAGCGCACGCGGCGGACGGCCTCGAACGCGGCCTTGTCGCCGGCGCGTTGGGCCAGGTAGATGGAGGCGGCGCGCACGATGATGGCGGCGGCGAGCGGCAAGGCCACCTGCGCGAGGGCGTCGACGGCGAGCGCGGCGGAAAGGCCGTCCGTGACGATGCCGTCCAAGATGCGCGCAAGCACCCACATCACCGTGATGTTTGCCATCAGCGCGATCCACTTAAACAGGACGCTTGCCATAATGTAGGGCGTTGCCTGCGGAACCAGGGAGAAGAGCCGCTTCTCGAACATGAAACCTCCTATGACGTAACGGTGCCGGGCGGGGTCCTCGGCAACCGCTTAGTTAGCCAAATGCAACTAGAGTAGCATCGTGCAGCAGGTAAGTATGCCGAGGGTTATTTTTTGGCCGATGAACTGCGTAGAAAGTTCAAAATTGTTGAGTGCGGCGAACTTTGTGGTGGACGGAGTGCGGGCGCAATTCTGATCGTGTGCAGCCCCGCTCCAAAACGTGTACGTCAGCCTCCAAAAGCTACAAAAAATGACGTGTTTGGAGGCTGATGTACACGTTTGGATGGGGGCGAGGGCGGCGACGGACGAAAGTCACGCCTGTGCCACGTCCGATGTGCTAGCGTTTGGGTGAATAAAACGAGCCCGTGCGGAAAGGATTCGGACCGTATGCAACGTGGAAGTACATCTCCGCTGTCCCGCGAGACCGATGCGCCCGAAACTATCGTCAAGCTGGAGTGCGACATCGATGACGCGTCGCCCGAGGTGCTCGCCTACGCCGCCGACCGCCTGCGCGAGGCCGGCGCCCGCGAGGTGCACTGGCTGCCCCTCTACTGCAAAAAGGGCCGCCCCGGATGGCAGTTGCAGGTGATCTGCTCGCACGAGGATATCGAGCGCCTACAGACGATTATCTTTTTGGAGACCACGACCAACGCCGTTCGTCGCCAGGTGATGGAACGCGTTTGCCTGCCGCGCCGATTCGAGCAGGTGACAACGCCTTGGGGCGAGGTATCCGTTAAGGTGGCGACTCTGCCCGACGGCAGCGAGCGCGCGGCTCCCGAGTACGAGGATTGCGCCCGTCTTGCCCGCGAACATGGCGCGCCGCTCCAACGCGTGATGCAGGCGGCTCAGAGCGCGGCGCTGCGATTCGAGTAACACGGTAGATGGGCTCCACATCCGCCGGACCCCGTATTCAGCCCCTATCAACTCCGCTTCGAAAGGACTCCCCATGAAATACCTCATCGCTTCCGACATCCATGGCTCGGCATACTGGGCCGAACGCCTCTGCACTGCCATCGAATCCGAACAGCCCGACCGCATTGTGCTGCTGGGCGACCTGCTCTACCACGGCCCGCGTAACGACCTGCCGCGCGACTACGCCCCCAAGCGTGTGATTCCGCTGCTCAACGCCCTGGCCGATCGCATCATCGCGGTGCGCGGCAACTGCGACGCCGAGGTCGACCAGATGGTCCTCGACTTCCCCGTCATGGCGGACTACGCCACGCTGTTCGACGAGGCCGGCCGTGAACTGTTCCTGACGCACGGCCACGTTTTTGGCGCCGGTATGCACAACAGCGTTGACCACGCGCCCGCGCTGCCCGAGGGCTCCGCGCTTGTCTACGGCCATACGCACATCAAAGTTAACGAGGAAAGCGCCGCGCACCCGGGTCTGTGGCTCTTCAACCCCGGCAGCGTGAGCATTCCCAAGGACGGCACGCACAGCTACGGCATCTATGAGAACGGTGCGTTCCGCCACGTGATCCTGGAGGAGGAGTAACCATGGCAGAGCAGCTGGCTCAGCAAAATGCCGAGGGCTCGCGCGATCTGTCCACGCTGGTCGACGCGTCGGCCGAATTGCAGCATCTGGTGCAGACCATCTGGCGCCTGCGTCAGCCCGATGGCTGCCCGTGGGACCGTGAACAGACGCATCAGAGCATCGGCAAGAACATGATCGAGGAAGCCTACGAGGCGCTCGATTGCATCGAGGCGGACGACGTGGCGCATCTGCGCGAGGAGCTCGGCGACGTACTCATGCAGGTGGTACTGCATGCGCAGATTGCGGCGGACGCCGGTGAGTTTACGCTGGCCGATGTGGCGCGCGATATCGACGCCAAGCTCATCCGTCGTCACCCGCACGTGTTTGGCGATGCGGATGCCGACAACTCCGACGAGGTGCTCAAGATTTGGGACGAGGTCAAGCTTGCCGAGAAGGCCGCCAAAGACCAGGCCGTGGCGGCAGGCGAGGCCGCGCCCGAGGGCCTGCTCGACGGCGTGCCCACGCACCTGCCGGCGCTTATGCAGGCTCAGAAGGTGTCGCGCAAGGCGGCTGCCGTGGGCTTTGAGTGGGAGACGGTCCAGGACGTGTGGGACGAGGTCGCCGAGGAGCGTGCCGAGTTTGAGGCCGAGGCTCCCGGCTCGCCCGAGCGCGAGATGGAGTTTGGCGACCTGCTCTTTGCCCTGGTCAACGTTGCGCGCAAGGAGGGAATCGACGCCGAGAGCGCCCTGCGTGCCAGCACGGCAAAGTTCCGCCGCCGCTGGGCCGCGATGGAGCAGATGGCGGCCGACGCCCACGTGGATCTGGCCGAGCTTTCGACCCACGGCCTCAACGACCTGTGGGATGCCGCAAAGGCAGGGGAGTAATACCGCGGGAGCGACGGGACGGACTTGTCCCATCGCTCCCATTATTTTTAAAAAGATTGTATCCCTTGGCTAACTTAGGGCATAATGCAAAAAGTGCGATAAGGCTAACTTATGAACCTGCGCGCCGCTGTAGCGTGCAAGCCGTGTCGCCAAGCATTCAACCCGTTTCCAAGTGAGAGGGAGACAACATGAGCGATATTTTGGATGTCTACGGTCGCGAGGTGCTCGACAGCCGCGGCAACCCCACCGTCGAGGTCGAGGTCGTGCTCGAGGACGGCAGCTTCGGCCGCGCGATGGTGCCTTCGGGCGCTTCGACCGGCGCCTTTGAGGCATGCGAGCTGCGCGACGGCGAGAAGGGTCGCTACCTGGGCAAGGGTGTCTCGCAGGCCGTCGAGCACGTCAACAACGAGTGCGCCGATGCCGTCGTGGGCCTCGATGCTTTCGACCAGCGCGCCGTCGATGCCGCGCTAATCGCCGCGGACGGTACCTCCAACAAGACCAAGCTCGGCGCCAACGCCATTCTGGGCGTGTCGCTGGCAGTTGCCCGCGCCGCTGCCGAGTCGGCGGGTCTTTCGCTGTACCAGTACCTGGGCGGCGTCAACGCCCACCTGCTGCCCACGCCTATGATGAACATCCTCAACGGCGGCGTGCATGCCGACAACAACGTCGACTTCCAGG
>CAUBOH010000025.1 GCA_958437495.1 uncultured Collinsella sp. | reverse complement strand
TTCGCGCAGGCGATCGCGGCCTGTACGTGTCTACGGGCGGCTTTACGAAAGAGGCGCGCTACGAGGCTGATCGCGCGAACGTTCCCGTGCGACTGCTCGATCTGGATGCCTTCGTGCGGCACTATGTCGAAATCTATGACAAGACAGATGACGACACCCGTTCCATCCTTCCGCTTACACGTATCTGGTGGCCAGCATAAAGGGAGGCGTAAGGGTAGTTCGGCTGCGATGGATTATTAGGGCTTATAAATAGGAGTTAATGATGTCTTTTGACGCAAGGCAGAGCGTAGTGGGCCGGTTGTTGAATGATGCAATATACCGTATCCCGCGAAATCAGCGTATGTATGTCTGGAAGGAAGATAATTGGAACGACCTGTTTCAGGATATTGAGCTTGTTACGAACGGTGTCTCTTCTTCTCATTTCATCGGCTCGATCGTTCTTATGGAGGAGGCCGCCGAAGAAGGGCTTTCCGTTTTTACGATCATCGATGGGCAACAAAGAATCATCACTCTGACAATCCTGCTGTCGAGCATCCTGTATGCCTTCAAGCGACGTGGTCTGTTTGAAGATGCCGGCGGCACAAAGAAGTATCTTGTGGCTACTGACGTAAAAAACAACGAGCATGTGATTGTGTCCCCGGGCAATCACTTAACTCTGGAACGTATTGTTTTGGGTGTCATAGGGGTGGATGGAACGAGCGCGTCATCTACGACACCCACCGCATTTGCAAAAGAGAGATGCGCATCTGCAACAAAGGATTCATTGATTGTGAAAGCGTTTCAGCATTTTTCTACTTGCTTGGAGCGCATGCCAGACGACAAGTTAATTGCATTTCGAAACGCAGTTATCTCGACATCGTACGTAAGTATTAGCTCTTCAACAGAAGAAGACTCTTATACCATCTTCGAAATCCTCAATGCTCGTGGCATCGAGCTCGAAGACCACGAGTTGCTGAAAAACTACATCATGCGCTATATAAACCCGGTGGAAAAAAGAGACGATGCCAAAATTGTTTGGTCTGAAATTGAGCAGCTGCTCGGCTCCAACATGAAACCTTTTTTGAGACAGTATGCTATTCAGCGATATCGTCTAACCCAGAAAGACAAAGAAGGCCCGTATAAGAAAATCCGCGATTCAGCTAATCCCGCTGAAGCTTCCGAGCTTCTCTTTGACTTGAAGAAGAAGGCAGAGTATTACGCCGAAATAGTGACGCCCACTACAGGCGACAGAAACGCCGAGATATTGCTTTTCTTTAAGGCACATAATGTCAAAGTTTTTCGTCCGCTTCTGATGAGTTTGATGCATTGCCGCGATAGGGAACAAATCTCTTTGCAGGAGTACAGCGACTCACTTGAGTTTATTTACAGGTTTTACATTTGTTACAAAGTCGTTGGTGGGATGGAATCAAATCATCTGACAGATTCTATTGGCAAACACTCATATTTGCTTGAAACAGAATGCTCTCCGGAAGTCATCGAGGAATGGCGCAAAAGCTTTGGGAGTAAGTTGCCGAGTATCGAAGCGTTTAGGACGAGCCTAAGTGCTCTGGGATGGTCCCATCAATGGACGCTTTACGAAGACAACAAGCTCAAAGACAGATGCAAATTGGTGCTGTCTTTGCTGGAGCTGAGCATGGGCGGAGCTAAAGAGCTTGGAGAGTACACAATCGAGCACGTATTGCCTGATTCTGCAGGCGAACAAAATGCTTTGATCGGCAATTTGCTTCCACTCGAATCCGGCTTAAACGCGCGATGCAAAGATAAGCCCATCGAGGAAAAACTAGTCATATACCGAGAGTCGCGTTTCGTAACTACAAGAAAGTTTGCAGAGAGATATGAAAAGAGGGAGTTGAACGTTGCGCGGAGAACTGCTCATATTGCGGACGCGTTATATAAGCAGTTCCAAATGTAGTGGTTCTCAAGTCTTACGTTCTGCCCTTTCTGCTATAGCCAGTAATCGTTCCAATTGAAAGGTACTTATGATTCAACAAGTTGCTTTCGAGGTCCCCGCAGAAATAGCGGTGGGCCTGGCTACTGGTAAGTATGTTCAATGGGGCGGTGTTGTGCGCGACGGTGCTGGGCATATTGTTCGGCATCTTAAGCCTGCAGATGTTCAAAATGGGGCCAATAAAGCGCTGCGTATAGCTGAGCAGGCGGTTCAGCTTGCGAAGCAGAACAAGAAAGTTACTGTAGCTGCGCTTGCGGTTGCGGGCGTAGCTGCGGTCGGCGGGGGCGTCTATGCGGGGGTGAATCGCGTGCGCCACAGCAAAGAAGACGCGTTGCGAAAGAAGCGGATGGCAGACTTTAGCTCAGCATTCTCGGAGTACCTCAAAGCTTTGGGGGACGGCGAACTTACGATCGAGATGATTGACAGATTGGAAGGCGCCATAACTGCTCTTAATGGCGGTAAGGAAGGCTTCACGGTCGAAATTAAGGGCGAGCAGTTTGAGGACATTGTTAAGTCCGTGCGCGACTACACCGATCGTCTGTCCATGGCGAATGGCGAGAAGGCCTCCAATGCCGTTCTTAAGCTATTCGAAAAGAAACCGAATGACGTTGAAGGCCTTAGGGAATGCCTGAACACCCAGCGTGAAATTCTCTTGCGAGCGGCATAGATAAACCCAGCTGGCACTTGTGCATGTCAAAAGGCATGCACAAGTGCCAGTCTTTTGACATCGTGCAGCTTGAGCGGCGGCGTGCAGCGGCTGCACGCCGCCTGTGTCTACCTACACCTCCGCAATCCCGCGTGCCACGCTCAACAGCTCGTACTCCCTCTGACTCCACTGGCGCAGCTCGGCAGCCTCGATGGCATTGCGGCACAGGTCCAGGAACACCTCGGCTCCCTCGCAGAAGCACTCGCGGGTAAAGGCGCCGGATCCGTCCGCAACGCATTTGCCGTCGGCAAACAGCTTCCAGCTGGACGGCTCGCGCGAATCGTCTCCGAGCAGCTTGATCTGCAGTACGTGCGGGTCGCCGGCAGCGCAAAGCTCTTCCTCGAGCTTCTCCACCGTAAAGCGCACCTGGTGGGAGAGACTGTTCTTGACCATGGCCGAGGCATAGCCGTTCGGCTTATCCAAAAGATGCATTTGTTTTGGCTTGGCTGCCAGGTTGTGGAAGTTGCGCTCGCTGTGCACGGAGAAATTGTCCATACGGACTCCTTTCATCGATGTTGGCAGGGCCACCGTGCCTCTTGGCCGGTTGGCGTCGGGATCGTGGAGCCAACTCTCTACCCCGACTCTGGATAAAACGCGCCCGCTCCTTGCGGGCACGATGGAGTCTATCAGCGCGCGCGGACACAAATCAAACGCCGCCCGCGAAATGATGTGCAGACGGCGCTTGGTTTCGCCAGCTGCTGCTGGGCTTAAATCAGAAAAAGTGGCGAAATCGCCCATGTAAAAGTATGGAAAAGTGTCGTAATGTACACTTTAAAACCTCGGAAAAGTGTCGAAATGAGCACCTAACAACCACGGAAAAGTGTATCCTAGTGTTAAAACAGCACGTAATAAGGGGTACGCTTATGCTACAGAGAAAAGCGAAAGCACAATTTGAATCTTGGCTCGCCTCGTCGCCTAACAAGGCCCTTTTGGTCAAGGGCGCCCGACAGGTAGGAAAGTCATATCTGGTCAACGCGTTCGCACGTGAATCGTTCGAAAACGTCGTGACGTTCGACTTTATCGCCGACGCGTCCGTGCGCGATTCATTTTTGGCGGCAAAAAGCGCGGACGACCTTCTTATGCGCATGTCTATCGCTGCGACGCAGCCGATGGTTGCCAACAAAACCGCCGTGGTTATTGACGAGGTGCAGCGATGCCCCAACGTAGTGACGTTTATCAAATACCTGGTCCAGCGCGGCGACTTTCGATACATCCTTACTGGATCGCTCCTTGGCGTTGAGCTCGAGGGCATCGATTCCCTGCCGGTGGGGTATGTCGAGCAGGTCCAGATGTACCCGCTCGACTTTGAGGAGTTTTGCTGGGCAAATGGCGTTGGTGCCAGCGTGTTTGACATGCTCAGGGGCTGTCTAAAGGATGAGGGGGAGCTCCCCGGCTACCTGTATGACCGCTTGCTCGATCTGTTCCATCAGTATGTGGTGGTGGGAGGCATGCCCGACGCGGTCAATTCCTTCTTGGCGACGCGCAATGTCGACGAGGTTCGAAACATCCACCGCGATCTTCACGCCCTGTATCGCGATGACATCGCAAAGTACGCTCCGCCTGAGCTACGCTTGGTTATTCGAGATATCTATGATTTGATTCCAAGCGAGGCTGGCTCCAAAAACAAGCGATTCAAGCTGTCATCGATTAACGGTGTCAAACGTTTTTCGCAGGTGACAGACCATTTTCTCTGGTTATCGGAGGCGGGTGTCGCGCTTCCCGTGTATAACGTAACGGCGCCCGTGGCGCCCCTTTTATTGGGGGAGCAGCGAAATCTCTTTAAGCTGTTTTACTTGGACACTGGAATGCTCATGTCGTCGTATTCCAAAAAGGTTGCCCAAGGCGTTTTTGATGGCGAGGCAGAAGACGCCTTTGGCATGAACATGGGAGCGGCGTTTGAGGGCTTCGTTGCCCAAGAGCTCAAAGCTCATGGATTTAGATTGCGCTACTTTACGTCCAAAAAGGTCGGTGAGCTCGATTTTGTGGAAGAGACGTTCGATGGGGAAGTGCTTGCCATCGAGGTCAAGTCGGGCAAGAGCTTTAAGTCCCATGCGGCGCTCGACAACGCGCTCGTGACGAAGGGTTACGGAATCGACCGTGCTCTGGTGCTTGCTGAGTGCAACCTGCACCGCGATGGAGAGGTGTTGTATCTGCCCATCTTTATGGCGGGCCTCTTGGAGCCGTAACGCGTTGCCGGCTCTTCCAGCCCTCCTTTAACCTTCGCTACTCGTCTCCGTCGTTGGGGTCGCCCTTGAGGGTGTTGATGTCCAGGTACTGGTTGTCGTCCTCTTTTTGCTGCGTTGCCGATTCGGACGCGGTGGGGCCGCGGAACAGCTGGAATCCCTCAAACGCAATCACGCCGAGCAGGGCGATGATGATGGCGATAAAGACAACCTTTGCCGCTTGGGGAAACTCGGAGAAGTGCGGCGGCTCTTCCTCGGTGTAGTAGTCGGCAAAGCGCTCGTCGTCGGTGCCGCGGGTATACGACGATGCCGATGCGGCCTTTGCGCCGGTCTTGTTGTACTCGGGAGCGGACGCGTCGGCAAACGGGCCGTTATCGTATGCGCTCGATGCAGATCCGTAGCTCTCGGTCTCAATGCGGGAGGCGCGGGGCGCGGCATCAAAGCGATCACCGTGCGCTGCTGCTTCGTTGTAATCGGAGTCGCGCTCCTCGGCAGCTGCAAACAGCGGGTTGACCGGAATATCGAGCGCCGGCATGCCGGCCGAGGTCTCATCCAAGTCGGCCGCGGCCCAGGAATCAAAGGCAAACTGGCGGTTGGCGAGGTCGTCCAGATCCATAACGGGCGGCTCGAGCTCGGGTTCGGACTGGGGTTCGGGAGTCGCGTATGTCGGCTGCTGCAGGGTGGCATACGCGGATGTGCCGCTGGGCGCATGGCGCTGTGTCGCCGCGGCAAGAAACGCCGCCGTCTCGGACGGATCGCTGGTGGGGCGGGGCACAGGGGCGGCCTGGCGCGGTGCCTGCATGATGGGGCGGGTGGCAAAGTCATCTGCGGGCACGGATGCCGGCGCGGGCATAGTGGCCGGCGCGGGAGCAGCGGCCGACGTAGGCTTTGGGCCTGCCGAGCGGGCCCCGCCGCCCATGAGTTCATCGGCGGTCCAAGGGCAGTCGCTCATCACGTCGTCGAGGCTCAACGCAAACAGATCGTCTTCGCCCTCGTCAAACGCGCGTTTCGCATGCCTGGCGGCAGAAGCGAAGCCTCCGCGGCCGTTGCGTGATGCGTTGCTCGACCCCATCTTGTTCCATCCTTTCGAACTGTCTATCTCATCGATTATATGGAACTTGCCCCGCGGCCGAGTCTTGGATTCGTGCATTTTGGAACTCACGCCCAAAAGGGGAGGGGTGACTCGGCCGAGTTGCCTACTTATCGCCGGCGGCAGCCTTTGCCTCGTTGAGGTAGCTATAGAAGCTGTACTTAGAGATGCCAAAGAACTCGCAGGCACGCTCGCTCGACTTGGAAATGAGGAAGGCACCGCGACGGTCGAGGTAGCCAATGGCGCGAATGCGCTCATCTTTGGTCATAAGGGCCGCGGGCTTGCCCACGTATTGCTCGCACTCGCGCAGCAGATCTTCGAGCAGGTCGCCGATGTTTTTGGTAATGGGCTCGGGCTCGGTGTAGCCCGTGGCGCCGGTGCCGGTAAAGGCATCGAGCGAGCGCTCAAAAGCTTTCATGAGCGTAATGTCAAAGTTAATGCCCAAAATGCCGACGGGCTTGCCCTCGTCGTTGCGGATAAAGATGGTCGAGGACTTAAGCAGCTTGCCGTCGGTGGTTTTGGTGAGGTATGGCTCGCGGTCGTGCACGTCGGTGGTGCCCTCGTGCATGGACTCAAACACAATATGGCTGGGGCCGTCACCCAGTTTGCGCCCGCTGACGTGACCGTTTTCGATCACTACGATGGAGTGGTCCACGTCATCGGTCTCCAGATCGTGGACGACGATTTCGCAGTTGGGGCCAAATTGGAGCGCCAGGCCGTGTGCAAGGCGCTTATAAAACTCAATCTGTGCGGGGGTCATAGGTGCCTTCCTAAAAATTAGTTTGGGCTCACTGTGCCATAAACCACACCTGTTCGCAAATAACGAAAGCGTCGCTGCGTTATGTAACCGTTCGGCGGCGAAAAAGTACCGATTACGGCAACAAACAATTTGTTAGGTTTTCCAATCAAAAAGTGTGATAGAACAGTGCTAACAAACTTTTTGTTTGGCATCCACATAAAAGTTCAGTCGCATGAATGGGAATGGGCTGAAACGCGTATGCGGGGGCCGGCAAGAGAGGACTTAAGGAGTTCACCGTATGGCCGATAAGATCCAGTGGACGGGCAACACGATGCCCAAGAGCGATGACAAGCACTTGGGAATCATGAGCCTCGACCACGTGAAGAAGGCCCGCGCCTTCCACCAGTCGTTCCCTCAATATACCGTCACTCCGCTTGCCCGCCTGGACGGTCAGGCTGCGCGCCTGGGCCTGTCCAACCTGTGCGTTAAGGACGAGAGCTATCGCTTTGGCCTCAACGCCTTTAAGGTTCTGGGCGGTTCGTTTGCCATGGCCAACTACATTGCCGACGAGACCGGCAAGGACGTTGCCGAGTGCACCTTCGATTACCTGACCTCCGATCAGCTTGCCAAGGACTTTGGCCAGGCCACCTTCTTTACCGCCACCGACGGCAACCATGGTCGCGGCGTGGCATGGGCTGCCAACAAGCTGGGCCAGAAGGCCGTCGTGCACATGCCCAAGGGTTCCACCAAGCCCCGCTTCGATAACATCGCCGCCGAGGGCGCCACGGTGACCATCGAAGAGGTCAACTACGATGAGTGCGTGCGCATGGCCGCCGCCGAGGCTGATGCCTGCGAGCGCGGCGTCATCGTTCAGGACACCGCCTGGGAGGGCTACGAGAAGATCCCGTCTTGGATCATGGAGGGCTACGGCACCATGGCTTCCGAGGCTGCCGAGCAGCTGCGCGAGATGGCCATCAACCGCCCGACGCACGTCTTTGTTCAGGCCGGTGTAGGCTCGCTGGCCGGCGCCGTGGTGGGCTACTTCACCAACCTGTATCCCGATAACCCGCCCACCTTCGTTGTGGTCGAGTGCGCGCCTGCCGCCTGCCTGTACAAGGGCGCTGCCGCCGGCGACGGCGACCCGCGCATCGTGGACGGCGACATGCCCTCCATCATGGCCGGCCTGTGCTGCGGCGAGCCCAACATTCTGGGCTGGGATATCCTGCGCAACCACACCACCGCCTTTGTGTCCTGCCCCGACTGGGTCACCGCTCGCGGCATGCGCACCCTGGGTGCTCCCGAGAAGGGCGATCCGCGCGTCATCTCCGGCGAGTCCGGCGCGGTGACCACCGGCCTGGTCGAGACCCTCATGCTCGATCCCGAGTACGCCGAGCTCAAGGAGCTCATCGGCCTGGACAAGACGAGCTCCGTGCTCTGCTTCTCCACGGAAGGTGACACGGACCCCGACCAGTATCGCCGCATCGTCTGGGAAGGCGAATACCCCACTTGCTAATACTGGGCGGAGTAAATAGGTATCGCTCCGCCACCTCACAGGTAGATTCCTTCGTTTGAAAGGTTATGAACAATGGCTAAAGAACTCGATTTCGACGCTATCAAGGCTGCTGCTGAGTCCCATCGTGCCGACATGACTCGCTTTCTGCGCGCTATGATCTCCCATCCCTCTGAGTCCTGCGAGGAGGGTGAGGTTGTCGCTTGCATCAAGGCCGAGATGGAGAGCCTTGGCTATGACGAGGTTAAGGTCGACGGCCTGGGCAACGTTATGGGCTTTATGGGCGAGGGCGACAAGATTATCGCCATCGACTCCCACATCGACACCGTCGGTATCGGCAACATCGAGAACTGGGATGCCGATCCCTATGAGGGCTACGAGACCGACGAGATCATCTACGGCCGCGGTGGCTCCGACCAGGAGGGTGGCATGGCTTCTGCTACCTATGCTGCCAAGATGATGAAGGACATGGGCCTCATCCCCGAGGGCTACAAGATCATGGTCGTCGGCACCGTCCAGGAAGAGGACTGCGACGGCATGTGCTGGCAGTACATCTACAACAAGGACGGCATTAAGCCCGAGTTCGTCATTTCCACCGAGCCCACCGACGGCGGCATCTATCGCGGTCACCGCGGCCGCATGGAGATCCGCGTCGACGTTCACGGCACCTCCTGCCATGGCTCCGCTCCCGACCGCGGCGATAACGCCATTTACAAGATGGCCGACATCATCGCTGACGTCCGCGCCCTCAACAACAACGGCTGCGACGAGTCGACCGACATCAAGGGCCTCGTCAAGATGCTCGACCCCAAGTACAACCCCGAGCACTACGAGGATGCCCGCTTCCTGGGCCGCGGCACCTGCACCGTCTCCCAGATCTTCTACACCTCGCCGTGCCGCTGCGCCGTGGCCGACTCCTGCGCCATCTCCATCGACCGCCGCATGACCGCCGGTGAGACCTACGAGTCCTGCCTCGCCGAGGTCGAGAACCTCCCGTCCGTCAAGAAGTACGGCGACGACGTGAAGGTCTCCATGTACATGTACGACCGTCCGTCCTGGACCGGCGAGGTCTACGAGACCGAGGCTTACTTCCCCACGTGGATCAACAAGGAGACCGCTCCGCACGTCAAGGCCCTCGTCGACGCCCACAAGGCCATGTTTGGTGACGAGCGCATCGGCTGCGAGCCCAGCATGGACAAGCGCACCGGTCGCCCGCTGTGCGATAAGTGGACCTTCTCCACGAACTGCGTTTCCATCCAGGGCCGTTATGGCATCCCCTGCGTCGGCTTTGGCCCGGGTGCCGAGTCTCAGGCTCACGCTCCCAACGAGGTCACCTACAAGGATGACCTGGTCACCGCTGCCGCCATGTATGTTGCCGCTCTGAACCTCTACGATCCCAGCCAGGCCGACGGCGACGCCACCGTGTTCCGCGCTGGTCTGACCAACAACAAGATCGACTAGTCCCATTCTTTGATCTTGTTGAGCCGGGGGCCGCTCGTGTCCCCGGCATCCCCTGTTGACTTGGGGCCCGCAGTCGTTATCTCCCATGCTTCCTCGACGGTGGCGGGTCCTCGTCATAGTGCTTTGCATGTTCTAGCCACACGCGCATGCCGGAGTACATCTACTCATTGCAATCGTTTCATCTTTGGAAAGGATATTTACATGGACGCCAAGTTTACCGAGCTCGTCGAGCAGCTGAACGGCCTCGATTTTAAGGGCATGTACGGCAGCGATTTCCTGCACACCTGGGACAAGACCACCGATGAGCTCAAGGCGCTCTACATCGTCGCCGACGCCCTGCGCGAGCTGCGCGAGAACAACGTTTCGTCCAAGATCTTCGATTCGGGTCTGGCTGTCTCCCTGTTCCGCGACAACTCCACCCGTACGCGCTTCTCCTTCTCTAAGGCCGCCAACCTGCTCGGCCTTGAGCTGCAGGACCTGGACGAGAAGAAGTCCCAGATCGCTCACGGCGAGACCGTCCGCGAGACCGCTACCATGATCTCCTTCATGGCCGACGTCATCGGCATCCGCGACGACATGTACATCGGCAAGGGCGACGCCTACATGGCCGAGGTCTCCGAGTCCGTGCAGCAGGCCTACGAGGATGGCGTTCTGGATCACCGTCCCACGCTCATCTCCCTGCAGTCCGACTCCGATCACCCCACGCAGTCCTCTGCCGACATGCTCTACCTCATCAACGAGTTTGGCGGCCTCGAGAACCTTAAGGGCAAGAAGGTTGCCGTTACCTGGGCCTATTCGCCCTCTTACGGCAAGCCGCTGTCCTGCCCGCAGTCGCTGATCAGCCTGCTGCCCCGTTTTGGCATGGACGTCACCCTGGCCCACCCCGAGGGCTACGACCTCATGCCCGAGGTCGTCGAGCGCGCCAAGGGCTATGCCGCCGAGTCCGGCACCACCTTTAAGCAGGTCAACACCATGGCCGAGGCCTTCGAGGGCGCCGACATCGTGATCCCCAAGAGCTGGGCTCCGTTTGCCGCCATGGAGAAGCGCACCAACCTGTACGCCGAGGGCGACGACGCCGGCATCGCTGCGCTCGAGAAGGAGCTGCTCGCCCAGAACGCTACGCATCAGGATTGGTGCTCCACGACCGAGCTCATGGAGAAGACTGCCAACGGCCAGGACACCATCTTTATGCACCCGCTGCCTGCCGACATCTCCGGTGTCTCTTGCGAGCACGGCGAGGTCAACGCCGACGTCTTCGACATGCACCGCGTGGGCATGTACAAGGAGGCCAGCTACAAGCCGTACGCTATCGCAGCCATGATGTTCCTGCAGAAGGTTGCCGATCCCGCCGCTACCCTCAAGGCCCTCGACGAGCGCAACACCGCCCGTTGGTTCCAGGCCTAAAGCTGGGTTGAGAAATGGCTAAGCGTATTGTTGTCGCCCTGGGCGGAAACGCCCTCGGCGCCAACCTTCCCGAGCAGATGGAGGCCGTCAAGACGACTTCCAAGGCTATCGTCGACCTGATCGAGGAAGGCAACGAGGTTGTCGTCGTGCATGGCAACGGCCCCCAGGTGGGCATGATCGCTAACGCGATGGCAGAGCTCACGCGCTCTAACCCTCAGAAGTACATCCCCTGCCCGCTGTCCGTTTGCGGCGCCATGAGCCAGGGCTACATTGGCTATGACCTGCAAAACGCCCTACGCGAGGAAATGCTCGACCGCAATATCGACAAGGGTGTCGCCACCGTGCTCACCCAGGTCGAGGTTGCGGCGGACGATCCGGCCTTTGCCGACCCGGTCAAGCCGATCGGTCCGTGGATGAGCGAGGCCGAGGCCAAGGAGCTGGAGGCCGACCGCGGCTACCAGTTCATCCACGACGAGAAGCAGGGCTTCCGTCGCGTGGTTGCCTCGCCCAAGCCCGTGAACATCGTCGAGCTCGACACCATTAAGTCGCTCGTCGAGTCCAACCACGTGGTGATCTCCTGCGGCGGTGGCGGCATTCCCGTCACCAAGGCCCAGGGCAACCACCTTAAGGGCGCTGCTGCCGTCATCGATAAGGACTTTGCGGCCGAGAAGCTCGCCGAGCAACTCGACGCCGATGCCCTGATCATCCTGACGGCCGTGGAGAAGGTTGCCATCGGCTTTGGCACCGACCACGAGCAGTGGCTCGACACGCTGACCGCTGCCGATGTTAAGCGTCTGTCCGAGGCCAACGAGTTCGGTCGCGGCTCCATGCTGCCCAAGGTTCAGGCCGCCTCGACGTTTGCCGAGAGCAAGCCGGGACGCACGGCGCTCATCACGCTGCTCGAGAAGGCACGTGACGGTCTTGCCGGCAAGACCGGTACCACGTTTACCGGCGACGCTGAGTAGGCATATCTGCACCATCGAGGAGGGTGCCCTGCGTCGCGGGGTGCCCTCCTTTGTGCTATGGAGAGCCAAGGGGCGTTCGCTGGAAAAACGAGCGCATGCCTGTTCCGACGGAGTGCGAGCTTGGTATGGTGGGTATAGCAACTATGGTGTCCAAGGCAGCCAGGGGAGGTTTGCGGAGATGAAACTCGGTTGCGTCATTATGGCTTCGGGCGAGGGCAAGCGGTTTGGCTCTAACAAGATGCTCGCCGATATCTATGGTGAGCCGCTGATTGCCCGGACCATCGATTCGGTTCCCCAAGGCTTTGACGTCGTGGTTTCGACGCGTTGGCCCGAGGTCGCTCAGATTTGCGAGGACAAGCATTGCCCGTGCGTGTTGCACGATGGCGAGCTGCGCAGCGAAAGCGTCCGTGCGGGCCTTTCGTGGGGAGCCGAACGCAACTGGAAAGGTTGCCTCTTTTTGCCGGGCGACCAGCCGCTTGTGAGCGCGGATTCTTTTGAGGCCATGGTTCGCTCGTTTGACGAGCGTGGCCGCAAACATCCGGTGCGCTTGGCGTGCAACGGTGAGCCTTCGAGTCCGGTGCTCTTTCCGGCGGAACTGTTCGATGCGCTTATGCGTCTTGAGGGCAAGGACGGCGGCGGCTCGATCCTCAAGGGCCGTACCGACGTGGTGCTGGTCGAGGCGCGTGCCTACGAGCTGTGGGACGTCGATACCGCCAAGGGACAGCGACGCATAGCGGAGCATATCGCCGCCTGCTCGTATTTTGATCGCGTGGCCAACTGCATCAATCAATAAGGAGCAATTATGATCATCATCAAAAACGGCGCGCTTGTGACGCCACAGGGGCTTCGCCGCGCCGATCTTGCCATGGATGGCGATAAGATTGTGCGGATCGCTGCGGCGATCGAGCCGGCCGAGGGCGATACCGTCCAGGACGCCGTGGGCTGCTGGGTGTTTCCCGGCTTTATCGACGGCCACACGCACATGCAGTGCTGGACCGGCATGGATTGGACAGCCGATAGCTTTGAGACCGGTACGCGTGCGGCTGCCTGCGGCGGTACGACGACCATCGTGGACTACGCGACGGCCGATCGCGGCGTGACCATGCCCGATGCCCTTGCCGAGTGGCATCATCGCGCCGACGGTACCTGCACGGCAAACTACGCCTTTCATATGGCACTCGCCGAGTGGAATGAGCGCAACCGCGCCGATCTTTCGGCCATGCGCGAGGCGGGCGTGTCGTCGTTTAAGACCTACTTTGCCTACGACCACCTGCGCTTGGACGATGCCGAGACGCTCGAGGTGCTCGAGGAGCTCAAGCGTATTGGCGGCATACTGTGCGTGCATTGCGAGAACGGCACGCTGGTGAATGAACTGCAGAAGCGCGTGTTTGAGCAGGGTATTCACGGGCCCGAGGGGCATGCACTCAGCCGTCCGGATGTGTGCGAGGCCGAGGCCGTGAGTCGCCTGCTGTATCTGGCACACTTGGCCGGGGACGCTCCGGTCAACGTGGTGCACCTTTCGACTAAGCTGGGGCTCGAGGCCATTCGTGCTGCCAAGGCGCGCGGGCAGAAGAATATTTATGTCGAGACCTGCCCTCAGTATCTGATGCTCGACGATACTTGCTATTTGGAGCAGGGCGAGGATGGCTTTGCGGGTGCCAAGTATGTGATGAGTCCGCCGCTGCGCCATGCTGGCGACCGTGCGGCTCTGCGCGAGGCGCTTGTGGCCGGCGAGATCGATACCATCGCCACCGACCACTGCAGCTTTAATCTGCACGGGCAAAAGGACCGCGGGCGCGACGACTTCCGCGCGATTCCCAACGGCGGGCCCGGCGTGGAGCATCGTCCCGTCGCGATTGCCACGAGCTTTGAGGGACAGCTGGGCCCCGAGGACCTCTGCCGCCTGATGAGCGAGAACCCGGCGCGCGTGTTTGGCATGTACCCGCGCAAGGGCTGTCTTGCCGAGGGCTCCGATGCCGACGTGTGCGTGTGGGATCCCAAGGCGCGCTGGACGATCAGTGCCGCGACGCAGCATCAGGCTGTGGACTACACGCCACTCGAGGGTTTTGAAGCACATGGCCGCGCCAAGGCTGTGTTTGTGAATGGCGTGCTGGCTGCGCGCGACGGCGAGCCCACCGGAGCCCAGCCCGGCCGCTACGTGCCCCGCTAACGGGGCTACCCCTGGAGGCTGGTGACGATGAGGGGGCGGTCGAGAGCTGCCTCGAAGCGGTCGGCCATCGTGGGGTCGCTGAGCGTGTCGACTTGGTTGAGCATGACGCGTGCGGTGCAGAGTCTCAGCGCCTGCATCTCGGCATTGAGCACCTGGGCGACGCGCTCGGGCGTGGCGATGTCGGTGAGCTCGCAGCCGCAACGCTCGCAAAAGAGCTCGGGGCGGTGGACAACCTCGGCGACGGGCTTGCCCAGCCCCGAGGCGCCGACGATCCAGACGATGTTGGCCGTGCCAGAGGGAATCACCGGCTCCCAGGCGGCGTGGGCCTTGAGCGGGAGCCGCTTGCTGCCGTCCGCCTCGGCCAAGACGTAGTTAAAGCGCTGTGCCAGCTCGTTGAGCGGCTCGGCGGGGGCGGAGAGCTTGCCTGTCTCCGGGTCCAAAACACCCGCCTGGCAGATGCTTCCGTGCACAAGGCCCGTGCAGGCCTCGCAGGTGCAACCGGGGACATGCGCGGCGCCCGGCTTCCAAGGCGCGGCGTCCAGGCGACGGTTCGACCCGTCCCATGGCACGCCGGCGACGGGAAACATATGCGTGGTGGTGCAGAGGAGCACGCTGCCGCCGGCGCGCATGAGCTCGAGACCCAGCGTCTTCAGCAAGGTCGACTTGCCGCCGCTGCCGATAATCGCGGTAATGCCCGGCTCGATCCTGAGCGCCGAGGCAAGATTGCCGCTAACCGTTTCCATCTGTTCACCGCCGTATAATACTGTGATAATAAATAATCATCAGAGTAGCGGTCGAACCGCTTTTGCTCTGCTCAAACCGTAGCACAGGGAGGTGCCCCGGGAATGCTCGTTTATGTTCGCGGCGCCGGCGATATCGCCACGGGCGTCGCCGCTCGCTTGGTGCGTGCCGGCGTGTCGGTCGTTATGGCCGATATCGCGGTTCCCACGTGCATCCGTCGCACAATCAGTTTTTGCGAGGCCATTCGCCTGGGCGAGGTCGAGGTCGAGGGCATTCGCGCTCGCTTGGCGCAGACGTCGGCAGAGGCGCTTGCAATTACCAAGGCCGGAGACGTCGCCGTTGTGGTAGACCCCCAGGCCAAGATGCTCGACGAACTGAAACCCGCTGCCGTGGTCGACGCGATTCTGGCCAAGCGCAACTTGGGCACCACGCGCGATATGGCGCCTGTCGTCATCGCCGTGGGGCCGGGCTTTACCGCGCCGGTCGATTGCGACGCCGTGGTCGAGACCATGCGCGGTCATTTTCTCGGCCGCGTCATCACCCAGGGCTCGCCCCAGCCCAACACGGGCGTGCCGGGCATTATCGCCGGCTATGGCAAGGAGCGCGTTATCCACAGCCCCGCCGCCGGCGTGTTTCGGTCCGACCGCGCAATCGGCGACATCGTGAGCGCCGGAGACGTGATTGGCTACGCGGGCGATACGCCCATGTGCACGCAGATCGATGGCTGTCTGCGCGGGCTTTTGGCGAACGGCGTGCAGGTGACTGAGGGCTTTAAGTGCGCCGATGTCGATCCGCGCGGCGATGCCAGCTATATCAACTACATTTCGGACAAGGCGACGTCGGTCGGCGGTGGCGTGCTCGAGGCGCTCGCCATGCTCACCGGTGTATTTCAGGAATAGGAAGCGACGATGGAAAAGCTCGATGTGGTGAATGCTGCGCTTGGCGCTCTGAAGGCTGGTAAGACGTGCGAGCTGGTGGTCGTGGCCGGCACGGCGGGGTCGTCTCCGCGCGGCGTGGGCGCCTGGATGGCCGTCTTTGCCGATGGCAGCCAAGCGGGCACCATCGGCGGCGGCAAGATCGAGCTCTTTGCGCTGGACGAGGCGCGCGAGCTGCTGGCCGCAGGGCAATCGCGTCTGGTCCGCTACACCATGGGCGGTGAGAACTCCGATACCGGCATGATCTGCGGCGGAGCCATCTGCCCGTGCTATCTGCACCTGGATGTATCGCAGGTGCCGTTGTTCCAGTCGGTTGCCGACGTCTTGGCGTATCGACGCATCGGCGACTTCGTCATCGACTTTGAACCGTTTATCGCGAGCGCGCTCGAGGGCGATGTGGCCGAGTACCATGGCGAGGCATCACGCCATACCATTGACGGCTGCCCCGAGCTTTCGCTGGTGGAGGAGGGGAGTAAGGTCACCTACACCAACGCGGCCTTCGAGATTCCCGCGGCGCACATCGAGACGCTCTGCCCCGAGGGCCTGACCTATATCTTTGGCTGCGGCCACGTGGGCGCAGCGACGGCGCGGGTGCTCACGGCGGCGGGCTTTGCCGTCGTGGCGTGCGACGACCGCCCCGGCACGCTGACCCCCGAATGGGTGCCCGGTGTCTACGACCGTCGTCTGGTCGACTACAAGAACCTGATCAAGCAGTGCCCCATCGGTCCGCGCGACCTGGTGGTCGTCGCCACGGCGGGTCACAAGTCCGATATCGACGTGGTGATTCAGGCCATGCGCGCCAAACCCGCCTATCTGGGCTGCCTGGGCTCACGCCGTAAGACGGCCTTTGTGCGCGCCCGCCTGGAGCAGGAGGGCTTTACGCAGGAGCAGATCGACGAGCTGCACCTGCCGATCGGTGTCGCCATTCAGGCCGAGGACCCCGAAGAGATCGCCATCTCCATCGCCGCCGAGATGATCCACCTGCGCCGCACCAAGCTCGTCCCCCGCAAGCGCTAATCGCATCCTCGATATGAGTTGCGGTGAAATAGGGACTGTTTATGCCTGTTAAGCCGTCAACAGTCCCTATTTCACCGCAACTTATTTGGGGAAGGCTGGATGCTGAGGCTTTACCCGGCAATGTTGCGCAACAACGTTTGGCAGTTCGCTCCTAACATATGCTTAGAAGAGATTGCGCTCCGCCATGCACGTGGGCGCTCAAGCATGCCTGTCTTGAACGGGCGTCGAACGAGGGGGAGCTTGGATGTTCTGCCGAAACTGTGGGTCGAAAATCGAGGACGGAGCCCAGTTCTGCGCCGTATGCGGCGCATCCGTCGTGCCAGATGGTCAAGCGCAAACGGGAGGGGCGAACTCTTCGCCCGTTGATGTCGCAGCACCTACCGGGTCACAGCAAGTCGATATGGCGGCTGAGGCGGTCGCGTCCAGCCCCAAACGTTCCAAGAAGCCGTTCATCATCGCTGCCGTCGTGGTGGCGCTGCTCGCCGTGGGTGGCGGAGCCGGTTATTACTTTGGTATCTATGCACCCGAGCAGGCGCGCGAGGCGGCCGAGCAAGAGGCCCTCGCCGCAAAGCACGCCGTGCGGTTTACGGTCTCGGCCGAGGGGTGGGACACATCGGCCGGCGCGAGCAGGCTGCCGCTGCACATCACCGGCAAGGAGGCGCGCGGCAAGAAGGTCGACGTCGTTCGCTATGTTGATAGCACGGGAGCGGGCGTCGAGCTCCGTCGCGGCAGCTATAAGGCCGAGGTCGCGGCCTCGCCCATCGCAGTCGACGGCACCATCTACGCCGTGCCGGGCGAAAAGATCGACGTCAAGGTTAGTAAGAAGGCGGAGGGCAAAAAGAGCGTCGATGCCGGCAACGTTTCGCTCGCTCCGGTCGAGGCAACCGAGGTGACCGACGACGAGATTGCCGCCGCCAAGAAATATACCGAGGAAGACACGGGCGCCAAGAAGGCGGGCTTTTCCTTTGATGCCGACGCATTGGCCCAGGCGGCAACCAAGCGCCGCGATGACGCCGTAGCCGCCAAACAAGCCGAGGAAGAGGCCAGGCGCCAGGCAGAAGAGGCAAGGCAGGCAAGAACCATCGATACGGACTACTTCACTATGGTTCTCCCCGACTGGTTCCCTATTGATGATTACGAGATCACCGAAAGCCAGGCATCCGGCTCATTTGCCAAGTGGTTCAGGGTTCAAAGGACCGGTGCGGATAAAGATGACTGCTCCGCAAACTTTTCCATCATCGTGCACGATAACAGCTTGGGTGGTTTCGGGCCTGTTTTCTTTAGAGATCTAGGCAAAACGTCGGAAGGTTACACGGTTTGGCTTTCAGGCGGATCGGCCCATCCGGTAGATGGCTCATACAAGCTCGAGGCAGACGATGCTTTCGGCATGCCAGCGGAAGACTACGCCAGCATCCTCGCCTCCTGCGTCACGCTCAAGTAGTCGACACGCTCCAGCCAAAGCAATCTCCCACGAAACGAGGGACTCCATCGAGAGTGGATAATCTCCCACTTTTGGCCTGCATCTTGGCTAAAAGTGGGAGATTATCCACTCTCGTGTGTTGTGTGTCCGATAATCCACTCTCATGCGTCCGAAAATCCACTCCCGTTCCTCAACAACTATGCCCTGGCTCCCAACAGATCAATTTGTGCGGGGGAGTTGTGGAGTTGTGCAGGCAGACGAGGTTTTTCTGGAAATACACACCCAATGCGCGTATAGTACCGATTGTTTTGTCGGCTCCTGCTGCGTCGAGTCCAAACCGCAAAATGCCATGAGCGGCGCGGATGCAGTCAGGAGGCACGAGGACAACCCGTCGTGGCCACGCCCCGTGCTTAAAACCCCAAGAAGGAGTGAACAATGGCAGAAGAGAAGTATGTGCCGCGTCTGAAGACCAAGTACAACAACGAGGTCAAGCAGCAGCTTCAGGACAAGTTCCAGTACGAGAACGTCATGATGATCCCCAAGTTTGAGAAGATCGTCGTGAACATGGGTGTCGGCGAGGCCGCTACCGATTCCAAGGCCATCGACGGTGCCGTGCGCGACCTGCGCGCCATCACCGGCCAGCAGCCGATGATCACTCGTGCCCGCAAGTCCATCGCTACCTTCCGCCTGCGCGCTGGTATGCCGATCGGCTGCAAGGTTACCCTGCGTGGCGACCGTATGTGGGAGTTCTTCGATCGTCTGACCTCCGTCGCGATTCCCCGTATCCGCGACTTCCGCGGCATCTCCGCCAAGAGCTTCGACGGCCGTGGTAACTTCTCCATGGGCGTCACCGAGCAGCTCATCTTCCCCGAGATCGACTTCGACTCCGTCGATCACCAGCGTGGTATGGACATCACTTTCGTGACCACCGCCAACACCGATGAGGAGGCCAAGGCCCTTCTGGACGCCTTCGGTTTCCCGTTCAAGAAATAGGTTCACCTGCCCTAAAAGCGCCGTTTCCAAAAGGGGACGGCGCTTGGGGCGAACAATACTCTATGTGAGGAGGATATAAGTGGCTAAGACATCGATGATCGTCAAGTGCAATCGCAAGCAGAAGTTCTCTACTCGTGAGTACACGCGCTGCCAGCGCTGCGGCCGTCCGCACTCTGTGTACCGCAAGTTCGGCCTGTGCCGTGTCTGCTTCCGTGAGCTTGCACTCAAGGGCGAGCTTCCCGGCGTTAAGAAGGCCAGCTGGTAAGTCACTACCAGCGTTTCAAGCATCCGTTTGGAACAGGGAAAACGCGCTAGTTAGGCTTTGCCGTTAAGGGCGGCGAAGAACCAAGAGCACGTGTTCATCAAGAACGAAGGAGAATCTGTATGAACCTTACAGACCCGATCGCAGATATGCTTACGCGCATCCGTAACGCTAACTCTGTGAACAAGGCCACGGTCTCCATGCCGAGCAGCAAGAAGCTCGTCGAGATCGCTCGTGTTCTGCACGAGGAGGGCTACATCGAGGGCTACGATGTCGAGGACACCGTTCCCCAGAAGACTCTGCACATCACGCTTAAGTATGGTCCCAAGAAGGCTAAGGTCATCAACGGCATCCGCCGCATTTCCAAGCCGGGCCTGCGTAAGTACACCGGCGTTGCCGACATGCCCCGCGTCCGCGGTGGCCTTGGTACCGCCATTATTTCCACCAGCCATGGCGTCATGACCGACCGCGATGCTCGCAAGCACAACGTCGGCGGCGAGATCATCGCTTACGTCTGGTAATTCGCTCGGTAGGTAGAAGGAAAGGAGATCACCGTGTCTCGTATCGGTAATAAGCCTGTCCAGATTCCCGCCGGAGTCGAAGTGGCAGTCAACGGCAACAACGTTGTCGTCAAGGGCCCCAAGGGCCAGCTCGAGCTCGATGTCTTTGAGAAGCTCGCTATCAACGTCGAGGACAACGTCCTCACCGTTTCCCGTCCCGACGACGAGCGTGAGACCCGTGCCCGCCACGGCCTCACCCGCGCCCTCATCCACAACATGGTTGTTGGCGTTTCCGAGGGCTTCGAGAAGAAGCTCGAGCTCGCCGGCGTCGGTTACCGCGTGCAGCAGAAGGGCAAGAACCTCGAGTTCTCCCTGGGCTTCTCGCACCCCGTGATCGTCGAGGCTCCCGAGGGCATCACCTTCGAGGTTCCCGACAACACCCACGTGAACGTCAAGGGTATCAACAAGCAGCAGGTCGGTCAGATCGCCGCTGAGATCCGCGGTCATCGTCCTCCCGAGCCTTACAAGGGCAAGGGTATCCACTATGTTGGCGAGCACATCCGCCGCAAGCTGGGTAAGGCCGCCAAGTAGTCGTAACCGACTCACTCGCATAAGACCAGCACCCCGTCAGGTGCTGGCAAGATCAACCTTTTTAGGAGTTTACGTATGAACAAGCATAAGGCGAAGCTGGAAGGCCTCAAGCGTCGTCAGCGTCGTGTTCGCGGCAAGGTCTCGGGTACCGCCGAGCGTCCGCGTCTTCGCGTGACCCGTACTAACGCCAACATCTATGCCCAGATCATCGACGACAGCAAGGGCTCCAGCCTGACGCTCGTCTCTGCCTCGACCCTCGAGGCCGAGTTCAAGGGCACCCACACCTCGAACAAGGAGGCTGCGGAGAAGGTCGGTCAGCTCGTTGGCAAGCGCGCCATCGAGGCCGGCATCACCAAGGTCGCCTTCGATCGTGGTGGCCGTATCTACCATGGCCGCGTCAAGGCCCTCGCCGACGGTGCTCGTGCCGCCGGTCTCGAGTTCTAGGAGGTATGTAGCACATGGCTCGTAATCAGAAGCAGCAGCGCGAGGCCTCCGAGTTCGAGGAGCGCGTCGTTTACATCAACCGCGTGTCGAAGACCGTCAAGGGTGGTCGTCGCATGAGCCTCGTCGCTCTCGTCGTCGTTGGCGACGGCAAGGGTAACGTCGGCGTTGGCATGGGCAAGTCCGCTGAGGTGCCCATGGCCATCTCCAAGGCGTCTCTCGATGCCAAGAAGAACATGTTCCACGTGCCGGTGACCGAAGAGGGCACCATCCCGCACGAGGTTCTCGGCCACTTTGGTGCCGGCCGCATCATCATCAAGCCCGCTGTCGAGGGTACCGGCGTTATCGCCGGCGGCGCTGTGCGTCCCCTCTTTGAGCTTGCTGGCATCAAGAACGTCCTGTCCAAGTCCCTCGGTACCGACAACGGCCTCAACATCATCAAGGCTGCCGTCGAGGGCCTCAAGGAGCTCTCCAGCCCTGAGGACGTCGCGGCTCGCCGTGGCCTGACGGTCTCCGAGATGTTCGTCGGTAAGGAGAACTAAGCATGGCTGACACCATCAAGATCAAGCAGGTCCGCAGCACCAATGGTTGCAAGCAGGACCAGGTCCGTACTGTCCGTGCCCTCGGTCTCCACAGGATCCGCGAGGTTCGCGAGATTGCTGACAACGAGTCCGTCCGCGGCATGATCTTCAAGGTCAAGCACCTTGTCGAGATTGTAGAGGAGTAGCAAATGCAGCTTCACGATCTTACTCCCGCGCCCGGTTCCACCAAGAACCGCAAGCGCGTCGGCCGTGGCAATTCTTCGGGTCACGGCACCACTTCTGGCCGCGGTCAGAAGGGCCAGGGTTCCCGCTCTGGCGGCACCAAGGGTGCCGGCTTCGAGGGTGGCCAGACTCCGCTGGCTATGCGCCTGCCCAAGCTTCCGGGCTTCCGCAACCCCCGTCGTATCGAGTACACCGCTGTTAACGTTGAGCGTCTCGAGCGTAAGTTCGAGGATGGCGCTGTGATCGACGGTGCCGCTCTTAAGGCCGCTCGCATCACCAAGAGCGAGTTCGAGCCCGTCAAGGTGCTCGGCAATGGTGAGCTCACCAAGAAGTTCACGGTCAAGGTCGACAAGGTCAGCGCTTCTGCGCAGGCCAAGATCGAGGCCGCCGGCGGAAAGGTCGAGCTGCCGTGCTAAATGGTCTTAAGAATGCTTTCCGCATCAAAGAATTGCGCGAAAAGATTCTTTTTACCATAGCTATGCTCGTCGTGTACCGCATTGGTGCGCACGTTCCTGTGCCCGGCATTCCCTTCCAGGGGATGCTGGGCCTTTTCTCGACCGATAACAATTCGGTCGCCGCAGGTGCTATGGCCCTCCTGAATCTTTTCTCTGGCGGCGCGTTGAGCTATGTTTCGGTGTTTTCGCTGGGCATCATGCCTTACATCACCAGCTCGATCATCCTCCAGATGCTCCAGGCCGTTGTGCCTTCCCTGCATGAGCTTGCCCGCGAGGGCGAGGTCGGTCAGACCAAGATTACGCAGTATTCGCGTTACCTCACCCTGGCTCTGGCAATCCTCAACTCCGTGGGTTACCTCTTCCTCTTTAAGAGCTTCGGCATCAGCTTTAATGGCGCCGGCGCTCCCGAGATCATCTTCGACCTCATGGTCGTCGGCACGCTCACCGCGGGCGCCATGCTGATCATGTGGATTGGTGAGCTCATCACCCAGCGCGGTATCGGCAATGGCATGTCGCTGATCATCTTTGCGAACATCATGGCCGGTCTGCCGCAGGCTATCTTCTCCAGCACCGAGGGCAATGCCGGTGGCATCATTACCATGGTGATCATCTGCGCCATCATCCTGCTGGTTATCCCGCTGATTGTTTTCCTTGAGCGCGGCCAGCGCCGCATTCCGGTCTCCTACGCTAAGCGCGTCGTGGGCCGTCGCATGATGGGTGGCCAGACCACCTACCTGCCCATCAAGGTCAACACCGCGGGTGTCGTGCCGATCATCTTTGCTTCGGCGCTGCTGTACTTCCCGGCTCAGATTGCCGTGTTCTTCCCCGGCATCGGCTGGATTCAGGCAGTTGCCTCTGCGCTTTCGACCGGTTGGCTCAACTGGGTGCTTAATGTTGTCCTCATCGTGTTCTTCGCGTACTTCTACACCTCCATGGTGTTCAACCCCGATGACACGGCCGACAACCTTAAGAAGCAGGGCGGCTTTATTCCGGGCGTGCGTCCGGGTAGGGCCACCGCGGCCTACATCAAGAACGCGCTCAACAAGATCACGCTTCCCAGCGCTGTCTTTTTGGCGCTCATCGCCATCGTGCCTTCGATCATCTTCTCCTTCACGGGTAACCATCTGATCCAGGCATTTGGCGGCACGTCCATCCTCATCATGGTCGGCGTCGTGCTCGACACGGTCGATAAGCTCGAAGGCCAGATCAAGATGTATGATTACGATGGATTCTTTAAATAGGCTAGAGGAGGATTGCTCATGAACCTCGTATTGCTCGGAGCTCCGGGTGCCGGTAAGGGCACCGTTGCACAGGAGCTCGTCGCCGAGTTTGGCGTCGCTCACATTTCCACGGGCGACCTGCTGCGTGCTGCCGTCAAGGGTGGCACCGAGCTTGGTATTCAGGCTAAGAAGTACATGGACGCTGGCGAGCTTGTTCCCGACCAGCTCGTGATCGATCTTGTCAAGGAGCGCCTTGCCGCCGATGACGCCCAGCAGGGCTTCATCCTCGACGGCTTCCCGCGCAACACCGCCCAGGCTGTGACGCTCGATTCCGAGCTCTCCGCCATGGGTCGCGAGATTGACTGCGCCCTTCTGGTCGACGTGGCCCCCGAGGTCATCATCGATCGTCTGTCTTCGCGTCGCACCTGCCGCGCCTGCGGTTACACCGGCACCGCTGCCGATGCTACCTGCCCCAAGTGCGGTGGCGAGATGTATCAGCGCGACGACGACAAGCCCGAGACCATCAAGAACCGTCTCGACGTCTACGAGAAGTCTACGAGCCCGCTCGTCGACTACTATCGTGGCCAGGGTCTGCTCAAGTCGGTCAACGGTGACCAGGCTCGCGAGACCGTGTACGGGGATGTCAAAGAGGCTCTCGGTCTATGATCAAGATTAAGTCTGCAACGCAAATCGAGCAGATGAAGAAGGCAGGAGCGCTATCTAAGATGGCGCTCCGCCACGTTGGAGCCATGGTGCGCCCCGGCGTTTCGACTTTTGAGCTCGATCAGCTCGCGGAGCAGATTATCCGCATGCATGGCGGCACCCCGGCCTTTAAGGGTTACGGCGGGTTCCCGGGGACCATTTGCGCATCGATCAACGATGCCGTGGTCCACGGTATTCCCAACCCCGACATGATCCTGCGTGATGGCGATATCATCTCCATCGATACGGGAGCCGTTGTCGACGGTTGGGTCGGCGATAACGCTTGGACGTTTTTCGTCGGCACCCCCACGCCCGAGGCCAAGGCCCTGTGCGAGGTTACGCGCGATTGCCTTAAGGCTGCCATCGAGCAGGCTGTCCCCGGTAACCATATCGGGGATGTTGGTTATGCCGTTCAGTCCCTCGCCGAGTCTCACGGTTACGGCGTGCTTCGTGACTATGTGGGCCATGGCATTGGCCGCGTGATGCACGAGGACCCCAACGTTCCTAACTATGGAAAGAAGGGGAGGGGCGTTCGCCTCCAGGCCGGCATGGTCATTGCCATCGAGCCGATGGTTACGATGGGTTCCAACCATGTGAGCACGGGCTCCGACGGTTGGATTGTTACGACCAACGACCACCTGCCCGCCGCGCACTACGAGAACACCGTCGCCATTACCAATGACGGTCCGGTGATTCTCACCACGGATGCGCAAGGTTCCTGGTGTTCCTTGCAAGGCGGAGAAATGTAGGGCTTGCGTCAAATGCACGCCTTAACATTTCAAATGTAACAAGTTTCACTTAGTTGTGGAGCCATTACGAAGTTATTACGATGCGTGCATACGTGTTGTAGAATACTCAATCGCTGTCGTTTTCTAGAGAAAGATGATTGCTTGTGAAGA
>CAUBOH010000024.1 GCA_958437495.1 uncultured Collinsella sp. | reverse complement strand
CCGATGAGTTCAAGGCTTCCGAGGGCGTCGTCGACCCCATTGCCCAGCGCAACATTTTCTCGACCAACCCCACCACCGAGGGCACGAACTATGCTCGCAACTTCTTCTGCGAGGCTATCTGCACCTTTGTGTTCATCAGCGCTATCCTTGCTGCCGCTAGCCGCGCCGGCGAGAACGTTCTGATGCTCGCAATCTGCGTCGGCCTGATCGTTTGGGCCGTTGGCATGGGCATGGGCGGCATCACCGGCTTCGCCATGAACCAGGCTCGTGACCTTGGTCCTCGCATGGCCTATCAGGTGCTGCCGATTAAGAACAAGGCTGACAACAACTGGAAGTACGGCCTGCTTGTTCCTGGCATCGCTCCGTTTGTCGGTGCCGTTCTGGCCGCGCTGTTTGTGCACGGTTTCTTGGGCATGTTCTAGTCCGAGCAATTGATATAACGTCCGGTCACGGCACAAGTTAACTTCCCGCCGCGTCCTCGGACATGCAAGAAGCCCCCGCTGCGCACTTCGTGCGGCGGGGGCTTCTTGCGTCCTGCGGAATGCGGCGGGAAGTTAACTTGTGCCGTGACCTGCGGGAATCCTGGTTCGTTCGTACAAGCAACCCAACATATATATCTGAATTTGGATGGGAGGGGCTTGTTGCTGGTAGGGACGTTGGGCTGCTGCTGACACTTTGGGATGTATCGCGCTTTGGGTTGGGGGCGGGGCTTTGGAATGAGGGGTTTACTTAGTTGAAGAGGGGCTTAATGGCTGATAGGTAGTCTTTGGCTACTTCGGCCTTATCTGCTTGGAAGTTGTGCCAGGCCCACCATTGGACCATTCCTACGAAGCTTGAGGCTATGTGGTGTAGTAAAAAACTGCGGTCCATGGTGGCGGCAGGGCCGTTTGGGTCGGTAGGGACGGTTTCGGCTGCACGCGTCATGATGGTCTTGCGGAGACAGTCGGCGAAGACGCGTGAGCCGGCGCCGGCCACTAGTGCCCGTACACCCTGACGGCGCTCCCAGAGGTTGTTGAGGATATGCTCGACCTGCACGAGCGGGTCGTCGAGCGGTGTGCCATCGTCGTCGAGGGCGTGGGTGCAGATGTCGCTCACGAGCTCGGACAGTAGGTCATCTTTGCTCTTAAAGAGGCCGTAGAATGTCGCGCGGCCTACGTGAGCGCGCGCGATGATGTCGCCGACGGTGATCTTGCCGTAGTCCTCCTCGCGCAGGAGCTCGGAGAACGCCGCGTCGATCGCGGCGCGGCTTTTGGCCTTGCGGGCATCCATGGCTATGCGTCCGCGTCAACGAGCAGGCAGCGGAGCGTGCCGGAGCAACCCTCGTAGGGGCGTTTGCCGGCGCCGTAGCCGACGGCTTCGATGCGGTAGCGTGGGGGCAGTTGGTCGGACGTGCGCAGCGCGGTGACGATGGCGGCGCCCGTGGGCGTCACGAGCTCGCCGGCGACAGGTGCAGGCGTGAGGGCGATATTGCCTGCCTGGCACAGGTTGACAACAGCGGGAACGGGAATGGGCATGAGGCCGTGGGCGCAGCGGATGGTCCCGTGGCCCTCGGAGAGCGACTCGACCACGATGTCCTCGATGCGCAGGTCATCGAGGCAGATGGCGACAGAACAGACGTCGACGATGGAGTCGACGGCGCCCACCTCGTGGAACATGACGGTCTCGGGCGTTTTGCCGTGGGCCTTGGCCTCGGCGGCGGCGAGCGCGGTAAAGATGGCGAGCGCGCGACGCTTGGCGCCATCGCTTAGCTGCGAGCCATCGATGATGGCGGTAACGTCCGCCAAAGAACGGTGGTGATGGTGGTGGGCGTGATGATGGTCCTCGTGGCTATGGTCGTTGCCGTGGGCCTCATGATCATGCTTGTGGCAGTGCACGTGTTCGTGCTCGTCATGATCATGATGGTGGTGCTCATGCTCGTGTGTGTGCTCGGCAGCCGCTTCGTTGCCGTAGAGCCAGGCCATATCGTGATCGTGGTTCTCGAGCTCCTCTGCAAGCTGAACATCGAAGTCACAGGCGTCGATGCCGTGCTTGTTTACGCGCGTGACGGCGATTGTAAAGCCGTCGACCGGCAGGGTGGCGAGCTGCTCGCGCAGGTGCTCCTCGCTGGCGCCTAGGTCGAGCAGGGCCGCGACGGTCATATCGCCGCTGATGCCCGAGGTGCCGTCGATGATAAGCGTGTGCTGATGATTGGACATGGAATGCTCCTTAACGGGCGCAGGGCGTGCCGGCGCTCAGATGATTGATAAGACTTGCCTGGTAGGCGGCACCAAAGCCGTTGTCGATGTTGACGACCGAAACGCCGCTGGCGCAGGAGTTGAGCATGGCGAGCAGCGCGGCTACGCCACCAAAACTTGCGCCGTAGCCCACGCTGGTGGGAACGGCGATGACCGGACAGCTCACCAGGCCGCCGATAACGCTCGCCAACGCGCCCTCCATGCCGGCGACGGCAATGATCACCTGCGCCTGGGCAAGTTCCTCGGCATGCGCGAGCAGGCGGTGCAGGCCGGCGACACCCACGTCGTAGAGGCGATCGACCTCGTTGCCGTAGAACTCGGCCGTCAATGCGGCTTCCTCGGCGACGGGCAGGTCGCTCGTGCCGGCGCAGGCGACAACGATGCGTCCGTTGCCGGTAGGGGAGGGCTTGCCGCCCACGAGGGCGAGCTGTGCGTCCGGGACATATCCCAGGTCGATGCCGTTGCCAAGAAGCTCAGCGGTGCGCGCGGCTTTTTCGGCATCCAGGCGCGTGACCAGGATGCGCTCCTGGCCGGCATCGCGCAGCGCTTTGATAATGGCGGCAATCTGATCGGCGGTTTTACCGGCCCCGTAGACAACCTCGCCGGCTCCCTGGCGCACCCCGCGCGAAAGATCGAGCTGCGCAAAGCCCAAATCGGCGGTCGGAGCCGTCTGGATGCGCGTGAGCGCGTCGGCAGGGGTGACTGATCCGCCGGCAACATCGCTCAGCAATTGCTCAAGATCTCGCTTATCCATATATGTTCCCTTCGACGGCGCAAAGTCTAGCACTCAAAGGGTATATTTCCGAACACTAAGACAAAATTGTTCGGAAACTATAGGACAGACTGATTCAATTGTTAGACGGATCGGCTAGTCGCGCAGGATGATGTCCATGGCGAGCATCAGGTTGCGTTCGTCGATGGCAAACGGGGCGGCCTCGCGCGTCTTGGGCTTGGCACAAAACGCGATGCCCGTGCCCGCGGCCTGAATCATGGGGATGTCGTTGGCGCCGTCGCCGATCGCGACCGTGTGGACCATATCGACGCCGCACTCGACTGCCCAGTCCAGCAGCTGGATGAGCTTGGACTCCTTGGTCACGATGTCTGCCGCCAGCTTGCCGGTGAGCTTGCCGTCCACGACCTCCAGGCGGTTGGCCAGGCAAAAATCGATGCCCGCGGCGGCCACGATCTTATCGGCGACCTCGTGAAAGCCGCCGCTTACCACGCCGACCTTCCAGCCCTTGCTGTGCGCCGAGCGCACAAGCTCCAGCGCGCCGGGGGTAAACGTCACGCGTTCAAAGGTGCGCTCGAACACGCTCTCGTCCAAGCCGGCAAGCAGCCCCACGCGCTCCTCGAGCGCCTGCTTAAAGTCAAGCTCGCCGCGCATGGCGCGCTCGGTGATCTGCGCCACTTGCTCGCCTACGCCGGCCTCCTCGCCCAACAGGTCGATGACCTCCTGGTTGATGAGCGTGGAGTCGATATCCATAACGATGAGGCGTGCAGTCATGGCGGGCCTTTCCGAGTGCAGTTGTATTGGGGCACATTGTCGCACGTGGCGCGCGTTGGCGACGGCCACGGTGCGTCAATTGTTTCGTCTCCGTCAAGTCTTTGGGCAGGAGTTACTTTTTCGCGGCACATCGACACAGGTGCGATAAGATAGAACGCCATGTCTGGCTGCGCGGTTTACGCAGGCTGGGCAAATCTGTACGACGCCGCCCGGAACGACACGGGGCGGCACAGATCCATAAAGGAGGATCACTGGTATGAGCCAGACCCGTCCCATCGACGAGCATTCCATGCACACCCGTACCTGCGGCGAGCTTCGCCGCGAGAACGTGGGCGAAGAGGTCACCCTCACCGGTTGGGTGAGCCGTCGCCGCGACCACGGCGGCCTTATCTTCTGCGACCTTCGCGACCGCGAGGGCATCACGCAACTCACCTTCGACCCCGAGCACTCCGACGGCGATGCCTTTAAGATCGCCGAGACCATGCGTCCCGAGTGGCCCATCAAGATCCACGGCGTCGTGCGCGCCCGTGGCGAGGAGACCACCAACACCAAGCTCGCGACCGGCGAGATCGAGGTCCTGACCGACCACGCCGAGGTGCTCAACACGTCCGTCACCCCGCCGTTCCAGATCGAGGACGGCATCGAGACCAGCGAGGACACCCGTCTGCGCTATCGCTATCTGGACCTCCGTCGTCCCGAGATGATGGCCAACCTCAAGCTGCGCTCCGACTTTACCTTTGCCATTCGCGAGGCGCTGCACAACCGTGAGTTCATGGAGGTCGAGACGCCCTCCCTGTTCAAGTCCACGCCCGAGGGCGCCCGCGACTTCATCGTCCCCAGCCGCATCCAGCCGGGCAACTTCTACGCCCTGCCGCAGTCCCCGCAGCTTCTGAAGCAGCTGCTCATGGTCGGTGGCGTCGAGCGCTACTATCAGGTTGCCAAGTGCTTCCGCGACGAGGACTTGCGTGCCGACCGTCAGCCCGAGTTCACCCAGGTCGATATCGAGATGTCCTTCGTGGACCAGAACGACGTTATGAGCGCGCTCGAGGAGGTCCTGGCCGACGCCTTCGGCCGCATGGGTGTTGAGATGCCCACGCCGCTGCGCCGCATGGACTATTGGGAGGCCATGGACACCTATGGCTCCGACAAGCCCGATACCCGCTATGGCATGCACCTGGTCGACCTGACCGACATCTTTGCCAACTCCAAGTTCAAGGTCTTCGCGACTGCCGCAAACGAGGAGGGCTCTGTCGTCAAGGCCATCAACGCCAAAGGCGCCGGTGCCTGGGCACGTGCCAAGATCGATAAGCTCGCCGGCGTGGCCTCCACGTTTGGTGCCAAGGGCCTGGCATGGATCGCCTTCCGCGAGGATGGCTCCATCAACAGCCCCATCGTCAAGTTTTTCTCGGACGAGGAGATGGCGGCCCTGCGCGAGCGCATGGACGTCGAGCCCGGCGACCTTGTGATGTTCGCCGCCGGTCCGCGCCTGCTCTCCGACGAGATTCTGGGCGGCATGCGTTCCCACATGGCCAACGCGCTCGAGATCAAGCGCGAGGGCCACGACTTCCTGTGGGTCGTCAACTTCCCGCTGTTCCACTGGGACGAGGATCGCAAGGCCTATGCTGCCGAGCACCAGCCCTTCACCCTGCCGACCGAGACCGACATCGCCAAGATCGAGGCCGACCCGCTGGCAGCCGGTTCTTGCACCTACGACTTTGTCATGGACGGCTTTGAGGCCGGCGGCGGCGGTATGCGTATCCACAACGCCGAGATGCAGATGTCCATGCTCAAGCTCCTGGGCTTTACCGAGGAGCGCGCCGAGTCTCAGTTCGGCTTCCTCATGGAGGCCCTCAAGTTTGGTGCACCCCCGATGGGCGGTTTTGCTCTGGGCCTGGACCGCGTGTGCATGCTGCTCACCGGTTCCGACTCCATCCGCGACGTCATGGCGTTCCCCAAGACGGCCAGCGGCTCCGACCTCATGTCGGGCGCTCCGAGTGCCGTTTCCGGCGCCCAGCTCAAGGACGTCAGCCTGCGCCTGATGTAGGCGGGCGGCTACATATTGCCCGCAACGAGGGAAGGACGTGTGCCTTCCCTCGTTTTTTATGCGCGGGTGTTGCGAGGGCATAGATTGACCGGGCGTCGCGGAAACTACGACCCGGAATTTGCGTCCAGAGCGGGTCGCAGTTTCCGGTTGAACCTCTGACGGAAACTGTGTCCCATCATTGACGCTCGAAGTAGGATGCGGTTTCCGTCCCGCCCTCAACAAGCATCTAACGCTACAATAACTACCACGTGGCTGGGTTTACCGGCCGAATGTGCGATGCCGCGGGAGGGGACATGGTCGAGTTTACAAAGACGATTAAAGATCCGTTGGGACTACACGCCCGCCCGGTTGCGCTGCTCTATGACATCATTGCCAAGCATCGTAGCGACGTGTCGGTCAGCATTGGCGATCGCCACACGGATGGCCGCGACGTTATGGGCCTCATGGCCCTCTATGGTGAGTGCGGCGAGAGCGTCGTCTTCCGCGTTTCGGGCGTAGACGAGGCTTCCTGCGTTACGTCGATCAGAAACCTCTCGCTTTAAGCATGACAGGGCGCGGCAAAGGACAGCTCTTTGCCGCGCCCTTTTGTTTCGTATAGGAAACTTTTTCGAAAACTGAATAGAGACCCTTTCCAAAAAGTTAACCACGTGTTAGTTTACTAAAGCGAACATAGACGTGGTTAACTTTTACCGCGTCGATGTTGAGGACGAACCGACGTTAGGAGCTCACTCATGTCTTGCGGACCGCAGATGCCGGCAATGCCGCTTTCGATGGTAAAAGCGGGCGAAACCGTGCGTGTGTCTCGCGTAAAGGGCAATGAGGATATGAAGCATCACCTCAAGGACCTCGGCTTTGTCGAGGGAAGCGAAATCCACGTGGTGAGCTCGAGTGGCGCCAACATCATCGTCACCGTGCTAGGCGCACGCTTTGGCATCGATTCCAAGGTTGCCATGCACATCATGACCGTCGGTTAGTCCGCAGCATTTAAAAACTGAAAGGGGGACAAGTAAATGAAGACGTTGGGTGACGTTAAGGTGGGCGAGAGCTCTACCATCGTCAAACTTCACGGTGAGGGTGCGCTTCGCCGCCACCTTATGGACCTGGGGCTCATCAAGGGCACTTCGTTCAAGGTCGTAAAGGTTGCACCGCTCGGTGATCCGGTCGAGATCAACGTGCGCGGCTACGAGCTTTCCATCCGCAAGGAGGAGGCCGCCGTCGTCGAGGTCCAGTAAGGGATCTTTGCGCGGTTATTTCTGCAGATAAAGTTAGGTTTTTCTAACTTAAACTTGCAACGTTGAAGCACATTATCCAGCCTACGCGGAGAAAGCAGCGCAGGCACACAAGGAAGAAGGATTGAATGGCGGATTCTCAGATCCATGTCGCGCTTGCGGGTAACCCCAACTGCGGCAAGACCACGCTTTTCAACCTGATCACCGGCGCCAACGGCTACGTTGGCAACTGGCCCGGCGTCACGGTTGAGAAAAAGGAAGCCAAGCTCCTAAGCGACAAGAGCGTCACGATTACGGACCTCCCCGGCATCTACTCGCTTTCCCCCTACAGCCCCGAGGAGCAGTGCTCGCGCGATTACCTCATGAGCGGCGAGCCCGATGTCGTCGTCCAGGTGGTCGATGCCACCAATCTCGAGCGCAACCTGTACCTGGCGCTTCAGGTTATCGAGACCGGCCTGCCCGTGGTCGTTGCCCTCAACATGGCCGACCTGGTCGAGAAGAACGGCGATAAGATCGACACGGACAAGCTCTCCAAGAAGCTCGGCTGCCCGGTCATGATGATCTCGGCCCTTAAGAACAAGGGCATCAAGGAGCTGTTCGAGCAGGTCAAGAAGTCCGCTGCTTCCAAGGGCCAGGTGCCGGAGCACAAGTTCGATTCCTCCATCGAGGACGTTCTGGACCACATCGAGAACAATCTGCCGGCGAGCGTTCCCGCCAACAAGCGTCGCTACTACGCCGTCAAGCTGTTCGAGCGCGACGCGGACGCCTGCAAGCTTATTAACCTCACCAAGGAGAAGGCCGTTCGCGTGGAGCAGCTGGTCGCCCAGTGCGAGCAGGACTGCGACGACGATGCCGAGTCCATCATCACCGGTGAACGTTATGGCGTGATTGCCCACATCATCGACGAGTGCCTCACCAAGGCTCCGGCCAAGATGAGCACTTCCGAGAAGATCGACCGTGTGGTTACCAACCGTATCCTGGGTCTGCCGATTTTTGTGGTCATCATGTTCTGCGTGTACTACATCGCCGTTTCCACCCTGGGCGGCACGGTGACCGACTTCACCAACGACCAGCTCTTCGGTACCGACGGTTGGTACGTGCTCGGTCAGGGCCGCGATGCCTACGACGCGGCCGTCGAGGCCGCGGGCGACAATGCCGACTCGGTCGATCCGGCGGAGTATGGCCCGTATGTTCCGGGTATTACCACCATGGTCCACGACGCCCTCGTGGCGGGTGGCACCGAGGACGGTGGCCTGGTCGATTCGCTGGTCTGCGACGGTATCGTCGGCGGTCTGGGCGCCATCTTCGGCTTCGTGCCGCAGATGTTCCTGCTGTTCGTGATGCTGTCCTTCCTGGAGGACTGCGGCTACATGGCCCGCGTCGCCTTCATCATGGACCGCGTGTTCCGCCGCTTTGGCCTGTCCGGTAAGTCCTTTATCCCCATGCTCGTGTCCTCGGGCTGCGGCGTCCCCGGCGTCATGGCCACCAAGACCATCGAGAACGAGAAGGACCGCCGCATGACGGTCATGACCACCACGTTTATTCCCTGTGGCGCCAAGCTGCCGATCATCGCCCTGCTCATGGGTTCCATCATCGGCGATTCTTCCACCACCGCCGCGTGGATCAGCCCGCTCTTCTACTTCCTGGGCGTCTTTGCCGTCATCGCCTCGGGCCTCATGCTCAAGAAGACCAAGCTCTTCGCCGGTCGCCCGACGCCGTTCGTTATGGAGCTTCCCGCCTACCACTTCCCGGCGATCCGCTCTTGGGCGCTGCACGTGTGGGAGCGCTGCTGGGCCTTTATCAAGAAGGCCGGCACGGTCATCTTCGCGTCCACCGTCGTTGTTTGGTTCCTCTCCAACTTTGGTAGCTATAACGGTTCCTTTGGCTTCCTGCCTGCGATGGACGGCGTCCCCGAGGAGTTCATGGATTACTCCGTGCTCGCCATGCTCGGCAACCTGGTCGCTTGGATCTTTGCCCCGCTCGGCTTTAGCACCTGGCAGGCAACTGCGCTGACTGTCTCTGGCCTTGTCGCTAAGGAGAACGTCGTCGCCACCGCCGGCTCGCTGCTGTCCGTCGCCGATGCTGGCGAGACCGACCCGAGCCTGTGGACCGCGTTTGCGGGCATGTTCCCCACCATGGGTGCTTGCGTGGCCTTTGGTGCCTTCAACCTGCTGTGCGCTCCGTGCTTTGCCGCCATGGGCACTATCCGCAACCAGATGGACTCCGGCAAGTGGACCGCGATTGCCATCGGCTACGAGTGCGCCTTCGCTTGGGTGATCGGCCTGTTCATCAACCAGTTCTACAACCTGCTGGTCCTTGGGCAGTTTGGTATCTGGACGGTTGTGGCCATCGTGCTGCTGGTTGCGATGCTCTTCCAGATTTTCCGTCCCATGCCCAAACATGCATGGACCGACGAGGACGAGACCAATACCGCTTCTGCTGCAGTTTCCGCTTAAGTCCGAATAAGGACGAGCCCCTTTTCACGAGCCCGGGTGTCCCAGCGACACTCGGGCTTTTTGGTGGGGGGAGATGTGACGTTTCCGCATATAAAACCGACCAAAATAAACCTGTCCCTTTTTGATAGGTGGAGAATGGGGTAAAGTAAGTGTTGGTTAACTAGAGGAGGCTTACTATGGCACCTATCGATATTGTTGTACTGGCTGTTATCGGTATTGCGTTTGTCGCCGTGTGCGTGCGCATCTACCGCAAGGGCACCTGCGCCGACTGCGCTCAGGGTGGCGTTTGCACGGGACATTGTTCCAACAAAAAGACCTGCGCCGCACTTAAGGGTGTGGACAAAATCGCCGAAGACTTGGGCCGCGGTATCAAGTAGGGCCGACATCCAAGCGCTCTGCGAGCATTCGTTCGCGGGGCGCTTTGTGCATTTGGACGCGAGCGCGGCGAGTTGAAGAGTATTTTTGGGGTATCGCTAACTATGTGGTCAACGGCCCGCTCACCGTGGTCCATGCCGTGGCAGGCGCCAAGCTCGCCGTCGAAGGCATGACCAACTACCTGGGCCTCTAACTCCATCCCACCCATCAGTTGCGGTGAAATACGGACTGTTTTGGCTGTCAAAGGCCTCATCTACTCCGTATTCCACCGCAACTTTTTTGTGGGGTGGGCTAGAGACGCTGCATGCGGTACCCGACACCCATGTGCGTCTGAATCATCTTGGGGTGAGAGGGGTCTGCCTCGATCTTCTTGCGCAGGGTGCGCATGAACACGCGCAGGCTCGCCAGATCGCTGTCCCAGCTCGTGCCCCATATCTCGCGGGTGATGAAGGTGTGGGTGAGCACCTTGTCGACGTTTTTCGCCAGAAGGACGAGCAATTTGTACTCGGTTGGGGTGAGCGAGAGCTCGCGTCCGTCTTTCGTCGCGTATCCCGCGGCGTAGTCGATATGCAGCGGACCGTTGTCGAACGTGCTCGCTTCTGTCGACTCGCTCGACGCCATCGAGGAGCGTCTCAAATTCGCACGGACGCGCGCGAGCAACTCATCTACAGAAAAGGGCTTGGTGAGGTAGTCGTCTGCCCCTGCGTCAAGTGCTGCAATCTTGTCGGAATCTTCGGAGCGCGCCGAAATGACGATAATGGGGACTGCCGATCAGCTTCGGATCTTCGTGATGACCTCGATACCGTCAATGTCGGGAAGGCCGAGGTCGAGCATGATGAGGCTGGGGCCGTGCGACACCGCATCCATGATGGCGGCCTGGCCGTTGCAGACCTTGCTCACGACATAGCCGTGGAGGTCAAGCGCGGTCGAAACGAGGTTTTGAACGGTCAGGTCATCTTCGACCAGGAGGATGCGTGGCTTAGCGGCATTATTCATGAATCTCGATCTCCTCGGCGGGCAGGGTAAAACGGAAGACGGCCCCATGGGGGTGGTTGTCACGAACTTCGATGACGCCGCCATGCGCCTCCACGATGGAGCGGCAGAGCGACAGCCCAAGGCCGATGCTTCGACGCGAATCCACGGGCTGCGTATTGCTTGAGGTGAAGAAGCGCTCAAAGATATGAGGCTTGTCGCATTCTGCCACACCCGGCCCATCGTCTGCGACGTCCACCACGACGAACGCACCCTCGCGACGTGCGCTGATGGTGACAGTCGAGTCCTCGGGCGTGTATTTGAAGGCGTTCATGATGAGATTCGTAAGCACCTGCATGATGAGATGGACGTCGATGCGTACCAGCAGGATGTCGTCAGTGTGCTCGATGGCGACGGAGCGTCCATGCGATGCTTGGGCGACATGGCTGAGGGCGGCCTCGATGACCTCGTCGATGAGCTCGGATGTGAAGTTGAGGCGAATGGTGCCGTCCTCGACGCGCGTGATGGCGAGGAGGTTCTCCACGGTATCGATAAGCCAGAGGGGGTCGTCGTAGATGGCATCGGCAAGATCGCAGCGTTGTTCGAGGCTGAGCTTCTCGTCGCTCTTCCGAAGGATTGCTGCAGATCCGGATATAGCCGTGAGGGGTGTCCTCAAATCGTGGCCGATGGAGCGCAAAAGGTTGGCGCGCAGCTGCTCGTTTTTCGCCAAGACTGCAGCCTCTTCGCGCTCTTGCGCCGCCTGGTCACTTTCGAGCGCCAAGGCGCATTCGCCTACGATAGATAGGACAATCGAATGCTCGAAGGCTTCGATCTCGCGCCCCTCCAGGGCGATGCCGATGACACCGAATACCTTGTCGCCGGTGCGAACCGCGAGGTAGAGACAGCGCGCCTCAGGCAGGGTCCGCGTGCTTGCGCCCGCGCGCTTGTTGTTGGTGTATGTCCAGGTTGCAACAGCGCGCTCGTAGTCTGTGAGCAGCGACGCGGATCGGTTTTCGGTGCCAGCGGACTCATAGAGCGTCTTGCCGAGCGTGCCGTGTTCGGCGGTGTAGAAGACCACGTCGAGTTTAAGCAGTTTGATGAGTTGGTTCATGGCGACGCGGGCGCACTCCTCCGCGCTATGGGCTTGCTGCAAGAGCTGGTTCGTTTCGAGGAGTACGCGCGTTTTGAATGCGTTCTCGGCGGAGGTACGGGCGTTGTCGGCGATGCGCGCAGTTAACTCGCCGGCGACCATAGCGGTAGCGAACATGATGCCGAACGTGACCAGATAGCTTCGGTCGTAGCTGGCGAGCGAAAACAGAGGCGTGACGAAGCAGAAGTTGTAAAGCACTACAGAGAGCACGCTCGATACGATCGTGCAGATACGCCCCGTCGTGGTGACGGCGGTCAGCAGGGCCGTGAGGATATAGAGGGATATGATGCTGGAATCGGCAAATCCCAGATGGCGGAAAGCCGTGCCAACAGCCGTGGCGACAAGAGAGAGGGCCAGCGTGCGAAGCGCGTCTCGGCTGCTGGGCGGCTGCAGGGCGAGCGCACGGCGGCGTCCTTTGGGTCGGGAAGGCGGAGTCGACTGGTCTGGAATGATGTAAATGTCGAGGTTCGGGGCGAATGTTATGAGCTGTTCTACGAGAGATTTGCGGCCGAAGAGGGCCTGACGGACGCTGCTGCGCTCGCCCGTGCGCCCCATGACGATCTTCGAAATACCCGACAGGCGCGCGAACTCGGAGATCTGAAACGCGATGTCGTCGCCATAGACGGTTTCCATATGTGCTCCGAGCTGCTCGGCTAGGGCGATATTGGCTGCAAGCTTGGCGCGCTCATCATCGCTCATGGCTTGCGTGCGCGGGCTCTCTACGAACAGGGCGACGAGCTCGCTGCGAAACGCTTTCGCCATGCGTGCGGCGGCACGGACGATGCGGGGATTGGTCGGCGCCGGGGAGACACAGACTAAGATACGCTCCCTGGTGTAGTAGTCACGGTTTCCCAGCACGCGTGCGGCGTCTGTGAGGTGGCCGGTGCGATCGGCGCAGCGGCGCAGCGCGATTTCTCGGAGTGCGGTGAGGTTCTCGACGGTAAAAAAATGCTGTTGCGCTCGGTCGGCTTGTGCGGGACGGTAGACGAGGCCGGCGCGAAGGCGCTCAAGTAGGTCTTCGGGCTCTATGTCGACGAGCTCGACCTGGTCGGCATCATCGAAGATACGGTCGGGGATTCGTTCGCTCACGACAACGCCGGTGATGGATGCAACCATGTCGTTTAGGCTCTCGATATGCTGAACGTTCACGGTCGTATAGACGTCGATGCCCGCATGTAGAAGTTCCTCGACGTCTTGATAGCGTTTGTCGTGGCGAGACCCCGGCGCATTCGTATGGGCGAGCTCGTCGACAAGGATGAGCTGAGGGGCGCGCTCGATAGCCGCATCTAGGTCGAACTCGCTGAGCGCAATGCCGTTGTGCTCGATGAGTTTACAGGGCACGTTCTCAAGCCCTTGTGCAAGATGGGCAGTTGCCGGACGTTCGTGCGGCTCGATGTATCCCGCGACGACGTCGACACCTCGCCGCTTGGCGGCGTGGGCGGCTTGAAGCATCGCATAGGTTTTGCCTGCGCCAGCAGCATAGCCAAAGAAAATCTTGAGGTGTCCCCGGCTGGTTCGAGCGTCATCGGCGACCTCGTCTTTCTCAATTGCTTTGAGGATGAGGTCTGGATTGACGCGAGTGTCCGATGCGTCGCGCTGCATAGCGTAGCCTTTCTGAAGCGTTGTCCATGCGTGCATACGCGGTGAGGACACCACTGTATGCACGCGAGGTCGAGTATAGGCGCACTGCAGCTGCAATAGTGCTTTCTACCTGCATATTTACGGCATCTTAAGGTCGTGAGCCCCAGCCCTCACGCCTCTTTAATCCCTAGAAGCGTTTACTGTCCCCAGACGCTTGCGAGAGCAGGCGTCCGAGACATCGGACCGCGCATGAAAGGGGCGGTAATGGACATCCTCATTCCCATTATCGGAGTCGCCTGCATTGGACTCTTTATCTATTACATCTACATTCTGATGAGGAGTGATTCGTAAACTATGGACGCTGCGATTCAGTACATCTTGTACTTTGCCGTGCTCGTCGTCCTGGCCGTTCCGCTCGGTCGATTCATGGCCCATATCATGGATGGTGAGCATACGTTCCTGTCGCCTGTGATTGCTCCTGTGGAGCGTGGCGTCTATCGTCTGCTTCGCATCGACGCGGCAGAGCAGATGGGGTGTAGGCGCTATCTGGCGAGCGGGCTGGTCTTTTCGGGGATCGGCCTCGTGGCTCTTGTGGCACTCCAGGCGCTTCAGTCCTTCTTGCCAGGCAATCCCCAGCACCTGCCGGGTGTGTCGTGGGACCTGTCGTTCAATACGGCTGCCTCCTTCATAACCAACACCAATTGGCAATCCTATTCCGGTGAGACCACCCTGTCCTACTTTGTGCAGTTCATGGGCCTCACCGTGCAGAACTTCGTTTCCGCTGGCACCGGTATCGCGGTCATGTTCGCGCTGATCCGCGGCTTCCGTCAGGTCAAGGAGCAGGGTCTGGGTTCCTTCTGGGTCGACCTCACCCGCACCGTCCTGTATGTGCTCATCCCGCTGAACCTCGTGTTCGGCATCTGCCTGGCTGCCGGTGGCGTCATCTCCAACTTCCAGCCGGCTCAGAAGGCTGAGCTCGTAGAGCCCGTCGCTGTCCAGCCTAATGCAGACGGCGGCTGGAGCGTCATCGACGGCGCCCAGATCGAGGGCGACACGGTCAAGGTCGACGGCAAGGTTGTCGAGGGCGCGCGCGTGGTCACCGAGCAGTTCCTGCCCCAGGGTCCCGCGGCTCCTCAGGTTGCCATCAAGCAGTCCGGCACCAACGGCGGCGGCTTCTTCGGCGTGAACTCCGCCCATCCGTATGAGAACCCCAGTGCCTTCACCAACATCATCGAGATGACCAGCCTGCTGCTGATCCCGGCCGCCTGCTGCTTCACCTTCGGTATCGGCGTCAAGAACACCAAGCAGGGCAAGGCTATCTTTGCCGCCATGTTCATCCTGCTGGTGATCTTCACCGGCATCATCGCCGTTAACGAGCATATGGGTACCCCGCAGCTGGCCGATGGCGGAGCGGTCAATATCGAGATGACCGACGGCCAGGCCGGCGGCAACATGGAGGGCAAGGAGAGCCGTTTCGGTATCGCCTCCTCTTCCACCTGGTCCGCTTTCACGACGGCTGCTTCCAACGGCTCGGTCAACTCCATGCACGACTCCTACACCCCGCTCGGCGGGTTTGTCCAGATGCTCCAGATAGCGCTGGGCGAGGTCGTCTTCGGCGGCGTGGGCTGCGGCCTGTACGGCATGATCGGCTTCGCCATCCTCACGGTGTTTATCGCCGGCCTTATGGTCGGCCGCACACCCGAGTTCCTGGGCAAGAAGATTGAGCCGACCGAGATGCGCTGGGCGGTGGTTCTGTGTCTCGCCACTCCGTTCGCCATTCTGGTGAGCTCCGCTATCGCCTGCATGGTGCCCGGTCTTGTCGACCAACTCACCAACGGCGGGGCGCATGGCTTCTCCGAGGTCCTGTACGCCCTTACTTCGGCTGGCGGCAACAACGGCTCCTCATTCGCCGGCATGAACTGCAATATCCCGTGGATCAACGTGCTGCTGGGTATCGAGATGCTGTTCGCGCGGTTCCTGCCGATTGTGGGCACGCTCGCCATTGCGGGCTCGCTGGCCGGGAAGGGCAAGGTCGCCGAGAGCGCCGGCACGCTTTCCACCACCAATGCCATGTTCGTGTTCCTACTGGTATTCGTCGTTCTGCTGATTGGCGCCCTGAGCTTCTTCCCGGCGTTGGCGCTTGGTCCCGTTGCCGAATTCTTCCAGATGGTTGCGTAAAGGAGTCGCAGATTTATGGCTATGCAAAAAGACATGATGAGCCGCGCGGTGCGCGATTCATTTGCCAAGCTTGACCCCCGTGTCCAGGTCCAAAACCCGGTCATGTTCCTGGTGTGGCTGTCGGCCGCCATGACCTCCATTCTGGCCATCGCCTCTATTTTTGGGGTACAGGACGCCGGCGTCCCCACGTACTATGTGATCGCCATTGCCGTCATTCTCTGGCTGACCGACCTCTTTTCAAATTTTGCCGAGGCACTTGCCGAGGGCCGCGGTAAGGCGCAGGCAGACTCCCTGCGCGCGGCGAAAAAGGACGTCGAGGCCCATCGCATCGAGTCCGTCGAGGATAAGGACCGCTTCACGGTCGTTCCCGGTACCGAGCTCTCACGCGGGGATCTGGTGGTCGTGCGCGCCGGCGAGCAGATTCCGGGAGACGGCGATGTCATCGAGGGTGCCGCCTCGGTTGATGAGTCGGCCATTACCGGCGAGTCTGCACCCGTGGTTCGCGAGGCTGGCGGCGACCGTTCTGCCGTCACTGGTGGCACCACCGTGCTTTCCGATTGGATTGTGGTGAAAATCACCAGTGAGCCTGGCCAGAGCTTCCTGGATAAGATGATCGCCATGGTCGAGGGCGCCGCCCGCAAGAAGACCCCCAACGAGGTCGCGCTCGAGATCTTTCTGGTTGCTCTGTCCGTCATCTTCATCCTCGTGACGCTCGCACTGTACTGCTACTCGAGTTTCTCTGCAGGGCTCAACGGTATGGCGAACCCCACCGCTGTGACCACGCTCGTTGCCTTGCTCGTCTGTCTGGCGCCCACCACCATTGGTGCGCTGCTGTCCGCCATTGGCATCGCCGGCATGAGCCGACTGAACGAGGCCAACGTGCTGGCCATGTCCGGCCGCGCCATCGAGGCCGCCGGCGACGTCGACATTCTCATGCTCGATAAGACCGGTACCATCACCTTGGGCAACCGCCAGGCCGCTGAGTTCATTCCGGTCGACGGTGTCGATCCGGCAGAACTCGCCGATGCCGCGCAGCTGTCCTCTCTGGCGGATGAGACCCCCGAGGGCCGCTCCATCGTCGTGCTCGCCAAGGAGCAGTTTGGGCTGCGCGGCCGCACACTCGAGGATAAGGGCATGGAGTTCATCCCCTTCACTGCGGCGACCCGCATGTCCGGCGTGAACTACGAGGGCAATGAGATCCGCAAGGGCGCTGCCGATTCCGTGCGCACCTATGTGGAGGCAGCCGGCGGCGTGTTCTCCCAGGAGTGCGACGAGGCCGTTGAACGCATTGCGAAGGTGGGCGGCACCCCGTTGGTCGTGGCAAAGAACTGCCGCGTGCTGGGCGTTGTGTACCTCAAGGACATCATCAAGTCCGGCGTTAAGGAGAAGTTCGCCGACCTGCGCAAGATGGGCATCAAGACCATCATGGTGACGGGCGACAACCCGCTCACCGCCGCGGCAATCGCCGCCGAGGCCGGCGTTGACGACTTCCTGGCCGAGGCCACCCCCGAGGGCAAGCTCGAGAAGATTCGCTCGTTCCAGCGCGAGGGTCACCTGGTCGCCATGACCGGCGACGGCACCAACGACGCACCGGCGCTGGCGCAGGCGGATGTTGCCGTGGCCATGAACACGGGAACCCAGGCTGCCAAGGAGGCCGGCAACATGGTCGACCTCGACTCCAGCCCCACCAAGCTCATCGAGGTCGTGCGCATCGGCAAGCAACTGCTCATGACCCGCGGCTCGCTCACGACCTTCTCGGTCGCCAACGACGTCGCCAAGTATTTCGCCATCATCCCGGCGCTATTCTCGCCGATCTACCCCGGGTTGGACGCCCTCAACATCCTGGGGCTCACCAGCCCGTTGTCTGCCGTGCTGTCCGCCATTATCTACAACGCGCTGGTCATCGTCGCGCTGATTCCTGCCGCCCTGAAAGGCGTGAAGTACCGCGAGCTTTCGTCCGGCCAGCTGCTGACCCACAACCTGCTGGTGTGGGGTCTGGGCGGTATCGTGGCGCCGTTCGTATTCATCAAGATTATCGACATGCTGCTGGCCTTGTTCGGCATTGGCATGATGTAGACGGAGGTTTGTATGTTCAAAGGTATCGCATCGCGCGCACTTGGCGTGTTCGCGCTGTTTACCATCGTCTGCGGCCTGGGATACACGCTCGTGGTGACCGGCGTCGCGCAGCTTGCATTTCCGTACAAGGCGAACGGATCGCTCATTACGGTCGACGGCAAGGTTGTGGGCTCCGAGCTCATCGGCCAGAACTTCGATGACGAAGCCCACATGTGGGGTCGTATCCAGAACGTATCAATTGTCGAAGGCGAAGACGGCGAGCTCATGGCGTATGGTGCCCCGTCCAACCTGTCCCCGGCGAGTGAGGAGTATCGGCAGCTGATAGATGCGCGCGTGAAGAAGATCCGCGCTGCCAACCCCGATGCCGATATGGACGCCGTGCCCGTCGACCTGGTGACGTGTTCGGGGTCCGGCCTCGACCCGGAGATCTCTCCGGATGCCGCCGAGTACCAGGTTCCGCGCCTTGCCAAGGTCACGGGCAAAAGTGAGGACGAGGTGCGCGACATCATCGCCGCGTGCACCAAGGGCCGTTTCCTCGGCGTGTTCGGCGAGCCCACGGTCAACGTGCTCAAGGTGAACCTTATGCTGGACGGCGTGCTGTAGGTGAGGGAGTGGCGGATGAGGGCATGACTGACTATCTGAGCCCTCAATTCCACCCCGCCCATCAGTTGCGGTGAAATACGGACTGTTTTGACTGTCAGAAGCCTCATCTACTCCGTATTCCACCGCAACTTTTTTGTGAGGGACGGGATTGAAGGTGGGGAGTGCGAGCGAGTGCGAATGCGGCGGTTACTGATACGATAGGTACGTTAGCAACTGCCGCCGAGCGGCTCAAACGAAAGGAAGCCTGTATGGAGTCCTCCGCCTATCCGATGCTCTTTAGCCCGATCAAGGTCGGTACGACCGAGGTCAAGAACCGCGTCTTTATGCCGCCGGTGTCCACCAACCTGGCCGATCATGGCTATGTGACCGACGACTTGGTCGATCATTATCGTGCTCGCGCCAAGGGCGGCGTGGGCCTCATCATTACCGAGGTCGTGACGGTCGAGCCCACCTATACCTATCTGCCGGGTGACATGTGCTGCTACGACGACACGTTTATCCCCGGCTGGGAAAAGCTCGCCGCGGCCGTCCACGAGTATGGCTGCAAGATCATGCCGCAGCTCTTCCACCCCGCCTACATGGCCTTTAACATTCCGGGCACGCCGCGCCTGATCGCTCCGTCCTTTGTGGGCCCGTCCTATGCCCGCGAGGCGCCGCGTCCCATCACGGTCGATGAGATCCACGAGCTCACGCATCAGTTTGGCGACGCTGCCGTGCGTATGCAGAAGGCCGGCGTCGATGGCGTCGAGGTCCATGCGGCGCACGCCCATGGCATGCTCGGCGGCTTTTTGACCCCGCTCTATAACAAGCGTACCGACGAGTACGGTGGCTCGCTCGACGCTCGCATGCGCTTTCTGCTCGAGGTCATCGCCGAGATTCGCGAGCGCTGCGGCAAGGACTTTATCATCGACGTCCGCATCTCGGGTGACGAGTACACCGACGGTGGTCTGACCCTCAACGACATGATCTACGTCTCGCGTCGCCTGGAGAAGGCCGGCGTCGACATGATTCACGTGTCGGGTGGCACCACCATCAAGCGCGGCTCCGCGATTCCCGCCGCCGGCACGCAGCAGGCCTCGCACGCCGCCTGCTCGCGCGAGATCAAAAAGCACGTCAACATTCCCGTCGCCACCGTTGGACGCATCAACGAGGCCTGGATTGCCGAGGAGCTGATCGAGGACGGCGCCGCCGACATCTGCATGATGGGCCGCGCCAATCTGTGCGATGCCGAGTTCTGCAACAAGGCCGCTGCCGGCAACGCCGACGACATCCGCCCCTGCATCGGTTGCCTGCGCTGCCTGAACGGCATCATGTTCGGCAAGCGCATCTCCTGCACCGTCAACCCGGACGTGGAGCGTGACGAGGCTGGCTACGAGCCTGCCGCCGAGGCCAAGAACGTGCTCGTTGTGGGCGCTGGTCCTGCGGGCATGGAGACAGCCTACATTGCCGCCAAGCGCGGCCACAACGTGGTGCTTGTGGATAAGCAGGACGAGCCGGGCGGCGAGATGCGCATCGCAGCCGTTCCGCCGGCAAAGCAGGAGCTCACCCGCGTGATCAAGTATCAGTACCGTCGCTTGGCCGAGGCAGGCGTCACGTGCGTCTTTGGTACCGAGCTTTCGGCCGAGGACATTCAGCGCGACTACGCAGGTTACGAGGTTGTCCTGGCTTATGGCGCCGAGCCCATCGCTCCGGCCTTCATGCAGAGCTTTAAGCAGGTTATGACGGCTGATGACCTGCTGGGTGGCAAGGCTTTCCCGGGCAAGAAGATCGTCATCGTGGGTGGCGGCACCGTCGGTTGCGAGACGGCAGATTACTTGGCCCCGCTGGTCAACGACCTGTCGCCGGCCAATCGCGATGTCACCGTTATCGAGATGACCAAGACGCTCGCCGCCAACGAGGGCGGCGCCGGCCGCGCGGTGCTCATCACGCGCATGCTCTCCAAGGGCGTCCACGTGCTGACCGAGGCCAAGGTGACCGAGATCACCGAGGACACCATCAGCTACGAGAAGGACGGCGAGGTCCACACCATCACCGGTGCCGATACGCTGGTGCTTGCCATGGGCTATCGTCCCAATACCAAGCTGGCCGACGACCTGGCCGCAGCCGGTGTTGCCACCCACGTGCTGGGCGATGCCAACAAGTGCGGCAACATCCGCGACGCCATCGGCGATGGCTACAAGGTTGCCTGCGAACTCTAGTCAACCCCTTGGTGCATGGGGGCCAGGTTACTTTGCGCTAAGTTGATGCATGTAAACCTGAACCCATTGACGAGGTTGCCGCCATCCCAGGGCGGCTTCATGGAGTAGCGCTCGTACGCATCGAATTACTCCTCTCATAGATGTGCGGCACAAAGAGCCCCGAGTTCAAACGAGCTCGGGGCTCTTTTCGTTTGGATTGCAGACGTATTGACAGACGAAAACCATTTGCGTCTTGGATAAATCAATACGCAAACAGTTTTCGTCTTATAATAAGGTTATGAATGGTACGAAACGAAGGGGTTGTGCATATGGTTGTTAGAGAGAGCCCTACAGTCGAATACAAGGAAAGCGTTACGCCGACGTTTCTTAAAACGGTGAGCGCCTATGCAAACTACGGGACGGGCAAGATTGAGTTTGGTGTTGATGACGAGGGCGTGGCTGTCGGCCTTGCGGATCCGGTTGCAGAATGCCTGCGCATCGAGAACATGATTAACGACAGTCTTGATCCCGCGCCCCGTTATTCGCTTGAGCCCGATGAGAAACACGGGATCGTAATCCTTACGGTTTATGAGGGGCAGGACAAACCCTATCGAAGCAAGGGAAAGGCCTACAGACGAAACGATTCGGCAACGGTGGAGGTCGACCGGTTTGAGTATGGCAGGCTGACGCTCGAAGGCAGCAACGTAACGTTCGACGCGCTCACGTCGGCTCGCCAGGACTTGGGCTTTCATACGCTCGAGCATAAGTGTGTTGAACACCTCGGCATTTCCGAGCTAACGCCGGATATCATGCGTACGCTCCGCTTGCTCGGCAAGGATGGCTATACCAATGCCGCGGCGATTTTAGCGGATAAGAATGATTTTCCAGGCATCGACTGCGTCCGTTTTGGCGATACCGAGGATGTGATCTTGGATCGCGAGGCGACGACAAATGTATCCGCAATTGAGCAGGCGGACAGGGCGGTGGCTATGTTTGCACGCTACTACCGTTATGAGCGTATCGAAGGGATGGAGCGCGTCCAAACTGATCGAATTCCTCTTGAGGCATTCCGCGAAGCTGTTGCAAATGCTTTGGTGCATCGGACGTGGGACGTTCGAGCGAACGTTCAAATTGCCCTGTACGATGATCGTGTCGTTGTGACCTCCCCCGGATCGCTGCCCGCCGGTTTGACGACAGAACAATACCTGTATGGGCAGATATCCGTGCTCAGAAACCCCATCGTTGCAGAGGCCTTCTTAAAGCTGGATTATATCGAGAAATTTGGTACGGGAATTGCGCGCATTAGACGTGCCTATCGCGATTCGATCAATCAACCAATTTTTGATGTTCGCGGCGGCATGGTGGCCGTCACATTGCCCGTTACCGATGCCTTTGAAGGGTCCGAGGAAGAGGCCCAGGTTCTCAAGGCCTTGTCGGGCGGGCGAATTATGTCGCGAAGCGAGATTGAAAAACAGACGGGGCTGAGCCGAATGCGGACGTTGGCGGCACTCGAATCTCTGCTTGAACGGAATGCAATCGTAAGGCAGGGAACCGGGCGGGCCACGAAATACGAGCGCTCATAGTCCAAAAGAGCCATGGTACAAGACGGACCCCAAGCCAGCGTTGGCTTGGGGTCCGTTATATCCCGGATGGTAACGGGCCGATTATTGTCAAGTTATAGCAAAGTATAGCGACGTACAGCAAAGTATAGTGAGATATAGCAAGCCGTATAGCGCGCCTTGATTTTCAACCCTTGATTATCAACCGTCCGTATATCACAGCAACTTATAACAGGCTCGGGGTGCCAATTTGGGGTGCAGTAGTGCTGCGCCACGAAAAGGGCCTATCTACTACGTTTAAGCCGCAGGGGTCAACCATAGCCGGCTTTTTCGAAAATCGACAAGCTGTCTACCTGCGGTTTTGTTTTCACGGTTTTCGGTATGGCCGAGGCTATCCGTGTTAACGTAGTAGATGGGCCACTTTTGTGGCAAGGGGGCCGATCTGCGGGCCAGGGTAGCTAAAAGAGCCCCGTCCCAAAAAGACTGATTGGGAGCTGGGGCGTGTCGATGCGATAGTATTACGTGGTGAAATTCGACAAACCGTGGGCTTCATCCGAGGGCTTTATGGAACAACACCAGCATTATCAGAGCCTGCAAGATCAGGCATACAACGCATTGCGCTCCAAGATCATCTATGCCGAGCTCAAACCCGGCACGCGCCTTTCGGCGATTGGTCTGGAAAAGGAGACGGGAATCGGGCGCACGCCCATTCGCGAGTCCTTTGTGCGCCTGCGCGAGCAGGAGCTGGTGGAAACGCGTCCCAAAAGCGGCACCTATGTCTCAAAAATCAGCATGGAGCACGCCGAGAATGCCTGTTTCTTGCGCGAGAAACTCGAAAGAAGCGTGCTTATTAAATGCTGTTCGGCTGCCACGTCCGAGCAAAAGCATCGGCTCGAGCAGATTCTTACCGAGTCCGAATCGCTCGACCATAGCGAAACGCGTCGCTTTTTCGACCTGGATAACCTGTTTCATGAGATGTGTTTCGTGATTGCTGGTCGTCATATGCTGTGGGATTGGATGAAGAGCGTCAACACGCATTTTGAGCGATACAACTGGTTGCGTATGGTGTCGCAGGATCTGGATTGGGAGCCGATTCGTCGACAACATCGTCGGATTCTCGAGGCCATTAAGAGGGGCGATACCGACACGGCGAGCTACCTGGCAGAGACGCACTTGCACCTGATGCCCGAGGAGCAGGGCCCGGTTATCGCCTTGCATCCCGACTATTTCGAGCTGTCCAAAGACTCGTCTATCTAGCCCATCACCGCATCTGCTCGAGACGCAAAAACGATGCTGCTCACCTACAACGTTTTGCAAGCGAGATTTTTAAAAAAATGCCTAAAATGGCTCAGATCGCCGACAATTGGGAAACGGGGTGCGCTATGGCGCAGATGAGAATCAAGGACATTGCCGCCGAGGCGGGCGTGAGCCCGGCCACGGTCTCGCGCTATCTCAACAACCACCCCGGGCAGATGACCGAGGAAACCCGTGCTCGCATCGCGGCAGTTATCGAGCGCACCGGCTATCGTCCACGTGCCGCCGCGCGCAATCTGCGCAGCTCGCGTACCAACCTCATTGGCGTGATCTTGGCCGACATTGCTAACCCGTTCTCGAGCGCCATGCTCGAAGGGCTTTCCGCCAGCGCTGCCGCGCGCGGCTGCTCGCTTATGACTGCCATTAGCGGCAATGATTCCGCCAAGGAAGCAGAGTCGCTCACCAGACTTATCGATGCCGGTGTGGACGGCCTGGTCGTCAATACCTGCGGAGGCAACGACGAGGCAATCGCCGCGGCAGCGGGGCGCCTGCCCGTTGTGCTGCTCGACCGCGACGTTGCCGACGGCGGTGTCGATCTGGTGACCTCTAACAACCGCGAGCTAGTTGCCGGCTTGGTAGACGCCTTGGCCGTCGCTGGCAGCGAGCGCCTGTGCCTGCTCACCGAGGCAAGCGACGACAGCCCCGTGCGTCGCGAGCGCGCCGAGGCCTTTGTCGACGAGCTTTCGCGACGCGGCCTTGCGGGTGAGATCGTCACCCTGACCGATGGTGGCGCCACGGGCGTTGGCCGCTTGGACGAAACCATCCGCGACTATGCGGGCAAAAAGCTCGGCCTCATTGCCGTCAACGGTCTGGTCTTCCTGCGCCTGACCGAGGCATTAGCGCAGCTGGGACCCTCGTTGCCGGCTGGGCTCAAGATCGCGACATTTGACGATTACCCCTGGAACCACGTGCTCTTTGGCGGCGTGACCACGGCCGCGCAGGATACCCTTACCATCGCTGAGCGCGTAGTCGAGCGCCTGTCCGAGCGTATCGACGTTGTTACCACTACGGTAGGCGATGCCGCAAAGCTCGCCCCCAAGCGCATCGAGATCCCCGGCCACATCGAACACCGCGCATCGACCTCGCGCTAGCCTGTGTGATATTATATAGACAATGTCATACGGGAGGTATCCATGGCTGCGTCTGTACTGAGTGTGCGAGTGGACTCGTCAATTAAGGACTCATTTGCCGAGCTGTGCGAAGAACTTGGCATGACTTCGTCTGTTGCGGTCAATATGTTTATGAGACAGATGCTGCGCGAGCGTTCGCTGCCGTTTGTTCCTTCACTCGGGAAAAGCGCTGCGAGCGAAAGCGCCGCGGCGGGCATTTTGGATACTGCCCAGATTGAGTCCGCCGTCCGCGAGGCGGCCAGCCCGATTCCCGCTATCAAAAGCGTGATTCTTTTTGGTTCGTATGCCCGTGGCGAGGCACGTGCCGATAGCGATATCGACTTACGTCTCGAAGTCGATCGCGAGCAGGGCTTCGGTCTTTTCGCGTTGTCAGCGTTTGGCGAGGCGGTGCGCAAAGAAACCGGGAGGCAGGTTGACCTCGTCTCGAGCGATTACCTTGATGACGATCTTGCCGCGGTAATCGAGCGCGAAGGAGTGATCATTTATGATCGCGCGTAAGTCAGACGGCCTTCGCGCTCAAGAGGTTTTAGAAGCCATCTCTGAAACGAACGAGCGCATCAGGGCTTTTGATATCACCGAGGACCAGTTTCTGCATGCGAATGACGTGCGGACGAGGGCGTTGGCG
>CAUBOH010000023.1 GCA_958437495.1 uncultured Collinsella sp. | reverse complement strand
TCCGCATCCTGCGCATCCACATGGAGGAGGACGCCGCCAAGATGGTCCACGTGGGCGGCGCCGAGGGCCGAATTACCGCCGCTGCCGAGTCGCTCGTCGACTACAACCGCTGCGGCACGCCGTTGATTGAGCTCGTGACTGAGCCCGATCTGCGCACGCCCGAGGAGGCTCGCCTGTTTATGGAGAAGCTCCGTCGCATCTTTGTGACGCTGGGCATTTCGGACTGCTCCATGGAGAAGGGTTCCATGCGCTGCGACGGCAACGTGTCGCTGCGCCGCCGCGGCGAGACCAAGCTGGGCACCAAGACCGAGCTTAAGAACCTTAACTCGTTTAAGAGCCTGCACGATGGCCTTGCCTACGAGATCTGCCGTCAGGCCGAGGTGCTCGAGGAGGGCGGCATCATCTATCAGGAGACCCGCCACTGGGAGCCCAGCCGCAAGCGCACCGTGGTCATGCGTGTGAAGGAGACGGCCGACGACTATCGCCTGTTCCCCGATCCCGACCTGGCGCCGTTCGATCTGGACGACGAGTTCATCGACCGCTGCCGTGGCGAGATTCCCGAGCTGCCCGATGCCAAGCGCGCCCGTTTTGAGGCCGATTTTGGCATTAAGGCGGCAGACGCCGAGCAGATTGCCGGCGACCCAGAGTTTGCCGAGTTCTTTGAGGCGGCCGCTGCCGGTATGGCTGGCAAGGAAGCCCAGACGGTCGCAAACCTGCTGGTGAACGAGATGATCGCCTACCTTAAGGGCGCGGGCGTCTCGCTGGTCGAGTCCGGCATCGCGCCGGCCCAGGTGGCAGCCCTTGCCAAGCTGCTGGCGACCGATGCCATCAGCTCCAACCAGGCGCACGAGGTCTTTGAGGCCATGGCCCAGACCGGTGACGATCCCAACAAGATCGTCGACGAGCGTGGTATGCGTCAGGTGAGCGATGCCGGCGCACTACAGCCGATTGTGGACGAGGTGCTGGCTAACTGTGCCGATCAGGCGCAGCAGTATCGTGACGGCAACCAGAAGGTCATCGGCTTTTTGGTGGGCCAGTGCATGAAGGCGAGCCGCGGCAAGGGCAACCCGAAGCTCTTCAACGAGTTGCTGAGAACGTCGCTCTCGTAGCTGCGAGGCCGGGGAAGCCCCGAGTCGCCGGGGTATTCCCTCCAAATTTCAAACAGTCCTATGCAAGACGAAGGCCACATTTAGTGGCCTTCTTTGCATGCGGAACTCATTTGGAGCAAACACCCCGGCGACTCGGGGCTTCCCCGGCCAGACGACTCGGCCGTTCGGGTCAGGCGGGCTGAATGGAATAGAGTGAATGGGCGCGCCGTTGGCGCGCCCATTTTTGTAAATGTGACAAAGGGACAGTCCCTTTGTCACATTGCGTGTGGGACTTATGGGCCGTCCCTTTGTCGCCTCTTTATATATGTTGGGAGCGCCAAGCGGTGGGGGTGGTGCCGGTGTGTTGCTTGAAGGCTTGGGCGAAGGCGGCCTGCTGAGGGTAGCCTAGACGCTCTGCCACCTGCGCTATCGTGAGCGCGCTATCGGCCAAAAGGTCCTGTGCTCGTTCCATACGGCGTCTGCGAATGTAGGCGCCCAGGGACTCGCCAGTTTGGGCCTTAAAGGTGGCGCATAGCTTGGAGCGGCTTGAGAAGAGCGCCTCGGCCACCTCGTTGATGCTCACATGTCTGCCCTTGTCGAGCGAGCGCTCCACAAGGCTCGCCGCCTCTTGGGCAATGGTAACGCTGGCGCGCGTGTCTGTCGCTTGCTGCGCTTGCCTGCGGGCCGCGCGCGAACAGGCGAGCTCCGCGACCATGGTCTCTACGATGCCTTGCATATAGACGTGTCCGCCTACGGTGCGGGCGCGTTCCTCGTTAATCCTGCGCAGCGTGTGGTAGATGGCAGACGCTGCCTCCTCGTGCCATGACTCGGCAAACGCCTCAAAGACCCCCGCGAACTCGGTGGGATAGCGGTGCTCCAGTTCGTCAAAATATCCAGGCAAAAAGAGGACCGAGCGCGAGTGGTAGAGCTGCCCTGCAAACAGCGGGCTTAGCTCCTCACCGCAGCTATCTTGGACAAAGCTGCACACGGCATTGTTTGGCCACGGTCCTTGCAGGGGTTTAAGGTTCGCAGGCGTTATGCCGGCTTCGGGCATGCACATGAGCGTGGGCGCGCTGACCTCGCTCACGCACGCGTACGGTTCGGGCGTGTATTCGGCTAGCTGCATGTTGTGCGTCGGGGTAATGAAATGCTCCATGACGATGCAGGTGGGGGAAAGGGGCATGATCCATGCGCGTCCGTGTGCCCGATCGTTTGCCACCTCGCCGGTAAAGACGGCGCCCTTGCCGGAAAGCTGCAGACCAAACTGCTCAAACTGCGGTGCGTAGAGCTCGGTTATATCGGTTGCTGCCCGCCGCATTTTCAAAAGCGTCCCCTTCATTTGCGAAAACGTCCACGCCTGGCCCAATTGTGTGCCCTGGCTAACACGCCCATGATAAGTTTCTTACGGTTAACTCTCAAGCCGTTAGAAAGGAATCTCATGGCAAAGGGATCAAAAAAGGAAGGTGGCGGTATCGGCGAGCTGCTTGCATATGCCGGCGACCGCAAATTCCTAACGTATTTGGGCATGGCCCTCTCGGCGTTCTCGCAGCTGTTGAGCTTTGGCCCGTACGTGTGCATCTGGCTTGTTGCGCGAGACCTGATTGCCGTGGCGCCCAACTGGAGCGAGGCCGCCGACATCGCGATGTATGGTTGGTGGGCTGTTGGTTTTGCCCTGGCAAGCATCGTGGTCTATTTCGTGGGACTCATGTGCACGCACCTGTCCGCGTTTCGCTGCGCATCCAATATCCGCAAGGCTACGAGCGAGCATCTGCTTAAGCTGCCGCTCGGCTACTTTGACACGCACGCCACCGGTGAGCTGCGCCGTATCGTAGACGGCTGTGCCGCCTCCACCGAGACGCTGCTCGCACACATGCTGCCCGATATCGCCGGTGCCACCGCCATGGTCGTGGGCCTGCTTGTGCTGCTATTTGCCCTCGATTGGCGTTTGGGCGCGGCATGCTTCATTTCGGTGGCCGTTTCGTTTTGCGCCATGGCCACCATGATGAGCGGCAAGGGCGCCGAGTTTATGAAGGCCTACATGGGCGCGCTGGTCAAGATGAACAAGACCGGCACCGAATACGTACGCGGCATCCCCGTGGTCAAGGTATTCCAGCAGACGGTCTACTCCTTTAAGGCGTTCCACGATGCGATCGCCGAATACGCCGATATGGCGCAAAACTATGCGGGTACGTTTTGCCGGGGTCCGCAGGTGCTCAACCTTACTGCGCTCAACGGCCTTGTGGCATTTCTTTTGCCTGTGGCGCTGCTGCTGGCGCCGGGCGAGACGGACTTCGCGCACTTTATGGTCAATTTTACGTTTTACGCGATCTTTTCGGCCGTGGTGCCGACGGCCATGACCAAGCTTATGTTTGTGGGCGAGGCCTCTCAGATGAGTGCCGATTCGCTGGCTCGTATCCGAAGCGTTATGGATTCCAAGCAGCTCTCCGTGCCCGCTCAACCCAAGCACCCCGCTGGCAGCGATGTGCGCTTTGAGGACGTGAGCTTTACCTACGAGGGCGCCGAGGCGCCTGCCGTCAACCATGCGAGTTTTAGCGTTCCCGCAGGTAGCACCCTCGCGCTGGTGGGTCCTTCGGGCGGCGGCAAGTCAACCTGCGCAAGCCTGATTCCTCGTTTTTGGGATGTTTCCGCAGGTCGAGTGCTCGTAGGTGGTGTGGACGTTCGCGATATGGATCCGCACGAGCTTATGGACCAGGTCGCCTTCGTGTTCCAGACCAACCAGCTGTTCCGGCAAACACTTGCCGATAACGTGCGCGCCTCCAAGCCTACGGCCACTGACGACGAAGTGCGTGCGGCCCTCTCCGCGGCCCAGTGCGACGATATCGTGGCCAAGCTCCCGCAGGGCATCGACACCATGCTCGGTGCCGGCGGAGCATATCTTTCGGGCGGCGAGGTCCAGCGCGTGGCACTTGCCCGCGCGATCCTTAAAGACGCGCCTATCGTGGTGCTCGATGAGGCCACGGCGTTTGCCGATCCCGAGAACGAGGCGCTCATCCAGCGCGCCTTTAGCAAGCTGGCGGCGGGTCGCACGGTCATTATGATTGCGCATCGACTCTCGACTGTAGTGGGGGCCGACAAGATCGTGGTGCTCAACCAAGGTAGCGTGCAGGAGGCCGGCACCCATGCCGAGCTGCTGTCCCAAAAGGGTCTATACGCCAAGATGTGGGCCGAATACGAACAGGCCGCGAGCTGGAAAATCACTGCAGCGACCGCGGATGCCGCCGTCACGAAGGGAGGCGAGGCCTAAATGTTCGCCTCATTCCAAAAGAAGTATTTCCTATCCGATAAAGGCGTCGCCGGCGTAAAACGCGGCATTTTCTGGACCGCGCTCACCAATCTCATTACCATGGCCGGCATGGGCTTATTGTTCCTGGTCATGGCCGGTTTTGTCGAACATCTCGCCACCGGTGCCGACCTGCCGGATGCCCTGCCGATTGTGGGCGGCCTCCTGGTCTTTTTCGTGTTGCTCTTTGCCTCTAACTGGCAGCAGTATTACTACACCTACTGCATCTTTTACGAGGAGTGCGGCAAGCAGCGTATGGAGATTGCCGAGCGCTTACGCAAGCTACCGCTGTCGTTTTTTGGCCGTCGTGATCTGGCCGATTTAACCGAGACCATTATGGGCGACGTCCAGGCCATGGAGCACGCCTACAGCCACGTGCTGGGAGAGCTTTGGGGTGCCATCATCGCAAGCGCCATTGTGTTCGTGGCGTCGCTGTTCTTTTGCTGGCAGCTGGCGATCGCGGCGTTTTGGAGCGTTCCCGTGGCCTTTGCCGTGCTGTATCTGACACGCGGCCCCATGACCCCGGTGTTCGACCATGTGCGTGCCGAGAAGGTCAAGGTTACCGAGGCGATCCAGGAGACGCTCGACTGCGTGCGCGAGATCCGCGCCACCAACCAGGAGGCTCATTATCTTGAGGGGCTCAACGCCGTGATCGATGCCGAGGAGCGCGAGACCACCAAGGGCGAGCTCGCCAATGGGCTTTTGGTCAACTCCGCCTTTGCCATCCTGCGCCTGGGGATTGCCACCACGTTGGTCACGGGCGCTGCGATGGTCGCCTCCGGCCAGGTCGACTTTTTGATGATGTTTGCCTTCCTGCTTATGGTGAGCCGCATCTATGCGCCCTTTGATCAGGCGCTGATGCTGATGTCCGAGCTGTTTGCCGCCGAGTCGTCGGCCAAGCGCATGCGTTCCATCATGGAAGAGCCCGTGGCGCGGGGCAGCGAGCAGTTTGAGCCCGTAGGCCACGATGTGGTGTTCAATCACGTGGCATTTGGCTATGGTGCGGGCGAGGACGGCCGCGCCGGCGAGAAAGTTCTTACCGATGTGAGCTTTACCGCCAAGGAAGGCGAGGTCACGGCACTGGTCGGTCCTTCGGGCTCCGGTAAGTCTACGGTGAGCCGCCTGGCCGCGCGCTTTTGGGATGCCACCGCGGGCACGGTCACCGTGGGCGGCGTGGATGTTGCGAGCGTGGATCCCGAGGTGCTGCTGCGCGACTACGCCATTGTGTTCCAAGACGTGCTGCTCTTTGACGACACGGTGATGGGAAACATCCGCCTCGGGCGTCGTGGCGCCACCGATGAGCAAGTGCTTGCGGCTGCGCGTGCCGCCAACTGCGACGAGTTTGTGAGCCGCATGCCGCAGGGCTACAACACCATGATCGGCGAGAACGGCTCCAAGCTGTCCGGCGGCGAGCGCCAGCGCATCTCTATCGCCCGTGCGCTGCTCAAAGACGCGCCTATCGTGCTGTTGGACGAGGCGACGGCGAGCTTGGATGTGGAGAACGAGACCGTGGTTCAGCAGGCACTCTCCCGTCTGCTCGCAGGTAAGACGGTGATCGTTATTGCCCACCGTATGCGTACGGTGGAAAATGCCGACAAAATCGTTGTACTCAAGGATGGTGTGGTTGCCGAGCAGGGTACTCCGGCGCAGCTCAAGGCGGCAGGTGGAGAATTCGCCCGCATGGTGGCGCTGCAAAAGGAAGCGGCTACCTGGCAGTTGTAAGAAGGGACAAAGGGACGGTCCCTTTGTCACATTGACAATCGGTTACTCCGCATCGTTAATTTTCAAAAGGTTAGCCATGGCTGACCTAGATAGTTAGATAAAATTGAGATATTTCAAAAGCGTGCTCGAGCAAACTTGTTTACTCGGGTGCTGAGGCACCGTGCCGCAATTGTTGCGGCAAAAGGGAGAGACATCATGAAGAAGTCCACGTTCAACACCCTGCTTGTCGGTGGCGGTTTTCTGCTCGGTACGGCTGGCATCAAGCTGCTCACCAGCGCTCCGGTAAAGAACGCCTGCGTGCAGGGTATCGCGTGCGGCATGCGCATCAAGAACGGCTACCAGGACATGGTCGAGCAGGCCAAGGCTAATGTCGACGACATGGTTGCCGAGGCGGCCTATATCACCCAGAGCGAGGCCGCTGCGGACAAGGCAGCCGAGTAACGCTCCCAGGCACAAACTATGAGATTCTCGATTATTAGCGAGATCCCCGGCAGGACCCGCCTCCAGTTGGCGGGTCCTGTGCCAGAGAGCGATCTCGATGCGCTTCTAAAGCTCAGCGGTGACATCGACGGCGTGCGCAAGGTGCGCGTCTATGGCCGTATTGGCCAGTTGGCGCTCGAATATGACGAGCCGCGCCGCGATGCCGTGCTGGCCGCCGTCGGTGCGCTCGACGCTCAGGTCATTGCCGACGCAAAGACGGGTTACGTGATGCAGCTTGAGCCGCGCAAGCACAAACTCGTTATGGACCTGGCGACACTTATCGGCGCCCACTATGCGCGCCGATGGTTTTTGCCCACGCCCCTGCGCGCGGTGTTTGTCGTGGCTGGTTACATGGCATTTTTGCGCGCTGCTCTTCATGAGCTGGCGCAGCCGCGCCTGACCGTTCCTGTGCTCGACGCTTCGGCCATCGGCATTTCGTTCGTCAAACGTGATGTCGACACCGCGGGCCAGACAATGTTCCTGCTCAACGTGGGCGAATTGCTCGAGGACTACACCCGCGCCATGAGCGAAAATGAGCTCATCAACTCGCTGCTCGATGTGCCCGACAAGGCGCAAAAGGTCGTCGGCGACACCGAGGTAAGCGTTGCCGCCACCGAGCTTGAGCCCGGCGATCTGGTCGCCGTGCGCACTGGCATGTCCATTTGCATTGACGGTGTTGTCGAGCAGGGGAGCGCTATGGTCAACCAGGCGACCCTGACCGGCGAGCCGCTGGCCGTCGAGCGCAGCGTGGGCGACGACGTGTTCGCCGGAACCGTCGTGGAAGACGGCAGCATCTTGGTGCGTGTGCGCGCTAACACGGCTCAGACCAAGTTGCGTTCGATTGTCTCGCTCGTGCAGACGGCCGACTCGCTCAAGTCCGAGGGCCAGTCGCATATGGAGGACCTCGCCAACAAGATCGTCCCGTGGAACTTCCTGCTCGCGGGCCTTGTCGCTCTCACTACGCGTAGCCTCATCAAGACCTCGGCGGCGCTGATGGTCGACTACTCGTGCGCACTCAAGCTCACGGGTTCCGTTGCCGTCATGACCGCTATGAGCGATGCTGCCAAGATGGGCGTCATGGTCAAGGGCGCGAAGTACTTTGAGTCGTTTGCCAAGGCCGACACCATTGTGTTTGATAAGACCGGCACGCTTACCGAGGCGCAGCCGCGCCTTGCCTGCGTGCTCACCACCGATGGCTGGAGCAAGAACGAAATCCTGCGCCTTTCCGCTTGCTTGGAGGAGCATTTTCCGCATCCTGTGGCGCGCGCCGTGGTCAATGCGGCACGTGAGCGCGGACTCGAGCACCGCGAGCGCCATGCCGCCGTCGAGTACATCGTGGCGCACGGCATCGCTTCGTCCATTGAAGGGCGTCGCGCCATCATCGGTTCGGCGCATTTTGTATTTGAGGACGAGGGCGCACAGCTCGAATCCGACATCAAGGAGCGCATCGAGTCCCAGATGCAGGGCCTGTCGCCGCTGTATCTGGCGGTCGACGGCACGGTCGTGGGCGTGCTCGGTATCGAGGACCCGCTCAAACCCGGCGTGCGCGAGGCCATTGCCGACCTGCATGCGCTGGGCGTCAAGCACGTGGTCATGCTCACGGGCGATTCCGAGCGCACGGCCGAGCGCATCGCGCGCGAAGCGGGCGTCGACGAGTTTAAGGCCGAGCTGCTGCCCGAGGACAAGTACGCCTATGTGGAGCGGATTAAGCGCGAGGGGCGCCACGTTGCTATGGTGGGTGACGGCGTCAACGATTCGCCGGCGCTCGGTTTGGCCGACGTGGGGCTGGCAATGGGTGGCGGAAGCGACATCGCCAAGGAGGTCGCCGATATCATCCTGACCGATACGGATCTTGCCGCGATCGTGCGTCTGCGCCGCATGAGCCAGGGCCTCATTGATCGTCTGACGAGTTCCTACTCTAAGGTGATGCTCACCAACTCAGCACTCTTAGCACTGGGCATTACCGGCGCGATTACCCCGCAAGCGTCGTCGCTGCTGCACAACGGCTCGACGATTGCCTACAGCCTGAGCAACGCGAAGGCTTACCTGCGTTAGCAGACGTGTTCGCCCACGTTATCTGGCCTGCGCCCAGACGGCATCGGTGTCGTCCGAGTGCAGGTCTTTTGCATTTGACCATGTGCTAGCTTCTTTATATAGTGTTGCTAGCAGGGCTAGCAATTGAAGGGAGCGGGATCGACGTGGGTGCTGTTAGTGGCATGGCGCAGGTGAACGTTCGCGTGGATCGCCAGGTCAAGAACCGTGCCGAGGAGGCGCTGCGGCTTTCGGGCGGGTCACTGCCCGAGCTCATCAAAAAGGTGGTGGCCAAGGTCGCGCAGGGTGGCGGGCAGTGCGAGGAAGTGCTTGCGGCCGTCGACGACCGGCAGCAGATCGTCGCGCCCGATACGCCGTTCGCCGCGTCGTGGGCAGCGGCTGACCGGCTTTATGCAGATTTGGGCATCGCCGCGTCGCTCGTATCCGACGATCGCGATTGGGACGCAGTCTATTCGGAAGCCATGGATGAGCATTATCGCCAAAAGGGGATGATCCAGTGAGTGGGGCGCCTCTCAAGATCATGGTGGACGCCAACGTATGGGTTGATTCGTTTTGCGTCGACCATGCCGAGTCGCTTGCCGCGCGTGCGTTTATTGGGCGGGCGACGGAGACCGGGGCATTGCTGTTCTTTCCGGTGCATATCGCCAAGGATGTGCTGTACGTTGTCCAACACGAACTGAAGCGTAGCGTTCTTGCCAGCGGGGGAGCGCTTGACGAGGCATCTGCCCGTGCAATTGGCGATGCGGCATTGGCGTTTGTTCGGAACATGACCGAAAACGCCACGGCCGTGGGCGCTGATGCATCAGATCTGTGGCTAGCCGACAAATATCTGACGCTCCATCGCGATTACGAGGACAACTTGGTACTCGCCGCGTGCAAGCGCGCGCAGGTCGATTACTTGGTGACCAACGACCGCAAGCTGCTCGGACATGCCGATCTTGCAGCAAAGACCCCGCGCCAAATGATGCCGATTCTGGCTTTGGCCGAACGCGGCGGCGCGGCTATCGGTTGACGCGAACTGTTTGCGGGCCTCTTGGACGACGATGCGCCAAGGGGCCCGCGTCTGCTATTTACAAAAGCTCGGCCTTAATGGCGGGACTTTCTGCGAGCTGCTCGGCTGCCTTTTCGTCGGAGCTATCGAGTGCTGCCAGGCTGCGGTAGATCCACTCGTTGACCTGGGTGTTCTTGACGCCTGCAGTCTGCATAAGGGCGCCTATCTCGCGGATTGCTGCGAGAAGATCGGCTTTGGGACCCGCGAGCTCGACCTCGATGCCGTGGTAGGCGGTCACGCCGCGGTTCTCGCTCACGTGGTCGATAAAGCCCTCGACGGTCTCAAGCTGCTGGGCGAGAGCTGCATCATCGTCAGCGTCCAGCGCGACGAGTGCGTTCGATACCGTGAGGGCGGGATGCCCGCAGGGGACAAAGCCCTCGATGACATCCATAGCTTCGGTAATGGTTGAGCCCAGGCCTGCGAGGGCATTGACGAGTTGCTGCTTGGTATCCATAACGGTCCTTTCGACGGGTCAATGTTGCTTGGCGAAAATATACGTGACGCGTTCGGTGGCAAAAGTGCGAAGTATGGTGCACATTAGGGTCTTCACAGCTCGTGCATAGAGCGGCTGCCTGCCTTTAGAACGTGGTAAGATAGCTATCCACGAGCGGGGTTCACCCGCGTGTTCCTTGAAAAGTCGACGGTTATCGGGTGTTTGCAGGCCCGATGCCATCCAGACTTTCCCGACATTCGGGGGCGACTGGTTTCGACACGATAGCTCTGAGAGAGGAAGCAAGCCGAGGTCTCCTCGCCTCGTTAAACAGGGGTACCGTCAAATTGAATTGACAACAACTCTTCTTTTGAGCCTATGGCTCTCGCTGCTTAGTTTATAGCGGCGCGTCAACCCGGTGATTTCCCCGACACCGGCGCGACGTCATGTTAGGGGAATGCTCCTGCGCACGTAATCGGTATGGCGCGGGCTAAGACCGAACCGGTTGGGATGCCGCGAGCGTGTCGCTGCGCGCAAAGCGTCCGAGACAAAACCAGCGACTGAGCTTGGAGATGCCAATCAGGGGGCTTTCGTGGACCGGAGTTCGATTCTCCGCGCCTCCACCATAAGTAACAGGCAGGTAGATATTCGTATCTACCTGCCTTTTTATTTCTAATCCGTACCGCGGAGAATCGAACTCTGCGCATGGCGCGGGCGTAAAGAAAATGCCACGGCAATGCGGGGCGGGACGCGCTTTCCCAATGGCGGCCCATGCGCATTGGGGAGTAGTCAATTTGGGACTGGCTTGATCGCCCCGACCCCTCAACTCGAAAAACCTGCGCGCTCTCCTCCGCAAAACTGGGTAGAAGAAAGCCAAAACGCAACGGCAGGAGGTCATCATGACTGTAGAAGATAAGGCGAAAAATGCCGGCAAGGTCGCGCTCGTCCTGGAGGGCGGCAGTTTTCGCGGGCAATTTACCGCAGGCGTGCTCGACGTCCTCATGGAGGCCGGCGTCGAGATTCCGGCGGTATATGGCGTATCGGCCGGTGCCCTCAACGGCGTGAACTACAAGTCGCACCAGATCGGCCGTGCCAACCGCATCAACCTGGCTTTCTGCAACGACAGCCGCTACATGGGTGCCGCATCGTTTGCGTCCACGGGCTCCATCGTCGGCTACGACTTTATTTTCAACGACGTGCAGGATCGCCTAGACCCCTTCGATAACGAGGCCTTCGACGCGAGCCCCATCGAAATGTATGCTGTCGTGACGGACATGTTATTTGGCACCGCTGCCTACCTGCCCGTCAAAAACGCCATGCTCGATATCGATTGCGTGCGTGCCTCGACCTCGTTGCCGCTGGTGACGCCGCCGGTCGAGATTGATGGCCACAAGTACGTCGACGGCGGTGTGGCAGATTCGGTGCCTGTCGAGCACGTGCTGGAAGAGGCCGGATACGATCGCGCGGTCGTCGTGCTTACGCAGGACCGCTCGTATGAAAAGGGGCCCTACGAGTTTATGCCGGCCGCGCGTGCGCGCTATGGCGACTATCCCTATCTGCTCGAGGCCATCGAGACGCGCCACGACCGTTACAACATCCAGCGCATGCACCTGTGGAAGTATGAGCGCGAGGGCCGTGCGTTGGTCGTCGCTCCGCAAAAGCCGGTCGAGGTCGGCCATGTCGAACACGATCCGGCCAAGTTGCTCGATCTGTATATTCAGGGTCGCCAAGAGGCAAAGCGCCTGCTCGCGCAAATACAGCAGTTCGTTGAGCGCTAAGACGACTGACCCACAAAAAGCGACAAAAGACAGGGCCCAGAGAACCATTCGCACGCCGAGGGATCTCTGGGCCCTGTCTCGTGAAGGCACCGGGCATGGACGACATGTGCAGAAACTCTGGTCGGAGCCAAAATACCTGTTGACTCGGGCGACGAGCGGGGTAATATGGACGGGTTACTTGCAGAGCCCCGTGAATCTCTGTAACAACACGTACTGTACATGGAGGAGTCTAAGTGATTTCGAAATCGACTCACTACGCCAAGCAGGGCGAGGTCCAGCGCAACTGGGTTCTCGTCGACGCCGATGGTGCTGTCCTGGGCCGTCTTGCCACCCAGATCGCAATGATTCTGCGCGGTAAGAACAAGCCCCAGTTCACGCCCAACAGCGACTGCGGCGACTTCGTTGTCGTCATCAACGCCGATAAGGTCCAGCTTACCGGTAACAAGGCCGACACGAAGACCTATTATCGCCACAGCGGCTACAACGGCGGCCTCAAGGCTGAGAGCTTCCGCCAGGCTATGGAGAAGCACCCGGAGAAGGTCATCGAGCGCGCCGTTCGCGGCATGCTGCCCAAGACCACCCTCGGCCGTGCCCAGATGACCAAGCTTAAGGTCTACGCTGGTGCCGAGCATCCGCACGCTGCCCAGAACCCCACGAAGATTGAGCTGGAGGCTTAAAGATGGCTGAGAACACCGTTGTCTACCAGGGTACCGGCCGTCGTAAGAACGCCGTCGCCCGCGTCCGTCTCGTCCCCGGCACCGGCAAGGTGACCATCAACAAGCGTGACGCCGAGCAGTATTTCGGCCGTCATCAGCTCGTTGAGAACGCCCTTGCTCCCTTCAAGGTGACTGACACCGCCGGTCAGTTCGACGTTATCGCTCTGTGCGATGGCGGCGGCATCTCCGGTCAGTCCGGCGCTCTGCGCCTGGGCATCGCTCGCGCTCTTCTGAACGCTGGCGACTACCGTGCTGACCTCAAGAAGGCCGGTTTCCTTACGCGCGATGCTCGCGTGGTCGAGCGCAAGAAGTACGGCCTCAAGAAGGCCCGCCGCGCTCCCCAGTTCTCCAAGCGCTAAGGTTTTATCTCCTTTCGAGATACAATGTACAAGCGGGGCCTACCGATTGCTCGGTGGGTCCCGCTTTTCTTTTCGACTAGGGTGGGCGGCTTCGTTTTGCCCACTTGGGAAGGAGCGATCCTATGCCCCAGAACATCTTCGGTACCGATGGCGTCCGTGGCGTCGCCAACGCCGATCTTTCGTGCGACCTCGCATTTCGCCTGGGTCGCGCGGCGACCAAGTTTCTTGGTCCGGACATCTGCATCGGCCGTGACACGCGCCTTTCGGGCACCATGCTCGAGAGTGCTCTGACCGCCGGCATTATGGCCGAGGGCGGCCGCCCGCATTGCTGCGGCGTTATCCCTACGCCGGCCGTGGCGCTGCTCACTGTTCAAAACGAGCTCGATGGCGGCATCGTCATCTCTGCTTCGCACAATCCGCCGGAGTTCAACGGCATCAAGTTCTTTAGCCGCAAGGGCATGAAGCTTCCCGATGCTGTTGAGGAAGAGATCAGCGCCTGGGTCATGTCCGAGGAGGCCATGGCTGCCGACACGATGCCGACCGGTGCTGGTGTGGGCCACATCATCAAGATGAAGGACGCCCGCAAGGCATATGTCGACCATGCCATCGATACGCTTGACGGTCTTAGGCTCGACGGCCTGGTCGTTGCCGTCGACTGCGGTCACGGTGCTTCCTGCCAGACCACGCCCGCCGCACTTCAGCGTCTGGGCGCCACGGTCCACGCCATCAACACCGATTACTGCGGCACCGACATCAACGTCGAGTGCGGCTCCACTCACCTTGAGCCCCTGCGCGAGCTCGTGCTGCGCACCCACGCCGACATCGGCCTGGCCCACGACGGCGACGCCGATCGCGTGCTGTTCGTGGACAGCGAGGGCAACGAGATCGATGGCGACTACATCCTGGCCATCTGCGGCTCCGACCTGGCCGCTCGCGGCAAGCTCGCCAACTCCGAGATCGTCTCGACCGTTATGTGCAACCTGGGCTTCTCCATTGCCATGAAGGAGCAGGGCTTTGAGATGGTCCAGACTGCCGTGGGCGACCGCTATGTTCTTGAGCGTATGCTCGAGGACGGCGCCGTCATCGGTGGCGAGCAGTCCGGCCACATCATCTTCCTGGAGCACAACACCACCGGCGACGGTCTGGTGACGGCTCTTCAGCTGCTGGCCGTGCTCAAGCGCACTGGCCGCACCCTTACCGATCTTGCCGGCATCATGAAGAAATACCCGCAGGTGCTCGTCAACGTGCATTCCGACAACAAGGCCGGCCTGGACGATTGCCAGCCCATTTGGGATGCTGTCGCTGCCGCCGAGAAGGAGCTCAACGGTCGCGGCCGCATCTTAGTGCGCCCGAGCGGTACCGAGCCGCTGGTTCGCGTCATGGCCGAGGCGGAGACGCATGAGCTGACCCAGCGCGTTGTTGACGATATCGTCGAGGTTGTCAAGCGCGAACTTCCCTAATGGCCAAAAACGGATGCCAAGTGGTAAACTGATACGGTTATTTTGATTGTTTGGTATGTCCGAGGGGGAGCATGTTCACTAAAGTCCTAAGGTCTTTTGGTATGCGTGGTCGAGTCCTTACGCTGGATGCTCCCATCTCGGGCGACGTCATTCCGCTCTCCGAGGTAAACGATCAGACGTTTGCCACCGGCCTTTTGGGCCAGGGCGTTGCCATCCATCCCACGGGTACGCGGGTGATCGCGCCGGCCGACGCGAAGGTCGAGGCCATTTTTCCCACGGGACACGCTGTTGCGCTTAACACGGTCGATGGCCTGGATGTGCTCATCCACGTTGGTTTGGACACTGTTCAGCTCGAGGGCAAGCACTTTACCGTACATGCGCAGGTGGGTGACATCGTCCATAAGGGCGATGTGCTCATCGAGTTTGATCGCGAGGCAATTGCTGCCGAGGGCTACGATGTGACGGTTCCCATCTTGGTGTGCAACTCCGTTGAGTTCTCGAGCATCAAGGGCTCCGTTGGCGAGCATGTCGAGGAGATGGACCAGCTCATCGTCGCGCGTGAGCGCTAGTCGCTCCGCTTGGCCTTTAGCCTACAATTCAATCACGTTTACGGAGGGCGCCCTTGAAAGAGGGCGCCCTCCGTGGCAAGATGGGAAACGTCCGAAGCTAAACAGCTTTGGGTCACCGTGGACGGGCAGGGGCCTCGACGCGGCTAGACACGAGACACATACATTACGCGACCTCGCCCTGGTGGCCGCACACGTTGGTTGCGGCCGACGCGGGCCGCGGGCAAGTGCTTGTAAGGGGAGCCTTGCCTCTCTTGTACGAGAAAGGACGCGTAATGAAGATCATTAAAGCTAAAGACTACGAGGATATGAGCCGCAAGGCCGCTAATATCATCTCGGCCCAGGTTATCCTCAAGCCCGATTGCGTATTGGGTCTTGCCACCGGCTCCACCCCGATTGGCGCTTACAAGCAGCTCGCTGCTTGGTACAAGAAGGGCGACATCGACTTCTCCGAGGTCAGCACCTATAACCTGGACGAGTATCGTGGCCTTTCACACGACGATCCCCAGAGCTATCACTACTTTATGCGCGAGAACTTCTTCGATCACATCAATATCGATCTGAACAACACGCACGTGCCCGATGGCTCCAACCCCGATGCCGCTGCTGCCTGCTCCGAGTACGACAAGATTGTCGCTGCCGCCGGTTACCCGGATCTGCAGCTGCTCGGCATTGGTAATAACGGCCACATCGGCTTTAACGAGCCCGATGACCACTTCTCCAAGGGTACGCACTGCGTCGACCTTACCGAGAGCACCATTCAGGCCAATAGCCGCCTGTTCGACAGCATCGACGACGTGCCCCGTCAGGCCTACACCATGGGTACCCAGACCATCATGTATGCTCGCATGATCCTGGTTGTCGCCAACGGCGAGGCCAAGGCCCAGGCCGTGCACGACATGTGCTATGGTCCGGTTACGCCCGAGTGCCCGGCTTCGATCCTGCAGCTGCACACCAACTGCGTCGTGGTCGCCGACGAGGCTGCCCTTTCGCTCTGCGAGTAAAGACTCCGCGAAAACCGTATTGCGTTATGAGAGGCCTCCGCGTTGCGGGGGCCTTTTTGCTGGGCAAACGACAGATCGTTACGTGGCCCATAAGCATAGACCGCATGCAAAACAATCCTCATCAAAAGTGCACCGCGTGCAAACTAGATAGAGTAATGCATTTAATAGCATATTCTATGCAAAATTACCACTACATAGTCGCAGACGGTAGCGGTGAATAGGTGAGTTGCGCAACTCAAATAAAACGCTTCCGTTACGGTAAACTGCAGAACAGATGGGACATTTCAGCAAGCTATTTGACCTGCATAAACAGTCGTCTGTCGAAGGAAAAACAACGAGCAGTGCCCGCTGTACAAAAACTTGCCGAATGCGTACCGACAAGCAGCCGAAAACATGGTGCCGCGCTATTCATAGAGTGGCGGGTGTGATCATGCGGTTACGGTATCCATGTGGCCGAGTTGAGGAGCGGGTATGGTGCAAGATCTGGGTAATACGAGCGACCTCGAAGTGATGTCGATAGGCGGGGGCTATATGATTCGCCGCGATCGGCTGATGAACGAGCTGGTTATCAAGGGCCGCCAAGCCGGGATCGTGCTTCTCTACGCGCCCGATGGGTTTGGTAAGACGTCGGTGCTGATGCAGTATGTTCGCGAGGCCAAAGGCGATTGTACGCGAGGGTCGGTGCGAGTTATCGAGGCCGACCGGGCCATTGGCCGCGAGGTGTTCATGCAGCTCGAGGTGGTTGCAGAGGAACTCAAAGACAAGCCGCATTCGCTCGTAGCAATCGATAACGTGCCGGTTCTCGATCAGCGCGATACCGAGGACTTTATCGATATGATTCGCGGCCTGCGCGCAGCGGGGGTGGGTATTCTTCTTACATGCCGTCCGTCAAATCGTCTGCTTATCCACGGACTGGGAGATTCGGTAAAGGTCAACGCGCAGATGCTCAAGGTGCATGCCTATGAGTATTCGGCTTGGGCTTCGGCGTTTTCGATTAGCACCTCGCTCGATTTTTATCAGCTCACGCAAGGTGTGCCCGAGCTTGTCTCGGCGCTGCAGACGGGGCTGTATGGCCAGGGCGACGTCGCCCAACTGCTCGAAAACGAGATTGTCAACGTATACGGCGCGGCACTTGCCGACTTGGCCTCTCTCGAGAACAACACGCTGTTTAACGTTGCGGGTCTTATGGTTTTAATGGGCGAGGGTAATATTGCAGAGCTCGAGGCGTGCGGTGTACGGCTTTCGATGGTCGACCAATCGTATCTGGTTCGCGACTATCCCATATTTGGTATTGACCCTTCCGAACGAAGTTTTGTCTGCATGGGAACGGAGGGCAATGCGCGGCTTAGGCTGCGCAAACTGATTGCCGAGATTAGCCCCGACCTTATACGGCGTGCGGCCCGCATTTTAATCAAGGCGGGCCGGTGCGACTTGGCGATGGATCTGGCGGACGCCTTTTTAGACCGGAATGTCGTGCTCGAACTTGCCGGGCAGTACGGGGTCGATCTGGCCTTGACTGGACATGGGGCGGACGTTTGCCGCGCGGTGCTGGGGGCAATGAATGCCGATGGATTGTCGTACGAGCCGACACTGTCCGAGGCTCTCGGCGTGTACCTGTCGGCGGTAAGCATTTCCAACGCCAAGCTCGCTCGATGCATGGCGGCTGTTATCGAGCAAGCGGGCGAGCGCGCTGCACAGGAGATCGATCCGCTTTCTTGGAAAGTGGCGCAGGCGTTTACCATCGTCTGCTACGGGCAAAGCGGACTGGGGTTGCCTGCGGCGCTTTCGTTTCCGGATCACGTAGCTTCCTGCGACGCGCTCGACGTGTTATCGGCGCACATCGAGATAAAACGCCGCCTGGCCGAATGTGCGGACGTGGGCGATGCATTTGATGGGCTCAGGGAGCATGGGGCGTATGATTGCGAGCTAGATGTCGCCGGCTTATTTATACGGGCGGACCGGATGCTGGTGGAGCTATTTGACGGTTCGTTTACGGGAATCGATGCGCGCGATGACGAGCTTGCCCTGATGGTCGAGGCGCTCGATGCCCGTAGCCTGAGGGCGCTGACGATTTGGGTGCGCATGGTGCTGGCGGCGCGCCGCCTGCTTGCCGGCTTGCCGGTGACCGACGAAGCGGCGTTTAGTGAGATTGACCGTTTTGCCGTGCGCGTACGCGACAACCGGCTTCAGCTCTTTGGGCTTTTGCTCGAAGGGTGGCAATCGATGTCTGAGGGGCGCCCCGTCAACGCAAAGTTCCGCGCCGTCCAGGTGCTCAAGCTTGTTGACGAAACGGCGACGTATATGCGAGATAACGCGCTGCTGCTGGAGCGCGTGGCATTTTTACGAAACACATCGATGATGACGGTGCGCGAGGAGGCGGAGCTACTCGATATAAGTCAGACGCAGGTGCGTGGCTCGGAGGCGTGGATGGTGGCGCTGCACTTGGCCTCTGCGGGCCGTGATAGCGATTTGGCGGCGTGGATGTCCATGAATCGTCCGGGGATGCTGGAGCCGTCGTATCGGCTCTTTGCACGCCTTGCCATGCATTGTCTTGGCGAGCCTGGTGCAAGGATTCGCAAAAAGCTACCAGTGCACGAGCTTTCGAGATACACGCTGCACGACGATTTGGATGAAGCACGCGAGCGGCTGTTCCAGGTTGAAGAGGTCGAGGCCGTCAACACGATCGAGCATATCGAGATCCGCATGTTTGGGGCATTTCGTGCCGAGCGCGACGGGTTTCCCATCACTGATAAGATGTGGCGTCGCAAGAAGGCGGCAACGCTCGCGGAGCGCCTCGCGTTAAGCATGGATGCGCTGGTCGATCGCGAGACTCTGGCCATGGAGCTTTGGCCCCATGCCGAGTTCAACCGTGCTCGCAATAACCTGTATTCGACGATATCGCGCTTGCGTTCGGCCTTGGGGCCGACGCCCGATGGCAAGTCATGCGTGCTCATTCAAAACGAGTGCATTGGACTCAACGGTGACTACGTTAAGACCGACGTACGGCTGTTTGAGCAGATGACCCGGGAGATTCTGGGAAACCGTGGGGGAGCGCGCGGACCTCACCTGGTGGAGCTGTGCCTAAAGGTCGAGCAGCTCTATGCGGGTTCGCTCTATATTCCCAATGGCTGTAACCCAACGTATTTTGTGCGTATGCGCCACATTATGCAATCGAAGTTTATCGACAGCATGATTCGCGGGGCAAACGAGGCCTTGGAAGAAAACGATCTGCAGTCGGCGATATGGCTGGTCGAGGCGGGGCTTCGTCAGGAAACGGCGCGCGAGGATATGGTCCGCTGTGCCATGCGCGTCTACAACGCCGCGGGTCGCCGCCGTGACATTATCGATTTGTACAGCGGACATGTCCATCATCTAAAAGAGCAGATTGCGGGCGTGCCCGAGCCCGAGACACGGCGCCTCTAAGAGCGCTTGGTCGAAGGCAGGCTTAAGCGCATGGCCGTCGTGCGATAAAAAAGGGGCGTCCGGGTAACCCGGACGCCCCGCAGGCGCACGATGCGCGAGCGCTTAGACGAGCTTGATCTTCTCGATATCCTTGCGCGAAGACTCGCGATACAGCGAGAACTTGCGGCCGATGACCTGGACGACCTCGGCGTGGCAGCGCTCGGCGAGCTCCTCGGCGGCCTCGCGGGCAGAAAGGCTGGAGCCGTCCAGCACAGAGCACTTAACGAGCTCGTGCTTCTCCAGATAGGCGACCGTCTGCTCGACGGTGCCCTCGTTGATATCGGACTTGCCGATGATGATGGCGGGGTTGAGGTGATGGGCCATGCTGCGAAGCTGCTTGACCTGGGCTCCTGTCAGTGCCATGGGTTCTCGCTTTCTATGTATGGGGCGCCCCGCGACGGGGCCTTAATCTACGTGAGCTGTCCCACGATAGCGCAGGAACGGCGCGGTGTGGAGTACGTTTGCCCAGTTCGCAAAGAATGCGGATGCCGAACTGGTGGACGGCGTGGGCTGCGAACGGGCTATGAGCTGGGCGCAGAGACCGGCTCCCATGCAATAAACGCCCAACGAACCTTGCGGACATGATCGAGCATATAGCGCCCCTGCGGCACGCCCTTGGAGCCCGGTTCACCGGCATGGGGGTTCTCAATCATGTGCTGGGCGATGTAGTCGCGCAGACGGTCGATTTTATCCTCATTGCCATGTTCGAGCATACGGGAGAAGTCCGTAACGCCCGCCTCGAGGCTATCGAAGGTATCGCGACGAGGCGATTCAAAGTACGTAACCTGCGGCAGGGCACCCATCTGAATGAGAATGTTAAAGGCATACACAAAGCCATTACTGCAGGTAACCGAGGCGCCGATGGCATTCATCACGTGCAGGTCATAGCGCGGGCTGGAGTTGGCGACCATCGTGACGGCACAACGTCGGCGAGCCGTGCGGTCGAGCTTGGCAAGCGCGCCTTTTAGGTCATTGGTGGTGACGGAACGACTGGCAAAGGCAACATCCACAGTCTTGGCAACCGGCCCAACCAAATCCCAATCATCGTCCCAAGCAAGTTCAAGCGGCGTAATCAGGTCCTCGAGCCCATAGTACTCAATGCCAGCATCAAGGGTGCCCAACATGGCAGGGAAAAATCAGCTGCAATCACGGGATGCCCGTCTTGCGCAAGCGGAATAGCAATCGACCCAGCTCCACATCCCATATCAAGCACCGACTCACCAGGCTTTAACGCCAACAGCTTTATAAAATCCCGGGCATACGGAGCAGTCTCAAGTGGCCGAAAATGCCGAGCCCTTTTATCCCACTCAAAAGAATCATCAGCCCGATGCCGAGCGGCCTGCAGACGCATCCATTCGCCATTCCAATCCGCAGAAAGCAGCTCAGAACGAATCAAATCATCAGCCACGGGCCATCCCCCTTACAACAAAAAAGCGACTCCTCCCAAAAGAAGAGCCGCAACCAGCATATATCAGAAAGAACCGATCCAACGCCAAACCGCCATACCAGCAAAGTAGGGCAGAAGCGAAGCGACTGCCAAAGGGATAGAACCCAACTGAGGTCCCGTTGTGCGGGAGCCCCGGGGAGGGCAAATATATAAGGTCGATCGCGAGTTCCGCACGAGCCGGAGAGCACTTAATGTGCTCTCCGTGCGAGTCAGGACTGTCCGAGCAGGCGACCTTATATATTTGCCCTCCCCGGGGCTCCTCGCCAGTCCCCCTCAGCTAGTTCTTGAGCGAGTTCAGCGGCGCCGGGAAGCGTCCACCGCGGTGGGCAAGCACGGTGCCGGCGTTGGGGTTCACCGGCATGATGGGTGCACGGCCAAACAGGCCGCCGTACTCGACGCAGTCGCCCACGCCCTTGCCGATGGCGGGAATCACGCGGACGGCCGTGGTCTTGTTGTTGATGACGCCGATGGCCATCTCGTCGGCGATGATGCCGGCGATGGTCTCGACCGGGGTGTCGCCGGGGATGGCGATCATGTCCAGGCCGACGGAACACACGCAGGTCATGGCCTCGAGCTTCTCGAGCGAGAGCGCACCGGCCTCGACGGCGGCGATCATGCCGGCGTCCTCGGACACGGGGATAAAGGCGCCGGAGAGACCGCCCACGCTAGAGCTGGCCATGACGCCGCCCTTCTTGACGGCATCGTTGAGCATGGCGAGCGCACAGGTCGTGCCGGGGCCACCGCAGGTGCCCACGCCGATGATCTCGAGGATGCGCGCGACGGAGTCGCCGATGGCGGGCGTGGGGGCCAGCGACAGGTCGACGATGCCCTTCTCGACACCCAGGCGATGGGCGGCCTCGCGGCTCATGAGCTCGCCGGCACGGGTGATCTTAAAGGCGGTCTGCTTAATCTTCTCGGCGACTTCCATCATCGATGCGGAATCGGGCAGTGTCTCCAGGGCTGCGGCCATAACGCCGGGGCCCGAGACGCCTACGTTGATGACAGCGTCGGCCTCGCCACCGCCGTGGACGGCGCCCGCCATAAACGGAGAGTCCTCGACCATGTTGGCAAAGCAGACAAACTTGGAAGCGCCGACGGAATCCTGGTCGGCCGTGAGTTTAGCGGCATCGATGATGGTCTGGGCCGCCATGAGCACGGCGTCCATGTTGATGCCGGCGCGCAGGCTGGCGACGTTGACGCTGGAGCAGACGCGGCTGGTGGCGGCGAGCGCCTGCGGGATGGACTGGATGACGCGGCGGTCGGCGTCGCCGATGCCCTTCTGGACGAGGGCGGAGAAGCCGCCCAGGTAATCGATGCCGAGGGTCTCGGCCGCGCGGTCGAGGGCGTGCGCGATGGGGGTGAGGTCCTCATCCTTGCAGCATGCGGCGATCTGCGCCACCGGGGTGACGGAAACGCGCTTGTTGACAATGGGGATACCGTACTCGCGCTCGAGGTTCTCGGCGGTCTCGACCAGGTGCTCAGCCGTGTGCGTCACGTGGTCGTAGATCTTCGTGCACATGCGGTCGAGGTTCTCGTCGCCGCAACCCATGAGCGAAACACCCATGGTGATGGTCCTGATGTCGAGGTTCTGCTCCTCAACCATGCCGCGGGTTTCCGCGATTTCTGCGGGCGTGATCGCCATCCTTGCGCTCCTATCTGCCAAAACGAGCATAGTCTTATCTATTCTAACGTGCCGCACGTGCCAAGTGGCGCGTGCGGCACGTTTTGGTGCTCGGTTGTTTCCGTTGTGTTACTGCCCAAAGACCTCTTCGGCGATGCGCGCGCTTTCGGCGGCGTCCTTGGCGTAGTAGTCCGCGCCGATCTGCTTGGCGTATTCGGGGGTGAGTACGGCGCCGCCTACGATGATCTTGACGCCTGGAACCTCGGCATGGAGCAACTTGATGGTCTCCTCCATGGCGACGACCGTGGTGGTCATAAGCGCCGAGAGGCCGACGAGCTTGATGTCGCGCTCCTGTACGGTCTTGAGCACCTCTTGCGGGTCGACGTCGCGGCCTAGGTCAAAGACGGTATAGCCGTAGTTGTCGAGCAGCATCTTGACGATGTTCTTACCGATATCGTGGATATCGCCCTTGACGGTGGCCACGCAGATCTTGCCCTTGTCGGCAATCTCGCCGGCGGGCATCAGCCGCTTGATGGTGTCGAAGCCCACGCGCGCGGCCTCGGCCGAGGCCATAAGCTGCGGCAAGAAGAACTTTCCCTGATCAAAGAGGACGCCAACCTCGTCGAGGGCGGGGATAAAGTGATTGTTGATGAGGTCCATGGCGTCGTGGTCTGCCAGCAGACGCTCGGTCTCGGCAGCGATCTCGCCTTTGCGGCCCGAGACGACCATGCGACGAATCGGGTCGTCGTTGCCGTCGGTGCCGGCGGTGCCGGCAGCGGGCACGGTGTCGGTCGATGCGGCCTGAGCTGCTGCCGGGTTTGCGGCGATCTTATACGGATCGGTCCAGCCAGCGTAGCGCTCGATGTATCCGGTCGAGCCCTCGTCTTCAACGCTCAGCACGCGATAGCTGTAGACGGTATCCATAAAGCGCTTGGAGCCCGGGTTCATGATGGGGGCGTCCAGACCCGCGCCAAAAGCGGCGGCCAAAAAGACCGAGCCCAGCAGCGGGCGAGCGGGCAGGCCAAAGCTGATGTTCGACACGCCGAGCGCGCACTTGACCCCCAGGCGCTCCTTGCACATAGACATGGCACGTAGAATCTGCTCAGCCTGGCGCTGGTTGGTCGAGGCGGTCATGACCAGGCAGTCGATGAGGATACGGTCCGGGCCGATGCCGTAGCGGGCGGCCTCGGCCACGATGCGCTCGGCGATGGCGAAGCGGGCCTCGGCGGTATCGGGGATGCCGCCTTCGTCGAGCGTAAGGCCGACGACGTTGGTGCCGTAGTGGGCGACCAGCGGAAAAATCTCATCCATGATCTGCTGCTTGCCATTGACCGAGTTGATGATGGGCTTGCCGGCGTAGCGGCGCACGGCGGCCTCGACGGCTGCGGGGTCGGTGGAGTCGATCTGCAGCGGCAGCAGCGTGGAACCCTGGAGCTGTTCGGTCGCCTGTTGGATGATCTTGACCTCGTCGATCTCGGGCAGGCCCACGTTGACGTCCAGGATGTCGGCGCCCTGTTCTTGCTGGCTGATGCCCTGGCTTACGACGTAGTCCAGGTCGCCGTCGCGCAGGGCCTGCTGCAGGCGCTTTTTGCCGGTGGGATTGATGCGCTCGCCGATGACGGCAATCTTGTGACCGGCACGGGGAAGGTCCACGACCGTCTGGGCGCTCGTGACCGACATGCTGGGCTTGCGGTGGCGCGGGCTGGGCGCGTGGTTGTCGATAAGCGTGCGCAAGGCCGCCATGTGCGTCGGCGTGGTACCGCAGCAGCCGCCGACGACGCTTACGCCGTCCTCGATCATGCCGGCGACGGCCTTGGCGTACTCGGGGGCCTGGATGTCAAAGACGGTGTTACCGTCGTCGTCCACGCGGGGCAGTCCCGCGTTAGCCTGCACCATAACGGGCTTGTCGGTGACGGTGAGCATGCGCGCGGCGAGTCCTCGGAGCTCGGCCGGGCCCTGGCTGCAGTTGATGCCCAGGACGTCGGCACCGATGGCGTCGAGCGTGATGGCGGCCACCTCGGGGCTTGTGCCCAGGAACGTGCGACCATCTTCCTCAAAGGTCATGGTGGCAAAGACGGGCAGATCGGAGTTCTCGCGGCAGGCGAGGACGGCAGCCTTGATCTCCGCCAGGTCGGTCATGGTTTCGATAATAAAGAGGTCCACGCCCGCGGCGACGCCGGCGCGCACCTCCTCGGCAAAGAGGTCGTAGGCCTCGTCAAAGCTGAGGGTGCCCAGGGGGCGAAGCAGCGCGCCGATGGGGCCGATGTCGCCGGCGACGTAGTGGGCACCGGCCGCGCGAGCGCAAGAGACTGCGGCGGCAAAGACATCTGCCACGGTGGCGGCGCCATCGAGCTTGTGCGCGTTGGCGCCAAAGGTGTTGGCGGTGATCACGTCGCACCCGGCCTCGACGTACTGACGTTGGATGTCGGTGATGACCTGGGGCTCCTCAAAGTTGAGCAGCTCGGGCAGGGCGCCGGCCTTCATGCCGGCCGCCTGCAGCATGGTGCCCATGCCGCCGTCGAACAGCAGGTGTCCCGTGCCCTCGATGGCGGCGCGCAGACAATCGTCCTTAATGCGAAGGTCGTCAATCGTGCGCGTCTTGTACGCGGCGCCGTTGCAGCGCGCAGTATTGACAGGTGCCGCCAGCGCAGCACCGTCAGAATCATGAGTGATAAGCGGAGTAAACATCGATGGCTCCTAATGGCTGGAATAGCAGGTGGTGTGGGCGGCGCGGAAGCGGCAGTGCTCACGCATGCGGCAGATATTGCAGGTGGGGCGACTCTGGGCGTCATGGACTTCGCCGTCGAACAGACCGATCACCGCGGTCACGCTCTTGGTGGGCATGAGCAGGCTGGTGGGGGTGACGGTAAGTCCAATGAGGCGCGTGGCGTTGAGTGCATCCACGATCGAGCGCTGGGCCGTAAGCGGGCAGTCGCCATAGCCGGGACTGAAGCGCCAGTTGCCGGCGAGTCCGTGTGCGGCGGCCGCAGCCTTGACCTGCTGGTCCATCTGCTCGACGGCGGCTTCTACATAGGCAGAGCATGCGGCGTCGAGAACGGCTCCCTCCAGGGGCTGCTGGGCTCCCGTGGTGCGCAGGCGACGCTCGGCGTCCATGCCGAGGGTGCATGCCATGAGCGCGGCAAAGCGGGCGTCTTTGAGATGGCGATAGATATCGCGACCGCGCAGCTCAACATTGGTGCCAACCAGACGGATGCAAGGCTCTCCCTGCTCGTCCACGCCTGTGGCATCGACGGTAAACACGCGCCGCACGCCACGGGGCTCAATGTCCAGTTCCAGACGTTCAACGACAAGCTCAATACGCTGCGACAACTCGGGCTCAATCTGCTGACCGCCGTAGCCCAGATACCGCAGCATCTCGGCACGGTCGACACGGGGATGGTGCGCAGCATCGACACGGTAAATCGCCGGCGACGCAAGGTCGGCCGGCACTTCGACAGCGGTTGTATCGATGTGCGGTTTTTCCATTACCCCAGGCGCTCCATAATGGTCGCGGCGATTGCAGGACGGTTCATAGTGTACAGGTGCAGAC
>CAUBOH010000022.1 GCA_958437495.1 uncultured Collinsella sp. | reverse complement strand
CCAGGCGGCCGAGCATGGCGAAGCCCATGGCAGGCAGGATGTTGGCGGCAACGCCAAAGCCAGCAAGGACAAAGGGCGGGATGAAGTCGAGCACGCCCTGGATTGCGTCAGCACCCAGATAGAACGACAGCGAGCACAGCAGGAACGCCATGATGATACCGGTGAAACCGATCAGGAAGTGCATCGCATAGACACCCTTAAGGTTGCCCTGGCCGGAGAAGACATCGGCGCGGTCAACCAGGATCGGCAGGGCGGCGTTGAGGATGTTCTTGATGGCAAGGCACAGCGTGGCGATGGGCATGGCAAGCGCGATGGCTGCCTCGGTGCTCTGGCCCAGCTGGATAGCGAAGGCGCAGGCGAGCACGCCGCCGATCGTCTCATCAGGCGGCACGTAGGCGCCGATGGAGATCGAGCCCATGAACAGCAGCTCCAGACTCGCACCGATCGCGAGGCCGGACTGCAGGTCCCCCAGCACCAGGCCCACGAGCGGGCACAGGACGATGGGGCGGAACGCATAGAGCGTACCGAGCTGGAAGTCGAACTTACCAAATGCGGCGATAAGTCCGATGAGGATTGCTTGGGTAAGCATATATCCCCCTTTCCTAATAGGACACTACGAAGAGCTCAGGCTCTTCGAATTCAAACGCCTAGAGCACGCTTGCGCAGTCAACCTTGGGGTCATCGGCCAGGGGTCGAATCTCGACCTCAACGCCACGATCCAGCATCTCGCGCACATCGGCTTCCTCGGCCGCGGTCAGGAAGATCTGACGAGAGACCTGACGAGCATCGGGACGCTTCTCGTCCTTGGGCTTGGTGTTACCCAAGTTGACCGACTTGATCTGCGGGCAGCCCTCAACAAGCTGCTTTGCCTCAGCGATGGTGGCGACACAGATGATCATCTTGTACTTGTCAGTCACGCCCGAGTTGATAGCTTCGATTGCATGCTCCATATCTTTGATGACGAGCTTGCAGCCGGCAGGCTTGCCCATCTTGAGCGTCGTCTTCCACACCGGGTCGTTGGCGACCTTATCGCCCACGCAGAAGATGCAGTTGGAGCCAAGGCCCTGAACCCAGGAAACTGCGACCTGGCCATGAAGCAGGCGATGGTCAACGCGAAGTAGCTGAATCATAATGTGACCCCCCAAAGGTCTTGTGCCGTCATACGGCGTGTCAGTAGGTGCTGCGGATTAGAACTCTTCCTCCTCGTCGTCATCGACCAACAGATCGTTGACAAACTTCACGCGCGTGTCGTCCGCAGCGACGATAGCGCGAATCGTCTCCTCAACCGGCGCCGACTCGTCAGAGAACAGCAGCTGGATGAGCAGAGGAAGGTTCATGTTGGTAACGAGGTACGTGCGGGGACGCGTCTGGACGATCTTGGTGAACTCGTTGTTGACGCTGCCGCCAAAGAGGTCGGTGCAGACAACGACATCATCGTCGGCAGACATGCCTGCCAGCAGTTTTTGGGCCTCCTCGGCCACGTCCATGCGGCCATCGACGAACATCGAAAGATCGTGGACGTTGTCGCGAGCGCCCGAGAGCAGCTCGACGCTCTCCTTGATGCCGGTGGCGAAGTGCGCATGGCTGGCGATGATGTACTGTCTCATTCTGTGTTCCTCTCAATAGCCCGGCACGTTCCCGCACCCGTTTTCTTTAGTAGTCGAACTGGTGATAGTAGCGACGATACTTGAGGTTGTGCTTGGTGACCGTCTCGTAGTAGCGAGCCAGGCGGTCGGTCACGAGCACCGTCAGAATCCACGGGGAGACGATGACGCGGAACTCGTCGTCAAGGCCGGGGATCGCGAACTCGGCGGTGTCGATGATGTTGATGTCGGTGTCGCCGGTCACGCCGCGGGTCAGGAAGGCGCGGACGCGCTCGTCGAGCTTGCGGTTCTCGTCCTCGCCCATGAACAGGAACACGGGGACGCCGGGCTCCACGAGCTCGAGGGTGCCGTGGAAGAAGTCGGCCGAGGTGATGTAGCGGGTGCGCTTCCACTGCATCTCCTCCAGGATGCACATCGAGAACAGGATCGTCTCGCCCCACAGGGCGCCGGAGCCGATGAACATGGTGTAGGGGGCCAGGGCGTACTTCTTGGCGAGCTCCTCGGCGCGCGGCTCGAAGCGCTTGCGGATGTCGAGCATGTCCTTCCAGATGTCCTTGGTCTGCTCGATGAACAGGTCAAACTTGGGGAAGCAGCCACGGCGGTTGAGCAGGCGCAGGCCGAAGCAGTCGGCGAGGTAGTAGCCCTTCTCGCAGCCGCCCGAACCATGGTCAGAAGCCATGGCAACGCAGTTCTCGGCACCGACAGCCTGGCCGATGGGGCCCTCGGGCTTGGTCATGGCGTAGACGCGCACGCCCATGTCCTTCATCTTCTTGACGGCCTCGAGGACCTCGGGGGTGGTGCCGGACTCGGAGGCGGTGAGCACGACGGACTTCTCGGTCATGCGCTTGTGGCCCATGGCGTTCCACTCGGCGGCGTGGATCAGGTAGACCTCGAGGTCGCGGTCGCCGAACTTGTTCATGAGGTACTCGAGCTGCATGAGCTCGTCCCAGGTGCCGCCGACGCCCATCAGGAACACGGCGTCGTAGCCCTCGTCGGCGACCTTGTCGGCGAGCGCGGTCATCTTCTTGCCGGTCTCGTAGAGCGCCTTGCCGTCCTCGAGATAGCCCTCCTGGTCGAAATGCATGATCTCGATCTTCTCGGTTTCCTTCATTTGTCTCTCCTTTCTGGGGTTGTTTCCACATCCCCCATGCCAACGGGCATCAAAACCCGCTTACATTCCGTAACACTCAGCCGCTTTGGCCTTAAGCGCATTGACTGACTCTTCGTAACCCTCTGCCTTGACCTCCATTTGCTTGGAGACGGCATCGAGATACGGGTGCACGTCCCATGACTTCAGACGCTCGGCGATTATGGCCGCAATCGTCTGGAAGAACACAAGATTGGGAATCGCGCTGAGCAGCGGAGCCACCTGAGGCACCGCAACCTCGTGAGCCCTACCCCTGGGATGGGCCGTGAGCAGCACCGTTTTTGTCGTAACGTTCGATAGCGCATCGGCGATATTCGCAAGACGCTCCGACCCCTGCGGATCGTCGACAATAAACACCAGATAGCCCGGAACGATCTGCATCTCGGGACCGTGGACGAACTCCTCGCCTTCGTGATGCATGGCAGGAATCTTGATGGTCTCGCTCAGCTTGAGCGCTGCCTCTTCGGCAACGCCATAGTTGGGGCCGTTGCCGACGACCATGGCGGGCATGTGCTCAGAAAGCTCGAGCATGCGGTCTTGGACATATGCCCCGGCAGTCTTGCACATCACGGCATTGGCATGGATAGCCTCGCGCAGGTCGTCAAGACGCTGGGCAACGCCCTTGGCGTCAATCGTTCCGCGCGCCTGACCGCCGTAAATACCAAAAAGCACCAGATACTCAACGAGAACCTCGACGCCCAGAGTCACAAAGTCCACCGACTCGACGCCCACACCGTAGTCAAGAACGATGTCAGTGTGCTCCTTGATGGGTGCCTCGACGTTTGCCGTGAGCGCAACTGCAGCCATATCGTGTGCGCGCATGTAATCGAGCGCCGCAATCGTATTGGTCGAATAGCCGCTCTGCGAAACGGCAATGTTGAGCGCATGCTGCGGATAGGTGTGTTCAAAATCGACGAAGGCCTCGGGCGTCACAACGGACACCTGCATCTGCAGCGCATCTTGCAGGTAATCGCGGGCGCAATCGGCGGCATGGCGCGACGAACCCGAAGCAACAATGCGCAGCGCGTCAAAAGAACCGGATTGGAAAATATCAACGAGCTGCGCTACCAGCTCAGACGAACGCTCGAGGTTCTCTCCCATACGCACATGGGCGAGTTGAACGTAATCGAGCATCTTCATCGTCTCACCTCGCAACAAATCATTAGTATTTGATACCAATCACGATTACAGGTTACGGCTTTTTGATACCTCTTTGTCGATTAATTTATTCCCTTCGGCGAACGGTCGATTTTGAGCCCTGTAAGGTTGTATATACAGCTGACCCAACGATCAAAATTCCGTCAGCTTTTCAGCCCGTTATGCAAAAAAACCAGCTAGTACGTATAGGTATATCCACCCGCATCACCGCGGTTAAACGACTTGACGTACTCGATCGCCTGGCCGCTCGCATCGAAGCTCACGCACTCAAGCGTCAAGGCAAGATCGCCCTGCTCCAGTCCAAGCAGGCCGGCATCTCGCGCGCCCAGTGCTTCGATATCGAGCTTTTCCTGTGCCATGACCGGCTTTCGGCCCAACATCTCATAGGTCTCGTACAAACTGAAGACCGACACGTCAATATCTTCGATTGTGGGAAACAGCAGGCACGGGATGAACGCCGTCTCAATCGATACGGGGTCGCCGTTGACGCAGTTCAAACGCCGAATCGAATACAGCAAATCGTCCTCGGCAATGCCAAACAGGTTGGCATAATATGGGCCCGCATAACGCTTGGAACGCGCGAGGATGCGGACGGACGGCTCGCCACCCGAAGCACGAACCGATTCGCGAAAGCCTCCTGTTCGCTCGTACGCAACGGGCACTTTCTGTGCCACAAACGCGCCCTTTCCGCGGACGCGTCGAATCTGCCCACGCCGAACCAGCTCATCGACAGCACTTCGGATGGTCAAGCGTGTCGTACCAAATTCCTCGGCGAGGTCTTTTTCGGACGGAATCATGGAACCCGTGGGATATATGCCGCGCTCGATACGCTCCTCGATGCGGCGTCGAATGCGCATATAAACCGGGGTGGCATCTACTGTTTCAGCCATTGTTCACCTGCCACGCTCCTCATGCCGTTCTTTTCGCCGTTATCGGCAAAGCGGAACTTTGTGGGCAAAATCACCGATTTGCAATGCTCTACAAAACGCATGTCCTTATCAAATTCTATCGTGCTCTCATAGAACACCGGCGTTCCCTCTTCTTGTTGGAGAAGCTCGGCCTCTTCGGCGTTCAAACGCGAGATGGAGATATGCTCACGTCCATGCTCAACACGCACGCCACCTTCTTTGAGCAAGACATCGTAAAGGCTCTCGCACTCAAAATCGTGCTCGGGAAGCGATGGGCACAGGGACAGGTTAACGTGAGCCGTCTCGATTGACGCCGGCTCGCCCTCAATAAGTCGAACGCGCTGCATGCGGAGCAAAGGGGCGCCTACAGCCACCCCAAGCTTGTCGGCAAGCGTCTTATCCGCCTCGATGGTCCCGGTGGAAACCAGACGAGAAGAGGGGTGCAGGCCGGCAGTCCGCACAGCATCGGAGAAGTTATACGTTTCCTGAAAGATGTTCAGCGGCTTGGGAGGACACACATACGTACCCGATCCGCGACGGCTCTCGAGCGTTCCACACGAGATGAGCCGCGTGATACCGGCACGCAACGCCGTACGCGAAACGCCGATCTCTTCGCACAGCACGCGCTCGGCCGGCAGGCGATCGCCGCCGGCAAGCTGATGGTGCTGGATATACCAAAGAATCCCCTCAACAGCACGATCTTTGGGGGGAATTGCATAAGATTCGCCTGCCATCGCACAGACTCCTCATTCAGAAACGTATGCCGCCAAAATTAGGCCAGCCCTCCCATGGCATCAAATTCGGCCTTAATCTTCTCGGCGACATTCCGATACGACTTATATAGGCTTGAATCGCGTTTGACTTCGTCGGTCATAACGGGAATCTCTAATTTGGAAACCTCGTCTTTTCCCGTCTGAACCGCCACAACAACGCCCATACCAAGACACATATTACGCTTGGCAGCATTTATTTTTGCTGCCTTGGCGGGATTTGCCAGGATACGCTGAGCAAATTCCTGTTTTGAGGCCACTTCCTCGGCCTCCGGATCGCCCGCCTCGGCTACTTCGCACTGCAACACGTCCGCATAGTCAAAAATTTTCGGCTCGCCGCCGCGCTGATGCACGGCCCACTTGTGACGCGTGGCATCCTGGTAGATAGCCGGCAAAAACGTAAACCGCGGCGGGTCCAAAATCGTATCCGTGATGGTAAACACATCGGGATCAAAGGCATCCTGCGGGTTTTTCTTCTTGAACAGCCCCATATCAGCCTCCCGTACTAGCATTAAACAACTCAAGCTGAATATAGCACCAATTTCAAGCCGCCGCTTTACCGTATCGGTGCGCGGCGTCTATGGCTCGCCCAGCGGAAAAGTTCACGGACGAGGGCCGGGTGCCTGCTTTGTTTTGAGAAGTGGGCTCCGCGAACTTCTCAAAACAAAGCAGGCACCCGGCCCCGTCGGCGAATAGCGGACACTCAGCATGCAATCTATGCAAACAAACAAGTGCGCTTAGCTATATTCGGTAAGGTCAAGCACACTGCCCTTCACGATAAGCGCCGGCTCCAGAACGACCTCTTCGACACGTCTACCGCCCCTACCGGCAAGACGCTTGGACATGCAGCCAAAAGCATGCTCCGCAAGAACACCAGGATCCTGCTCAATCGCGGTCAGCGCCGGCTCAAAGAGAACGTCAGCCGCCGAGTTGTCATAGCTCACCACCGAGATGTCGCCCGGGATGCTCTTCCCCATCTCGTGCAAACGCTTGAGCAGACCGAGGGCAATGTTGTCCGAGCTTGCGAACACGGCGGTGGCATCGGTTGCAAGCACCGCCTCCGAGGCCTCGTATGCGCTCGGAATGTAGTACTCGCTCTCAAACTCCAGGCGCGCGTCGATGGGCAGTCCCACCTCGCGCAGCGCGCGCTCATAGCCGGCGAGTCGCTTGCGGCCCGTATTGGAGCGACGCGCGTTAACCAGACAGGCGATGCGGCGATGACCCTGCTCAATCAGATACCGCGTAGCCATGTAGCCGCCCATCTCGTGGTCGAACATCACCTTGTCGCACTCGAGGCCCTCAATGGCGCGGTCGACCATCACGGCAGGAATGGGCAGATGGCTCACTTCCTCGCGCAGGGCGCGATCGTCGGAGAACTCGTCACCCACTACCAGAAAGACGCCGTCGACGCCGCGCGTCACCAGCTGGCGCAGCAGTTCCAGATCGTCATCGGCGCTTCCGCCCGAGCTGGTAATAAAGAGCGCGTAACCGTCCTCGCGGCAGCGCTTTTCCAAGCTGCCGGCGAGCGAGGCAAAAAAGCGGCTCTCGATATTGGGAACGATAAGGCCCAGCGTGCGCGACTCGCGCATGACCAGGCTGCGCGCGATCTGGTTAGGAACATAGTGGTTGCGCGCCGCAACCTCCTTGATGAGCTTGCGGTTTTCTTCCGAGATGCGACAGGGCCGATTATTGAGAACAAGCGAGACCGACGAAGGGGAAAGCCCCACCTCCTGGGCGATCTGCTTGAGGGTGACTTTGTTGGCCATCTCGCTCCTTCCGGGTTTACGCGCAATCTCTTGAAAGTATAGCGACTGCCCCTCTACCTCGGTGATAAACACTTTACCAATCCGGTGGACGGCTGTTTTATCGCCGCCAGCGCACCAAATCCGTCCAGGTGGGGTATATTGCAATCGATTGATGACAACAACCACCAAAAGGCGGATATTCGTATGCACGAGAACGACTTTTTTAACGAGGACCTGCTCTGCGCGCTCGCCGGCGTTGCCGGCGAGGACAACGTACTCATGAGCGAGCCCATGCGCGAGCACACCACGTTTAAGATCGGCGGCCCGGCCGATGTCTTTGTCACGCCCGACACCGAGCAGGGCCTCGTCGCCACGCTCGATACCTGCTATCGTTGCGATCTGCCGCTCACCATCGTGGGCAACGGCTCCGACTTGCTCGTCGGTGACAAGGGCATCCGCGGCGTCGTCGTAGCGCTGGGCAAGGGCCTCTCCGACATTACGGTCAACGGCACGCACGTCACGGCGGCAGCCGGCGCCTTGCTTTCCGATGTCGCCGCGGCGGCAGCCGAGGCCGGTCTCACCGGTATGGAGCCCATCTCGGGTATCCCCGGATCGGTCGGCGGCGCCTGCTACATGAACGCCGGCGCCTACGGTGCCTGCATGGCCGATGTGCTGGAATCTGTACGCGTCTACAAGCCCGCCCGCATGCTCGACGATGGCACCCGCGGCAGCGGCAATATCATCGAGTTCGATGTCGATGAGCTCAACCTGGGTTACCGCAAGAGCCGCATCGCCGACGACGGCTTTATCGTGCTTTCGGCCACTTTCAATCTCGCCCCGGGTAACGCCGCGATGATCAAGGCCGACATGGACGACTACCGCCAGCGCCGCGAAGACAAGCAGCCGCTCGACATGCCGAGCGCCGGCTCCACCTTCAAGCGCCCCGAAGGCCACTTTGCCGGCAAGCTCATCATGGACGCCGGCCTGCGCGGCCACGCCGTCGGCGGCGCCCAGGTGAGCGAAAAACACTGCGGCTTCATCGTCAACGCCAACCACGCCACCGCCGCCGACGTCGACGAACTCATCCGCAACATCCAAGCCAAAGTCAAAGACCAATTCGGCGTAGACCTAGAACCCGAAGTCCACCGAGTAGGCGAATTCTTATAAAAAAGAAGGCCCCGAAAGGGGCCTTCACTTTCTTTATTTCAGACAACCAGTCCGGTACGTCGCGCCCCGAGCCCGAGAGGGCCGGGACAGTCCGAGAGGCATAAGGTTGATCGCGAGTTCCGCACGAGCCGGAGAGCACTTAATGTGCTCTCCGCGCGAGCAGGACTGTCCGAGCAGGCAACCTTATGCCTCTCGGACTGTCCCGGCCCAACTTATCGTTACGACAGCGCAATACCGCCAAGCCAGCCCCAGCGCACGCCAGAGCCAGTGCCGTAGAACCCAATGAACGAGTCAAGCGACCTCGACGTGATGGCGCCCTCGTTACTCATAACGATGCCGCCGCCAACGTAGATGCCCACGTGGCCATAGATCAGACCCGGCATGCCGGTACCGCTATGCGATGAGTCGGCAACAATCATGCCCACCTGCAGCGCCGAACGATCGGAGCTATAGCACCAAGCGTTAAACATATCGCACGCGTTACCGCCAAAGTAACCAACGCCGGCGTTGCGGAAGACGTTGGAGACCCACGCCGCGCACCAGTTCTGACCAGGCGAGGGCGTGGAGTAGCACGCGTTGACGACGGCCTGCTGCTTGCCCGAGCCGGCATTCTGCTGCGGGGTACCGCCGGCATACGATCCGCCACCCGAGCTTGAACCACCCGAGTAGGAATTGTTCTTGTTCGCGGCAGCCGCGGCAGCGGCAGCCTTCTTGGCAGCCTCCTCGGCCTGAGCGGCAGCAAGAATCTCGGAATCGCGCTGGGCCATGAGCTCCTTGACATCGTCGGAGAGGCCGTTCAGAACCGTCTGGACCTCCTGCTGCTTGGCCTGCATGTCCTGCATCTGAGCAGTCTGCTGGTCCTTGAGCTTCTCCAAGTCGGCTTTTTGCGACTCAAGCTCGGACTTCTGCGTATCGAGCTCTTTCTGGATGGTCTGGATGTCCTCGATGGCGTCACGGTCGCTCTTGTTGATCTTCTCGACGTAATGCGCGTTGGCGACGAGCTCCTCAAACGAACCAGAAGCGAGCAGCAACGACAGGACATTGGTGCCGCCCGACTTGTAGCTTGCCGCCACGCGATCGGAAAGCTCGTTACGCTTCTTCTTGAGCTCCGACTTCTTGGTGTCGATCTGCTCCTGGGTGTCGTCGATCTGACCCTGAACGCCCTCGATGTCGTTGAGCGTCTGAGCGTTCTTGTTAGCGAGCGCCGCGTACTCGTTGGCGATGCTATCAAGCTGGGCCTGAACCTCGTCGAGCTGGGCCTGGGCGGCATTCAGCTTGTCGGTGGTTTCCTGGCTGGCCTCGGCAGCATGGGCGCGGGCAGGCAGGCCAAAAAGAACTGCAGCAGAAGCGGCGCCGAACAGGGCCTTGAGGGCGGTGCGGCGCGAGAGCTCCTGAGTGAAGATGGAATCGCTGTTTGGTGACATATGTACTCCGTTACATGTTTTGTTTATATGTCGCTCAAGACATACATATTACCGTACATCCGACGCATCCCAACGATTTCCACGAACGGCAGAAAACCGCACGGCCGGCGGCATGCGCACAGCCTGGAACTACCATGAACCGTTATGCATTCCCGTCCTATGAGTACGTTAGCATCGTTGCTCTGCCCTTCATTGTGTCAAACAGTTGCACCGCACCTAGCTGCGCTATACTGCCCTCAAGAAGTGTTCCTGATTCGATAGGAGACTACATGTCCCAAGCACTCGACCCCAAAGACACCTGCGTCCTCGTTACCGGCGGTGCCGGCTTCATCGGTTCCCATACCGTCGTTCAGCTGCTCGAGGGCGGCTACCAGGTCGTCGTCGTCGATGACCTCTCCAACTCCAGCGCCGTCGCCATCGACCGCGTCAAGTCCATCGTGGGCGACAAGGCCGCCAAGAACCTCACCTTCTACGAGGCCAACGTGCTCGACCGCGATGCGATGAACAAGATCTTCGATACCCACCAGATCGACCGCGTCATCCACTTCGCCGGCTTTAAGGCCGTCGGCGAATCGGTGAGCAAGCCCGTCGAGTACTACCACAACAATATCGAGAACACCCTGGTACTCATTGACGTCATGCGCAACCATGGCTGCAAGTCCATCATCTTCTCGAGCTCCTCGACCGTCTACGGCGATCCGGACAATCCGCCTGTCACCGAGGAAGACCCCAAGAAGCCCGCGACCAACCCCTACGGTTGGACCAAGTGGATGATTGAGCAGATCCTCATGGATGTCCACACCGCCGACCCCGAGTGGGACGTCGTGCTGCTCCGTTACTTCAACCCCATCGGTGCTCATCCGTCGGGCCTGATCGGCGAGGACCCCAAGGGCATCCCCAACAACCTGGTGCCCTATGTCGCCCAGGTCGCCGTGGGCAAGCTCGAGGCCGTTCAGGTCTTTGGCAACGACTACCCCACCCCCGACGGCACCGGCGTGCGCGACTACATCCACGTGTGCGATCTGGCCTCTGGTCACGTTGCCGCCCTTAACTGGATGAACGGCAAAACCGGCGTCGAGATCTTTAACCTGGGCACCGGCACCGGCACCTCGGTGCTCGAGGTCGTCGCCGCCTTCTCCAAGGCGTGCGGCAAGGAGCTGCCCTATGTGATTCGCGAGCGCCGTGCCGGCGATATCGCCGCCAACTGGTGCGATGCCTCCAAGGCCGAGCGCATGATGGGCTGGAAGGCCCAGTACGATATCGCGGACATGTGCCGCGACAGCTGGAATTGGCAGAGCCATAACCCCAACGGCTTCGCCGACGCCGAGTAGCAAAAAACCTACATACCGCTCTTGCCCCGATCTCACGATGTGAGACCGGGGCTTTTTTCATGGCGCGTAACCATTTACCGAAAATGGGCCAACTTTTTAATCTCGCCTATACATGTTTAAACAACATGTTCTACAATAGGGACATCGACTCTAAAACTCGGGACGGGCTGTTCACCCATCTGCAGGCCGATCCCACAACAAGAAGGTTGGTGAGCACATCCATGGAGCGTGCAAGCGGTGTTCTCATGCCCATCTCGTCCCTGCCCGGACCGTACGGCATCGGCGGCTTTGGCTGGAATGCCTACGACTTTGTCGATTTCCTCGCCTCGTGCAAACAACATTATTGGCAGATTCTGCCCCTTACGACGACAAGCTATGGCGACTCGCCCTATCAGTCGTTCTCGGCCCGTGCGGGTAACCCCAATTTCATCGATTTTGCCGAGCTTATCGAGGCCGGCTATCTGGAGCAGCGCGATATCGACGGTGTGTATCTGGGCTCCGATCCCAACAACGTTGACTATGGCGCGATTTTTAGCGGTCGCCGCCAGATTCTCGACCGTGCCGTCGAACGCTTCGCCTCCGACAAGCCAGCCGATTTCGACGACTTCGTCCAGGCAAACGAAGACTGGCTCATTCCCTACTGCGAGTTCATGACCGTCAAAGAGGAGTGCGGACTCAAGGCCTTTTGGGAGTGGCCTGCAGAACTGCGCACCCGCGGCGAAGCATCTGCCAAGGTCTGCGCCGCCCATCCCGCGCGCATGCTCTACCACCAGATGACGCAGTACTTCTTCGACCGCCAATGGAGCCGCCTCAAGGCATACGCCAACGAACGCGACATCTTGATCATCGGCGACCTGCCTATCTACGTCTCGCGCGACTCCGTCGAGATGTGGGCAAGCCCCGAGCTCTTTAAGATCGACGCCGCCGGCAACCCCGTCAGTGTCGCCGGCACACCGCCCGATCAGTTCTCCGCCACCGGCCAGTACTGGGGCAATCCCATCTATGACTGGGATGCCATGGAAGGAGACGGCTTCTCCTGGTGGGAAGGCCGCATCTGCGCCGCACTCAACATGTACGACGTTATCCGTCTGGACCACTTCCGTGGCTTCGAGGCCTACTGGGAGGTGCCGTTCTCCTCGCCCGACTCGTCCTACGGTTCGTGGACACAGGGTCCCGGCCTCAAGCTCTTCAAGACGCTCGAGGAAAAACTCGGCACGCTGCCCATTATCGCCGAGGATCTGGGCTTCCTTACCCCCGGCGTCATCGATATGCGCGACACCTCGGGCTTCCCCGGCATGAAGATCTTGCAGTTTGCCTTTGAGGGCACCAACTCGTATTACCTGCCGCATAACTACATCGCCAACACCGTCGCCTATGTAGGCACGCACGACAACGAGACGGCGCGTGGTTGGTTCGAGGGTACGGCCACGCCGCGTCAGCGCGAGCAGGCAGCCCTGTACACCCATCAGCAGGCAGGCGAGTCCATAACCGACGCGCTCAACCGAACCATCGCCGCCAGCGTGAGCGATACCTGCATCTACACCATGCAGGACCTGCTTAACCTGGGCAATGAGGCGCGCATCAACACCCCTGCCACCCTGGGTGGCAACTGGACCTGGCGCATGCTCGATGGCGCCATCACCCGCGAGCTCGAGCACAAGCTTACCGACTGGACCGAGACCTACTTCCGCATCCCATCGGAAGCCGAAATCGAGCTTCCCCAATAGGAGCCACCGCGCCCGACCCCACCACACCGTGCGGACGCGCTTGCTTGCCCGCGCGAGGCCACCCCAACCCCCTCGCGCGGGCTTCTTATGAATTGCAGACATGTAATCAACCCATCACAGGAGGAAACATGCCCCGTATCAATCTCGCAGAACTCGCCGAGCAGTCTTTTGGCATCTCGCTCGAGCAGCTCGATGCCCGTCGCATTTACAAACTGCTCGTTAAGCTCGTGCAGGAGCGCTCAGCCGCCTGCCCGCTCAACAATGGCAAGAAAAAGCTCTATTACATCTCCGCCGAATTCTTGATCGGCAAGCTACTCATCAACAACATGATCGACCTCGGTATCTATGGCGAGGTTAAGGACCAGCTCACCGCCGCGGGCCACGACCTCAATAAGATTGAGGAGTTTGAGGTCGAGCCGTCGCTCGGCAACGGTGGTCTGGGCCGCCTGGCCGCGTGCTTCCTGGATTCCATCGCCACGCTGGGCCTGACCGGCGACGGCGTGGGCCTCAACTACCACTACGGCCTGTTCCGTCAGCGCTTTGTCGACAATCAGCAGAAGGCCGTCCCCGACGAGTGGCTCGGCGAGCAGGATATCCTGATTGATGACGACCGCTCCTACACTGTTGAGTTCGGCGACTTTGCCGTTACCTCCAAGCTCGTCAACATCGACGTGCCCGGCTACGGCCAGCCCGCCAAGAATCGCCTGCGTCTGTTCGACCTGGCAAGCGTCGACGACAGCCTGGTACCCGGCAGCTCCATCGACTTCGACAAGACCGAGATCGCCAAGAACCTCACCTTGCTCCTCTACCCCGACGATTCCGACGAGCAGGGCCGCTTGCTTCGCATCTACCAGGAATACTTCATGGTGAGCAACGCCGCCCAGCTCCTGATCGACGAGGCCATCGAGCGCGGCAGCAATCTGCACGATCTGGCTGACTACGCCGTGGTCCAGATTAACGACACGCACCCCACCATGGTCATCCCCGAGCTCATTCGCTTGCTCACCACCGAGCACGACATCGAGTTTGACGAGGCCGTGTCCATCGTACGCTCCATGGTCGCCTACACTAACCACACGATTCTTGCCGAGGCGCTCGAGAAGTGGCCACTCACCAGCCTGCAGAAGGTCTCCCCTGCCATCGCCGACATTATCGTCAAGCTCGATGAGATCGCAAAGGCCGAGCACGACGACCCGCGCGTCGCCATCATCGACGAGTACGACACCGTCCACATGGCCCACATGGACATCCACTTTGGATTCTCCATCAACGGCGTCGCCGCACTCCACACCAAGATTCTGGAAGACACCGAGCTTCATCCGTTCTACGAGATCTACCCCGAGAAGTTCTCCAATAAGACCAACGGCATCACCTTCCGCCGCTGGATCCAGGGAGCCAACCCCGCGCTTGCCAGCCTGCTCGACGATGTGATCGGTACCGATTGGCGCAGCACCGGCGACTTGAGCAAACTCGCCGACTTCGTCGACGATAAGAGCATTCTTGAGCGCTTGGCCGCTACCAAGGCCGAAGCCAAAACCATCATGCGCGAGTTTATGGCGCTCGAACAGGGCGTGACGATCCCCTCCAACGCCATCATCGACGTCCAGGTCAAGCGTATCCACGAGTACAAGCGCCAGCAGATGCTCGCGCTCTACATCATCTGGAAGTATCTCGACATCAAGAACGGTAACAAGCCCGAACACCCCGTCACCATCATCTTTGGCGGCAAAGCAGCGCCTGCCTATACCATCGCCCAGGACATCATCCACCTAATACTGACGCTTTCCCAGTGGATTGCCAACGACCCCGACGTGGCCCCCTACCTGCAGGTCGTCATGATCGAGAACTACAACGTCACCGCCGCCGAGCGCGTGATTCCCGCTGCCGACATCTCCGAGCAGATCAGCCTGGCCTCCAAGGAGGCGAGCGGCACCTCTAACATGAAGTTCATGCTCAACGGCGCTTTGACCCTATGCACGCTCGACGGTGCCAACGTGGAGATTGCCGAGCTCGTGGGCGACGAGAACATCTACACCTTTGGTGCCTCGTCCAAACAGGTCGAAAAGCTCTACGCCGACGGCACCTACAACGCCGGTGCGCTCTACTGCAAGCCCGGCATTAAACTGCTGGTGGATTTCATCACCAACCCGGCCTTTATGGCGACCGGCAACGCCGAGCGCCTGCAGCGCCTGCACGACGACATTAAGGGCAAGGACTGGTTTATGGCCCTGCTCGACATTGAGGAGTACATCCAGACCAAAGAGCGCGTGCTAGCTGACTACGAGGACCAGGACGCTTGGATGCGCAAGGCGCTGATCAACATCGCCAACGCCGGCACCTTCTCGTCCGACCGCACAATCTCCCAGTACAACGACGAGATCTGGCACCTGAGCTAATTCGATTCCCTTACCCATCCTCTTGAAAACGGAGTCGCGGCAACGCGGCTCCGTTTTTTGTACCCATACGCCGCCCATAGCCTGCCTCGACCAAAAATCTCGGTCTGTAACATCTAGCCGGCAAAATTGAGTCTACCTGTTACAAATCTAGATAAACGAAATTGTTTCGATGGACTGTCTCGAACTGTAACAGGTAACTGCTGGAATCAGTCCTTCGTGTTACAGATCGAGATGAAAGGACAGACAGCTCGACGCCGTCTCGTTCTGTAACATCTAGACCGACTTTGGCTCTCCTCCTGTTACAGATCAAGATAAGCTGACAGATGGACAACCCCGACACAAAGAAAGGCTCCCCTCTCGCCCAATGGACGGGAGGGGAGCCTTATATGTGACCGCGGCAAAAGGATGGCAATACCGCAGTCGCCCAAAGGGAGGGCCTGGATGCACCGGGCCTAGATAAGGTTCTTGCCAGACACCTTATCGAAGAGATGGGTCGCGTTCTTCTCGAACTTAAACCAGATGGAGTCGCCCGCCTTGAGCGCACCCTTGGCCTCAAGGTCGACAACGGGAATGATCAGGACGAACTGGCCATCGGGAGCGGTCACGTGGACATGCTCGGTCGAACCCATGAGCTCGGTCACCTCGACGGTACCCTGGAGCGCACCCTCCTCGTCCTTGTCGGCAAGCAGGATCTGCTCGGGGCGCACGCCGGCCGTGATCTCCTTCACGTCGCCACCATCCCAGTTGAGAGCAAGCTGAGCGCAGGTCTCGGGGGCGAGCGCCACGTTCATATCCTCGGTCTTGACGGTAAAGCCGTTGCCCGAGCGCACCAGCTGGGCATCGAAGAAGTTCATCTGCGGCACGCCGATAAAGCCGGCGACGAAGATGTTCGCGGGATGGTTGAAGACCTCCTGCGGGGTGGCAATCTGCTGGACAACGCCGTCCTTCATGACCACGATGCGATCGCCGAGGGTCATGGCCTCGGTCTGGTCGTGGGTGACGTAGATGAACGTGCCCTTGATCTCGTGGCGCAGCTTGATGAGCTCGGCACGCATCTGGTTACGCAGCTTGGCGTCCAGGTTGGACAGCGGCTCGTCCATCAGGAAGACCTTAGGATCACGCACGATGGCGCGGCCGATAGCAACACGCTGACGCTGGCCGCCCGAAAGCGCCTTGGGCTTACGGTCGAGGTACTCGGTGATACCCAAGATCTCGGCAGCGGAGCGAACCTTGCGGTCGATCTCGTCCTTGGGGACCTTCTTGAGCTCAAGCGTAAACGCCATGTTCTCGTACACCGTCATATTGGGGTACAGAGCGTAGCTTTGGAACACCATGGCGATGTCGCGGTCCTTGGGTGCCACGTCGTTGACGCGCTTGCCGTCGATGAGCACGTCGCCGGAGGTGATGTCCTCTAGGCCAGCGACCATGCGCATCGTCGTGGACTTGCCGCAGCCAGACGGGCCAACGAGAACGATAAACTCCTGGTCATGCACGGTGAGGTTAAAGTCCTCCACCGCGAGCACGCCGTCCTCGGTAACCTTGAGGTTGTGCTTCTTCTCCTCGGTCTTCTTCTTTTTGCCAAAGAAGCCCTTCTTTTTGGACTCGTTGTTGGGATACACCTTCTGAACATGTTTGAGAACGATCTCGGCCATGTCTCTACCTTTCGATACGCGGCGCCACGCTGAGGGGCGCCGCAGAAACTTGCAAAACAGTTACGGCATCAGCCCTTGACGGCACCTGCCACCACGCCGTCGATGATGTACTTCTGGCAGAAGATGTACATGATGACGATGGGGACAACGACCATCATGATGCAGGCCATCATGGGGCCGAGCTCGACGTGGCCATAGCCGCCGCGGAAGTACTGAATCAAGATAGGAATGGTCTTGTACTTGGTGGAGTCGAGCGTAAGGTAGGGCAGCAGATAGTCGTTCCAGACCCACATGGTCTCGAGGATGCCGACCGAAAGATAGGTGGGCTTCATGATGGGAAGGACGATCTTAAAGAACACCTGGACCGGGTTGCAGCCGTCAATCATGGCCGCCTCCTCGATCTCGAGCGGGATGTTCTTTACAAAGCCGGCGAACATAAAGACCGCCAGGCCCGCGCCAAAGCCCAGATAGATAAAGCAGATGTTGAACGGCGTGTTAAAGCCGATGCGGTCCGCCAAATTGGACAGCGTGAACATGAGCATCTGGAAGGGTACGACCATCGAGAACACGAACAGGTAATAGAAGAAGTTCGAGATCTTGCTGTTGACGCGAACCACGTACCAAGCGCACATGGAGCAGCACACCAAGATCAGCACGACCGACGTAACCGTGATAATGAGCGAGTACATAAATGCCGAGGCAAAGCCCTGCTCGTTAAGGGCGTGCACGTAGTTTGCAAGGCCGTTGAACGACTCGGGCGTGAGCAGGTCGAACGCCGTGGTGGTGCTGATTGCGGTCGCTTTCTTAAAGGAATTGAGCGCAATCATGAACACGGGGTAGATCCATGCGAGCGACAGGATCGTAAAGAAAATCGAGAGCGCGCGGTTGATAGCCTTATCGCGTTTCATTACTGCTGCACCTCCTTGGACCTCGTGGCCTTAAGCTGAATCATGGAGATGGCGACGACCAGGATGCAGAAGATAACTGCCTTGGCCTGACCGATGCCCTGCCATGCGATACCAGCACGCGAATAGAACGTGTTGTAGATGTTCAGGGCGAGCATCTCGGTGGAGTGCGCCGGGGCGCCACCGGTAAGGGCGAGGTTCTGGTCGAACAGCTTAAAGCCGTTGGTGATGGACAGGAACAGGCAGATGGTGATCGTCGGCATCAGGTTAGGGATCTTAACCTTCCAAAACGTCTGCCATGCCGTGGCGCCGTCGACCTTGGCGGCCTCGATGTAGTCGGACGGAATGGACTGCAGACCAGCGATGTAGATGATCATCATGTAGCCGACCTGCTGCCACAGGGTCAGGATGATAAGGCCCCAGAAGCCAGCAGCAGAGTTAAGGGCGATGAGCTGGGCGCCCACGTTGGAGAGCAGGCAGTTGATCAGAATCTGCCAAATGTAGCCCAGCACGATTCCGCCAATCAGGTTAGGCATAAAGAAGATCGTACGGAAGATGTTGGTGCCCTTGAGCGCCTTGCGGGTGAGCGCCTGCGCGATGGCGAGGGCAATCACGTTGATGAGCACCGTCGACAGGAAGGCAAACGCCACCGTAAAGAAGAACGACGTAGCAAACTGCGGATCGGACAGCGCGCGCACGTAGTTCTCGATACCGACAAAATGCGCGTTGTTAATGGTAATAAACTGGCAGAACGAGAGATAGAAGCCCTGGATAAAGGGGATCACGAACCCGATCATAAACGCCAGGCACGTGGGCAGCATAAAGAGCGGCCACCAGCGCTTGAGTGCTTTGCCCATAAAAGGGTCCTTTCAATATGCAGGGGGCGGGCAAACCAACGTCTGCCCGCCCCCTGTCGCTAATCAGATAGCTTGGGCAGCAACTGCTTACTCGGAAGCAGCCTTCTCGGTCTTCCAGCCATCGACGAAGGCGTTCTTGACGCCATCCCACTTGCTGTTGTCGGCAGCATAGGCGATCAGAGCCTGCTTGAGGTTCTTCTTCCACTCCTCAGAGGGGATGTAGACGAAGTCCCAAGCGACGGTCTTCTTGCCGTCCTTGGCCATGGCAACGGCCTGCTGAGAGAAGACGTTGGTGGTCTCCTTAGCGCTCTTGAACGGGGCGGTCAGACCCATCTTGTCAGCGATGATGCTGGTGGCGGTGTCAGAAGTGACGCACCAATACATGAAGTCCTCGGTGGCCTTCTGGGCATCCTCGGAAGCCTGGGAGCTGACGCACCAGTAGTTCTCGCCGCCGGAGCACAGTCCCTGGTTCTCCTCGCCGTCGACGCCGATGTAGATCGGCAGCATGCCGAGCTGGTCATCGGTCATACCGGCCTTGGTGAGGTCGGCATAGGCCCAAGAGCCGTTCTGATAGAAGACGGCCTTGCCGGTTGCGAACTCGTTGGTGGCGTCGTCGCCGGTCTTGGAGGCAAGCTGCGAAGGATCGCAGGTGGAGTCGGTGATGTACAGGTCGAAAATCTGCTTGAAGTTGTCGAGATACTCGCCCTTGATCTCGTCGTCCTCCTGGTTGTGCTCCTTCTCGAACTCGTAGTAGAGCGGGAGGTTGGCGAGGTGGGTGGTGTAGCGCCAGCTGGAGGAGTCGTCCATGCCGGCGGAAGTAAAGGCACCCTCAACACCAAGCTCGTCCTTGCGGGCCTGGATGTCGTCGGCACAAGCCTTCAGCTTGTCGAAGGAGTTGATGTCCTCGGCCTTGTAGCCAGCCTTCTCGAGCAGCTGCTTGTTGTAGATGATGCCGTAGCTCTCCTGGACCCAGTCGATACCCAGATCCTTGCCATCGGACTGCAGAGCCAGGGAGTCGTCAATGAGCTCGCCGCGGAGCTTGGTATCGGACAGGTCGGCGCAGTAATCCTTCCAGTTCTTAAGACCGGTGGGGCCGTTGACCTGGAACAGGGTCGGAGCGGAGCTCTTGGACATCTCGGACTTGAGCTTCTCCTCGTAGGTGTTGGAGGCAGCGGTCACGATCTTGACCTCGACGCCCTTCTCCTTCTTATAGGCCTTGGCGATCTCCTTCCACTCCTTGTCGACCTCAGGCTTGAATTGGAGGAAGTAGACCTCGGCAGCGTCACCAGAAGCAGAGGAGCCGGAGCCGGCAGAACCACCACAGCCCACGAGACCCAGACCAAGAACCGCAGCCGCGGAACCAGCAAAGCCCAGGAACTGCCTTCTGCTCATTTCGTTCTTCATTACAATCCACCCTTTCACACCGTGGCGGCACCCTTTGCCGCCGCCTTCGGAGATTGGCTTGGGGACTTGGCCCCTTTTGCTAATTTGCACAATACGCTATTTGGCTAGTTGTTTGAACAAGTATTACTAGAGCGGTAGAAAACCTTCGGTGAACGGTAATTTCAACTTGATACTTGACAAGTTTTGTATAAACAATTATTTGTTATCAAATACAGAGAAAACGCCCGGTCAAGCCGATGCATCGTCGGTTTGACCGGGCGTTTTCTCTTTGAGGGCATGAGTCTCGTCAGGCTGCGAGCTAGCCGGCTATCGCTTGGAGTTGACGCGGTAGTGGAAGATCTCGGGATGCGTGCGGGCATGCGTGACCTCGAACAAGATGCCGTCCGAGGTGTACGACTGGCTCTCCATGACGGCGACACAGTTGTACTTGCCAAGGTCCAAGTAGCTGCAGTCCTCATCGTTGGCAAGCTCGACGCTCACCGTACGGCGGCTCGCCATCACCTTGACGCCGCGTTTGTGCTCCAGATAGTCGTAGATAGACTTCTCGGCGATCTCGGGCGTCAGACCCTTGGCGATCGACTCCAAAAAGTAGCCATGGTCCACCTGGCGAGCGCTGCCGTTGAGGCTTCGGACACGCACTACACGAATCAGCTCCTCGCCCACCTTAAAGCCCAGGCGACGAGAAAGTTGCTCAGTGCAAATCAAATGTTCAAAAGACTTGACCTCGGTCGATGCAACGGCATTGTTGCGTTTTGCGAACTCGCCAAACGACTCAACCTCTTCGAGTGCGCCCAGCATGTCGGTTTCGCCCTTAAGCCAAATAACGCGCACGCCCTTGCCGTGTATGGGCTGCACAAACATCCCGTCGGCCAGCATACCCAAGGCGCGACGGACGGTATTGCGAGTACATCCGAACTCCGCGGTCAACTCAGCTTCGGTTGGCAGCATCTCCTGAAACGCATAGGTCCCATTAATGATGCGCGAGCGTATTTCTCGGTAGATTCCTTCGTATATCGCTTTTGGCATGACTTCACCTCTAATGAATATGTATGGCTAGGCACGATAGCATTTCTTTGGGTTGTTTAAACCGATTATCGGTAAAGCACGGATTATTTACCGTCGACGGTTCCCCCGAAACCCAACTCGGACCGAATCAAAACCGTCAATGCGGCAAGCAGCCAGTCCTCTACAATGAGTTCATTGTTTAAACGTTCTTGCTCGCACAGCATGTTGCATCCGGAAGGCATATTATGCTGCAGAAAATCCAACGTTTTGGCGGAGCCATGTTCGCGCCCGCCATGTTGTTTTCTATATCAGGCCTCATGGTCGGCATCTCCGCCCTCGCCACGACCGTAGACATCGTCGGTGACCTCGCCGTATACGGAACCCCTTGGTACGTTTTCTGGACCATCATCCAGCGCGGCTCGTGGACGGTCTTTAAACGTCTCCCGCTCCTTTTTGCCGTAGCGCTGCCTATCGGTCTTGCCCAAAAGCAACCGGCACGCTGCTGCCTCGAGGCGCTCGTGGCCTATTTTGCCTATTGCTTCTTTTTGAGCGAGATCATTAAGCTGAGCGGAGACAACCTTGGGCTTAAGTACCCATCATCTTTGACCCCCGCCAGCGGTATCACCGTCATCGACGGCATCAAGACGCTCGACACCGGCATTATCGGCCCGCTGGCGGTATCGGCAACCGTCGTCGCCATCCATGACCGCTTCTACGATGCCAAGGTTCCCGATTGGCTCGGCACCTTCTCGGGTTCCTCGCTGGTCTACCTCATCAGCTTTTTTGCTGTGTTTGCCCTTGCCGCCATCTCGGCCGCCATCGTGCCCTTCGTATACGCCGTGACCGAAACGCTGCGCCACGCACTTGCGGGCGTCGGCCCCCTCGGCGTGGGCATCTTTGTGTTTTTGGAGCGAGCACTCGAGCCCATGGGGCTGCACCACCTGCTCTATATGCCCATCTATTACGACAATCTGGTCATTCATGACGGTATTTACGCCACGTGGACCAACCTGCTCCCCATTCTCTCCCATAGCACGCGCCCTTTAAATGAACTTGCGCCCTGGGCAGGTTTTACCGCCACCGGCTGGGGCAAGCTCTTTGGCCTTCCCGCCATCGCGGCAGCATTCTATTTCACCGCCAAACCCGAACGCCGCGCCGGCCTTAAGGTCATCCTTTTGCCCGCCATCGTCGCCTCGGTGGTCTGCGGTGTCACCGAGCCGCTCGAGTTTCTCTTTATGTTCACCTATCCTGGACTCTTTTTGCTCTACGCCGTCCTATCCTCCTGCCTTGCCATGACCATGAACTTCTTTGGCATCGTCGGCATCTTCTCGGGCGGTCTCATGGAAATGACGGCCTTCAACTTCATCCCGCTCATGCGAATGCATGCCGGCACCTACCTTTTGGCGCTCGGTATCGGTCTTGCCTTTAGCCTCATCTTTTTTGTTAGTTTTCGAGCACTCATCTTGGTCTATGACCTTAAGACGCCGGGCCGCGAGGATCATGTCTCCAATCGCGCGGCAATCGATCGTTTAACGGGAAGCGGCTTTGCCAAAGAGCAATCTCCCAATGACGAGGTCAGTATTCGATCCGATCAAGATCACGTCCTCGCTGAGCGGGTAATTCAGCTTTTAGGTGGCGTTGGCAATATCGTGGGCGCAACCAACTGCGCCACGCGCCTGCGCGTCGAGGTCGCAGACCCTTCCGTTGTCGCAGACAACACAGCCTTCGTCGCGGCGGGCGCCAGGGGCCTCATCGTCACCGGCAAAACGGCTCAGGTAATCATTGGCATCTCCGTTCCCCGTATCAAAGAACACTTTGATCGAATCATGGGGCTCGAACCGGGCTTTGTCCCCACCACCCCACCCTCCCCCACCGCTGGAATCGCAAAAAAGAACGGCGACATCTGCTTCTTCGACATCGACGGCACGCTCGCCTGGCAAGATCCCAAACTCGCCCAAGAGCTCCCCGAGGATGAGCGAGACCTCTCCCCCTATCCCAATGAAGCGGTCTCGCAAGCCATCCGTGATTTTGTTGCCAAGGGCAATATGGCGTTTATCTGCACGGGGCGCACGCTGAGCTGCATCCATCCAAAGCTGCTCGAGCTGCCCTGGACCGGCATCGTCTGCCTCGCGGGTGGCTATGTCGAGCTTGAGGGACACGTGATCCGCGATTTGGCGATGACACCCGGCATGCTGCAGCGCCTTGCTCCCATTCTTGAGCAATCGGACGAAGTGATTCGTTTTGAGGGACTCAATGGCGTCGTTCGCATGAGTGCTGATGCACCCGACGCCCCCGGATACGCCCGCACCGTGGGCGATGCAATTACGCAACTGCAACATTACAGCGCCTATAAGATCTTAATGTCCACGTCGCTTGCCAACTGCATCGCTCAGGATCAAGCGTTTGAGCCTCTGCTCTGCTTTAACGAGCTCGAGCTCAAAGTGACCGAGATTTCGCCTCGCGAATGTACCAAGCGCGAGGGCATCCAGTCCGTACTCGACGCTCTCGACCCCAACCATGGAACGGTGTATGGTATCGGTGATGCCAGCAATGACATCTCGCTGATGAACGCCGTCGACGTCGGCATCGCCATGGGCAATGCACCGGACTATCTCAAAAAGCGCGCGGACTACATCACCGATTCGGTCGACAAAGATGGCGTCGTCAAGGCGCTCGAGCACTTTAGGCTTATATAAGCAGCCGGCACGCGCACGCGTCCCGTTTCCCCAAATCGCCAAAACAGACGCGCCGGCAACTCCAATGTGGCAATATGGTATCTGCACACCGCAACGATGCAACCTAAGAAAGAATGCGAGAACCCGTGTCCAGTCCGTTTACCAGCTTTTTAGCCCAGCACTTTGACCAGATCAACGACTATCTGGCCACGTTCTTTGACGGACAGGCAACCTCTGCCGATATCGAGCGTTACCTGTACGCGCCGCTCTCGGCTTTTACGGCCAACGCCGGCAAGCGCCATCGCCCGCTTATCTGCATGCTCGCCGCAACCGCAGTGGGCGGTAGCTTTGAGAGCGCCCGCAGCGCCGCGGCAGCTATCGAGCATTTCCAGTCGGGCGCGCTGATTCACGACGACATCGCCGACAACGGGCAGCTGCGTCGCGGCAAGCCCTGCATGCACCTTACCGAGGGCACGGGCCTTGCCATCAATTGTGGCGACCTGGCGCTCACCATGGTCACCAAGACGGTTCTCGACGATCCCACGCTCGAGGCAGACGTGAAGCTTCGCGTGCTCCACGAGCTTACCGAGATGATCGTCCGCACCATCGAGGGTCAAGCGCTCGACCTGGGTTGGGTCCGTGACGAGCGCTTTGATATCTCGGTTGATGACTACCTGGACATGGCGACGCACAAGACCGCGTTTTACAGCGGAGCCACGCCGCTTGCCGCCGGAGCCATTATCGGCGGCGGCAGCGATGAGCAAATCGAAGCGCTGCGCGCCTTTGGCCTGCACACGGGCCTTGCCTTTCAGATTCAAGACGACCTGCTCAACCTGGTCGGCACCAAGGAAGCCGCCAATAAGGACTTCCGTACCGACATCACCGAGGGCAAGCGTACGCTCGTCGCCGTACACGCCCTCTCTGATGAGCGCCACCACGACGAGGTCGAGGCGATTCTTTCCTCGGGCACCGATGATCCCGCGCAGCTCGCACGCGCCGTGGAGATCTTCCAGGAGACCGGCTCCATCGATTACGCCCACACTTATGCGCTCGACCTGACCGCTAAGGCCAAAGCGGCCATCGAGAACGTTGAGCTTGATCCGCACGCACACGAGCTGTTCCTCTCCATGGCAGATTTCTTTGTGGAGCGCCTTAACTAACGGGGGTTATAAAACCTGTCAGCAGCGTATTTAGGCACAACTTGCTACACTGTTGAGTGCATGTTTATGCATCCCTTTGCGTTGTCTATCCGACAGACGCTCAAATAGTACGAATGGTACGCCGAAAGGGGTTCGTTCATGGAACCTATTATCACGGGCATGCAGGGAGCAGCCGTCGAGGATGTTCAGTCCCGCCTTCTGCAGCTCGGTTACACCATCGATGCCGACGAGGTCGCCGACAAGCGCTTTGGCACCACCACCGAGCAGGCCGTTGGCACGTTTAGACTCGATAGCGGCCTTGCGGCCGGTTATGCTGTCGATATCCCCTGCTGGAGCGCCCTTGTAGACGCTTCATACAAGTTGGGCGACCGCACGCTCTACCTTCGCATGCCCAATTTTCACGGCGCCGACGTCAAGGCCCTGCAGCGCGCTCTCAACGTTTTGGGCTTTGCCTGTGGCGAAGACGACGGCTACTTTGGTCCGCATACCGAGGCCGCCCTGCAGCAGTTCCAGGAAAATGTCGGCCTGTTTGCCGATGGCATGGCCTTCCAGGACACCTACGCCTACATCAACCGCCTGCACCATGTGTGGGAGGGCAAGCCCTCGGTCACCGAAGCCGAGTCTCGCATCGGCTTTGCCCGCGCGGCCAACGTACTCGAGCGTTTCCAGATTGCCGTCATCGGCGAGGACCCTATCGCGCGCAGCGTAGCATCGCGCATGTGGAACATCGCCACGGCGACGACCGACAGCAGCGGCATGATGCTTTGCGATTCCGAGGTCCCGACCGACGTTGACCTGGTGCTCGAGATCGCAAGCGACGAATTGCCCGCAGACGCCGCCCCGCGCGCCACGATCGCCCTCGCCGAGTGCCACAACCTGGCCCAGCGCATCCGTACCGCCAATGTTGCCGCACAGCAAAAGCCGGCACGAATTCGCATCGAACTCACCGGCATGACGCGTTACAACGGCACCTTTACTGCCAGCGACGCCCAGACGCTCGCGGTACGCCTGCTCGATGGCGTTTGCGATGCCCTCGCAGATTAGGTAAACTAGACGAGTTGCTTTTGAGCAACGCCAGACATTGGGACGTAGTTCAACGGTAGAACTCCGGTTTTTGGTGCCGGCTGTTGGGGGTTCGAATCCCTCCGTCCCAGCCCCAAAGAACATAGCGCTCCAGGCTCTTATGAACCTGGAGCGCTTTTTCGTGGGCAAGCGGAGGGATTCGAACCCGCAAGGGTGCGGAGCTGAGGAAACGCGAA
>CAUBOH010000021.1 GCA_958437495.1 uncultured Collinsella sp. | reverse complement strand
TAGGTCCCGTCGGGAAGGTCGGAGGAATGGGCGGCGGCGAGCTCGTCGGCGCGAGACTGGGGCGATCGGTATGCGGAGAAGGACCAGGACTGCGCGGCGGTACCGTTGGCGGCGTAGAGCTGGAGCCGGTTGCCGTCGTTCGTCCTCGAGCCGGGCAGGTCGATGCAGACCGAGGGGTCGTTGGCGGACAGCAACGAGTAGGAGCCGTCCTCGCCCTTGACGGCGATCCACTTCTGGGCCCGCGTCCCGTTGTACGAGTAGAGCTGCAGGGGCGTGCCGCTGGCCGTCGACGAAGAGGGGCAGTCCACGGCCAGGCCGGAGCGGGCGCACCTCAGCACGACGTAGTCCCCGTCGTGGGTGACCTGCCAGGCCTGGGCGTCGGTCCCGTTGGACCCGTACGCCTGGAGCGGGCAGCCGTTCGACCTGCCCCCCATCCCGGCATCGAAGACGGTCGAGCCCGAGACGAGGCTGGCGACGGTGTAGGTCCCGTCGGGAAGGTCGGAGGAATGGGCGGCGGCGAGCTCGTCGGCGCGAGCCCATTTTTCCTCATTCGATTCGATTGTGATATAGGCATAGTTCATGTCAACGAAACCGTTGATTCCATCAACGCTACCATCACTCGCATACTGCCAGAAGCTGTACCTGCCCGTGTAATCACATTGATAATTATATTGTGCAATCCAATGGTCCCATGACGGTGAATTAAATACGGGGTCGGTCAGGATGTTGTTAAACCAATTTAAGTTGGCATAAATGCCGACCTTATAGCCGGCATTTAAAATCCGATTGCAAAAAACTGAAGCCCTTGAAGCGATACCGCCCTGACGACCGTCAGCAATAATCGAATTATCCTCAAGATCGTAGTAGATGGGCAGCTGCGGGCTGTGTCCCGCAATATTGCTAATAACGAATGCCGCCTCATCTGCCGCCTGTCCATCATCCCATGCATACGAGTAAAGATAGATACCGTACGGAATCCCCAAGCGCTCACACTCAGAGATATTACGCTGGAACTGATAATCAGTTCTTCCCCCGAAAGATGGCGCACCAAAGCCAACACGGAGAATAGCGAAATCAACACCGCTCGCCTTAACGGCATCCCAATTGATATTGCCCTGGTGCTCGCTCACATCGATACCCTGGGCAGTGACACCGTCAGGTAGCCTGCTGAGCGAATACGCTGAAATTCCAGCATCTTCGGAGTCTTCTTCAGGAGTAATTGACTGACCATCGTGAAAGCGCCAAGAATTTTCAACAAGAACTCTCGAAGATTCATCAGCAAAAGACGGTATCGCAACAACAAACAATGACACAATCATCGCAATGATAAAGGCAAACGCCCTTTTAAACTGACCCATAGCTATTCCAAATTCTCGTCACAAGCCAAAGTTAATCAAAAGTGCATTTTAGCGAATACGCGTTGACGCAGACAACGCATCTGCTTAATAACAGATTCTAACAGTTTAGATAACAGGTGATGATTCGGGGACCGGAAGGCCCCGAATGCTTTGCTCTTCCCAGCCAAACGGAGAATTTACCCGAGCGCCCACCCGGATCTTTGTTCGGCGACAATCCCTCCGGGTGGGCGTTCGGGCGGACGGGACAGATCCATACGGGAAGAGCGAGCACCTTCGGGGCGCTCGTGGCGGGCCACGCCGCCGACGAGTTCCTGCCGCTCAGGAAGCCGTAGACGAGAGGCGCAGCCGCGAGGAGGTCGGCGTGGGCGCGCTCGCCGAGGCCGCCGCGGCCTACCGGCCGGACCCGGGGCACCCGGAGTGCGGCGCCGGGGGGGGCGTCTGGAGGAACGGATCGACCGCGGCCGGAGTTTCAAGGTGGCGCTGCCGCTGCTGCGGCAGGAGGTTCACCTCCCCCACCGGCACCGTCCTCGAACACTGCCGAAAGCCGCTCCCCATCTGGATCTCCTTCATCAGGCTCATGCGCCGCAACGTTCCCGTCGAGTGTGCAGCCGAGGAAGGCGAGCCACGAGCCATAGGACTCGGTGTCCACCGCGTCGACGCCCAGGACGCGCCTCCAGCCGCCCGCGTCGCAGCCGATGGCCGTCACCACGGCGGTGGAGGCCACGCGCCCCTCTCGGCGGCACTTCACGTAGGTCGCGTCGAACCAGACGTAGGGCACCGGGGAGCCGCCGAGCGGCCTTCCGCAAAGCTCCTCGATGTCGGCGTCCAGGCTCGAGGCGATGGCGCTCACCTGGTCCTTTGAGAGCCTGGAGACGCCCATCTACTCCGCGACGCGCTGCACCTTGCGGGTGCTGGTGCCGGTGGCGTACATCTCGGCCACGGCGGTCAACAGGGCGCGGTCGGCCCGCTGTTAGCGCTCAATCACGTCCACCGGGAAGAAGCTGCCGGAGCGAAGCTTGGGGAAGCGCAGGGGCAGCGTGCCCACGCAAGTGGCGAGGACCCTCTCGCGGTAGCCGTTGTGGCTGTTTGCCCCGCCGCCGCACAGCTGGTCGGCCTCGGCGTCCATCACGGCGTTCACGAACTGCTCGACGAACCTGCGCAGCAACCCCCGCATCTCGATGGCCCCGTCGTCGAAACGAGGCGTGGCGAGCATGCCCGGCGTCGGGTCTGATAAGATTTCCATAGCGGTCTTCGTCCTTTCCTAGAACCTGTTGTTGTGGTGATTTCAGATTCTAGGACGAAGGCCGTTCTTCGTTAAATGGGCGCTGGGGTGCCGTCCTTACACCAACATTTTCGACGCGATCCGGCCGAGCCGTGCGGCGTCACCCACAAGACCGCCTTCGTGTGGCGGCACCGCGTGCTCGCCACAGAGTCCGGCTACCAGGATCGAATCGTGCTACGCGACACCGTCTGGGTTGACGAGACCCACATCAACGGCACCGGCCTCTCCAAGGGCTACGGGCAGGCCAGGAAGCGCGGCCTGTCCCGCCAGAAGTTGTGCATCTGCGTCAACATCGACGTCCACAAGAACCCGGTCGCGGTAGTCTGCGGCCACGGGAAGCCCAGCTCGGCGTGCATGAGGAAGGCCGTGGGCGGAAGGATAGCGCCCGGGTCGCTGCTCATCCACGACATCGAGCGGGCGCATGGCGCGCTCTGCCGCTCGACGCGGACGGCGCGAGGCTCCTCTTCCAGGTCTTCGCCGACGCCTACAAGAGGCAGTCGGTGGTGATCACCACGAACCTGGAGTTCAGCAGGTGGGGATCGGTGTTCGGCGACAACCAGATGGCCGCCGTCATAGACCGCATCGTCCACCACGGGAGGCTCGTCCAGTTCCGCGGGGATTACTACCGCGTGCGTCACGCCCTCATGCGGGAGGATAGGTGCTCCAAAAAAGGGTGCGCGCGGCCGGTGCGCGCCCTACTCTAACCCCGATGCTCTTTTTGCTCAAATCCTCTTGACGAAACACACCAGTTTCCCGGCGTCAGCTACAAGAATACCCGGGGAAACCAACGGCGGTGCCCGATCCGCATTGAGAATATTGAAAGGCGCCGGGGATCGCTCGTGTCAATCCTGATCTAGAAGATGCAGTGAATACCAGACTCATCAATCCGCAACCGGCGGCATGGCCGTATCGGAATAATCGCCATGCAATCGAAACGCGATTCATATCTCAATACTAAGTTTGACCACAAAGACTATGAACCAAACGGGAGTTTAAAGCGAAATCTATACGCGCGAAGAATTCTTATCAATGACCTCTTCGGCAACACATTTGACTAAAGGAATCTCATAGGAAAGTGCGCGATCGTGCTTAAAAGGAATAAACGCACCGCAAGTTTGTTTTTTACTGTGAACAATCGCATTTCTTACTTTATAAATTCGGGAAGCTATTAATCCGGCTACATTATCGGATTCCCAATCAATAACTGGAGCATCAGATTCAAATTCAACCCCATTGCTCGAATACCACGCAGGCCAATCGAAACGATAGCGACGTAGGGATTTCATTAACTGAGGCACATGGACACACGACTCAACCAAGTACTCAAGCTCACGTTTTTCATTTCCAAAACCAAGTTCGCTCTTATGGGATATTTCTTTTTCTAACTTACTAACAATCGAATACAGATACTGATCGTTGTATGCAAATTCAACCGACTGGAGCTCGTTTCTCAACAATTCGGTCGTCATTTTTCGATAGGCGGAATTAAAGTAAAATTCAACCGAATGATAGAAGGACAAAAACTGCAAATATGGGCTTCTCGAAGTCACGCCAAGACAAAAATGATTAACAGCGCTGTCGTCAAATTTTACATCCGGAACACAATCAATTTCTAACTTCGCAACAAATAGCCTCCCGTAACTTCCTTTTTCTAAAAACTCATCAAGCGATGAAATTAGCCTCAGTGGCCTATCTAAACAAGAGATGTACTTAAATTGGAAGGAAGTTGCTCGTTCACGAAGTTGTTTCGCTTTTCTAAACCCTTTGGTAGTTATTCGTAAGGAGAGAATACCTGTGATTTCAACAAAAGCAGATGTCCAATCATCAACATTATGAGATACGGTTCTTCCACCGGTGGTTGAATGCGATTTCAGGCGTCGCAAAAAAGGATTTCTGTCTCTGAAAGTATTGCCGTCAAAACAACCTTCATTTAATAACATTAATATAATACAAAAAATATATGTAACGCTCGCCGGCCCCATTCTAAATTCAGCATCTGCATTTACCGATTTACATGAAATTTGATCTGTAAAATGAGTTGCATATAATCCGGATATATCGACCATGCACTCATAGTTCTTACCAGTTGAAAACCATTCCATACCATGAAAATTACCAATGGCCTCAACCGCTTTATCATATTCGTGTTTCAAGTCGTCGTCATTTATAATAATTGTCTTCTCAAAATCCGAAATCTCAGGGTCAAACTCTTCTTCAATTCGATAACTGAGATTTAAATGACATGTCAAATCATCACTGGCGTTATTTGGAGAGCTCTTGATTCCCATGATGGAACAAAATACTTCTTTGAAAGAAACGTAATCGACAATATCCATAAGATACCTCTTAACACTTATGTGACACTTGTTCTCAATACTCTATCTGCCAACCCTTGATTATCAACATATACGAACAGGTCTTAGATTCATTTTGCCGTAAGCAAAAAACGAAAGCTAATATCTAAACACTTCAACGACTTCAGAAACAGCATCTAGCCTATTTTGGTCTATAAGTTCTTTTTCATAACTCATATTTGCGGAAATTCGCTTTTCTTTCTCGGCCTCAGTTGCAAGTTTATATTGATGGGCTGAAGGAGGAGAAGTTAAAACTGCTCCGAGTTGTTTTTTTGCGACATACAGAGAAGAAATGGAATCACAGGGAATATGGAAGCTGAAAGCTTGTAAAGATTGTTGAGAAAGCCTCTTGTACCTATTCAAGCTATTAACTAACTCATTTTCTTTAATCAGGTCAAAATAATGAAGCAAACGGTCGTCAAGACATGCACAGTATGAGGAGCAGTCAATAGTTTGAATTATCTCCATCACCCTAGGAATAATGCGTAGGCATTCGTTTAATAACATAAACTCCGAAACAGCCTCTACGCCTTCAGGAGCGGTTTCATCTCGGTAATAAATTGTTTTCCGGCAAAAAACAATTTCATCTATTTCTTCAATGTGGCAGTTATCAATAGATTTATCCGAGCTATAGCTTAGCATGATAAATGAAAATAACTCATCCAAGAGACTGTATAGGTTTTCAATGTACCCAGCACAATGTAACATTGCATGTTTTTTATTCTTCTGATCGGGCAAATAATTAAAAACAAACCAAAATATGAGACTTGTAGCTATTGCAGTCGTAAAAACATCGACTAGCTCGAATAAAGGTGAACCGCTCACATTAAATATGGGTTTCAGAAAATCAGGGAACCCTGGGAAGTAGGGAATTTGCGATTGTTTTATCATAAGAAAAAGAGATATGCTCAAGGCTGAAATCTGCTTATAGCAAGGAAGCCTAAGATAAGTGGCTTTAACTTTATGTTGCATATATCGTTTTCCAATCCTTGAAAGATGCGGCCCATTAAATCGGAATAGATTTTTTCTGATTTTGGAAGCAACTACTACAAATAAATGTTTACTCATTCTATGACTGAACAGAAGCAAGTTGTGGGGCGAAATCCCAAGCTCATCACCGAACGCTTATTTCCTGACGATACCATCGGCCGGTACCAAAAGGGCGCCTGCGGACGTTTTTTGGACCGGCTATGCCGCCAGCCCCAAACTCCTGCGGTATTGCTTCGACCGTATTCCAACAGCCCAAACACAAAACGATATAATCAGCACCAGGGGAAAACACAGCGTTCAACCTAGGAGGTCGACGTGTTAACGATACATTATGGGGACATGGATAACGTGATTTACAACACATCGGTCTATTTCGATAACGTGTACTCCCCCCAGTGGTTTGAAGATTCCTTTGCCCAACGTGTCATTAAATCTATCGACAAGGGCACCGTGGTGGGGCCCAACGCAATCGACACTAAGATCCTAGGCATCATCCCTCCCGAGAAACTATCCAGCGGCACCAAAACACTGCTGCTTATGTACTTTATGCCGCAAAATGTATATAACGCCTCAAACTGTGGTGACAACTGTGCCTACTGGATTCTAAGAATCGCTGCACAAAAGGACCTAACAATCAATCTCTACCATATATTGGATTTTGGAAACGGCAAATTCACGGCAACCATTGCGAACACAGGCGATGTCGTTCACACGATGTTTGACCTTGTCCCCATAGCTGGAAAATGCCTAAGGGAGAACTCCTGATGCGCGGATCATACAAGGTAATTATTCAAAATAACCGGGTTCAGTTTAAACTAACAATCAATAGAAACCTGACCATCATTCAAGGCAACAGCGCTACGGGCAAAACGACGTTGATCGATATGGTGGCTGCTCACGAAGAATTAGGGCCACAAAGCGGCGTAACAGTAAGTTGTAAAGTTCCCTGTAAGACAGTAAATGGAAGGAACTGGCTCAGGGATCTCCATGAGATTTCCGACAGCATCGTTTTTATTGACGAAGGCAACGCTTTTGTTCGATCAAGAGAGTTTGCCCCTGCAGCAAAGCGTAGCTCAAACTACTACGTAATCATCGCCAGGGAGTCGCTTCATCGACTGCCCTACAGCGTTGATGAAATCTACGGTCTTAAGAACACCAACCGAACTACAACGAAGTATCCCGTTTATTCTCGTGTCTACACCTCTACATATCGCATTTATGGTGATACCGAATTTAAGGGAGAAAAACCCGAGCTCGTCATCGTCGAAGACTCGAAATCGGGTTTTGAATTCTTCAGTTTGCTATGTAAAAAAAGCAACGTTAGGTGTATCAGCGCGGGCGGGAAATCAAATATTTGCAACTGCATTACGGACGCATCAGAAAACGATATTCTCGTGATTGCCGACGGCGCCGCCTTCGGACCAGAAATTGCAGAAGCAACTGCACTACAGCGCCGAAAGAACATCAAGCTATTCCTGCCGGAATCGTTTGAATGGCTCGTGTTGAAGTCGGGATTATTCAACAGCAAACACATTAAGGAGATGCTGCTTAATCCCGCTGAACATATCGAAAGCTCAAAGTTCTTTAGCTGGGAGAAGTTCTTTACTGCAGAACTCATCGAATGCTCCCGAGACACGCGTCTTCACTATGACAAAAGCCGCTTGAACGAGGAGTACTTGAACCCCTCCGCTCTTGCGGCTCTTAAGGATACTTTGCCGGATCTTGGCATCACCTCGCACTAAAGCGAGAAATACTCGCTTTCGGCAGATAGGTTCGGCCCGAGCCACGGATCGCCATCGAGGAAGAACTCCGGCCAGCGTTGCATGAATAGCGCTTGCTCGCGCTTCCAGCGACGCAGTTTTTCCTCGTTGGCCTCTTCCCTGCCGCGCGAGGTAAATTCGTAGTGATACAGCTCGGCATAGGGCGTAAAGATGGTGCGGTAGCCCGCCTCCCACACGCGCAGGCAAAAGTCTGCGTCGTTAAAACCGACGGCGAATTCCTCGTTATAGCCTCCGACCTGCTCAAATACGTCGCGTCGGACCATCTGGCAGGCGCCCGTCACGGCACTAAAGTTGCCGGGACGCACAGCACGGGCAAGGTAGCCCTCGCGATTTGCCGAGAAGTCCTGGTTGGCATGGGCAAGTGCACCGCGCACGCCAACCAAAATGCCAGCATGCTGCACCAGATGATCAGCAAAATAGAGCTTGGCGCCAACCACGCCCGCATCGGGACGCTGCAGATAACCCATCATCTCTTCGATAAAGTCGGGGCTTATAACCTCGGTATCGTTGTTCAACAGCAGCAGATAGTCGCCCTTGGCGTGCTCCACGCCAAAGTTGATGATCTGGGAGTAATTGAACTCGCCCGACCAGTACACAACGCGCGCGCTGCCCTTGCCGTCAGACGCCGCGGTCACGCGCTCCGGCAGGGTTTCGTAATACGCAAACGTCTCCGAGGCTTCGCTGTTGTTCTCCACCAAGACGATCTCGTAGTTGGCATACGTGGCCTTCTGGGCGATCGACGTCACGCAGGCGTCGAGCGTCTCAACGTGGTCCTTGGTGGGGATTACGATGCTCAACAGCGGCGTAGGCTCCGGCAGCGCATAGCGCATGCGGTAGACAAACGGCGTCTCGGTCTCCTCGACCGTTCCGCGAACGCCCCGCGCATCAAAGTGGCGCTGCAGCGCCAGGCGCCCGGCCTCAATGGCATAGGGCTTGCTGTCGGCAGAACCGTCGGCGGTCGATCCCGGATGCACGCGCCAGTGATACAGCACGTGCGCAACATGCTCAAACCGCGCGCCCGCCGCAAGGCAGCGGAGCGTGAGGTCGTAATCCTGGGCGCCCGCGGCGTCTTCCGGAGACATGCCAATGCGATCGATGAGCGCCTTCTCCACCATCAGAAAATGCGTCACGCAGTTATGGCTATAGAGCAGGTCGACGTTGAGCTTGGTCTTAAAGACCGGCTGGCCCCACTCCCCCGTTTTCTGAAACATGTCCTCGTCGCAGAACAGGACCTGGGGACGCTCGTCCTCGGCCGCCTTGTTCAGCGCGGCGGCATAGTGGAATAACGCGTCCGGTTCCAAGATGTCATCGTGGTCCAGGAACGCGATGTAGTCGCCCGTCGCTTGCTGAATGCCAGCGTTGGTATTGACCACAATGCCGCCGTTGCCGGGAAGCTCGATGCGACGGACGCGATCGTCGTTGGCGCCTGCCGCAAGGGTGGCCACCACGTCCCATTCAGGCGAGGCGTCCATAAGCAGCAATTCCCAGTTGTCATAGCTCTGGGCTAGCACCGAGTCCAACAACTCGCGCAGGTAAACCCGATCGGTCTTATAGCACGGCACCACAATACTCATGAGCGGCTTGTAGGCGAATGCCGCCGCGGCGACGCGCTGACACGTCAAGTCGCCCGGCTTTGCGCGATGTTGATCAAACCAGCGTCGATAGGCCGCGTCGTCCGCGCGTGCATCCTTCATGCGATTCCAGCTGTCGTCGACCATGCCGTTGTACAGGCGGCCATCCATGGCGCAAAAACCGCTTTGGATCTGACCCGTGGTATCAGTCGCAATCACGACAAAATCGCGTATATCCTGAGGCATCTCGACGCTCAGATACGTTTTATTGACGCGGCAACCGTTGCGCCGGGGAACATCGACCTGCGACTCAAACACATGCACGGTGGCATCGATGGCGTACATATGCGTATCGAAGATCTGGAGCTCAGGGGTGCACTGGGAGTCTCCCGACCAGGTAACCTCATAGCGCCAGACGGCGCCCTCATCTGCCGGTAAATAACGAACGGCATCGATCTCGTATCGACCGCAGCACTCGCCGCGTTGCGCATCGCGAACGAGTGCGCACATCGCAGGCTTTGCTTTGTAGTTAATCTTGGATTCAAGCTTGGCAATACGACTGTCAAGGCGAATAGAACCCAGCCTTTTGCCACCGGACGCAAATGAGACGTCAATTGTAGAGCCGTCCATAAACGGAAGCACCAAGACAACGAGCTCGCGCTCATAATCGGCAACGGAGGGACAAAGCGCAAGCACGCGGCCATAATCGACCGGCAGTGCCAAAGACGGCACGCAAACGCCATTGGTCGTCGCGTGAGCAAAGGCCTGGGAACCCTCCTGCTCAATAAGCCCCGCGATATCCTGGCCGACAAAACGAAGCAGCACAAACAGGCGACCCTGACTGCGGCAAAGCGCCAAACGCTTGATACTCATCTACACTTCTCGCTTTCCCAGAGCGTTTGCAGCCATGCGCTTGCACGCGCCCAAGCGCCCAAACCTCAAGACGTCGTAATCGAACATGAGCTTTTTGCACGAACGAGCAGCAGGCGCCTTACCGACAAGTGCCGCACGCACCATAGCGGCAACAGAAGGAGCGCATTGTGCGAGCGCAGCATCACTGCCCACAGCAGAACCGGCAAGCGCCGCGGCGACGGCAGCAAACACCTTGCCGCAGTCCGCACCCAGCAGCCTGAGTGCGTCATACAGCACCAAATCACACAGGAAATACGCCAGGTCATCGGCATGCTGTGCATCGAGACCGTCACGCTGCCAGTCAGCAAGCACCGCGGAGTAAATCTTCACGTGCTCCAACAGACGCGTCTCGTCGTCATAGCGCATGGTGTCCATGAGCGAGCCTTTGCGTGCCACGCGATAGTCGTACAGTTTGTTCGATATAAGCACAGTCTTGCGCGAGCGACCGTACACGGCAAAATCAAAGACCTGGTCCTCGCCATACTTGACGGTTTCGTCGAACACGATCCCGTTGCCCAGCAAAAACTCGCGTTTGCAGGCGGTGCGCCATGCAAAGGGGCGAGACGCTTCCTTAAACAGCAGGTCGGAGCTATAGCCCTCAAACGAAACGTCGCGCGGGCTCAACACGTAGTTAAGCCACGGATACCCCGCCTCCAACGGATACGGGTTTGCGCCAAAGGTCAAAACGTCGCAATCCTCACGCTCAAAGGCATCGACGATCACGCGGCACGCATCAGGGGTAAACCGGTCGTCGGAATCCAAAAACGCAACGACAGGCGCCGCGGACGCAGCGATGCCCGCATTGCGCGCGCTCGACAGACCACCGTTGGGCTTATCGACAAGCTTAAAGCGCGTATCCTTTTCGCAATAGGCAGCGGCGATGTCGCGCGAACCATCCGGCGAACCATCGTTGACCAGCACGCCTTCCCAATCGGACATATCCTGTGCAAGCAGGGAGTCCAGGCACCAGGCCAGACACTCCTCCACCTTGTAGATGGGAACGACGACGGAAATCCTAGGGGTAGTCATAATCACGCGCTCCTACTGTGCCGCAGGCACGTCATCGGGATGCGGGTTATCGCCGTAGGTACGCTGATACGTCAGCACGCGCCAGACCAGCGGCAGACCGCCAATCTTAAAATAGTGCTTAAACGTATTGAGCTTGCCCGGCTTTTTAAAATCAAAGCGCGAATCGATATAGGCGCGGGGCGACTTGACCATCAGTCGCAAGTCGGTCTCGCCGCGCGGGTCGAAGAGCGACAGGTCAAAGCGACCGGCATCCCAATCGGCCTTGAGCTCGGGAGATGCCTTCTCCCAAAACTGCTCGCGCAATTCATCGACCAGGCGCTCATCATTCCAGCGATACGTATCGACCTTCATGCGCATTAAAATGCCCTGAAGCTGAGCCTTAAGCTCGGGGCGTTCATCCAAAAAGCGCTGCATCTCGGCATATTCGTCGCACACGCAAAACACCTTGTTGGGCGAATTAACAGAGCTCTTCTCGTTATCCTGGCGATAGCACAAAATGGGATCCGCAATAAACGCAGCACGCTCGGCGCTTGCCCAGACCTTAAAGTTAAAACCCGCATCCTGATACGATGCACCCGGCGTGGGAAGGAACCGAATCTGATTATCGTTGAGGAACTCGCGCCGATAGATGGCCGACCAAATGGAAGGCTTGCGGTAGAAGATACCCGGACGATCGGCGGGGCGATACGCCGCACCCGTCATATGCTCGTCGATAATTCCAAACAGCTCGCGGCGCTCGCTGGGCGTGGACCAATACAAGTAAAAGTCACCCTTGACGACATCGGCATGCTCGGCGTCGGCCTTGGCAACCAGCTTTTGAAGCGAATCCTCAAACATAAAGTCATCGGACTCCAAAATGCCCACGTACTCACCGCGCGCCATCTCCAGGCCGCGGTTCATCGAGTCGCCGTAGCCGCTATTGGCCTTGTCGATCATCTTGACGCGCGCATCGCACTCCATGTACTCGCGGATGATATCCGGCGAGCTATCGGTAGAGCCATCGTTGATGCAAATGATCTCAATGTCCTTGAGTGTCTGCGCAACGGCAGAATCGAGGCACTCGCGCAGGTAGCGCTCAACATTGCAGATGGGAACAAGCAGCGAAACTTTAGGGGTATCAGAGTTCTGCAAGAGAACCTCCTGTTGAATAGCGTGAAACAGGGTTATTTTAGCAGCGAAGCAACGGACAACGGCAGCGCCTAGAATTAGATAAAGCGCTCCAGACAGGCTTTGAGACCGCGGGTCGAAAGATAGAACAGCGTGGCGTCTGCCATCGAAACGCCCGAGGTCGCTGCAACGAGCTCATGGGCAACACGGCGAACGGCGCCCTTAGCAGGCATATCCGCCCACTCCGGTCCCAAAAACGTCGTGAAATCCATATTGACGCGACCGGCCACGCGACGGAAACCATCGGCGTCCAGACGCGCCAAGTCAAACACAATAAGGTCCAAGAACCAAGTGATCAGCTCGCCGGGGCACAGGTCCAAAAGGCCGTAAACCGCCCAATCCTCCAAGACTTCCTCGAGCATTCTCATGTGGGCGTCAAGCTTTTTGGCGCGAGCATCGGCACTGTTGAACTCGTGCGTTGCCGAGTCGTTCTCCATCACGTAGTGGTAGAACTTGTCCGGCATGACGACGGTCTTGCGGGCAAGCGCATAGGCCGCAAATTGGAATACGACATCCTCGCCCAAGGCCAAGCCGGGAGCAAAGCGAATGCCTTCGCGATTGAGCAGTTCGCGCGAAAAAGCCGCGCGGCATGCATAGGGCTGTGCGTTTGCGTGGAACAGCAACTGGGGATCTCGTGCGCCAAAGGTGCCCGCTTTGGGGCTCATGAGTTGTTGGACGCGTTTAGGTGCGGTGTCGGACGGCTCGCAAACGCCGCCAAAAACGGCGACCTCGGCATCCGACGACTCCATGGCCTGCAGCACGCGCTCGACAGTCTGAGCGTCGATGTAATCATCGGCGTCTACAAAGAAAACCACCTCGCCCTTTGCGGCATCGATTCCGGCATTTCGAGCGCACGAGACGCCCGCGTTTTCCTGGTCAATCACCAGTACGCGGTCGTCAGACTGCGCAATCTGGTGCAACACGTTTAAAGATTTATCAGTCGAACCGTCGTTGACGCAGACAACCTGAATCGATCGCTCGGACTGAGTCAACAGCGAATCGAGGCATCGCTGAATGGAGCGCGCAGAGTTATAAACGGGGACGACAATGGTAGCTTTAGGACACGAGGCCTCTCCCATGCCGACCTACCCCCTCAGCGATTCGATGAGGAATGCGGCGACCACGCCTGGGCCTCCAACCGAGGCGTAATACTTAGCACGCCCCAAGGCACCATCCGTCGCAAAACTCGGATGCTCGTCAACCCAGCCCTCAGGATCTTTGAGGATGGCAGCGAGATTCGCACGCTTCCACGGTTTAAGATCGTCCAGCGAAAACTCCCCGGCGTCCAAGGCAGCTTGGAACTCCTTAGTCATCCGCACCAGGAACTCCTTATAGAATTTGGGGGCCAAGCGAACGTAGTTCCACATATACGAGTCGTACTTAATGAGCTGATTGAACTTGAGCATGCGGGCGACGTCATCGCTTGCGTGGTCGCGGGCATATTCCTCTCTGATCCAACGTTCAATCTCGGCATACTCGGTATTGACGCAAAAGACCTTGGCCGAAGAATTGACCGAGGAGTTCTCGTTGTCCTGACGATACGAAAGCACGGCATCCTGCAGGTAAACGGCCTTGTCGGCGCACGCGATCACCTTAAAGGCGAATGACGTGTCCTGAAAGGATGCCCCCGGAGTCGGCAGGAACTTGATGTCGTTGCGCTTCAGAAAATCACGGCGGTACACAGCCGACCAAATCGACGGCTTTTGCTTAAAGAACTGCGTCGTATCGCTCGGGTGCACCGGCTTGCCGCAGTCCTTGGGCTTAAACATCTCGTGCAGCGAGCGGCGCTCCTCGGGCTTGGACCAGTAAAAGTCAAAATTCGCCTTCGCAAAGTCGGCGTTGCAGCGCTCGGCAGCTGACACGAGCTTTTCCAGCGCATCGGGCGCCATAAAGTCATCGGACTCCAGAATGCCGACGTACTTGCCGCGCGCCATATCGAGCCCGCGGTTCATAGAGTCGCCGTAGCCACTGTTGGCCTTATCAATCATCTTCACACGCGCATCGCGTTCCATGTACTCGCGGATAATCGCCGGCGAATCGTCGGTAGAGCCGTCGTTGATACAGATAATCTCGATGTCTTTGAGCGTCTGCGCCACGGCGGAATCGAGGCACTCGCGCAGGTAGCGCTCAACGTTGTAGATGGGAATGAGCAGCGACAGGACAGGGCTGCCAGAGGAATTAGTAGACAAATGTGCTCCTTAGGAAATACCTGTCGCTAATGGTATCAAAGGGCTGACGTGCCAACGGGCGTTTATATAATCTATGGAGCCCGCAGAGGCAAACCGATGCGAAAGGAAGTCATGCAGCCCAACGCCGCACGCAACATATCCATCGAAGCGCTGCGCTTAATCGCGGTCGCTGAAACGCTCGTACTCTCAAGCAGCAATAAGCACATCAATGTTACGTATAGCAGTCACCTCGCCCATGGCAGGTTCCTGCGTTTTATTCAAACCTTGCCAACATGGCGCAGCGACCCTTTACAATAGGTGCCGTCCTACGGACGCATTCGATAGCTTCCGTGCAGCGCTCGACCGCTGCGCGTGAAAGGATATATTCCCCATGACTTCCACCCTTCCCGCCCCCATCGACAAGCTCGCCATCGTTGTCGTCACCTATAAGCGCCAGGAGCTCTTGGCTAACCTGTTCGATTCCATGACCGAGCTCACGGCCACACCTTGGCGCATCGTGATCGTCGATAACGAGAACTCGCGCGAGACCGAGGCCATGTGCGCCGCATTCAACGAGCGCCTGGCCAACCTGTGGGGCATCGACGCCGATCAGCCCGATGTAAAGGGTGGCACCGACCGCGTTATCTACGCGCCGCAGCTCAAAAACGGCGGCGGCGCAGGTGGCTTCTCCGCCGGCACCAAGTGCGCCTACGACCTTGGCGCTCAGTGGTTTTGGGTCATGGACGACGACGTGCTCGTCATCCCTGAAGGTATTGAGCGCCTGGCCAAGTGGACCGACCGCTACGACGTCATCCAGGGTTCCCGTCTAGACTTCGACGGCGGCGCCTTCTTTTGGCAGTACCAGCTCATCCTTTCGCTCGGCATTCCCAACCCCATCGCCAAGTGGGACTTGGGCCCCGAGGGCTATCGTCCTATGAACCAGTTGTGCTTTGAGGGCGGCCTGTTCTCGCGTCGCGTAGTCGACAAGATCGGCCTGCCCGATGCGCGCTTCTTCATCTATGGCGACGACGCCTGCTACGGCTATGTCGCCAGCCAGCACTTCCCCGCCGCCGTGGTCGCCGACGTGGTCCTCAAGCGCGCCCGCGCCGTCTCTAACTGGGACATCGCCGGCAAACGACAGCTCAACTCCACGAGCGACACCAACCGCTACTACATCATGCGCAACCGAGGCTTCCTCGCTCGCTATATGCAGATCTACGGTGACTACCACCCCATCTTGTTCCTCCTGGGCAATGCCGCGACCTTCTGCAAGGAATTCATTCGCCTGGCCGCGGTCGACAAATGCTTTAAGACCGGCATTCCGGCGCTGCGCCGCGGCATGAAAGATGCCCGCAAGATCATAAAGGACCCCAATTGGAAGCCCATGCCGCCCATGAAGGATACCGAGTAACGGAAGCCGGAAATACCTCGGCGCTTAAAGCCGCTGGCACACCGTAGCCACACACCGCCCGTCAAACCCGAACCCCCAGCGCATGCGACCCACGCCGGGTCGCGGCACACGGATTTCGTCGATGCCGTCGCGCTCTATGTCGAGTAACGACTGCACGGCCAGCAATTCCAACCCCACCGCATCTACATCGGGGTCATACATCATATTGATCGTTATCAGTGGGCGCTCATCCAGCATGCCGATCGTGTCTGCCATGTCGAGCACGACGCCCGTAGGAAAAACCTGGATGTCCCAGCGATCCGTGCCACACTTTCGCCTTGAGGCAGGATTGGCATAGCCCGGCAATCCAAAGCAGAGTCCTTGCAAGAGTAGGTGATATGGCAGCGGCGCTTCTGGGTCGGTCATACCGATTCCCGCATCTCCCAGGATGCGGCTTAGTGCCCGCCTCACCGTATCCTCGTCCCCACGGCACAACCCGTCGCGAAACGCATCGACATCTCGAATGTCTTCGGCAGCGCACTCAAACCACTCAATAATCACCAGCCGCAAGGCCTGGCGAAGCTCGTTATTGGGCAGCCGCAGAGCACGGAGACGGCTGCCATGCTCCGGATCCTCAGTCATATCCGTCGTCAGGAAACCGGACAGATACAGCGCTGTCCACATACCATCGTCAGGCGAGGCCTCTGGCCCCACAGCGCCCAAACAAAGCGGAACCTCAACGCACCCATGGGCCTCGAGCAAATCGAACAAGACCGAAAGGCGGTCGAGATTCCACCCGGCAACTACCCTACTCAGGCAATCGGCATACCCATACAGGTCGGCACGCACAGGTGCCGTGCAGCCTCGGTCCAGAAAGCCGATCACACGCGCCGGACTCGAGCAATAGGCCCTGCCAAACCGATACCCCTCGAGCCATTCACGCGCATCCTCCAGGTATTCATCGCGCCCAGCATGATTCAACAGAGCCTGGACCTCGACATCCGAAAAGCCGGACCAACGGTCACACCAGGTCGAAAGCGGCGTCGATAGACAATACGAGCAGCCGCGCGAAGAAAGTGCCGCCTCGGCAGGGCCGGGACACTCCCCCATCAGACACGTCAGCCGCAACGAATCGCGCGCAGCAGCAATGGCCTCGAACAGCACGCGATCAAATAGCTCCGCCGAATCGGCGCTGGAAGCGTTCCACGCGCTCGCACGGCCCAACCACGCCGCATCGTACCCATCAACGAGCAATACAACCTGCTCATCGCAAGCCATCTCCAGCATCTCAATGAGCACACCAAGCGCCGAGGCAACCTCGCCCTCGCTCGCCACACCACGCGCAACGCGTTCGATGTGACGCACCTTGTCTCGAGCTAAATCCGGAGCCTCCAAGAGTGGCAACAAGCGAGCGCACTCGCCCGAAAGAGCATCATGCACGACGCCGGCAACAGCGGCGCCACGCCTCGCAGCGCCAGAAAAGTCCAGCGATATCACCGGATAGCAAGCGTACTCGTCCCGATAGCGCCCGCCGTCCGCATCCCAAATCTGAGCATCGACAAACAAACTCTGACCAGCGCGACCGACCGCGGAACGCTCCAGAAAAGCCCTGAGCATCGACAGGTTCATACTCTTGCCAAAGCCCTCGGGTCGACAGCACACCACAACGGACGCGTCGCAGTCCAGCACATCTGCAATAAACATGGTCCTATCGATCAGCATGCAACGACCAATGGCATCGGCAAAATCATGCACTCCGACCGGCAAAACCGCATCGTCGACATGGTTGACAAGCCGTACGCCAAAAGTATCGGCACTGTTGCAATACCCCTGTTCAGACACCGTAACTTCTCCCTAAAACGCAGCACGAGGCCCATTGTAGCGAGCAGTTCAAGCGCAACGCTGGTTCCGCGCAAAGACATCGGGCAACGGTAGGAACAAAGGCCTTGAGGGGGGCACAACAAATCACTGTGCAACAAAATGGGGCCCGATGCAACTGCACCGGACCCCATTGCGAATCTTTAGTTGTCGGGCAACCGAAAGGGACTACTCCTCGGAGTCGTTCTGCCCAGCAGCCCTCTTTTGCTGATCGAGCTTATGCTTGCCACTCACAATAGACGTGGCGCCCAGCGTGGCCAAGCTTGCACTGGCAAGGCTCACCATAACGATGAGGTCACCCGTCTTGGGCATGTTGCCGCCCGAAGTCGTCGTAGTGGGCGCCGTTTTGGAGCCATTTTGCTCCTGGTTCTGGTTATCGGTGATGTCCTTACCGCCGTCCTCGCCCTGCTGCTTTCCGTCGTCGGACTTGCTCTCGTCCTTCTTCTGAGCAGACTTGTCGCCCTTCTCCTCAGAGCTAGAACCCTTATCGGATTCGGTCTTCCCGGAAGCCTTGTCCTTGGAGTCGCCCTTTGTGGCCTCGGTCTTTTCCGTGGAAGTCTGATCAGAATTGTTCTTGTCAGGAGACGAGTTGCTTACGCCAGCCATCAGCGAAGAACCAAACGTGTAGCCAAGCTGCACGGAGAAAGAAGGTTTCTTATCCGTCGAAGCAGCGGGCGCGTCCGGCGCCTTATTCGAGTCGTCCTTGGAAGCACCGGAATCAGAAGCGGCACCAGAGCTAGAGCCATTGTTAGAACCAGTATCGGCGGAAGAATCGCTCGAGCCAGCGGAAGAGTCAGAGGAACCAGCGCCGATCGAACCAGAGGCGGCGCTGTCCGTATTGCCGGCAGAGCCGTTAGAATCGGAGCCGTTAGAATCGGAGCCGTTAGAATCGGAGCCGTTCGAGGTAGAGCCGTTGTTGGTAGTGCCACCAGCAGAGCCACCGCCGTCAGCATCGGTCGAGGGCGCATCCATATCGTTATCGTCGCCCGCATCGTCATCGGCACCAGGCGTCGGCGCGACGGGAGCAGCGGGCGCCATGCTCGGACCGGGCGCCGGCGTGGGCTCGGGCTCCACGGGCGTTGTCGCGGCAGCCTCGTCCTCGGCAATAAAGACCAGGCAATCCTTGAGCTCATTGCGGTAGCGGTTCTTCCAACCCTCATGATACTGGGGCTGGCTCGAAAACTTAGTCGCCACGTTATTGACCACGCTGTTGGAGAGCGCCGTCACAAACTCACGGTCGGTCATATCGTTGGAAAGATTCGCCCAACGGAAGAAGTCCCTGCAACCACCGGTGCCGCACATGTTGGTGATGCTCCACACCATGCCCTTGACGCAATCGGCGCGGCCGGAGATATCAATGCCGAGAGTGCTCTTGAGCCACGCCTCGGTCACCGCATAGTACGAGTTGTACGCATAGGCATCCTGCAGTGCCGAAAACTCAGCAGGGTCGGTGTTATAAGCGCCCTGGAAGGCCTCCTGCGCAATACGACCCAGCTCGGTAAGCTGACCGTTCGCATACATGGGATTGTTCGCGTTTGAAATCTCGCTGCCGCGATCGACTGCGTCCTTGAGCATGCTGTACTTATCGGGATTGTAGTTATAGGCCTGCTTCATAAACGGAATAAGCGACCAACGGCGATCGAACTGATAGTAACCAAGCGCGTTATAACCGTCGCCGTACGAAAAGCCCTGGTTATAGTTGCCATGGCTCTCGTACTTGCTAAAGTACTTCATCTCGTCGGTCACGTTAACCAACGAGACACCCTGGACCGAGCGCAGAACGCCCGAGAAGGACTGCTGGGTGTAAAGGCCCTTATCGATATTGGTGGCATCCGAGGCAACACCCGGCGTGGGCTCCTCGGCAACAGCGGTCACAGGCGCGGCAACGGCGCCAAACGAAAGTGCCAGCGTCAGGCCCGCCACAATCGCGGAATGCTTGGGCTGCATAAAATCCTCCCTGCATTGGTGTAGTTAAAGTTCAGTTTGCAAAGATAAAATTTAGTATTGCAGCTCACCCGTTGTTGCACAACAACCCCTCGGTAAACGGCAACAACCCTCCGCGAAATCTTAAGGAATTGCCCGCGGGCTACAGCTTAATGTCAAAGTTGATCTCGGGGACGGCGGCTAGGTCGGCCAGCGTCACGCCGTCAACGTACTTTTCGATGACCTCGTCCAGACCACGCCAGAACTTGACCGTTGAGCACAGGTCGCTGCGGGTGCAGCTGTTGTCGATGCCATCGCACGCCACCGGAGCCGTGCTGCCCTCGACGGCGCGCAGGATGTCGCCGGCGCGCACTTCGGCCGGGTCCTTGGCCATCATGTAGCCGCCGCCCTTGCCGCGCACGCTCTTAAGCAGGCCCGCCTTCATAAGCGGACGAACCAGCTGCTCCAGATACTTCTGCGAAATGCGCTCGCGGTCGGCAACCTCGCGCAGGGCGATCTTGCCCTCGGCGTCACCGAGCGCCGCAATATAAATCATCAAACGGAGGGCATAGCGGCCCTTAGAAGAAATGAGCATACCTACCCTTCCATAACGCTGGGGACATACATAACCGATGAATTTGTCCCACATCTAGAAAAGTCGAGTGGATTAGTCGGGTTTTCCCTTGACTAACGCCGAACCCATAGTAACTTTATTCCGAGAAGATTCCTAGGGTTTAGTACACCTATGAGTACACCATATACAGAGAGGGACAGCATGAGCGCAAATCCGCTGCTTTCCATCGAAGGTCTGACCGCCTCCGTGGACGAAAAGACCATCCTCCACAACGTCAACCTCAACGTCGCCGCCGGCGAGACCCACGTACTGATGGGACCCAACGGCGCCGGCAAATCCACCCTGGGCCACCTAGTCATGGGCGACCCCGTCTATACCGTCAACGACGGCCGCATCGTCTTTGACGGCCAGGACATCACCGAGCTCACCACCGACAAGCGCTCGCGCGCCGGCCTGTTCCTGAGCTTCCAGGCTCCGGTCGAGATCCCGGGCGTGCCGCTGTCGAGCTTTTTGCGCGCCAGCATCGCCGGCCGCCCCGGCCTGGAGATGAAGGGCAAGGAGTTCCGCCGTCGCGTCAAGGAGCTCGCGGCCGAGCTCAACATGGACACCGCCTACCTCAACCGCGAGCTAGGCGTGGGCTTCTCGGGCGGCGAGAAAAAGAAGGTCGAGATGCTCCAGCTTCTGCTGTTGCAGCCCAAGCTCGCCATCCTGGATGAGACCGACTCGGGCCTGGACGTCGACGCCCTGTCCACCGTCAGCCACGGCATGAACGCCTACCGCAAGAGCTGCGACGGCTCCATGCTCATCATCACGCATAACACGCGCATCCTGGAGCACCTGGATGTCGACCGCGTCCACGTTATGGTCAAGGGCCACATCGTGCGCGAGGACGACGCCTCGCTCATCCCCTGGATCGACAAGAACGGTTTTGAGACCTTCGAGCGCGAGGCCGCCGAGCAGCGTGCCCAGGCCGAGGCCGCCGCTGCCGAGCAGCAGGCGTAAAGGGGCGACGCAATGACCAAGAACCGCACCGAGGTCGCGGACATCGACCGCAGCCTCTACGACTTCACCTATGGCGAGGAGGGATTCGAGCGCCTCGACGCCGGCATCACGCCCGACATCGTGCGCGAGATCAGCGCCAAGAAGGACGAGCCGCAGTGGATGCTCGACCTGCGCCTCAAGTCCCTCGAGATCTTCAACCGCTTCCCGGATCCGACGTGGGGCCCCTCCATCGAGGGCCTGGACATGGACAACATCGTCACCTACGTCAAGCCCAACACCGACCAAAAGCACGACTGGGAGTCGGTGCCCGACGACATCAAGAACACCTTTGAGCGCCTGGGTATCCCCGATGCCGAGCGCAGCTACCTGGCGGGCGTCGGCGCGCAGTACGACTCCGAGCTCGTCTACCACAACATGCAGGACACGGCGTCCAAGATGGGCATCGTCTACTCCGGCATCGAGGAGGCCCTGCACGACCCGCAGTGGGAGCCGCTCATCCACGAGAAGTTTATGACGCTCATCCCACCAACCGACCACAAGTTTGCAGCCCTGCACGGCGCCGTGTGGTCGGGCGGCTCGTTTGTCTACGTGCCCAAGGGCACCAAGCTCGATTTCCCGCTGCAGAGCTACTTCCGCCTTAACGCCAAGGGCGCCGGTCAGTTTGAGCACACGCTCATCATCGTCGAGGACGACGCCGACCTGCACTTTATCGAGGGTTGCTCCGCGCCCAAGTACAACGTGGCCAACCTCCACGCCGGCGCTGTGGAGCTCTTTGTGGGCAAACGCGCACACCTGCGCTACTCGACCATCGAGAACTGGTCCAAGAACATGTACAACCTCAACACCAAGCGTGCACGCGTGGACGAGGACGGCGGCATCGAGTGGATCAGCGGCTCCTTCGGCAGCCACGTGGGTTATCTCTACCCCATGAGCGTGCTCAACGGCCGTCGCGCCCGCTCGAGCTTTACCGGCATCACCTTTGCCGGCGCCGGCCAGAACCTCGACACCGGCTGCAAGGTCGTGCTCAACGCGCCCGATACCTCGGCAACCGTCGAGACCAAGGGCATTTCCAAGAGCGGCGGCATCCAGACCTTCCGCAGCTCCATCGTGGCCACGCCCAAGGCCGAGGGCTCCAAGGCAACCGTGAGCTGCCAGTCGCTGATGCTCGACGACCAGAGCCGCTCCGATACCATCCCCGCCATGGACATCCGCGCCAAGAACGTCGACATCGGCCACGAGGCCACCATCGGCCGCATCGGCGACGACAAGGTGTTCTACCTGATGAGCCGCGGCATCTCGGAGGAAGAGGCCCGCACCATGATCGTCAACGGCTTTGCCAACCCGGTCTCCAAGGAGCTGCCGCTGGAGTACGCCGTCGAGATGAACAACCTGATCAAGCTCGAGATGGAAGGAGCGATCGGATAATGAAACAGACCACGAACACCGCTGCTACCACGCTCGAGCAGGTTAATGCGATGCCGGCCGCCACTTGGGGTTGGCTCAAGATGAACCAGACCAAGCTCGAGCTTTCGGACGAGCTTACCGTCGCTCCTGCCGAGGCCGTCGAGGTCGAGGGGCTGGACGAGCAGTTCGCTGGCACGGCCGACGCCTTCGATACCGCCATGGAGGCCATGGCCGAGCGCTTCCCCGAGCGCCGCGCCTCCGCCCCCGGCGACGCCGCCGACCGCGCCCGCATCACACCCGAGACCGAGCTCGACGTGCCCGCCACCTCCGTCTACCAGGCCGGCGCCATCAAGCTCGAGGAGGAGCTCGCCCCTGCCGAGGCCTTCGAGACCGGCATGGGCGAGGCTGCCTACACCTATCTGGCCGACCACGCCACCAAGTGCATCGTCATCGACGTTCCGGCCTACCAGCACGCCACGGTTACCGTGCGCGTTAGCGGCGTCGACGCGGCGGCAGCCATCGCCGCCATCGAAGTCGTCGCCCGCCCGCAGGCAACGCTCGACCTGTGCATCGCTTTGGATTCCCCCGTCAACGGTGAGGGCGTCGTGGGCTCCGTGCTGCGCGTATGCGCTTACGAGTACGCCACCGTCAACGTGACCTGCACGCAGACGCTCGACGACAGCTGGATCGCGCTCGACGACACCGGCCTGTTCCTGGACGAGGGCGCGCGTGTCAATGTACAGCACACCGTCCTGGGTGCCGGCGCCAGCGCCACCGGACTTGCCGGCGACCTGCTGGGCGATACCGCCAAGGTGACCATCGACACCGATTACCTAGGTGCCCGCGAACAGGTGCGCGACTTTAACTACGAGCTGCGCCACCGCGGCCGCAAGACCGAGTGCGAGATCGACGCCAACGGTGTGCTGACCGGCACGTCCAAGAAGGTCTACCGCGGCACCATCGACCTCGTACACGGCTGCAAGGGCGCAACCGGGACCGAGCGCGAGACGGTGCTCTTGGCCAACAAGGGCGTCGACAACAAGACCGTCCCCGTCATCCTGTGCGACGAGGACGACGTCGCCGGCAACCACGGCGCCACCATCGGCCACGTCCGCGACGAGCAGCTGTTCTACCTCGCCTGCCGCGGCCTTGACCAAAACGCCGCCGAGGACCTGTTCATCCGCGCCAAGCTGGAGGACGCCGCACTTTCCGCGACCGACGAGCGCACCCGCGCCGCCGTCGTCCGTCTGGGCAACAACCTTATCGATAACTTTGAGGAGGAGCTCGCATGATCGACACCGAGCACGTTAAATGCGATACCTGTACTGCCCCCGAGCCCATGGAGTTCGACGCCAGCGACGAGGCCTCGCGCGGCTGGCCTACCGTCGACATCGAGACCAATCCCTACAAGGCGCAGTTCCCGCTGTTCCAGCAGCACCCCGAGATCGCCTTCCTCGATAGCGCCGCCACCGCGCAGCGCCCCGCCTGCGTGCTCGACGCCGAGCGTGACTTCTACCAGCGCATGAACGCCAACCCCCTGCGTGGCCTGTACTCGCTGTCTGTCGAGGCCACCGAGGCTATCGCGAAGGTGCGCCAGCAGATCGCCGACCTCATCGGCGCTGCCCAGGCCAACGAGATCGTCTTCACCCGCAACACGAGCGAGTCGCTCAACCTGGTCGCCAAGAGCTTTGCACCCACGGTGCTCGAGCCCGGTGACGAGGTCGTCATCACCATCATGGAGCACCACTCCAACCTGATCCCGTGGCAGCAGGTCTGCCGCGAGACCGGTGCCAAGCTCGTTTACCTCTACCCCACCAAGACCGGCCAGCTCACGACCGAGGAGGTTCTGTCCAAGGTGGGCCCCAAAACCAAGATCTTGGCCGTGGGTCAAGTCTCTAACGTCCTGGGCGTCGAGAATCCGGTCAAGAACCTCGGCAAGCTCGTACACAAGTACGGCGGCTATCTGGTCGTCGACGGCGCACAGTCGCTGCCGCACATGCCGGTCAACGTGGCCGATCTAGGCGCCGACTTCTTTGCCTTTAGCGCGCACAAGGCCATGGGCCCCATGGGCATCGGCGTGCTGTGGGGCAAGATGGACCTGCTCAACGCCATGCCGCCCATGCTTACCGGCGGCGAGATGATCGATTCGGTCACCGAGCAGGATGCCATCTGGGCGCCCGTCCCCGAGAAGTTCGAGGCAGGCACGCAGGACGCCGCCGGCATCTTCGCCACGGGCGCGGCGCTTGATTACCTGGTCAACACGGTGGGCTACGAAAACATCCAAGCCCGCGAGAAGGCACTCGTCCACTACCTGATGGGCGAGCTCATGCAGCTCGACTTTGTCCAGATCATCGGCTCCATCTACTGGGACAACCATCACGGCGTCGTCAGCTTTAACGTCAAGGGTATCCACCCGCACGATGTCGCAAGCATCATGGACATGGACGGCGTGTGCATCCGCGCCGGCCACCACTGCGCGCAGCCGCTGCTCACCTGGCTGGGCGTCGAGAACCTCGCCTGCTGCCGCGCCAGCGTGGCCTTCTACAACGACAAGGCCGATATCGACAAGTTCATCGCCGGCCTTCATCACGTTTGGAGCACGTTCAATGGGTAATCTGTACACCTCCACCACGTTTATGGAGCACAACTCGCACCCCGACTACAAGTACGAGATGGATGCCCCCACGCACGAGCACGACGGCATCAACCCCAGCTGCGGCGACGAGCTCACTCTGCAGCTGCGTGTCGAGAACGATGTAATCGAGGAGGCCTCGTTTACCGGCCACGGCTGCGCCATCAGCCAGGCCAGCGCCGACATCATGGCCGACCTCATCACCGGCGAGACGGTCGAGGAGGCGCGCCGTCTAGCAGGGCTCTTCCTGGCCATGATCCGCGGCGAAGAGATCTCCGAGGAGGACCTGGAAGACCTGGACGAGGCCGCCCAGCTTCAGGACATCTCGCACATGCCCGCCCGCGTCAAGTGCGCCGAGCTCGCCTGGCGCACCCTCGACGGCATGCTCGAGGGGCAAGCTAACCAGTAGCGGATGTCCCAAATCCAAGGATTTTGATTGCCGAGCCGCCCAAAACGGGCGGCTCGGCTTTTTTAACGAGGGCACAAACAGTCCACGCGTCCGGCGCCCCGTCTGTCATTTAACGCACGGCCAACCGCGAACACGAGCATTTTCCACCGTACCAAAGGCTTGGGGCTGGGCCACGGGCACTCTAAGCAAAGTGCCAAGCCCCGTTCTGCTGAGCTTCGGCACGCCTCGCGCCTGCCGCAGACGGGTCCCCTAGGGTGCGGCGTGCATTTTTGCGAGTATTCAGCACGCCAAGCCGTGTGTATACGCATCGGAAGCGTTAATCAACATCTCCAGTCGCCTTTATATTGCGATTTAGAACAAGCATCGAGGTCTCAGGGGGCGCAAACATGAGCTTCGGGGCGTATCGACAGGCATAAATAGCTTCGGGGGCCCGTATGTTGCAAAATTGCGACGGTGCCGACAGTACCACGATGCTGAATACTCCGCTTTTTGCACGGCGTAGAAGGGGGTAGGCACGGGCAAAACCGAACTAAGCCGTTATTTCATGCATGACGGCGACCGTTCTATGCAAATCTAGATGCGCAGTTTCCGTACCAAGCTTTTAGAACAATGGTTGTGGCGTATGGGCGGCCCCGGCTGCGGTGCACAGGCGGCCCTACACCACGTTTCCACCAGTCAGCACCGCCGCTCGCGCACGGGCGCGCACAATGCGAGAAACGGTACTTTTGCCAATCCCCGAATATCGCTCAATCTGACGCACCGTAAATCCGGCATCGTGCAATCCAAGAATTACGATATCGCGCTGCGCCGACGATGCGGCTTTAACCTCGTGGAGCGGAACCCCGAGACCCTTCGCCAACTTTTCGGCAAAGGCGTACCGCTCCCACTCCGTCTCTTCCAGATCGGGCATCGTCGGCTCGCGGCTGTCGGACGTCGAAAGCGAATAGGCAATAAAGGCCTTGGCAGAACCAAAAAGATCAAGCACGCAAGAAGGGTCGGAAAATCCCCTCGTCATATCGTTGTCGTAGGCCCGTAGATACTCGGCAAAGCTGCTCCATGGATAGCGCTCGATCAGAGCAATACCCGCCTCCTGCGGATTGGCATGCACGGAGCGAATAGCAGCCATCAAATATCGATCGCTGTCGAGCGAGCGCCGGTCAAAGCGGTTTTGGAATAAATGTCCGGAGCGTCCGGTACGTTTGTTGAACCGACGAGCGTACGTCAAAAGCAGACGTTGCATCGCCGCGCTCATCGTGTCCTCATAGTCCGAGAGTACCAGATCCACGTAGTCGCTCATGAGACACCACGCCACGACCGTCACGCCGGCATCGCGGCAGCAGTCTCGCATCAGCTCCAAAAACTCCCACCGGTCGTCATCGGTCTCAAAGATGATCTGTTTTCCGGTGCCTCGGGCCGAAACATGGTAAAAACCGGTGACCGTTCTCCAAACGCGCTGCACGGCACCCCCTTTAGCGGGATCAACTTGCGCCTTCCAATACACCACGATTGAAGCGTGCTATCAAAACAAACACGTAAAATGGCATCTGCGCACGGCAAATGGCAGCAAACAGCCGGCGAACGGCACCGCAGCACAGGTCAGACAATGCGACGTTTCCGAAAGATGACCAAAAACGACAAATATGTGACACGCACTTCTGATGAATATACCTAATTTAAATCGCTTCAATTGAAAGTTCCGCGCTTCTCGCTACGAAAACTGAGCCGTTCGCCGAATATTCCGTGCATTTCGCGGTATTATAGGGGCTGCATGTCATGTCCCTTTCGAAGGGTCGCCCGGCAATCGCCAGCCACGACCCCCAGACGGGACGCCAACACGATAGAGAGGAGAGGCATGCAGTACTCACAGGAAGTGGAGAACATGTGCCCCGTTGCCAAGGGTGCATACCACGGCCCCGCACCCATCCCCGAGGAGGGCAAGTGGGTCCAGGCTAAGGAGATTTCCGACATCTCCGGTCTTACGCACGGTGTGGGTTGGTGCGCACCTCAGCAGGGCGCCTGCAAGCTCACGCTGAACGTCAAGGACGGCATCATCGAGGAGGCCCTCGTTGAGACCATCGGCTGCTCGGGCATGACCCACTCTGCCGCCATGGCTTCCGAGATCCTTCCCGGTAAGACCATCCTCGAGGCCCTCAACACCGACCTCGTCTGCGACGCCATCAACGTCGCTATGCGCGAGATCTTCCTGCAGATCGTTTACGGCCGCAGCCAGACCGCGTTCTCCGAGGGCGGCCTGCCCGTGGGCGCCTCCCTCGACGACCTCGGCAAGGGCCTTCGCTCTCAGGTCGGCACCATGTTCGGCACCAAGGCCAAGGGCGCTCGTTACCTCGAGCTCGCTCAGGGCTACGTCACCCGCATGGCTCTCAACGACAAGAACGAGATCATCGCGTTCGAGTTCCTGAACCTCGGCAAGTTCACCGACGCCGTCAAGGCCGGCAAGACCCCCGAGGAGGCCATCGCTGGCGCTATGGGCCACTATGGTCAGTGGGACAACGCTGCCAAGTACATCGACCCGCGCACCGACGAGGAGACTCACTCCGTCGCCAGCGTGTTCCCGGTTCACGAGTAGAAAGGGAGGGAAATAACTATGACTGTTACGTTCGAAGGTTACGAGCGCCGCGCTGACAAGATCAACAAGTGCCTCGCCGACAACGGCATCGCCTCCCTCGAGGAAGCTCTGCAGATCTGCACCGACAAGGGCTTCAACCCGCGTGAGATCGTCAACAACACCCAGTCCATCGCCTTCCAGAACGCCGAGTGGGCCTACACCCTCGGCTGCGCTCTCGCTGTCAAGCGTGGCGCCAAGACCGCTTCTGAGGCTGCCGCCATCATCGGCGAGGGCATCCAGGCCTTCACCGTTCCCGGCTCCGTCGCCGAGGACCGCAAGGTCGGTCTGGGCCACGGCAACCTGGGCGCTATGCTGCTCTCCGACGACACCGAGTGCTTCGCCTTCCTGGCTGGCCACGAGTCCTTCGCTGCCGCTGAGGGCGCTATCGGCCTGGCTCTGAACGCCAACAAGGCTCGCAAGAAGCCGCTGCGCGTTATCCTCAACGGTCTGGGCAAGGACGCCGCCCAGATCATCGCCCGCATCAACGGCTTCACCTACGTGAAGACCCAGTTCGACTACTTCACGAGCGAGCTCAAGGTCGTCGAGACCATCCCCTACTCCGATGGTCCCCGCGCCGCCGTCAACTGCTACGGCGCCGACGACGTCCGCGAGGGCGTTGCCATCATGTGGCACGAGAACGTCGACATCTCGATCACCGGTAACTCCACCAACCCCACGCGCTTCCAGCACCCCGTCGCTGGCACCTACAAGAAGGAGCGCCTCGAGGCTGGCAAGAAGTACTTCTCCGTCGCTTCTGGTGGCGGCACTGGCCGTACCCTGCACCCGGACAACATGGGCGCCGGCCCCGCCTCCTACGGCATGACCGACACCATGGGCCGCATGCACTCCGACGCCCAGTTCGCCGGCTCCTCCTCCGTGCCTGCGCACGTCGACATGATGGGTCTCATCGGCATGGGCAACAACCCCATGGTCGGTGCCACCGTCGCCTGCGCTGTCGCCGTCGAGGAGGCCCTCAAGGCCTAATCGCGCCCGCGCGATGCTCATATAGTTGAGCTTTGGAGCCGCTACCCACCCGGGTAGCGGCTCTTTTTTATTCCAAAACAGCCAATCGCTTTGGATTGCGCCACGAAAGTGGCCCATCTACTACGTTTAACCCGCATGGGTCGACCATAGCTGGGTTTTTTGAAAATCAATAAGCCGTCTACCTGCGGTTTTGATTTTGTGATTCTCGATATGGTTGGGGGTGACCGCTCAAATGTAGTAGATAGGCCCATTTCGTGCCGAGCGGATCGACCCGAGGCGCAGGGCGGCTCATAAAGCCCCGTCTCAAATTGACTACTCCAAAACAGAGGTCCGATATATCAGTTTCAGCGAAATACGAGATGCCCGGAGACGAAGCCGGCGAATGCGTATGACGTCCACCTGCCATATTCGCCCTTTACCGATTAGCGTGGCCTTTGCATCGCATTAGTCAATCGCCCATGCGACAATGCGCCGGACGAGAAAGGAATCCGATGGAATCGACTGATGTACTGGTAATTGGATCTGGCATTGCGGGCCTTTGCGCCGCCATCGAAGCGGCGCGCGCGGGCGCGACCGTTGCCATAGCAAGCGCCGGCAAGACTATGAGCGGATCGAGCTTTTTCCCGGGAACCTGGGGTCTCGGCCTTATTGGCCCCGTCGACGAAGACGACGAACAGGACCTCATCGATACCATCCAGACCGTCGGTGGCGGCGTTGCCGACCCCGAGCTCGTCCAGACGTTCGTCCACGGTATTCCTCAGGCCATCCAATGGCTCGAGCAGGGTCTAGGTGTTAAGCTCCAACGTCCACAAAGCGCCGAGAGCGCCCAGCAAAAGCAATTTATCCCCTGCTTTGACCATAAGACGCGTATGTGGCGCGGCCTCACCCGCAAGCCCCTTGAGGACGCGTGTGCGGCCCAGATCGAGTGTCTCGGCATTCGCCTGCTCCCCCGCCACGAGCTTATAGACCTTGTTGAAGATACGAATGGAAAGATTGTCGGCGCCGTGCTCTACGACCACGCAAGCGAGCATCTCGTGCCTATGGTAGCCAGGGCCATTATCATCGCTGCGGGCGGCACGGGTGGCCTATTCGAGCGCAGCCTCAGTTCCGCCGACGTGCTCAGCTCCTCGCAGGCCATCGCGCTGACACACGGCGCAACGCTCACTAATATAGAGTTCATGCAGATGATGCCCGGCTTCATCGAGCCCAAGCGAAACCTTGTCTTTAACGAGAAGACCTGGCGTTATGTCACGTTTGATCAACCGGTCGATATTGCTGACGAAAAGTTGGACGATCTGCTCGAGGAACGCTCTGGATATGGTCCATTCACCTCGCGCTTGGCCTCCCGCGCCATCGATCTTGCCATCGATCAAGCAGGTGCCGAAGGCCTGGCGCTCCACTACGACTTCCCCCGCGAGGACGTCCCCGAGTTTGTGCAGACCTTTGCCACCTGGCTCCAAGACGAGCACGGCATCGCACCGACCGACGAGATGCGCGTGGCGATGTATGCCCACGCCGCCAACGGAGGTATCAAAATCGACAAGACAGCCTTCACGGGCGTCGAAGGTCTCTACGCCTGCGGCGAGGCGACAGGCGGCATGCACGGCGCCGATCGCATTGGTGGCCTGTCAAGCGCCAACGGCATCGTGTTTGGGCGTATCGCGGGCGCCTCGGCAGCCCAAGCAGCGCTGGACGCTCCCGAGGCGGACGCACCGGTGGATATCGCCCTCCCCCAGTACGGCATTGCCACAACAGACGCCGAGCGCCTGACCCGCTGCCTCAAACACACAATGAGTACCTATTGCATGATCAACAGGACCGAAGCGGGCCTGTCCAAGGCGCTGCACGAGCTTGAGAGCCTGCAAGACGAAGCCACAGCTCTAAATAAGCCGCACGCCAACGACAGCGAAATCGCTGTCCTCACCCGCCTACAGTCGCAGATTCAATTGGCAACGGAGATGGTCAAAGCCATGCGCAACCGAACCGAAAGTCTCGGTTCCCATTATCGAGCGGACTAAGTCGATTCTTACTTAGGGTTTGCTCACAACTTCTCAACATGCAACGAGCCCCCGTAAGCATGATTCCCTTAGGGAGAACACGCTTACGGGGGCTTTAGCCGTGTTTTCACTAAGGGAATCACGGTGCAGATTTTTCAACTCCGCGCCCTTACGGGTTCGACCCCATGTACGGTTAACAAAAAAGCGACCAGCCGAAGCCAGTCGCTTTAACATGCTTTGGTGGGCCGTCAGGGGTTCGAACCCTGGACCTTGGGATTAAGA
>CAUBOH010000020.1 GCA_958437495.1 uncultured Collinsella sp. | reverse complement strand
GGGTCAGCCCGTGGGAGGCCAGGGCGCCGCTGACCGGTGGACGGCACCGAGCCGTGCGCTAGACTTGAAGAAGGGGGAGGCCTCGCGGCCTCCCCCTTTTTGCGTTCTATACAAACTGTTCCTTGTGAACGGGCCCTTCCTTTGACTCTCTTACTGTTTGGCTGTTTTTTGAACCGTCGCTTTGTATTTGCGCGATAATAACTCGCATTGACGTTAGGGAGGGCTTGATGTTTACCGTTTTTGTTTTGGGCAATATTGCTTCGGGTAAATCGACCGCCTGCCGCTATCTGGAATCTCGCGGAGCCCTGCTTATCGATTTAGACGTTCTTGCCAAATCGCTGTACGTGCCGGGGTCGGACATCGTCAATGCTCTTGCCGAAGAGTTTGGCTGGGATATTTTGGACGAGGAGGGCGGCGTTCGACGTAACATCCTCGCTTCTCGAGCTTTTGTCTCTCCTGATGCAGTTGCAAGGCTCAATAGCATTGTGCACCCTGTTCTCATTGAGCAGCTTTCGCTGAGGATTCTCGATCCTGTTTGCTGTACGGTTTCGTCTCCCCGTTATCCCTTTGCGGCGGTCGAAGTGTCTGCTCCGACCGGCTTTGAGGACGCCTTTGGCCTTGCGGATGAAATTATGGTTGTTAGCGCTCCTTTGAAGGTCCGTCGCGAACGCGCTATTCACCGTGGTATGGAGGCATCCGATTTTGATGCTCGCTGTGCTTGCCAACCCGATGAGTCTTCGCTTTGTAGTCTCGCCACGACCGTGATTGATAACGCAGCGGGCGACAGCTCGCTTTTTGTACAACTGGACGCATGGCTTGCTCGCCATGGCCTTATGGACGCTACGGATAAGGGGACGATAGATGCCTAAGATGCGCTTCTTTACGTGGTATCGCCTCGTGCCGCTGGCTGTCGTTTTCGTCTTTGGCCTTATCTCGCTCGTATACTCGTGTGCCCCCGCTGCTTTCTTTAAACCGCTCTATCCGATTGACTATGAGGCGTATGTAAAGCAGTCCAGTATTTCGCATAATCTCGATCCGTATCTGGTGTGTGCCGTCATCAAGTCGGAATCAAACTGGGATCCCGAGGCGGAATCCAACCAGGGCGCCCAAGGTCTCATGCAACTTATGCCTGAAACCGCTGAGGATATGATTGCCAAGGGCCTTGTCGACGGGGACGAGTATTCTGCCGATAATCTGAATGACCCCGCTTCGAATATTGAATTTGGGTGCGCGTACCTCTCGTACCTGCTGACGTATTTCAATGGCTCGACGGATAGCGCTATTGCTGCTTACAATGCCGGAATGGGCAATGTCGATGGGTGGGCGCAGCAAAACACATCGCTCCATAACGCGATTACCTTCCCCGAGACGCAGGCGTATTTGATTCGTGTCAATAATGCCTGGGTTCGCTATAAGACCCTCTATCCCGACCGGTTCGCATAGGACTATGCCTGCCGCCTGCGTATACTGCAGATGTATGAGTTAGGAGTATCCATGGCGGATTTTGAAGTTGAGCGTGTTGGCGGAGAGCTCAAACGCTTTGGCGTTGAGGGCTCTGAGGTGCCGTTTGAGGTCGTGTCTCCCTATGAGCCTGCAGGTTCCCAGCCAAAGGCCATTGAGTCGCTTGTGCAGGGTGTGAGGGACGGAGACCGCTATCAGGTTTTGCTGGGCGTAACCGGCTCGGGCAAGACCTTTACCATGGCCAAGACCATCGAAGCTCTCGGTAAGCCAACGCTGGTCATGGCCCCCAACAAAACCCTTGCCGCCCAGCTTGCGAGCGAGCTCAAAGAATTCTTTCCCAACAACGCCGTGGTCTACTTCGTCTCGTACTACGACTACTATCAGCCCGAGGCGTATGTACCGCAGAGTGATACGTATATCGAGAAAGACTCCTCGATTAACGAAGAGGTCGAGATGCTGCGCCATCAGGCGACGGCATCGTTGCTTTCTCGACGCGATGTGATTGTCGTCGCATCGGTCTCGTGCATCTATGGCATCGGTTCTCCCGAGGACTATGCGGGCTTGGCGCCAAACGTCGATAAGAAGGTGCCGCTCGAGCGCGATGACTTTATCCATGCGCTCATCGACATTCAATACGACCGCAATGACTATGATTTGGCGCGCGGTACCTTCCGCGTGCGTGGCGATGTCGTCGACGTGTATCCGCCCTATGCCGAGCATCCGTTGCGCTTTGAGTTCTTTGGTGACGAGGTCGAACTGATTGCCGAGATCGATGAGGTTACCGGTGAGATGTTGCGTGAGTACGAAGCGATTCCCGTGTGGCCGGCTTCGCACTACGTGACCGAGAAGCCAAAGGTGAAGGCGGCCCTGAAATCGATCAGCGAAGAATGCGAAAAGCGCGTGGCGGAGCTCAAAGCGACCGACAAGTTGCTCGAGGCACAGCGCCTGCAGCAGCGGACCGATTATGACCTCGAGATGCTCGAGACGATGGGCTTTTGCAACGGCATCGAGAACTACTCGCGCCATCTGGATGGACGTAAACCGGGCGAGCCGCCGTTTACCCTGATCGACTACTTTCCCAAGGACATGCTCTGCATCATCGACGAGAGCCATGTGACGGTGCCGCAGATTCGCGGTATGCACGAAGGCGACCGATCGCGCAAAGTTACGCTTGTTGAGCATGGTTTTCGTCTTCCGTCGGCACTCGATAACCGTCCGCTTCGCTTCGATGAGTTTGAGGCGAGGATTCCCCAGTTTATCTACGTCTCGGCCACGCCGGGCGACTATGAGTTGCGCGTGAGTCAAAACGATGTTGAGCAGATCATTCGTCCGACCGGTCTGCTCGATCCCAAGATCGACGTTCGTCCGGTCCGAGGCCAGATTGACGATCTTGAGGACGAGATTCGCGAGCGCGTGGCCCGCAAGGAGCGCGTGCTGGTGACCACACTGACCAAGCGCATGGCCGAGGATCTGACCGATCACCTGCTCGATGCCGGCATTAAGGTCAACTACATGCACTCCGATACGGCGACGATGGACCGTGTCGAGATCCTGCGAACGTTGCGCGAGGGCAAGATCGACGTTTTGGTTGGCATCAACTTGCTTCGCGAGGGTCTGGATCTTCCCGAGGTCTCGCTGGTGGCAATTCTCGATGCCGATAAGGAAGGTTTCTTGCGTAACCGCCGTTCGCTGATTCAGACGATTGGCCGTGCGGCCCGTAATGCCGACGGCGAAGTCATCATGTACGCCGACGTCGTGACCGATTCGATGAGAGAGGCAATCGACGAGACGCAGCGTCGCCGTGAGATTCAGATGGCCTACAACGAAGAGCACGGCATTGTGCCCAAGACGGTGCGTAAGGCCATCAACGACATTTCGAGCTTTATTGCCGAGGCCGAAAAGACCGTGGGGTCCAAGGGACGCTCGAAGGGCGACTCTCTGGGCCATGGTGCGTTCTATACGCCCGATGAAAGCGGCGAGGGCGGGGTGCCAGAGACGGTGACGCCTGAACAGACGCTTGCCGAGCAGCTGGAAGGGCTGCCGCATGACGAGCTGGTGCGGATCGTCGAGACCATGGAGGAAGATATGCGTAATGCCTCCGCCGCCATGGACTTTGAGGAGGCGGCGCGCCTGCGTGATGCCGTCGTTCAGATTCGGGCGATGCTCGAGGGCGCGTCCGAGGACGAAACGATTGAGCGTCTGCGCTCGCAGGCCCGCAAGGGTTCCACGTTCGCTTCGGGTAGAAAACGCCAGGGCGCGCGATTTAAGAAATAGAGTGTAGGCCCCGAGCTTCTCGTTGAGCTCGGGGCCTGTGTCTTTAGTGTGCTAGAGGTCTGCAATCAGGGCTTCGGCGCACCGGATGCCATCGGTGGCGGCGCTCATGATGCCGCCGGCATATCCTGCTCCCTCGCCGCAAGGGTAGAGGCCTGGAGTCGCCACAGCGTGACACGCGCGATCTCGGGTGACGGTGACCGGGGAGCTCGAACGCGTCTCCACGCCGGTAAGCACGGCATCGGGACGGTCGTAGCCCCGTAGCTTTTTTCCAAGCAGGGGAATTCCCAGGCGAAGCGACTCGACGATATGCTGCGGTAGTGCCTCGTCAATTGCTGTCCATGTCACACCGAGCGGATAGGTGGGCTTAACCTTTCCACATGCCGTGCTGGGACGTTTTGCAAGGAAATCGCCGACGAGCTGTGCCGGTGCATTCCAGTTAGAGCCGCCCAGGCGGTAGGCAGCCTGCTCGCAAGCGCACTGGAGTTCAACGCCCGCGAGAGGGTCATCGCCGGGAAGGTCTTCGGGCGCGACGTTAACGAGCAGGGCGGCATTTGCGTTACGGCCGTTGCGGGCATTGAGACTGGCGCCGTTGACGCACAGGTGGCCCGGCTCGGAAGAGGCGGCGACAACCTGCCCGCCGGGGCACATGCAAAACGAGAACACGCTGCGCTCGTTGGGAAGATGGGCGACGAGCTTGTAGGGGGCTGCTCCGAGGGCAGGATGCCCCGCCGAAGGGCCATATTGGGCTCGATCGATATCGAGCTGTGGGTGCTCGATGCGTACGCCCATGGCAAAGGTTTTTTGCGCGAGGGCTACGCCATGGTCCTTGAGGAGCTCGAATACGTCGCGGGCGGAATGACCGCAGGCAAGGATAAGGTGCTTCGTGGCGATTTGCTCAGTCGCGGCATGTTGAGACGTCTGGACATCGATGCCGGTGATGGCGCCGGACGCGTCGGCGCGAATGTCAACGAGCTTCGTTCGATAGCGGACGACACCTCCGAGCCGTTCGATGCGTTGGGAAATATTGGTGACAACTGTGGGAAGGATGTCGGAGCCAATGTGCGGCTTGGCATCCCACAGAATGTCTCGGGGTGCGCCCGCTTCGACGAAGGTGTCCAGGATAAGGCGATGGGCGGGATTTTTGGTTCCCGTATTGAGTTTGCCATCCGAGAAAGTCCCCGCGCCGCCCAAGCCAAACTGGATATTGCTCTCGGGGTCGAGGATGCGCTCCTTCAGGAAGAGGTCGATTGCCTGCGAGCGGCGAAGCGCCGGGTCGCCCCGTTCGATAAGCAAGGGCTTCAGACCTGCTTCGGCAAGGGTGAGTGCGGCGAAAAGGCCAGCGCATCCGGCACCGACGACGACGGGGCGCTCTTTGGGTGCGCCGGAAACGGGGGAGGGGAATGAAGGCTCATTGTCGTCTATCGTGCGCACACGTGAGCGGTCGTGCTCGGCCACGCTGCCGAGCACTGTCTGCTCGATGTTTGGGCTCGTCAGCTCAACACGAAAGCTCAGAATAAAATGAACGTCTCGTTTTTTGCGGGCATCGATGGACTTGCGGTGGAGCTCGATGGACTTGATCTCGGAGTCTTTGCAACGTAGGACGCGTTTGGCGACTCGCTTACCAACGATAAGGCAAGCTTTTTCATCGCCGGCTTCATCGAGCGACGCATTGACTTGGGTGATTTCGATCATCGAGGTCTCCTTAGATGCAAGAAAGAGGCCGCCCGGTGTCCCAGACGGCCCGAATGCGTTTTGATTATAGACTGCGCGGCTATAGGTTACTGGCAGCGCGAATGCCCGAAATCCAGGCCCATGCAAGGTTGAAGCCACCGCAGTCGGCGTCGATATCGAGCGCTTCGCCGCAGACGTAAAGCGGGGCATAGGCTGCGTCGTTCGCGCGAAGGCCGGGTATCGAGACGGTCTCGATGGGTATGCCGCCACGTGTGACCTGTGCCGAGCGCTCCTCGGCCGTTCCCTCGACAAGCAGCTTAAAGTGCTTGAGGATCGAGACTAGATGAATGACATCGTTGGAGCCAGGATGGCACTGTTCGAACGCCGTGCAGACGACGCGGGAGAGTTGCGGAGCGAGCATACCATCGAGCCAGCGGGGGTCGTGGGGCGAAAAGCGGCCGAGCAGTTCAACGCGTCGGTTGAGCATATCGAGCAGCTCGTCATTGGAGAGGTCGGGGAAAACGTCGAGCAGGATCGTGTCGCCGTGCTGGATGCGTCGGGAGAGGTTGAAGGCGGCGACACCTGAGATGCCGAAGGTCCGGAACAGCACCTCGCCGTCTTCGCACCAGAGATCCTCGTGATTGCGGGTGAGCGTCAAGCGGGCGCGAACGCGTAGGCCATCCAACGTCTTGAGGGCCATCCGGTCGCCGACGACCGATGCCGACACGGGGCAGAGAACGGGGCGCGGCGGCGTTAGGGGGAGGCTAAACGTTTCGGCGATGCCGGCGGGGTTGCCTCCCGTGGCGATAATTACGGCATGTGCCTGCAAGGTCATGTTTTTGCGAGGGGTGTCGGCGAGCGCCTTCCGAAGCGAGCGGAGTTCCGATTTTCGGTCGTCGTGCTTTTTTGCCTTGAGCGCCCGTGCGGGGCGGTCTATTTGGAGCGTCCAGCCCTCGGGATCTTTGTGCGCCGTGGCAACATTGGCTCCGCAGATTAAGGTGATGCCCAGACGATTGCAGACGTTGAGAAGCGCGTCGCGCACCGACTCGGCGCGAAGGGAGCGTGGGTACAGTCGACCTTCCTCGGAGGCCGTCATGATGCCCAGCGAGGAGAAGAAGCCCATAAGCTCTTGTTCGGGCCGGGGGCCCATGACGGATTCGACGAAAGCGGGGTGGTTGTACCGCTGAGGAGCAATCGATTCGTTGGAGAGATTGCAGCGGCCGTTGCCGGTCGCAAGGAGTTTAAGGCCGCAGGCGACATCGCGCTCAACGATACAGGCGCTTTTGCCAGCGCGTGCGGCCGTAATGGCGGCGGCGAGACCCGAGGCCCCGCCGCCGATTACCAGGACGTCATAGAAGGCGCTCGTGTTCACTTAGGCCTCGTCGGTCTCGTGCGGGGCGATGGCTTCGACGGCAGAGACGGCCTTGGGCAGCATGCCATCGGGCAGCGCGGTCTCAACCTCGCCTTTATCGCAGGCCTCGGCGAGTGAGGGATTGATGGGAAGCTGACCCAAGATGTCGAGGTTGTAGCGCTCGGCGACTTCGGGGAGCTTGCTCTTACCAAAGACCTCGATCTTCTTGCCGCAGTCGGGGCACTCGATATAGCTCATGTTCTCGACAACGCCCAGAATGGGGACGTTCATCTTCTCGGCCATGTTGACTGCCTTGGCGACGATCATCGAGACCAAGTCTTGCGGGCTCGTGACGATGACGATGCCATCGACGGGCAGCGACTGGAAGACAGTGAGGGCGACGTCGCCCGTTCCCGGAGGCATGTCGACCAGCAGGTAGTCGATGGGGCCCCATGAGGTTTCGCTCCAGAACTGCCTGATGGCACCCGCGATAACCGGGCCACGCCAGAGGACGGGATCGGTTTCGTTTTGGAGCAGCAGGTTGGAGCTCATGACCTTGACCCCGTGCTCTGAGATCTCGGGCAGCATAAGATTGCCAAGAGCATGGACATGACGTCCGCTCATACCGAACATCTTGGGGATGGAGGGGCCGGTGATGTCGGCATCGAGGATGCCGACTTTGTTGCCGCGGCGGGCAAGCTCGGTGGCGATGGCACCGGTGACGAACGACTTGCCGACGCCGCCCTTGCCGGATAACACGGCGATGACGCGCTTGACCTCAGATAGCGTGTTCTCTTCAAATTCCTGCGGTGCGGTTTGTCCGCCGGCCGCCTGTGCGTGCTCGCAACCCATATCTGACTCCTTTGTATGCGTTGGGGCAAGGCCCCACGATGTGACACGAGCGTCATTGTACCCTCGTTTGCGAACGGGAGTCATTTGTGATGCGCGGCGGGCGATCGATGGCATTCGAAAGCATGGGTCGGGTATGCGACGTGCGCGTGTCGGATAAAGCAAAAGGTCTGAGAATCTTGTATTACGAACATCTGTGCGCGTTGAGTGCGCTAAACTCATCGACGGTGTGATTTGAAGTTTTAGGAGGCAAGGAGCTTCCATGTCTGATTCCTCTATCGTTATTCGCGGTGCGCGTGAGCACAACTTGCGCGATATCGATGTATCCATTCCACGCGACCAACTCGTGGTCATTACCGGCCTTTCCGGCTCGGGCAAGAGCTCGCTGGCGTTTGACACAATCTATGCCGAGGGCCAGCGCCGCTATGTTGAGAGCCTGTCGAGCTATGCTCGCCAGTTCTTGGGCCAGATGGACAAGCCCGACCTGGATTCGATTGACGGTCTGTCGCCTGCCGTGTCGATTGACCAAAAGACGACATCCAAGAATCCTCGATCGACGGTGGGTACCGTAACCGAGATTTATGACTACCTGCGACTGCTGTTTGCTCGCGTCGGTACGCCGCACTGCCCCGAGTGCGGTCGCATCATCGAGCGCCAGACGACCGACCAGGTTGCCGATAAAGTTCTGGCTGCGGGGGAGGGCCGCCGCGCGTTCGTGCTGGCACCGGTGGTTCGCGGTCGCAAGGGCGAGTATGCCAAGCTGTTCGAGGATCTTCGCGCCGAGGGCTTTAGCCGCGTGCGCGTCGACGGCGAGGTTCGCTCGCTTGATGACCCTATCGATTTGGATAAGAAATTCAAGCACGATATCGAGGTCGTGGTTGACCGTATCGTGATTCGCGAGAACTCCCTGGGCCGTATTGCCGAGTCCGTTGAACAGGCTACTGCGCTGGCGCACGGCAATGTGAACGTATACTTGCTGCCCGACCGCGACGCTCCCGAGGGGACCGAAGGCGAGTTGCTGGAGTATTCGCTGGCGCTGGCGTGCCCGGAGCATGGACACTCCATCGATGATCTGCAGCCGCGCGATTTCTCGTTCAACGCGCCCTATGGCGCGTGCCCCGAGTGCGATGGCCTGGGCTTTAAGAAGACGGTCGATGCCGAAGCGCTAATCGAAGACCCCTCGAAGTCGATCGCCGACGGGGTCTTTGGCAGCCTGTTTGGCAACTCTAACTACTATCCGCAGATTTTCGCTGCGGTCTGCAAACACTTTAAGGTGAGCGTCGATACGCCGTGGGAGGATCTGCCTCCGCGGGTGCGTCGCGCGTTTTTAGACGGCATGGGCGACCAGAAGATTTCGGTCGACTATCAAAAGCTCGATGGGCGTCGCAGCCAGTGGGACACCAAGTTCTCGGGCGTGCGCAATATCCTGTACGAGCGCTATAACGAGACGACGAATGAGAACACCAGGGCGCGCTTGGAGAAGTACATTCGCGAGGAGCCGTGCTCGAGTTGCCATGGTGCTCGTCTGCGCCCCGAGATGCTCGCCGTTACCGTAGGCGGTAAGTCCATTTACGAGGTCTGCTGCCTGTCGTGCCGCGAGTCGCTCGAGTTTTTTGAGGGCCTGGAGCTTACCGAGCGCCAACAATTTATCGGCGGGCGTATCGTTAAGGAAATCCTGGAGCGCCTGCGCTTTCTGGTCGATGTCGGACTCGACTATCTGACCCTCGACCGTGCCTCGGCGACGCTTTCCGGAGGCGAGGCCCAGCGCATTCGCCTGGCAACGCAGATCGGCGCCGGTCTCATGGGTGTCCTGTACATTTTGGACGAGCCATCGATCGGCCTTCATCAGCGCGATAACGAGCGCCTGATCAAGACGCTTGAGCGCCTGCGCGATATCGGCAATACCGTCATCGTCGTCGAGCATGATGAGGATACGATTCGTGCTGCCGACTATGTGATCGACATGGGCCCCGGCGCGGGCGTGAACGGCGGACACGTGGTCGCCGCGGGAACGCCTGCCGATATCATGGCGTGCCCCGAATCGATGACGGGTGCCTACCTGACTGGCAAGCGAATGATTCGGGTTCCCGATAAGCGCCGCAAGCCCGGTCGCGGCTGCCTTAAGATCACGGGCGCCCGTGCCAACAACCTTAAAAACGTTACCGCCAAGATTGAGTTCGGTACGCTTACGGTCGTTACCGGCGTGTCGGGATCGGGCAAGAGCTCCCTGGTTACCGACACCATCGCGCCTGCCCTTACGAATGCCATTCATCGCTCGACGCGTCCTGTGGGCCCGTACAAAAAGCTCGAGGGTATCGAGTGCATCGATAAGGTGATCGACATTGACCAGTCGCCGATCGGCCGTACACCGCGTTCCAATCCCGCTACGTACATTGGCCTGTGGGATGATCTGCGCGCGCTGTTTGCGAGCACACCGGAGTCGAAGGCGCGCGGCTACTCGCCGGGACGTTTCTCCTTTAACGTGAGCGGCGGCCGCTGCGAAGCATGCAAGGGCGACGGACAAATTAAGATCGAGATGCACTTCCTTCCCGATATCTATGTCCCCTGCGAGGTCTGCGGCGGCAAGCGCTATAATCGCGAGACGCTTGAGGTCACCTACCGTGGTAAGACCATCTCTGACGTGCTCGACATGAGCGTCACCGAGGCGCTAGCTTTCTTTGGCAATATTCCCCAGATTAAGCGCAAGCTCCAGACTCTGTATGATGTGGGCCTGGGGTATGTGAGTTTGGGCCAGCCGGCAACGACGCTTTCGGGCGGCGAGGCGCAGCGCGTAAAGCTTGCCAAGGAACTCCACCGCCGTCAGACGGGTAAGACGTTCTACATTCTGGATGAGCCGACGACCGGTCTCCATTTTGAGGATGTCCGCCAGTTGCTCGACGTGCTGCAGCGCCTGGTCGATGCGGGCAACACGGTTCTGGTGATCGAGCACAATCTCGATGTCATCAAGGTTGCCGACCGTCTGATTGATATGGGTCCCGAGGGCGGCAATGGCGGCGGAACCGTCGTGGTCTCGGGTACGCCGGAGCAGGTCGCGGCATGTTCGCAGAGTTACACGGGCAAGTTCTTGGCACCGCTGCTCGTGCGCGACCGTGAGCGTCAGGCGCAACTCGACGCCCAGTAAAGAGACGCCGTCATGCGAGAAGCGCCACCGATTCCTTTCGATTCGGTGGCGCTTCTATGTGTCGAGATGACGTATGCGGCTACATTGGACATATACTTAGGCGTTACGTTCGAATGCGAGGGAAGGGGCATGCCATGGCAAAGGCTGCAAAGACGCCGAAAACCAATGCGATGCGCGAGCTGGAAAACGCCGGCATCTCCTATATTCTCCATACGTATGAAGACGATGGCGATGAGTCGGCGGGTTTAGGCGTTGCAATTTCGGAACAACTTGGCGAGGAGCCTGGCCAGGGTTTTAAGACCTTGGTTTGCGTGACGCCGTCCAACGAACACGTTGTGTGCTGTATTCCCGTTGCCGACGAGCTTGACCTAAAGGCCGCCGCGCGCGCCGCTGGTGAAAAGTCGCTGACCATGATGCATGTCAAGGATTTGCTTGCCGCGACGGGGTATGTCCGGGGCGGCTGCAGTCCAGTCGGCATGAAAAAACGCTTTCGGACGCTGATCGATGAGACATGCGTCCTTTGGGATGCCATTTTTATCTCAGGCGGTAAGCGTGGCTATCAGCTTGAGCTTGCCCCCGACGACTTAGTTGCATTTTGCGGGGCGACGGTTGCCCCGATCACGAGAGAGGACTGAGCGATGCCGCAGGAAGAATCGAAGCGCGGAGCTCACTTTGCAAAGGGTTCGGCTTCTCAGACGTCCGCGCCTGAGGCTTCTTCGGTCGACGACCAGATTCGAAACGCTTGGTCCGCTGCTGCAGATCCAGGGGAGACGGCTGTGTATTTGCGTGCCGCCGGTGCCGGTACGGTGCTTCCCCGTACGATTCTCTCTTCGGGTCGCCCCGACGAGACGGCGGTGTTCTTGGCCGCGGCTCAATCCCGTGCCGGACGGATGCCTACTGCCGCCGGGGTGTCTCGTGCGCCGCGTCCCGATGAGACGGCAGTGTTCTTGATGGCGGCTCAGGGAAAGGGCGCGCTGCAGAGTGCCCCAGCCGGTTGTCCTGCGAGGTCTGCAGCCGACGGTGATGACGAGCAGCTGCTTTTGGATGACGAGTGGTCACCGCTCGGCTCGACCGATCCGGTCGAGGGCGTTGCTGTCGACGACGATGATTGGGGTCTCTTGTCGTTTTCTGGCCGAACCGCTGCCGCCAGGGAAGTTGACACGGTGTTTGGTGATAATGCCGCAGCTAACGATGACGCTTCGTTTGACAACGATGTCACGCCTGTTGACGGAGCTTTTTCTGCCGATGATGCCGTTTTGGTCGACGACCCCTTCGCGATAATCGATGAGCCTGATATCGAGGCTGATTCTCGACGACACACTGAAGTCAGTCCCCAATCGCAGGACGATGTAGATGATATGGGCTCGTCGGATTACTCTACGATCGGTCGTTCTGCTGGGCTCATGACCGTGCTGACCATCGTGTCGCGCGTCACCGGGTTTATCCGCACGTGGGCTATGGCTGCCGCCATCGGTATGTCGCTGCTCTCGTCTTCCTATCAGGTCGCCAACAACCTGCCCAATATGCTCTACGAGCTCGTGATGGGCGGCATGTTGGTTACCGCCTTTTTGCCGGTGTACATGGGCGTGCGTCGTGAACAGGGTCGCGACGCCTCAAACGAATACGTAGGCAATCTGCTCGGCATCCTGCTTTTGCTGCTGGGCGGCATTTCGGTGCTGGGCACCGTGTTCGCTCCGGGCTTTATCTGGACGCAATCGTTCCTTTCGGGGGACGGCGGTAGCATGAATACTGCCGCGTTCATGTTTCGTTTCTTTGCCATCCAGATTCTGTTCTACGGGCTGGGCTCGGTGTTCTCGGGCGTTCTCAACGCACACCGTGATTACTTCTGGTCGACGTTTGCCCCGGTTCTCAACAATGTGATTGTCATCGCGAGCTTTATGGGCTTTGCTCCTGTGTCCGCACAATTCGGTGAGCGTGCCGGCATCATTCTTATTGCAGCCGGAACGACCTTTGGCGTCTTTGTCCAGATGGCATGTCAGATCCCCGCGCTCGGCAAGCATGGCGTGCACCCTCATATTCATATCGACTTTAAGGATCCCGCGCTGCGCCAGACGATTACGCTTGGTATTCCGACGCTGCTTGCAACGGTGTGCATGTTTGTTTCGACCTCCATCACCAATGCCGCCGCGCTGGTGGTACAGCCCGAGACCGGTCCTTCCGTCATCGCGTATGCGCGCCTGTGGTACACGCTGCCCTACGCGCTGATTGCCGCTTCGCTTTCGACGGCGCTGTACACCGAGCTCTCTCACGATGCGCAGGAGAAAGATTACGACAGTGTTCGTACGGGCATCTCGCGCGGTGTCGCCCAGATGCTGTTTTTCCTGATCCCGTTTGCGTTGTACCTGATTGTTTTCGCGCGTCCGCTCAACATGATTTACTGTGCCGGCAAGTTTGATGAGTCCGGCGTGGCGCTGGTGTCCGAGTTTCTTGTCTATCTGGCACTCTCGCTGCCGCTCTACGGCGTGGTCGTGCTGATGCAGAAGAGCTTCTCTGCTCTGCTCGATATGAAGCCCTATGGCCGCTATTGTCTGTACTCCGCCATTGGGCAGGCCGGTTCGGTACTGCTGTTCGGAGTGGCCCTCGGCTACGGCATGCCTGCCATCGCGCTTTCGTATGTCGTCGACTACGTTATCTTGGTCGGTTGTTCGCTGTGGTGGCTGCGTCGTCGTCTGCATGGCCTTCAGGTTACGTCCATACTGCACGGAGGCTTCTTTGGCCTTTTACTCGGCGGCCTGGGTGCCGCAGCAGGTGCCGGCGTTTTGTGGGCGCTCGAGCACTTTGTCGGTGCGCTCGGCGGCTCGATTCTGGTTACCTTGGGCTATGTTTGCGTTGCAGGCATCGTCTCGCTCGCCGTCACCTTTGGTCTGGCCGTCGCCTTTAAGATGACCGAGGTCTCTGCGTTGCTTCGCCGCAAGTAGGTAAACGTGACGGGTCACGATAACATTCCAACCCTTGCCGAACAGGTCTCGCGCGTTCCCACGCAGCCCGGTTGCTACCTTTGGAAAGACGCCAAGGGCGATGTCATCTACGTTGGCAAGGCGAAAAACCTGCGTGCCCGTATGCGTCAGTACGTGACGCTGCAGGACGAGCGCCAGAAGATCCCGCTTATGATGCAGTTGGTGGCGAGCTTCGACTATATCGTTGTGGAGACCGAGCACGAGGCATTGGTACTCGAGCGCAATCTGATCGGTCAATACCATCCGTACTTTAACGTCGATCTTAAGGACGATAAGAGCTATCCCTTTATCGCTATCACCAAGAGCGATCTATTTCCCGCTATTAAATACACGCGTGAGCGCCATAAGCCGGGGACGCGCTATTTTGGCCCCTATACCGATAGCCGTGCGGCGCGTGAAACCATCGATACGCTGCGCAAGGTTATTCCCATTTGCTCAGCATCCTGTGCGGAGTGGCGTCGCTGCCGCCGCATCGTCGAATCTCATAAGGGCGAAGAAGACATCGTCAATATGATTTGCGCGCAAAACGGACGCCCCTGCTTTGACTATCATGTCGGTCGTGGCCCGGGTGCATGCGTCGGCGCGATTTCTCCTGCGGACTATGCCAAGAACGTCAAACGTGTCGAACGTTTTTTGTCTGGCCATCGCAAGGACGTCGTCGACGAGCTGACATCCGAGATGACGGAGGCCGCCGAGACGCTCGATTTTGAGCGCGCCGCCCGCGTCAAGCGCCGCCTGGACGTCATTAGGGGCCTGGACGATCGCCAACAGGTCGTCTTTCCATCGAGCGTCGATATCGATGTTATCGGCTTCTATCGCGAAGAGACCATTTCTGCCGCTTGCGTTTTTGTCGTGCGTGAGGGTCGAACGGTTCGAACCTGCGAGTTCATTCTCGATAAGGGTTTGGATGTCGACGAAGAGGAACTTCAATCGGGCTTTCTTAAGCGCTATTACGACGAGACGGCTGATATTCCAGCTGAGATCAACCTTTCTGCCGAGCTTGAGGATGCGGAGGCACTGGGGGAGTGGCTTGCAGGCAAGCGCGAGCGCTCCTGTCATCTCCATAGGCCGCAGCGTGGCGAAAAGCACCGTTTGCTCGATATGGCATCCAAAAATGCGCGCCATGCACTCATGCGCTACATGATGCGTACGGGGTATGCCGACGACCGCACCAATCGGGCGCTCTTGGAGCTCGAAAGCGCGTTGGCGCTGCCATCGCCGCCGTTACGTATCGAGTGCTTCGATATCTCTACGCTGCATGGCACCTTTACGGTCGCCTCGATGGTGGTGTTTACCAACGGCCGCGCCGACAAGAGCCAGTACCGCCGCTTTAAAATCCAGGCCGAATTGGACGAGGCGAACGACTTCGTTTCGATGTCCGAGGTTTTGGGGCGTCGCTATGCTCCCGAGCGGATGGCCGACGAACGTTTTGGCTCGCGCCCCGATCTGCTCGTTGTCGACGGCGGCAAGCCGCAATTGACGGCTGCAATTAAGCAACTTGAGGCCCTTGGGCTCGATATACCAGTTTGTGGCTTGGCAAAGGCCGATGAGGAGGTTTTCGTGCCTTGGGACGAGACTCCCGTCGTGCTTCCGACCGGGTCCGCGTCGCTCTATCTCATCAAGCAGGTGCGCGATGAGTCGCACCGTTTTGCAATTACATTTCATCGTGAGTTGCGCGATAAAGCCATGACGGTTTCGGTACTTGATGACGTTCCAGGCGTGGGACCCACTAGAAAACGTGCCATTATGCGCCATTTTGGCTCGATGAAGCGTTTGCGCGCGGCGAGCGAGCAAGAGATCGCGGAAGTTCGCGGCATACCTGCCGATGTCGCCAAGGCGGTCCACGAGGCGCTCGTCGCATGGAATGCCGAGCGCGCCGAGGCATCGGCTAGCCATTCCGATAGCTAAACACGAGCCTAAACAACTGGTATACATGCTTGCGCGATTTTCAAGCATTTATTTCGCCATGATTACCTGCTGGTTTCGGGTTTTATTAACGCTAAAACGTTTGACTAACCCAAGCGAACGGCCCTGCTATCCTGCGGGTTGACGAAGACTGATATCTCACCTCGTCGATACATACTGTCTGCAGTATCGTTTGTCAACGAATTCGGTGAACGGTAGTAAATACCGTTCAAGCGGATGTATGTATCGGTCGCCGAGCGCGGCACCCAAGTTGGGTTTGTCGGTAGGTAAGGTATATATCGTCCGCAAGTTGCGCGGGGGCACGTCTAGGTGCTCCCGGGTAAGATTCTCTATTGATAGGAGAAGACATGGCCATCATCAACAAGGGTATGTCCAGGCGTTCGTTCCTCGGCCTCACCGGCAGCGTCGCTGCTGTCGCAGGGCTTGGTCTCACCGGCTGCGGTGGCAGCTCTAGCGACGAGGGTTCCGCTTCCGGTTCCACCGATTCCGCCAACCGTGGCGGCGGCGTGATCACCGCTGGTTCCGCTTACGCTCCGTCCAGCTTCGACCCCGCCAGCACCGGCTCCGCTGTGGGCCTGGGTGCTAACTGGCACGTCGTCGAGGGCCTCTACGGCATCGATTATCACGACTACAGCACGTTCAACGAGCTCGCCACCGACGATCCCAAGTCCGTGGACGACACTACCTTCGAGGTCACCATCCGCAAGGGTGCCAAGTTCTCCGATGGCACCGAGGTCACCGCTGACGACGTCGTCGCCTCCTACACCGCTTGCGCTGCTTCCGCTACCTATGCTCCGTTCTTCCAGCCCTTCGAGTCCATCGAGGCCAAGGACGCCAGCACTGTAACGGTCAAGACCAAGGTCCCCAACTTCTCCCTGCTCAAGGATCGTCTGGCCATCATCCGCGTTACCCCGGCTACCCAGGCCGAGGAGGATCGCGCCAAGCAGCCGATCGGCTCCGGCCCCTGGATGTACGACTCTATCTCCGATACCGAGATCACCCTGGTTCCCAACCCCGAGTACAACGGTGAGTATGCTGCCGAGGATAAGAAGATCCAGTACAGCATCCTGACCGACCCCACCGCTCGCGTTACCGCTCAGCAGGAGGGCTCCACGCTCGTTATGGAGCTTGTCACCGCTGACGCCGTCGACCAGCTCGAGAGCGCTGGCTGCAAGATCGACAACGTCCAGGGCTTCGGCACCCGCTTCATTATGTTCAACGTTGCCAAGGAGCCTTGGAACAACGTCAAGGTCCGTCAGGCTGTCATGTACGCGCTCGACACCGAGAAGATGATTAGCAACACCTTCGCCGGCCTTGCCACCGCTGCCAGCTGCTACCTGCCCAAGAGCTTCACCAACTATCATGAGGCCTCCACGGTGTACAAGACCAACGCCAAGAAGGCAAAGAAGCTTATCGAGGAGTCCGGTATCACCCCGGGCGCCATCACCCTGCGCACCACCGACAACGAGCAGATTAAGGGCATGGCCGCTCAGGTCAAGAACGATCTCGACGCTCTCGGCTTCGATGTGACCATCCAGACCGATACCTCGCCGGCCACCTACGCTGCCATCGACGGCGGCGAGGCCTACGATATCCTCCTTGCCCCTGGCGATCCTTCCTGCTTCGGCGCCGACCCCGACCTGCTGCTCAACTGGTGGTACGGCGACAACGTCTGGATGCAGACCCGTTGCCCGTGGAAGGAGTCCGCTGAGTGGCAGAAGCTCCACGGTCTCATGGACGAGGCTCTCGCCGCCGAGGGCGACGAGCAGCAGAAGAAGTGGAACGAGTGCTTCGACATCATCGCCGACAACGCCGTTCTGTACCCCGTTGTCCACGTCAAGACCGTCTCCGCTTCCTGGGACGATCCGTCCACTGCGCCCAACGGCGAGGCCCTCGATGGCTTCAAGGGCATCGGCACGACGAGCATGTCCTTCAGGGGCGTCGCGACCGTCAAGGCGTAAGACTCGCTTGAGTCTGTATGCAGGATGTCGGTCGTTGGGACCGCATCCTCATAGTTGAAACAAAGACCCGGGCGGCAACGATGTCGCTCGGGTCTTGTAATGAGTATCCGTACTCATATACCAGTTGGTCCTACCGACAAAAGAAAGGGGAGAGAACGTGAACAACTTTCTACGTTTGATTGGAAGGCGTCTTGTCGCGCTGCCGATCATGGCATTGGGCGTCACCGTCCTGGTGTTCTTCCTCATGTCGTTCTCCAAGACCGACCCCGCCTATACGGCGTTGGGTGACGGCGCTTCGCCCGAGGCGGTTGCCGAGTACCATGAGAAGTATGGTCTGGATGACCCCTGGCCTGTGCGTTACGTGCGCTACATGGGCGACTTGATCCACGGCGACATGGGCACCTACGGCGCTGCCCGCAACTCTGTTGCCAAGCGCATCTCCACGGCCCTGCCCGTCACGATGCAGCTGACCTTCATCGGTCTTGCCATCGGTGCGGTCGTTTCGTTTTTGCTCGGCGTCATCGCGGCGCTGTATCGCGACAAATGGCCGGATCAAGTGATCCGCGTCTTTTCCATCGCCGGCTTGGCAACCCCGTCGTTCTGGCTTGCCGTTCTGTTGATCCTGCTGTTCTCTTCCTACCTTAAGGTACTGCCGGCATCGGGTGCCCTGCCTCACTTCACCACGAATCCGGTTGGCTATCTGGGACGTATGATCATGCCCGCCATCGCCTTGGCATTTCCGCTGTCGGGTCAGATGACTCGTATCGTGCGTACGGCCATGGTCGAGGAGCTCGACAAGGACTATGTCCGCATGGCTCGCGGTGCCGGCGTTCCCGAGAAGGTCGTCGTCGGCATTAACGTTTTGCGTAACGCGCTGATCACCCCGGTTACCACCCTCGGTCTTAAGATCGGTTACCTTATGGGCGGCGCCGTCGTCATCGAGGTTATCTTTAACCTCCCCGGCATGGGTACTGCGATCCTGCAGGGCGTTCAGGGCAACGAGGCGAACCTGGTTCAGGGCGTCGTCATCGTCGTTGCTCTTGCCTTCATCATCATCAACATCGTGGTTGACATGCTCTACCTGCTCATCAACCCGCGCATCAGGACGGTGTAGATTATGGTAAAGATTCGAGAGAAGCAAACCGAGCAGCTCGAGAAGGCTGCCTCCAAGGGGCTCAAGCTCGGTGGCTGGAAGAAGATGACGCTGTCTTCTAAGATTGCCGCCGTCGTGCTGGCGCTGGTCGCCCTGACCGCGATTTTGGCACCCCTTCTTGCCCCCTATAGCCCGGTCGAGATCTTTACGGCTCGCCAGGCTCCCGGCAACGGATTTATCTTCGGTACCGACGATAAGGGTCGCGACATTCTGTCGCGCATGCTCTACGGTGGTCGTTACTCGCTGATCATCGGCTTTGGCGCCACTGCCATGGCTCTGGTCTGCGGCTCGGTCGTGGGCGCCCTCGCGGCGGTTTCGCGCAAGTCCGTTTCCGAGGCGATCATGCGCATCCTGGACATCATCATGTCCATCCCGGGCATCGCCCTCGCGGCCGTCTTCGTCTCCATCCTGGGCAACTCCGTGCCGTCGATCATTTTCGCTATCGGCTTTATGTACACTCCGCAGATTGCCCGTATCGTGCGCGCCAACATCGTGTCCGAGTACGGCGAGGACTATGTCCGCGCGGTCATTGTTTCCGGCGCCAAGGCTCCGTGGATTTTGATCAAGCATGTTCTGCGTAACTGCATCGCCCCGATCATGGTCTTCACCGTTACCCTGGTCGCCGACGCCATCATCTTCGAGGCCTCGCTGACCTTTATCGGCGCTGGTATCCAGGAGCCCACCGCTACCTGGGGCAACATCCTCGCCGACGCCCGCGGCGGCGTGCTCGCTGGCCGTTGGTGGCAGGCGCTGTTCCCGGGCCTGGCCATCATGATCACCTGCCTGGCGCTCAACATCCTCTCCGAGGGCATTACCGACGCCATGGCCGCTGCTCCCTCCGCCGCCCTGGATCCGACCGATTCCTCCAAGCGCCGTGAGGCCGACCTGCTGGTCTCCGACCCCGTTCGTGCCTACAAGGAGCAGGCTCAGTCCCTGTCCGCCCGTCTTGGCGCCCTGCGCGATGTCGAGCTCAAGCGTAACGACCGCCATGTGCCCGATGAGTCCGTTGAGCCGATCCTTTCGGTCCGCGATTTCTGCATCCAGTTTGAGCACCACGGTGATATCAACGTCGTCGACCACGTTAACTTTGACGTCCGTCCCGGCCAGACCATGGGCCTGGTAGGCGAGTCCGGCTGCGGTAAGTCCATCACCACGCTGGCCATCATGGGCCTGACCGACGATGACGAGCATCTTTCCGGCGAGGTTCTCTGGGAGGGCCGCGACCTGCTTAAGATGAGCAAGAAGGAGTGGTTCGGCCTGCGCGGTACCGATATCGCCATGGTCTACCAGGACGCCCTGTCCTCGCTCAACCCCTCTATGCTCATCTCTGCCCAGATGAAGCAGCTCACCAAGCGCGGCGGTACCCGCAGCGCCGAGGAGCTCTTGGAGCTCGTCGGCCTCGATCCCAAGCGCACGCTCGAGAGCTATCCGCACGAGCTTTCCGGTGGACAGCGTCAGCGTGTCCTGATCGCTATGGCCCTTACCCGCGACCCCAAGCTGGTCATCTGCGACGAGCCCACGACCGCTCTGGACGTTACCGTTCAGAAGCAGGTCATCAAGCTGCTCAACGATCTTCAGGCCAAGCTCGGCTTTGCCATGATCTTCGTTTCGCATGACCTGGCGCTGGTCGCCGAGGTCGCCCACAACATCACGGTTATGTACGCCGGTCAGGTTATCGAGCAGGCGCCCACCAAGGAGCTGCTCACTAACCCGATCCACGAGTACACCCGCGGTCTTCTGGGCTCCGTTCTGTCCATCGAGAGCGGCTCGGGCCGTCTGCACCAGGTCCCCGGCGCCGTTCCCAGCCCGCGCGATTTCCCCAAGGGCGATCGCTTTGCGCCCCGCTCGAGCCACCCGCGTATTGGTCTGGACACCCGTCCGGTCTTCAAGCGCGTGCCCGGCACCGAGCACTTCTATTCCGAGCTCCCCGACGAGGTGCTCAAGGCAAATGGTTTGACCCCTCACGCGGAGGTGATGTAGATGAGCGAGACCGCAGTCAACGGCGTCGAGCCGATCATCTTCCTTGATGACGTCCACGTCACCTTTAGGACCCGTACCGGTTCGATTCTGCACCCCAACCTGGTTCACGCTGTCCAGGGTGTAACGATTAAGCTCATGCCCGGCCAGACGATCGGCATCGTCGGCGAGTCCGGTTGCGGCAAGTCCACGACCGCCAACGTCATGTGCGGTTTGCAGGCTCCCACGAGCGGCAAGGTCTACTTTAAGGGCAAGGACGTTACCAAGCGTACCGCCGAGGACCGTCGTCACATGGGCCGCGTCATCTCGGTCGTGTTCCAGAATCCGGCTACGGCGCTCAATCCCCGCATGGTCGTTCGCGAGCAGCTGCTCGACCCCATGCGCGTTCACAACCTGGGTACCGAGGCCGAGCAGGAGAAGCGCGTCAAGGAGCTCCTGGAGCTTACCGGTCTGCCCAGCTCTGCCGCCGAGGTTCTTCCCGGCCAGCTTTCGGGTGGTCAGCGCCAGCGCGTGGCAATTGCCCGTGCCCTGTCGTTGAACCCTGACGCCATCATCGCCGACGAGCCCACTTCGGCTCTGGACGTTTCGGTCCGCGCGCAGATCCTCAACCTGCTGACCGATCTTAAGAAGGAGCTCGGCCTGGCTATGGTGTTCATTAGCCATGACATCCAGACGGTCCGCTACATCTCCGACGACATTATCGTCATGAACGGCGGCAAGATTGTCGAGCAGGGCGAGGCCAAGCAGGTCTTCCAGAACCCGCAGGACCCCTACACCAAGATGCTGCTCGGTGCTGCGCCGTCGCTGCTCCATCCCAAGCTGGGCGAATAGGTTCGCTTTCCCTCCCGTGCGCCCGGCTTCCTTGCCGGGCGCACCTCCGTTGCGATTTCGAAAGGTTGGGTTCACGAGCCATGCCAAGCGCTCAGGAGCTACAACAGCAATTTGGTGGTTATCGGGGTGCTATGCCCCGTCCATCCGATTTCGATCTCTTTTGGAACGACCGCATGGCCGAGGCCGACGCCGTCGAGGTCGACTATGCGGTCGAGGCGGCATCGGTCAGCGATGCCGCGACCTGCCAGTTTTTTGACCTCTGGTATACCGGCATGTGCGGCGCCCGCCTGCATGCCAAGTATCTCAAGCCGGTTTCGGACGAGCCCGTGCCGCTGGTGTTACAGTTCCACGGCTATCCGGGTGCAAGCCGCAGCTGGTTCGAGCAGGCGTCGTTTGCGGGTATGGGCATGGCACTCATCGCCCTCGACTGCCCCGGCCAGGGTGGCCCCTCCGAGGATATTGGTGGATTTGAAGGCACGACGGTCGCGGGCCATATCGTCGCCGGTATCGATGGCGACCCGGCCAACCTCTACTATGTTCGCTTGCACCAGGATATCCGCATTCTGTGCCGTATTGTTCGCGAGCTCGAGGGCATCGATTTTTCCCGCGTATTTGTGAACGGCGCATCGCAGGGCGGCGGTTTGGGCATTGCGACCTGCGCGCTTAATAGCGAGCTTATCAATCGTGCCGCCATCCTCTATCCCTTCCTGTCGGATTTCCGCCTTGTTTGGGATCTGGATGCCGACGATATCGCTTATGAGGGCCTGCGTTATTGGTCGCGTTGGTTTGACGAGGACTCGACTCGTATTGAGGAGGCCTATGCCAAACTGGCGTACTTCGATTCCAAGAACTTTGCCCCCATGGTCAAATGCCCCGTGCTGTTTGGCACGGGCACAGCCGATATCGTCTGTCCGCCGGCGACGCAGTTTGCGGTCTACAACAACCTGGCCTGTGAGAAGCGACACGAGTTCTTTGAGGGCTTTGGCCACGAGGAGATTCAGGACTTTGACGACATGATCATTCCGTTTTTCTGCGAGGGAGGGGAGGCTCATGTCTAAGTGCGAGAGCAATGTAGACGAGCTGATCGTCCCCGGGCTCGCGGGGATGCCTGGAACGGTTTCGTCAAGGCTCTCTGATTTCCGGGGTTGGCGCGGCGATGCTTCTGCAGATGTTTCCAAATTAGAGACAGCCGCTGCGGACCTTGAGGTTTGCGGGCTGACTGTTACGGCGATTGATTTCGTCAATCCGTGCGCGCGCTACTCCGAGGTTTCCTTTGAACTCGGCGGGTATGTCGTACACGGCCGTTTGATTGAGCCCTTAGGTCACGCCCGGGCATCCGAGCTTGTGCCGCTCTGTCTGATGTTTCGCGACATCGACCGACCCGTACGTGGATGGCATCACATGACGAGGTTTGCGGCCATGGGATATGCCGTGCTTGCACTGGACGATGAGGCGATTGGACCCAGCGACCTGCAGCAGGGGATTACCTCGCCTGCTTTTGTCAGGCGCGTCCGTTGGGGCTGCGCGTTGGCGAAGGTTGCGCGCAATCTTGATGGCATGGACCCCGACCGCATCTTTGCATGGGGCGAGGGCCTTGGCGGCGGAGTCGCGCTGGCGGTTTCTGCTCTGGACGAGCGGGGCCTTGCCTGCACGGCGGTTGCCAATCCAATTCCCGGTGGCCTCGAGGCCCTGTCGTCTCGGGTGCGCGGATCGGTGCTCATGGGCACATCGCTCATGGATGCCGTGAGCGATCCCAAGGGCCAGTTTGCCGTATTCAACGGTCTTGAGTGTGACCGGAGGCATATCATCTATGCCAAATACGCTCACGAGCGCATCAATGCGTTCGAAAACGAAGTCGTCGACTTTTTTAACCAAACGTTCTACCCGTGTTCTTTGGCCTAGGCGGCCTGGACACTACCAACAAGAGTGGGCGGCATAGGGCCGCCCGCCAGACAACTAAGGAGATTCTTGTGGCAACTCAGAAATTCACCGGCGTTATCCCTCCCGTCGTAGTTCCCGATACCGAAGATCACCAGCTCGATGTTGCCTCCTTTGAGCGTAGCATCAACCGCATGATCGATGCCGGCGTCGATGGCCTGTTCTTCTTGGGCTCTTCGGGTGAGGTCGTTTTCTCCACCGATGAGCGCCGTCGTCAGATTATCGCCGAGGCTGTGCGCATCGTTGATCACCGCGTGCCTGTTCTGGTCGGCATCATCGATACCGAGACCGAGCGCATGATTGAGCACGGTAAGGTCGCTCAGGAACTGGGCGCCGATGCCCTCGTCGCCACCTGCCCGTTCTATGCCCTGCAGGGCATGACCGAGGTCGAGGAGCACTTCCGCATCCTTCACGAGGAGCTCGACCTGCCCATCTTTGCCTATGACATTCCCGTCTGCGTTCACACCAAGCTCCCCTGGAAGCTCCTTGCCAAGCTCGGCGCCGAGGGCGTCCTTGCTGGCGTCAAGGATTCCTCGGGTGATGACATCTCGTTCCGCTACCTCGTTCAGGAGAACGAGAAGAACGGCCATCCGATGAGCATCCTCACCGGTCACGAGGTCGTTGTCGACGGCGCTTACCTCGGTGGCGCCGACGGCTCCGTCCCGGGTCTCGCCAACGTTGAGCCCGAGGGCTACGTGCGTCAGTGGAAGGCCGCTCAGGCTGGTGACTGGGCTACCGTCAAGGCCGAGCAGGATCGCCTCAATGAGATTTCGCACATCTGGGATGTCACCTCGGGCGTCCAGGGCTATGCCGGTGGCGTCGGCGCCTTCAAGACCGCTATGAACCTCATGGGCATCTTCGACAGCCCGACCATGCCGCGCCCGGTGAAGGCCATGACCGGCGAGAACGTCGAGGCGATTAAGAAGGTCCTCCAGGACAACGGTCTTCTGTAAAGCTTCCCCAGGCACCCGACCTCGCCGTTCAACCGTGCGGCCATGACCCATTAGGTCAATGACCACACGGTTTCTCGGCGATCTCGGGCACCTGGAAAACCTTTACCGCGCTGCGACGGCTAGCCTGACGGCGCATTTCCTGTAGTTGTTTATATCTCCTAAGGAGAGCGACATGGAGAACAAGTACGTTTGCTCCGTCGATATCGGCGGCACCAAGATTGCGACTGCCATTATGGAGTATCCGGCTGATGGCAGCGTGCCCCATCCGGTCTTTGAAGCTGAGGTTCCCACCGAGGCCCAAGAAGGCGGCGAGGCAGTTTTCCTGCGCATCGAGGCGTCTATTAAGGCCGCCATCGAGGCGAACCCCGATGTCGAGGTCCTCGGTGTCGGTATCGGTGCCGCAGGCGTCGTCGATCCCAAGACGGGCGCCATCGCGTATGCCAATGAGATCATGCCCGGCTGGTCCGGCGTTCAGTTGGGGCCGCGTCTGCGCGAGGACCTTGGTCTTCCCGTTGCCGTTGTGGGCGACGTGCAGGCTCATGCGCTGGGCGAGGCCCACTGGGGCGTCGGCAAGGGCAAGTTCTCCGTCTTGTGCCTGGGCATCGGTACGGGCATCGGCGGCGCATATGTCGAGAACGGTCGCGTGATGCAGGGTTTCCATGGTGCTGCCGGTCATATGGGCCACATCGAGTGCTCGGCTGCCGCTGGCATTCCCTGCGCCTGCGGGCGTTCCGGCCATCTTGAGTCTGTTGCTTCGGGTACTTCCATTGGTCGTATGTACGATGAACGCTTTGGCCGCGTCGACCCCAGCCGTCCTTCGGTCGGTCGCGATGTGAACGACCTGTGCCGCGCGGGCGACGCAAAGGCGACCGAGGTCATCCATGACGCCGGCTTTGCACTGGGCGCTAGCTTAGGCTCGCTCGCCAACATTCTGGATCCAGAGGTCATCGTGCTTTCGGGCGGCGTAATTCATCAGGGTCCCGATTGGCGTTCGCAGACGTGGAAGGATTCGGTGCACGAAGGCTATGCCAGCCAGGCGCTCGATCCGCTCCAAGACACGCCGATTCTCATCGGGTCTCTGGAGGGCGATGCTCCGCTCATCGGTGCCGCCGAGCATCTTCTTGCTTCGTTAAAGTAAACGTATCTGCTGTAGGAGCCTCCCGAGACAACACGCCTCGGGAGGCTGTTCTGAGAAAGGTTGCAGCCTTATGACCGTCGATCCTTTGATTCAATCCCTGAAGGGTAAGCTCGTCGTGAGCGTTCAGGCGTATATGGGCGAGCCGCTTCGTACGCCCGAGACCATGGCTCAAATGTCTCGCGCTTGCGAACTCGGCGGCGCCGCCGCCATTCGCTGCCAGGGCCTTGCCGACATTGCCGCCATTAAGGGTCGCTGTGAGGTTCCTGTTATTGGCCTGTGGAAGGATGGACACGAGGGCGTTTACATCACGCCGACGCTGCGTCACGCCCGCGCCTGCGTTGCTGCCGGTGCCGATATCGTGGCGATCGACGCCACCGATCGTCCGCGCCCCGATGGCAAGACGGTTGAGGATACCTTCCGTCCGCTGCACGAGGAGGGTGTGCTCCTGATGGCGGATTGTGCCACCATCGAGGATATTCGCCGTGCGGTTGATATGGGCTTCGACCTGGTATCCACCACGCTCTCTCACGGTGTCGCCGCCATCGACTGCACCATGGCCGATGGCCCCGACCTGCCGCTCCTGCGTCAGGCGACCGAGGAATTCCCCGGCCTTCCCATCATTTGCGAGGGTCGTGTGCATACGCCCGAGGAGGCTCGCGCCGCGATCGATGCTGGCGCCTGGGCCGTTGTCGTCGGCACCGCCATCACGCACCCCACGAGTATTACAAGTTGGTTCAAGGCTGCGCTTGAGGCGTAAGACAGGCCTCGTATCCGCTCGGGGCGGTATACTCAATAAAGGCAATTGACCGCGCGGGATCCGGGTTGCTGGGTCCCGCGCTTGTTTTCGGGAGGCAGCACATGCAAAAGGGAGATGCCATGGATGCGGCGGAGCGCTCGGAGCGCATCCCCGATATCGTCATCATCACCGGAATGTCCGGATCGGGCCGCACGCAGGCCATGCACGTGTTCGAGGACATGGGCTATTTTTGCATTGATAACTTACCTCCGCGTCTCATCGCCCAGCTTGCCGAGCTCGTCGGCATCAATACGGGCGTGGGCAGGCATCTCGCCGTCACCTGCGATTTGCGTAGCCAGGGACTGTTTGACGAGTTGCTCGATGCGGTCGCCGCGCTCGAAGAGCGCGAGATGAGCTGCGACATCGTGTTCCTGGAGGCTTCTGACGAGGTGCTGATTCGTCGCTACAGCGAAAATCGCCGCCGTCATCCCATTGCCAAGCCAGGGGAGACTACGGCCGATGCCATTCAGCGCGAGCGCCTTCAGCTGCAGGGCGTGCGCGACCGAGCCGATATGATTATCGACACGAGCCGTCTGCGTACCTCTGCGCTGCGCAACAAGCTACGTATGGCATTTTCCGAGCTGTCCGACCAGCAGCTCATGGACGTCCACGTGTTCTCGTTTGGCTTTAAGCACGGCATGCCCGTCGAGGCGGACATTATGATCGACGTCCGCTTCCTGCCCAATCCGTTCTACGATCCCGAGATGCGCACCATGACCGGTCTCGATAAAAAGGTCTCCGATTTTGTTCTGGACCATCCCAAGACGCAGGAGTTTTGGAAGGCTTGGACACAACTGCTCGATACGGTGATGCCGGGCTATATCGCGGAGGGCAAGCCGCAGCTTTCTATCGCCATCGGCTGCACGGGCGGTCAGCACCGTAGCGTTGCCATTGCCGAGGCCACGGCCCGTTACCTGGAAGGCGCTCAGTACCACGTGAGCATCTCCCACCGCGACCTGTCGCGCGCCAACACGAAGGCATAGGCCTGCATGTCATTTACCGCTGAGGTGCGCGACGAGCTTGCGCGCTGCGAACCCGAATGTGAATACTGCGACTTGTCGACGCTTGCCGCCCTTACGCGCGTGAGTGGCACGCTCTCGCTTACTGGCTCTGGGCGGTATCGTTTGACGGTTGCGACAGAGACGGGAGCCGTTGCGCGCACGATGATCACGCTGACGCATCGCATCCTTAAGCTCAAAACGGAGTTCACTGTCCGCAAATCGGTCTTGCATAAGGTTCGAAATTACCTCATCACCTTGCCCGATCAGCCCGATTTGGATAAGGCTTTGGTGCTGCTGGGCATCCTCGACCGTAGGGGAGGACTTGTCGCCGGCGTGCCCCGACATATCGTTGCCCGTCCTTGCTGCAGGCTTGCCTATATCCGCGGCGCGCTCATCGCGGGCGGCTTCGTGGCCGATCCACGCGGTGATTTTCATTTGGAGATCGCGGTGCAGGGCGAGCAATATGCCAAGGGGCTTTGCGACCTGTTGGAGCAGATTGGGGTCCATGCGCGTGTGAATGCACGGCGGGGGTCATATGCCGTGTACATTAAGAGTGCCGAGGAAATAGAGCATCTTTTAAAGCTGATTGGTGCCAAGCGCAGCGTTGCCGAGATTGAGGAGGCGCGCGCGGTCAAGTTGGTTAAGAACGATGTGAACCGTCGCGTGAACGCCGAGCTCGCCAACCAGACCAGAAGCGCCGGTGCCGCCCAACATCAGCTTGCGCTTATCGATGAGCTCGAGCAGCGTGGCCTTCGCGATGCGCTTCCGGATGCCTTGGCGGTCTTTTGCGACCTGCGCGAGCGCTATCCCGATCTGTCGCTGCGTGATCTGGGGGAGATGGCTGACCCTCCCTTGTCGAAGTCGGCCCTCTACCATCGTGTTTTGAGGCTTGAAAAGCTCATTGAAGCAAACAAGTAGTTTAAAGTATCGACGTATATACGGGTGTAGCTGCCATTTTATTCTTTAAAACGTTTTAACTGAAATTTGATTTTCAATTTCGAGCATTCTCGTGAAATTCAAGTCAAAAAAAAGGTATATTAGGCGAGTGGTTAGTTTGTGGGCCTCAACGGCAGGCGCTGTAGCTTGCGGGGGCCTTACGAAAGGAGACACAATGGCAGTAAAGGTTGCTATTAACGGCTTCGGTCGCATCGGTCGTCTGGCTTTCCGTCAGATGTTCGGTCATGAGGGCTCCGAGATCGTCGCTATCAACGACCTCACCTCTCCCGATATGCTCGCTTACCTGCTGAAGTACGACTCCACGCAGGGCAACTATGCTCGCGATCACGAGGTCGTTGCTGGCGAGGATTCCATCACCGTTGACGGCAAGGAAATCAAGATCTACAAGGAGGCCGACGCCAACAACCTGCCTTGGGGCGACCTCGACGTCGACGTCGTTCTCGAGTGCACCGGCTTCTACACCAGCAAGGCTAAGGCTCAGGCCCACATCAACGCTGGCGCCAAGAAGGTCGTCATCTCCGCTCCGGCCGGCAGCGATCTGCCCACCATCGTGTACAACGTCAACCATGAGACGCTGACCGCTGAGGACAACATCATCTCCGCTGCCTCCTGCACGACGAACTGCCTCGCCCCGATGGCCAAGGGCCTGAACGACTTCGCCCCCATCGTCTCCGGCATCATGACCACCATCCACGCCTTCACTGGCGACCAGATGCCGCTTGACGGCCCGCAGCGCAAGGGCAACTTCCGTCGCTCCCGCGCCTGCTCCGAGAACATCGTCCCGAACACCACGGGCGCTGCCAAGGCCATCGGCCTGGTTCTCCCCGAGCTCAACGGCAAGCTCATCGGTGCCGCCCAGCGCGTCCCGACGCCGACCGGCTCGCTGACCAACCTCTACGCCGTCGTTGACAAGAAGGTCACCGTCGACGAGGTCAACGCTGCCATGAAGGCCTACGCCGAGACCATCCCCGAGACCTTCGCCTACAACGAGGACCAGATCGTCTCCCGCGACATCGTCGGCGAGACCCACGGCTCCATCTTCGACGCCACGCAGACCATGGCCTCCGACCTCGGCAACGGCCAGACCCTCGTTCAGGTCACCTCTTGGTACGACAACGAGAACTCCTACACCTCCCAGATGGTCCGCACCATCAAGTACTTCGAGAAGTTCGTCGCCTAATTTGGCTTTTAGCGAATAGCTCGTTGAGCGTCTAAAGAAGGGCGCGGCCTCATAGGGCTTACGCCCTAGGGTCGCGCCCTTTTTATAAGAAATCGTCTGCCGTAATGGGAGGCAGACACGTACGAAAGGTAGAAGCAAACATGGCCTTTACCAAGAAGACCGTCCGCGACATCGATGTCGACGGCAAGCGCGTTCTTGTCCGCGTTGACTTCAACGTGCCTATCAAGGATGGCGTCGTTGGCGACACCACCCGCATCAAGGCTGCCCTGCCCACCATCAATTACCTCGTTGAGCACAACGCTCGCGTCATCCTCATGAGCCACCTCGGCCGTCCCGATGGCACCGGCTTCCAGCCCGAGCTCTCCCTTGAGCCCGTCGCCAAGAAGCTCGCCGAGCTCTCTGGTCTCGACGTTGCCTTTGTCGCCGACACTTACGGCGAGAAGGCTGCCGAGGCTGTCGCTGCCGTCGAGCCGGGCAAGGTTCTCGTTCTCGAGAACGTCCGCTTCGATAAGCGTGAGAAGAAGAACGATCCCGAGATCGCCAAGAAGCTCGCTTCCTATGGTGACGTCTTCGTTCTCGATGCCTTCGGCACCGCTCACCGCGCTCAGGGTTCCGTCGTGGGTCCCGCCGCTTACCTGCCTGCCGTCGCTGGCTTCCTGCTCGAGAAGGAGGTCGACACGCTGACCGGCATCTTCGCCGAGCCCGAGCGCCCCTTCGTCGCCATCGTCGGCGGTTCCAAGGTTTCCTCCAAGATCGGCGTTCTCGATCACCTCATCGACTCTGCTGACACCCTGATCATCGGTGGCGGTATGGCCTACACCTTCTTCCTGGCTCAGGGCCTGTCCGTCGGTCAGTCCCTCAAGGAAGAGGACTGGGTCGAGCGCGCTGGCGAGATGCTCAAGAAGGCCGAGGAGAAGGGCGTCAAGATCCTGCTCCCCATCGACAACCGCGTTGCCGATCACTTTGGCGAGGACGCTGTCCCCGAGGTTGTCGCTTCCGACGCTATCCCTGACGATCGTGAGGGTATGGACATCGGCCCCAAGACCGAGGAGCTTTACGCCGAGGCCGTCAAGGGCGCCAAGACCGTGTTCTGGAACGGCCCCATGGGCGTCTTCGAGTTCGACAACTTCGCTCACGGCACCCAGGCTATCGCCGAGGCTGTCGCCGAGGCCGACTGCACCTCGATCATCGGCGGTGGCGACTCCGTCGCAGCTGTCAACAAGTTCAACCTGGCCGACAAGATGAGCTGGATCTCCACCGGTGGTGGCGCTTCCATGGAGCTCGTCGAGGGTAAGGCCCTGCCCGGAGTGGAGGCGCTTCTCGATGCCTAATCGCACCCTTCTCATCGCTGGTAACTGGAAGATGAACAACGACGTCGCCGAGGCCGCCAAGCTCGCCGACGAGCTGGCTCAGGCTCTGCCCGAGGTTCCGGCTGGCGTCGAGGTGCTCGTCTGCCCTCCGACCATCGACATCACCACGGTTCATGACCGTATTCAGGCTGCCCCCATCGCCCTCGGTGCACAGAACGTGTACTGGGAGGCCAAGGGTGCCTTCACTGGTGAGTCTTCTTGCGACATGCTCAAGTCTGCTGGCTGCACCTACTGCATCATCGGTCACTCCGAGCGTCGCGACTACTTCCACGAGACCGACGAGGACCAGAACAAGAAGGCCAAGGCTCTCGTTGCCGCCGGTCTTGTTCCCGTCTTCTGCTGCGGCGAGTCCCTCGAGGTCCGCGAGGCTGGCACCTATGTCGAGCACGTCGTGAACCAGGTTAAGGCTGGCCTTGCTGGTCTTGAGATCACCTGCCCCAAGCAGGTCGTCGTCGCCTACGAGCCCATCTGGGCCATCGGCACCGGCAAGACCGCTACCGCCGAGGACGCTCAGGAGGTCTGCGGCGCTATCCGTGAGACCCTCAAGGAGATGTTTGGCGAGGAGCTCGCCGACGGCATCCGCGTCCTGTACGGTGGCTCTGCCAAGCCCGGCAACATCGCCGAGCTCGTCGCCAAGCCCGATGTTGACGGCGCCCTCGTGGGCGGCGCTTCGCTCAAGGCTGCCGACTTCGCCTCTATGGTCGTCAAGGCAGGCGAGTAGGACATATGGCACAGCGTCATCTTCCTGCACTCCTGATCATCATGGACGGCTGCGGCCTTGCTCCGGCTGACGGCGAGAACGCCGTCGCCGCTGCCAAGACGCCCTTCCTTGATAGCCTGTACGAGAAGTATCCTCACACTACGCTCGGCGCTTCGGGCGAGGACGTGGGTCTTCCCGACGGCCAGATGGGTAACTCCGAGGTGGGTCACCTCAACATCGGTGCCGGCCGCGTCGTGTTCCAGGAGCTTTCGCGCATCAACAATGCCATCAAGGACGGCTCCATCGCCAAGAACGAGGTTTTCGTCAAGGCTATGGACGATGTCAAGGCCGAGGGCAAGACTCTTCACCTTATGGGCCTTATGAGCCCTGGCGGCGTTCACTCCCACATGAACCACGTCGAGGCTCTGGTCAAGATGGCTGCCCAGCATGGCGTCAAGACCGTTCGCGTCCACGCCTTCATGGATGGCCGCGACGTTGACCCACAGTCCGGTGCCGGCTACATGAGCGAGTTCTGCGCCTTCCTGGCTAAGATCTCCGAGGAGACCGGTTGCGACGCTCGCGTTGCCACCGTCTCGGGCCGTTATTGGGCCATGGACCGCGATAATCGTTGGGAGCGTATCCAGCGCGCCTACGACGTCATGGTCAACGCGTCCGATGCCGATACCGACCCTGTTGCCGGTATCAAGGCCTACTACGAGAAGGATCCGCGCGGCGACGAGTTCGTCGAGCCCTTCGCTGCCCACAACGAGGGCATCCACGAGGGCGACGCAGCCATCTTCTTCAACTTCCGTCCCGACCGCGCCCGTCAGATGACCCGCGCGTTCACGGACAAGGAGTTCGACGGCTTTGAGCGCGAGCAGATCAAGCTTTCGCACTTTGTGACGATAACCGAGTACGATCCGACGTTTGACGTTGAGGTCGCCTTCCCCAAGACGTTCCCCGAGAACGTCCTGGCCGACGTTATCGCCGCCAATGGCCTGAAGCAGCTGCACACCGCCGAGACCGAGAAGTACGCCCACGTGACGTTCTTCCTCAACGGCGGCATCGAGGAGCCCAAGGAGGGCGAGGAGCGCGTGCTCGTCGCTTCCCCCAAGGTTGCTACCTACGATCTGCAGCCCGAGATGAGCGCTCCCGAGGTTACCGAGAAGCTTGTCGCCGCCATCAACGAGGATCGCGCTGATTTCTACATCGTGAACTTCGCGAACTGCGACATGGTTGGTCACACCGGTGTCTTCGACGCCGCCGTTAAGGCCGTCGAGGCTGTTGACGATGCCCTGTCCAAGGTTGTCCCGGCGATTCTCGCTAAGGGCGGCTTTGCGCTGATTACCGCCGACCACGGCAACGCCGATCACATGTTTGACGTTGCTTCCGACGGTTCCAAGCATCCGTTTACGGCTCACACCACCAACCGTGTGCCGTTCATCATCGTTGATGAGAAGGCACAGCTCACCGGTATCGAGGACGGTCGTCTCTCCGATATCGCCCCGACTATGCTCACCATGGCTGGTCTGGAGCCTTCCGCCGAGATGACGGGCCGCGTGCTCGCCACCGAGGCCTAAGAGAAAACTCCAAGCGTTTTCATGCAAGGGGGGTTGCCCATATTCGGGCAACCCCCCTTTTGATATTTCTGCCATTTCTACCCGGTCCCCGAGTGGCAGGTAGGGGAAGGCAGGGGATTGTGGTACAGTACTGGAGTTTGAATTGTTCTATTAAGGAGCTTATCTATGGGTCCGTTCCAGATTCTTCTGTTTGTCGTTTGGGCTGTTTCTGCCGTGGCGCTGACGATTCTCGTCCTGATGCATTCCGGTAAGGGTACCGGCGTTTCGGATATGATCGCTAGTTCGCTGTATAACTCCAGCTCTGCAACGGGCGTCATGGAGCAGAACCTCGATCGCCTGACCGTCATCATGGCCGTCGTTTTTGCCGTGTGTGTCGTTCTGTGCATGTTCTTCTTCCCGCAGGGCATCGTCGGCTACTAAGCATCGGCGTATATACGTTTGTAAAGGGCCCCGCATGTGCGGGGCCCTTTTTGTTTACAGACTTGTAACAGAGTCAAAATATCCCCACATACTTCGCCCAACTAAAGAAATTCTCGA
>CAUBOH010000019.1 GCA_958437495.1 uncultured Collinsella sp. | reverse complement strand
CGCAGACGCTCAAGCAGGAATACCTCGATACATACGAGCGAGGTGAATGACATGAAACTATTTGAACAGCTGAAGTCCAATGCGTCGCGCATGGCTGTCTACGCCATCCTCGTGGCAACGGCTTTATGCGGAATCGCGGCACCCGTCTATGCGCTCAACGGGGAGAAAGGCGATGTCGAACCCGCGTACATGGCTTCGACGGTTAAGGACCGGTACAAAGCCTTCTCTGGAGACACGTTTTACGTAGCAGAGTACGACACGACCTACCGTCAGCTTCGCTACAACAAGGGCTACGACTATCTAGGCGCAGAGGCAATCAGCTATACGTCGGGTTGGTACCGCTCCAACTATGGACACATAACCCAGTTCAAGTGTAACTACCGTGTGTACAACTAAAGCAACCGGCCGGGACGAGGGGTGACGCAAAAGCGTCGCCCCTCGTTTTTAACCATGTCAACTGAACCTAGTTCAGTTTGGTTGATTTCCGATCTCAGCCGAACACATTGAGCGGAAAGGCCGTTCCCGCAGTCAGTCGAACGTCCCCGGGGCCCTTCTCAGGCCCCGGGGACGGCATTTTCCCAGTTGAAGGAACGGTGGAGATGTGTTTCGATGGGTCAGATTCGTGTCGTTCCGAAAAGACCGTGAACCTTTTGTGGGACGCGTGGCGCCGTGGTACCATAACCGAGTTTGTTGTCTTGGTCGGAAACCAAGACGCCTTATGCGCTGATCGGTAACCAGCGCCTGACCAATAAGGAGTCCTACCATGAAGCAGGGTATCCATCCCCAGTATGTCGAGTGCACGGTGACGTGCTCCTGCGGCAACACCTTCAAGACGCACGCTACCGTGTCCGAGATGAAGGTCGAGCTTTGCAACGAGTGCCACCCGTTCTACACCGGCCAGCAGAAGTTCGTCGACACCGGTGGACGCGTCCAGCGCTTCGCCGATAAGTTCGGTGGCGCCGCTGCCGCCCAGCTCAAGAAGGCTGAGGAGGCCAAGGCTGCCAAGGCCGCCAAGGCTGCCGAGGCCGAGGCCGCTCGCAAGGCCGCCGCTGAGGCTAAGGCTGCCGAGAAGGCGAAGCGTGCCGCTAAGTTCGCCGAGGAGGCTGCCAAGCAGGCTGCCGAGGCTCCCGCAGAGGCTCCCGTCGAGGAGGCCGCTGCCGAGGCCGAGACCACCGAGGCTGCTGAGTAAATAGCTCGCCGAGCAAACACTCGCATTCATGGCTAAAGGGCCGCGTATCCATTTGGGTGCGCGGCCCTTTTCTCTTATTGGTGCAAACGGACCTGTCCCCATGGCACCAAATTGGTGCGAAGGGGACAGGCTCGTTTGCACCAAATGGCAGAGATGCAGCGTTTACCCAGATAAAACCTGCCAAAATAAACCTGTCCCTTTTTGGCAGGTTGGTCGTAGTTATTACGTGGCGGTCGAGGTCGACCGTATAGGCCGCGCCTTGTTTGGCTAAAGTACATTTATCTGTGTTTAACTCGCCCAAGGCTGCATGGCGTGGGCGATGGCCAAAAAAGGAAAACCACATGGGATTCATGTCAAAGCTGCTGTCCTTTGGATCCGATAAGGACCTGAAGCGCTACTACAAGATCGTCGACAAGATCAACGGTCTTGAGCCCCAGTTTGAGAAGATGACTGAGGAGGAGCTCCGCGCCCAGACCGATAAGTTCCGCGAGCGATACGCCAACGGCGAGTCGCTCGACGATATGCTCCCCGAGGCTTTTGCCACCGTGCGCGAGGCTTCAAAGCGCATCACGGGCATGCGTCACTTTGACGTACAGCTCATCGGCGCCATGGCGCTTCACGAGGGCCATATCGCCGAGATGAAGACCGGCGAGGGCAAGACGCTCGTTTCTACGCTGGCCGGCTATCTCAACGCCATCTCCGGCAAGGGCGTGCACGTCGTTACCGTCAATGACTACCTGGCTAAGCGCGACTCCGAGTGGATGGGTCGTATCTATAAGTATTTGGGTATGACCGTCGGTCTGCTGCAGAACAACATGCCGCTCGAGCTTAAGCGCCCGGCCTACCAGGCCGATGTCACCTATGGCACCAACTCCGAGTTTGGCTTCGATTACCTGCGCGACAACATGGTCACCCGCCCCGAGCAGCGTGTTCAGCGCGGTCACAACTACGCTATCGTCGACGAGGTCGACTCCATCCTGATCGATGAGGCCAGAACGCCGCTTATCATCTCGGGCGCCGGCACCAAGTCCGCTAGCACCTACAAGGATTTTGCGCGCGCCGTGCGCGGTCTGGAGCGCGGTGAGGACGTGTCGCATGACATGCTCACCGCTACCGAGGACGTGGAGCCCACGGGCGACTATGTCATGGACGAGGCCAAGCACACCATTGCCGCCACCGAGCGCGGCCTTAAGAAGATCGAGCGCCGCCTGGGCATCGAGGACATCTATGCCGACCTTTCGGGCCAGCTGGTCAACCACCTGCAGCAGGCGCTGAAGGCCCAGTACATGTTCCACCGCGACAAGCAGTACGTGGTCACCAACGGTGAGGTCAAGATCGTCGACGAGTTCACCGGCCGCATCATGGAGGGCCGCCGCTATTCCGAGGGCCTGCACCAGGCCATCGAGGCCAAAGAGGGCGTACTCGTGCGCGAGGAGAACCAGACGCTGGCAACCATCACCCTGCAGAACTACTTCCGTCTGTATGACAAGCTCTCCGGCATGACCGGTACGGCGCTTACCGAGGACGCCGAGTTCCGCGAGATCTACAAGCTGCCCGTCGAGGTCATTCCCCCCAACAGGCCCGTGCAGCGCGTTGACCACGAGGATTTGGTCTACCGCACCATTCAGGCTAAGTACAACGCCGTTGCCGACGACGTTGAGCGTCGTCACGCGAAGGGCCAGCCGGTCCTGGTGGGCACTGTTTCCATCGAGAGCTCCGAGAAACTGTCCGCCGCCCTCACTAAGCGCGGTATTGCGCACGAGGTCCTTAACGCCAAGCACCACGAGCGCGAGGCTCATATCGTTGCCCAGGCTGGTCGCTATGGTGCCGTGACCATCGCTACCAACATGGCCGGCCGTGGTACCGATATCTTGCTGGGCGGCAACCCCGACGAGCTGGTGCGCGAGCGCCTGGAGTACGAGGGCCTGACCATGGAGGACGTGACGCCCGGGCAGCTCGAGCAGTTTAACGCCGAGGCCAAGGAGACCTGCAAGGCCGAGCGCGAGCGCGTGCTTGCCGCCGGCGGCCTGACCGTCATCGGCACCGAGCGCCATGAATCCCGTCGTATCGACAATCAGCTGCGTGGCCGCTCTGGCCGTCAAGGCGATCCGGGCGAGACTCAGTTCTACCTGTCGCTCGAGGACGACCTCATGCGCCTGTTCGGCGGCGACAAAATGGACCGCGTCTCCAAGATGATGGTCACGGCCGATATGGGCGACGACATGCCCATCCAGCACAAGATTATCTCCAAGGCCGTTGAGAGCGCCCAGCATAAGGTCGAGAGCATTAACTTCTCCATGCGTAAGAGCGTTCTTGAGTACGACGACGTCATGAACAAGCAGCGCCAGGTCATCTACGCCGAGCGTAACAAGATTCTGGACGGCAAGGACCTGACCGACCACATCACCGAGGTCATGCACGATACCGTGTACCGCTGTGTTCAGGAGTTCTGCACTAAGGACAGCCACGAGGGCGAGCGCGATCTTGAGGGCCTGCGCAAGTGGGTCGTGGAGCTGACCGGCCATATCGATACGCCGAAGTTCCCCGATGAGGATTACGAGGCCCTTGCCGCCGATGTCTTGGCATACGTTGAGAAGTGCTACAACATGAAGGCCGAGCGCTTGGGCGAGGACCTGATGCGTGAGCTCAATACCCAGGTCATGCTGCGCGTCATCGATACGCGTTGGATGAATTACCTGCAAGAGATGGACTACCTCAAGACCGGTATCGGCCTGCGCGGCTTTGGCCAGCGCGACCCGCTGGTTGAGTACAAGACCGAGGCCTACGGCGCGTTCCAGATGCTCGTCGATACCATGTACGAGGATTACCTGCGCACTGTTCTGCGCATTGAGATTAAGGCTGCCCCGCAGGCTGTGGAACATAAGGAGGAACCCGCCCTTAGGGGTGCGCACTTCTCCGGCCCCGCCGATGTCGATGGCGACAACGGCAACTCGGTGCTGCGCAAGCAGGCTCAGGCGCAGGCTCGCACGGCCGTCCAGGGCGGCCCGGCTGCCGTCAACAATGGCGGCAAGGTGACCACCTACCGTAAGGACGAGAGCGACGACCCGTACGTCAACGTGGGCCGCAACGATCCTTGCCCCTGCGGTAGCGGCAAGAAGTTTAAGTATTGCCACGGCAGGAATCGTTAATGGCCGAGGCTTTAGAGGTAACACCCGCCGAGTTGGACGCGTTTGCGGACCGGCTCGGCGAGGTCGAGTCGTATCTCCATTTGGACGAGAAGCGCACGCGCGTGACCGAGCTCGAGGCCAAAAGCGTGGCCCCCGGCTTTTGGGATGACGCCGATGCCGCCCGCGCCACCATGGAAGAGATTGCCCGCGCCAAGGAGGATATCGCTGCCGTGGATACCGCGCGCGGTGAGCTATCTGATGCCCGCGCGGCGCTGGAGCTTGCCGACGAGATGGGCGATGGCCCCGATGCCGCCGCGCTGCGCCAGGAGGCTGCCGCGACGGCGGAGCGCCTGGCCCGCGCCATCGACGAGCTCGAGCTCTCGAGCTGGTTTACCGGCGAGTTCGATCACGGCGACGCGATTGTGACCATCAAACCCGGACAGGGTGGCCTGGAGGCGCAGGACTGGACCTTCATGCTCTTTAAGATGTACATGAAGTATTGCCAGCGCCGCGGCTGGAAGGTCACGATTAACGACTGCCCCGCCGCCGAAGTCATCGGCATTGATCGCGCGACCTTTACCGTCGAAGGCAAGGATGCCTTTGGCATGCTTCGCGCCGAGGCCGGTGTGCACCGCCTGGTACGCATTAGCCCCACCGATGATAAGAAGCGCCGCCAGACTACGTTTGCCGGCGTCGAGGTCATTCCCGTACTGCCCGATGATATCGACATCGAGATCAGCCCCGACGACATCCGCGTGGACGTGTACCACGCGAGCGGTCCGGGCGGCCAGGGCGTCAACACCACCGACTCCGCCGTACGCGTGACGCATTTTCCCAGCGGCATCGTTGTCACTTGCCAAAACGAGCGCAGCCAGATTCAGAACAAGGCCGCGTGCATGCAGATCCTCAAGGCCCGTCTGTATGAGATCGAGCTCGAGAAGCGTGCCGAAGCGCTCGACGAGATCCGCGGGCCGAAGACCACGATCGGTTTTGGCAACCAGATCCGCAGCTACGTGCTCTACCCGTACCAGATGGTCAAGGACCTGCGTACGGGCGTGGAGACCAGCAACGTCGAGGCCGTCCTCGATGATGGCGACCTGGACCCGTTTGTGATCGGCTACCATCGCTGGGCGACTGGTAACGCCGATGCGGAGACCCCGTCTGTCTAAACCCATAGGGTTGGCTTTGGGCAGATGTGGCCAATACGGACCCTGTGCGGGGGTGGTATTTGGTCGGCGAATCGGTAAAATCGAATACAGCAAGAAGTTCAAAGCGCATCCGACGGGGTGCGCTTTTTTGAGGGAGGCAGCATGGCATATCGTCTGGACATCAAGCGCATTCTTTCGATGAACTTCTTTCACGATCTGCCCAAGATCATGTTTGGCTGCGCCCTGGCAGCTATCGCAACGGACTTGTTTTTGATCCCCAACGGCCTTGCCGCCGGCGGCGTTACGGGCCTTGCCACCATTATTCAGGCGGTCGGCGCCTCGCATGGCATATCGCTCCCCGTCGGTATCCAGACCATCGTGATGAATGCCTTGCTGCTGCTGGTCGTTATGCGTGAGGGTGGCATGTTCTACGTGGTGCAGACCGCGACGGGCTTTGTGCTGCTGGGCTTTTTCACCGACCTGTTCGCTCCGTTTGTGGCGCCGCTGGCACATGCCGATCTGATGCTGCCCGCCATGTGGGGTGGCATTATTACGGGCATCGGCTACGGCATGGTGCTGCGCGCCGGTGCCAACACCGGCGGTTCCGACACGATCGGCCAGATCATCTCGCGCAATACGTCGCTACCGGTGGGCTCCACCGTCATGGCGATCGACGTTGCCGTGTGCGCGCTCTCGGCCCCGGTCTTTTCGGTCGAAAACGCGCTGTATGCAGGCCTTTCGATGGTCATTAGCGGTTATGTGATCGATGCTGTGGTCGACGGCGGCAACAGGCGCCGTATGGTACTCATCATCTCGGAGAATTTCCCCGATATCGCGGCAGACATCATGTATGGTCTGGGACGCGGCTGCACCAAGTTTAGGGCGACCGGTATGTACTCGGGTGCCGAGAAGCCGGTGATCATGGTCATTGTGAACCGCCGCGAGCTCAATACGCTCAAGACCATTGTGCGTGAGCGTGACCCGCATGCTATCGTGACGGTGGCCGATGTCACGGAGACCTTCGGTGAGGGATTCAAGGACATTAACGCGTAGGCTGAATTTCGGTTTGAGGACATGATCCGTTTTCCTCCGTCCCCAAGGGATCAGGTGATCCGTAGGGGACGGCAGGATTGCGGATCATTTTTGTGCCGGGGCGAGCGGTAGCCACCGCATCCAAAAGACGTTCACATTGATAAACCGTTTCATCAGCGGGTCTGCCTGCTAAATTGCTCAAATAATGATAAAAACTCTGGTAAAGCCATCAGTTTCCAGCATAATGAATGACGTACGTGCATCGCGGCTGTGTTGGGATTACCTTCGGTGCCGTGCGCATCTTGTCTTAAGAGGATGAAAGGAAGGCACAATGAGCGACGAAGAGCTCAAAAAGGTTGCCAACGAGGTAAGGAAGGGCATCGTCACCGGCGTGCACGCTGCCAAGTCCGGCCATCCGGGCGGTTCGCTCGGCGCTGCCGACATCATGACCTATCTGTACTTTGAGGAAATGAACGTCGACCCGGCCGATCCCCGCAAGGCCGACCGCGACCGCTTTGTGCTCTCCAAGGGCCACTGCGCTCCGGGCCTGTACGCCGTGCTCGCCGAGCGCGGGTTCTTCCCCAAGGAGGACCTCGAGACGCTGCGCCATATCGGTAGCCACCTGCAGGGCCACCCCAACATGAACGACACCCCGGGCGTCGATATGTCCACCGGTTCGCTGGGCCAGGGCATCTCCGCTGCCGTGGGCATGGCGGTTGCCGCCAAGCACTGGGGCGATACTTACCGCACGTACGCCCTGCTGGGCGATGGCGAGAGCGAGGAGGGCCAGGTCTGGGAGGCCGCCATGTTTGCCGGCAACCAGCAGCTTGATAACCTCTGCGTGATCGTCGACCACAACGGCCTGCAGATTGACGGCCCCGTCGAGGAGGTCAACGATCCCATGCCGCTCGCCGACAAGTTCCGCGCCTTTAAGTTCCACGTGGTGGAGCTCGCCGACGGCAACGACTTCGATCAGATCCGCGCCGCCTTTGCCGAGGCTCGCGCCACCAAGGGTCAGCCGACCGCCATTATCGCCGAGACCACGAAGGGCAAGGGCGTCTCCTTTATGGAGAACCAGGTTGGCTGGCACGGTAAGGCCCCCAACGATGAACAGTTTGAGCAGGCCATGGCAGAGCTCACGGCCGCCGGAGAGGAGCTCTAGGATGACAGACGTCAAGAAAATCGCCACGCGCGTAAGCTACGGCGAGGCCCTCGTCGAGCTCGCCAACGAGCACGATGACTTTGTGGTCCTCGACGCCGACCTGGCCGCCGCCACGCAGACCGGCAAGTTTAAGGCCGCCTGCCCCGACCGCTTCTTCGATGTGGGCATCGCCGAGAGCAACCTGATGGGTGTTGCCGCTGGTATCGCAACCACCGGCCGCGTTGCCTTCGCGAGCAGCTTTGCCATGTTTGCCGCCGGCCGCGCCTTTGAGCAGGTCCGCAACTCCATCGGCTATCCGCATCTCAACGTTAAGATTGGCGCCACGCACGCCGGTATCTCGGTGGGCGAGGACGGCGCCACGCACCAGTGCTGCGAGGATATCGCCCTGATGCGCGTTATCCCCGGCATGACCGTGGTCGTTCCCGCCGACGACGTGGAGGCTCGCGCCGTGACGCGCGCCGCCTACGAGTGCGACGGCCCCGTGTACATGCGCTTTGCCCGCCTGGCCTCGCCGGTTATTAACGACCCCGAGACCTACAAGTTCGAGATGGGCAAGGGTATCGTTATGCGCGAGGGCGCCGACGTCACTATCATCGCCTGTGGCCTGATGGTTGGCGAGGCTCTCGAGGCCGCTAAGCAGCTTGCTGCCGAGGGTATCGATGCCGAGGTCATCAACATGCATACCATCAAGCCCATCGACGCCGACCTGATCGTCAAGAGCGCCACCAAGACCGGCCACGTCGTGACCGTCGAGGAGCACTCCGTGATCGGCGGCCTGGGCAGCGCCGTCGCCGATGTCCTGTGCGAGCAGTGCCCGACGCCGCTCAAGAAGATTGGCGTCAACGACACCTTCGGCGAGTCCGGCCCGGGTGCCGAGCTCCTGCACAAGTACGGCCTGGACGCCGCCAACATCGTAGCGACCACCAAGGAGTTCTTGGCCTAAGGCGTTTTGGTTACGCTTTAACTTGGGAACCGTTCGCATATTGGGCAATGAAAAAGCCGGGGTGCCTTCCATCTGGAGGCACCCCGGCTTTTTGTTTAGGGGAAAGCAGGGAAGAAGCTAGAGGAGCTTTAGACTTGGTGCCAGCGCGTCTTTCATGGCCTTGTCCTGCTGTGCCAACTCATCGCTATAGTGGCTATCTTCTGATGCGAGGAAGTCCGAGAGGATTTTGCTGTATGAGACAGTGCCAAGGCTCTGTAGATCCGTGAGCTCGGTCGCCTCTTCTTCTGATACGCTATCGGAATAAGGGCTTCTGCCTAAATATTTTTTACTGTGAGCCTCATCTGCGGCGACATACGACCAACGAGTTCGACCGAATCGAACGAAGAAGTTGTCGCTTAACGGCACTACCGTAATTGCGCCGCCGGCAATGTCCCCCATATTGCGATCGGGGTTAGCAGACCCGATGAGCGCGATGACAACTCTGTTGGGGTAGAGCTTTGATCGGACGGTGATTGTGTCTCCGGCGACTCCCACTGTCACCCTACCATCCCAGTACTCGGGCAGGTCGACACTGAAGGTTTGGGCCTCGATGTGGCGTGCGGCGGCTTTGCGCTGTTCCTCGGCCTGGCGTGCCGCCTCCTCTTCGGCGGCTTTCTTGGCCGCGACGGCGGTGTCGCGGCGGTTCGTTGCGGCGTGTTGCAGCGCATCGACGTTGGGCGCGTCCTTGCCCTTGTATGCCATGGCGAGTGTCACGGCGTCGTTGATCTCGTCGTCGGTCACGTCGGCAGCATCGATGGGCGTAAAGTCCAAAACCGAATCCTGCTCGGCGAGTTCTGCCAAGTCGATCTTCTCGCCCTTGGCAAAAGCGTCGTCGAGCGTGAGCTCGGCCTTTGTGCAAGGCACCTGGTAGATGGTGCCATCGGCGGCGATGGGGGAGCCTGTCGCCTTGAGCGTGTACTTGCCCTGGATAAGCTTGATGCCCGAGCCGTCGGAAGCGACATATTCGACCTTGTCGACCTTCTTTCCGTCGACCGTCTTGCCCTTTACGCGTACCGGCACACGCGAAGCGCCGTTATCGGTGTCCCACCCTTCAGCCTTTACACTCACCACGAGCGCATGCTTGGAATGCGCCGACTCATACTGCTCCTGCTCCTGAACATGCTGCTGATACAGGTGATATGCCAGCCCACCGCCCCCGCCAACAACGATTACCGCCGCGCAGACGATAGCGATTACGATGCCCTTCTTGGACTTCTTGCTGGGGGCGGGCGAACCCACAGGTGCCGGCGCAACCGCGGGGTTGGCTACGGGCATAGCCTGTGCCCCGTCAAGCGCAGCCCCGCATCCCACGCAAAACTGAGCCTCATCAGCAAGCTCAGCACCACAATAAGGACAAACCATATCAACCTCCAGCAAGCTTGGAACCATCCATCTAGCTCAACTGTAAAGCGATATCCCCAACCCAAGTTGCGCAACATTCAGCTTTAAGCGCTGGCAACCAAATGAGATAAAGAGCGAAGGGTCCAATACAGCAAAGTGCAACTCAGCCCTCCCAACCTTGTATGCGCAGCATTACAAGGTAGATGCGTCGGCCCCATAGTAGCCGCAGGCCGGACACAGGGTTACCTCCCAAATCTTTCCGCAGGACGGAGGAGCCCCCGCAGCGCGAAGCGCGCAGCGGGGGCTCCGACATGTCCGAGGACGATTTGGGAGGTAACCCTGTGTCCGGCCGGACGAAACCCAAAACCCCGCCATGCTTCTTATGTGCAGCAAAGGCAATCCTGCTAAAATACAAAGCGCTCATGTAGTTTAAACGCACGATGATAAGGAGCACCAGTGGGTAACCACTTCCGTACCTCCGGTGCGGGCGATGACACCCCCAAGACGCAGCCGAGCGTCGCGGGTAACCGTTTCGCCACTCCGGATTCAGAGGGTCAGCTGTTTAGCCCGATCCCCCCGCAGCCGGCAGATCAGGCACAGCCGGCATCAGATCCCTTTGCCTACAACCCCACCAACGATGTCGCGCTTTCCGCTGCGGCGGGCTTTGAGCCCGTCCAGACGGTGACTGCCCGCGTGGCTCAGCCTCAGGCGAGCGCTGTCGCGCCGCAGCCTACCGTGGCCGGCATTCCCGACCCCATGGCTCCTGCGACCCCCGCGCCGCAGCCCGCGCAGTCCGGTCTTTTTGCCGGCATCCCCGATCCCACGCAGCCCGCTGCTCCGGTGGTCGAGCGCGACCAGGCCGCCGAGGTCGCAAGCCTCGATAACGCGCTCAACAACCCCGACTTCACGTCGGTCTTTGCGCCCATCGACCCGCAGGCCAGCCGCAAGAAGATGGCCAAGCAGGCCGGTGTCGAGCCCGTCATCCTCATGGAGCACGTCACCAAGATCTACCCGGCGCAGCCCAACAAACCCGCGCTCGATGACATCAACATCGAGATCTATCCGGGCGAGTTCGTCTTTTTGGTCGGTCACTCCGGTTCGGGTAAGACCACGCTGCTGTCGACGCTCAACCGCGACGTCAGGCCCACGAGCGGTCGCATTTTGGTCGCCGGCCAGGACCTCATGAAGATCAAGAACCGCAAGGTTCCGTTCCTGCGTCGTCAGATTGGCGCCGTGTTCCAGGACTTTAAGCTTCTGCCTCAAAAGTCTGCCTACGAAAACGTGGCGTTTGCCCTGCAGTGCATCGGCAAGCCCAAGGGTGTCATTCGCAGCCAGGTTCCCGAGGTGCTGCGTCTGGTCGGCCTGGCCGATCAGATGGACTCGCTGCCCGATCAGCTTTCCGGTGGCGAGCAGCAGCGCGTTGCCGTTGCCCGCGCCATGGTCAACCGCCCGCCGCTGCTGATCTGCGACGAGCCCACGGGCAACCTCGACCCGGCGATTTCGCTGGGCATCATGAAGCTGCTCGAGCGCATTAACCGCACCGGTACCACCGTGATCGTCGCTACGCACGACCGCGAGATGGTCGATAGCATGCACCGTCGCGTGATCGCCCTCGAGGGCGGCCACGTAATCCGCGACCAGGAGAGGGGAGGTTACGGCAACTATGGCACCAACTAACGTGGGCTACTCGCTCAAAGAGGCAATGAGCCACTTCTTCCGTAACTGGACCACCTCGCTCGGCGCCGTCATCACGATCTTCCTTTCGCTGTTTATCATCGGCCTGTTTATCATGGGTTCCGCGATGCTGAACTCCGTGATCGGCACCGTCGAGGATCAGGTTGTCATCAACGCCTTTATTAGCGATGACGCCGATCAGGCAGACGTTCAGGCCTTTGAGGCCGAGCTCAAGACGTGGAGCAACGTGAAGTCCGTGACCTATAAGGACAAGGACGACGCGCTGGCTGAGTACACGAGCAAGATGTCGGGTAACGCCGATGCCACCATGAGCGCGCTCGACGGCCAGAACCCGCTTCCGGCCTCGTTCGCGATTGAGATGGATGACCCGTCTCAGGTCGAGAGCACGGCAAAGAAGCTCAAGAAGAACGCCGACTTCCAGAAGATCGCGGACGACGGCGACGTCAACGCGAGCGTGCTGTACGGCCAGGAGGAAGTAAGCCGCCTGTTCCAGGTGACCAACTACATCCGTATCGCCGCTGTGGTGCTCGTTGGCCTGCTGACCTTTATCGCGTTCATCTTTATCAACAACACGATTCGCCTGTCCATTACGGCGCGTCGCCGCGAGATCGCGATCATGCGACTGGTGGGCGCCAGCAACGGCTTTATTCGCGGGCCGTTCATTACCGAGGGCGTGCTGCAGGCCATCTTGGGCTCGCTGCTTTCCATCGGCGCGCTGGAGCTGCTGCGCAACCTTATGGTTCCGCGTCTGCAGGAGAGTATCGGCTGGATGTCGTTTGCCCTGCCGATGCAGTACTACCTGGTGACCTACGCCGCGCTGATTCTGGTCGGCGTCATTATCGGTCTCTTTGGTTCCGCCATCGCCATGCGCCGCTACCTGCGCGTGTAGACGTGTTTGGAATTCGTTCCTTCCAACGGGTCGTTCCTTTTGGGACGGCCCGTTTTTTGATCCCCTGGGGATCATTTGGGTAGACTCTTGGGATGTAAACGACAATCGATAGCAAGGAGGCGCTATGGGGCGCAATAACAAGCATAAGCGTGGAGCTCGCAATAAGCGCGGGCCGGTGCGCAGCGAGCGTCGTCCGAGCCTGACTGGCCGCGTGCAGCTCCATGAGCACAGTGCCTATGTCATAACCGAAAACGGCGACTACAAGGTCATGGGCCGCGGCAAGCGCGAGATCATGGATGGCGATACCGTTGCCGTGAGCATTAAGAACAGCCCGCATGGTGAGCGTCGCGCCGTGATTGAAGGCGTCGTCGAACGTGCGGCTATAAGCGTGGTGGGTACCTACCAGATCGCCGGCCCGCTCGGGGTGATCGAGCCGCTCGATTCGCGCCTGAAGGCCGACTTCTTTATTTTGCCCGAGGACACCTCTGCCGAACGCTTGGACGTGCATCCTGGCGATATTGTCGTTGCGCGCATCCTAACGTATCCGACGCGTTTGGAATCGGGCACGGTGACGATCGATCGCCGCATTGGCGGCGATGACGCGCCCGATTTGGGCGTTCAGTATGTGATGGCGCGTTATGGCTATACCGACAGCTACCCCGAGGCCGCACTTGCCGAGGCCGAGGCGCTTTCGCTTGACGTGGCCGCAGCGCTCAAGGATCCGCTTCGCCGCGACCTGCGCGACCGCTTTGTCATCACGATTGACCCGGTCGACGCGCGCGACTTTGACGATGCTATTTCGCTGGAGCGTACGCCCGAGGGTGGCTACAAGTTGGGCGTCCATATTGCCGACGTCTCGCACTATGTGGCGTGGGACGGGCATATCGATCTCGAGGCTCGTCATCGCACGACGTCGGTGTATCTTGCCGATCGTGTGCTCCCCATGCTACCCGAGCGCCTGTCCAATGACCTGTGCTCGCTTCGTCCCGACGAGGACCGTTTGGCGTTTACCGTCGACATTGAGCTCGACGCGCAGGGCCATGTGCGCCAGTACGACCCTTATCCCAGCGTGATTCGCTCGCGCGTGCGCATGGACTATGATGGCGCCGAGGCGCTGCTGGTGCGTGCCGGCGCGGTGGAGTATTCGGTGCTGGAAGGTGCCGCCGAGGATGTTGCGGCTGCCGAGGCCTCGCGTGAGGAGGCGCTTGAGCGTGGGCTTGCATGCGAAGAGACAGCCCGCGGCTATAACGTCGACCTGGGTGATTTTTTGGTTGCCGCCAACGAGCTTGCGGAGCTCCGCCGCCGCATTCGTCGCGCGCGCGGTTCGGTCGACTTTGATACGGCCGAGATCCGCGCACTCTTGGACGAGGACGGTGTGCCCGTGCAGATCGTGGCCCGCGAGCGTTCGTGCGCCACGTCGCTAATCGAGGAGGCCATGCTGCTCGCCAACGAGTGCGTGGCCGAGTGGCTGGCCGACCGCGACATTGAGGCTTGCTATCGCGTGCACGATGATCCCAGTCCCGATAGTCTGCACGGCGCCGCCGTGGCGCTGGCGCAGCTGGGCATCATCGATGATCGCCGCGCGGCTGGTATTGCCCTGGGAAGTCCCGATGAGCTGCAGGCGGCGGTTGATGCCGCGGCTGGCACGGCCAACGCGCCGCTCGTCAACACGTTACTTTTGCGCAGTATGCAGCGCGCGCTGTACAAGCCGCGCAACGAGGGTCACTTTGCGCTTGCCGCGCCGTGCTACTGCCACTTTACGAGTCCTATCCGCCGCTATCCCGATTTGGTGGTGCACCGCGTGCTCAAGCTGCAGCTGGCCTATGAGCAGCTGGGCGGCAAGGACGCCTTGGTACGCACGCCCCGGCTCATCGGTAAAGGTCGCGAGTCCCTGCCGCGCATTCTGCCGCAGATTTGCCGTGCGTGCAGCGATGCGGAGCGTGCGGCCGATGCCGCCAGCCATGCGACGCAAAAGATCAAGATTGCCCAGTACTACGAGGATCGCCTGGGCGAGCGCTATGCCGGAACGGTCTCGTGGGTCAGCAACATGGGCCTGTTCGTACGCCTGGATCTGACGCAGGTCGAGGGCTTGGTTTCAATTAAGAGCCTGGGCAACGAGTGGTTCGAGTTTGACGAGGACGCGCTCGCGCTCACAGGTGCCGACACGGGGACCCGCTATGAGCTGGGGCAGCGCGTGATTATCGAGGTTTCGCGCGTCAATACTACGCGTGGACATCTGGACTTTAAGCTTATCCACTAGCTGGGGCTTGGTGGCCGATAGAGAACGGGGCGGTCTTTTTGGGCCGCCCCTTTTTTATGTGGCTGTTCGATTGTCTTGCCGCGCGCTCGTTTGCCCTTCCGCCTGCGATATGGGAGATAAAACCTACCAAAATAAACCTGTCCCTTTTGGCAGGTTCACAAGAGAGCGGGGATGACATGGCAACGGCATACGGATATGCGCGCGTGAGCTCGCGCGACCAAAATCTGAATCGGCAGCTGGATGCGCTGAGCGCCTATGGCGTGGAGCCGGAGAACATTTTTGCCGACCACGCCAGCGGCAAGGACTTCGACCGCCCGCGCTATCGTGAGCTGTTGCGCGCGCTGAGGGATGGGGACGTGCTGGTGGTGCTTTCTATCGATCGGCTGGGTCGCAACTATAGCGAGATTCTCGAGGAATGGCGGCGCATAACCAAAGAGCTCGGCGTTGCCATCGTGGTGCTGGACATGCCGTTGCTCGACACACGCGCCAGGGGCAACGGGGCGCCCGACGTGACAAGCACGCTGATTGCGGATATCGTTTTGCAGCTGCTGAGCTACGTGGCACAGGTGGAGCGAGAAAACATCCATCAGCGCCAGGCCGAGGGGATCGCGGCGGCGCAGGCCCGAGGCGTACGTTTTGGTCGGCCTCGTAAGCCGCGCCCTCCGCAGTTTGAACTCGTGCGGACGACCTACGAGGAGGGCGCTATCACGCGGAGCCAGGCGGCCAAACGCCTGGGTGCGTGCGTGGGGACATTCGATCGCTGGATGCGCGAGATGGGGTAGGGGCTTGCGGCACGTCCGATTGGCGCCCACGCGAGGCGGTATCGGTAACAACTCTGTTGCCGATGCCGCGACCTCGTTGAATCATTTTGTGTCGCGTGCATTTCCGAACGGTCGGATTTGAGGGGCGAGTGGTAGGGCGCTCGCTCTTTGTGCGCCACGATGCGGCACAATGTACCGTAAAAGCTGTTTGTATCCGGTACGAATCGTTCGTTGGTCTTTAATTCTTCTCAACGGAGGTGTTTGAGATGGCAAACGGATTGCTTTTGCGGCTTCGCGAGCGTGAGCTCAGCGCGAGCCCAGCGGAACGCAATGTCATCGCATATGTAAGCGCTCATCCGCACGAGGTGGTCGGGCTGTCCGTCCGCGGTCTTGCCGATGTCACGTTCTCCTCGCCCTCGAGCATTTTGCGCTTTTGCAAGCGTTTGGGTTTTGCGGGCTACAAGGAGTTCCAGCGCGAACTGATTGCCGAACTTGCGCTCCTGGGCGACAGAAAGGACGTTGCCCTCGAGGACATCTCCATGGATGACAGCGCCGAACGTATCGTGGGGAAGGTGATGCAAAGCAACGTGCGCACGATCGAGGCGACGGCGCGAACACTCGATTACACCGTTTTGGAACGATGTGCAGCCTATCTTAAGCGGGCACGCGTGGTCAATTTGTTCGGTATCGGGGCTTCTCGCCTGGTCGCGCACGATCTGGCGCAAAAGCTCATGCGTGTCGACAAGGAATGCCATCTGTACGATGACTGGCACGACCAGCTCTTGTGCGCCAAGAACATGCATGAGGGCGATATGGCAATCGCCTTTAGCTACTCGGGTTTGACGCAAGAGGTACTGGACTGCACTGCCGAGGCTCAACGTCACAACTGTCCTGTTGTGGCCGTTACCAAAGTAGATGGATCATCCAAGCTTGCCACCATGGCCGATGCCGTGCTCGGCGTCGCTGCAAGCGAGCCGCTGGTCCGTAGCGGTGCCATGGCCTCGCGTATGGCTCAGCTTATGGTTGTCGATGCCCTCTACGCTGCTTACGTTGCCAGCGACTACGAACGGGCGACGCATGTCATTAAGCAAAACTACATCGAGAAACAGGAAAGATGAGGTGAATAGAATGCTTGATTTGACGAAATTCACAACAGAACAGCGAAATCAAAAATCAATGGACCTCGACACGATGACATCGCTGCAAATCGTCACGACGATGAACGATGAGGACCTTCGCGCCGTCCAATCGGTCACGAAAGTGTTGCCCCAGGTTGCCACAGCAATCGACTGGGCTGCCGAGGCGCTCGAGCGCGGGGGTCGCGTCTTTAACATGGGCGCAGGCACGAGCGGTCGTCTGGGCGTACTCGACGCTTCGGAGTGTCCGCCCACGTTTGGCGTATCGCCCGATCTGATCGTCGGGCTCATTGCCGGAGGCGAGACGGCGTTTATCAAGGCTGTCGAAGGTGCCGAGGATAGCGAGGAACTTGGTGCGAACGATCTGCGGGAGCGTGGGCTCTCGGACAAGGACCTTGTCGTTGGCCTGGCGGCAAGCGGTCGTACCCCCTATGTAGTGGGCGGCCTTGCGTACGCCAAGGCAACCGGATGCAAGACCATTGCAATCGCCTGCAACCAAGGGTCGAAGATCGGGGAGGGCGCAGATCTTGCCATTGAGCCCGTGCCCGGTCCCGAGGTGCTGACCGGCTCAACGAGGCTCAAGGCCGGAACGGTCCAAAAGCTCATTCTCAACATGATCTCGACCGGCGCCATGGTCAAGATCGGCAAGGTATACCAAAACCTGATGGTCGACGTGCAACAGACGAACGAAAAGCTGGTGGTGCGAGGCCAGAACATCGTGATGGAGGCGACCGGCTGCACGCGCGAGCGCGCTATTCAGGCGCTCGCGGATGCCAGCGGCCACGTAAAAACCGCTATTGTCTCGGTACTGCTGGACTGCGATGCCGAGCAGGCTGCGATAGCTCTTGAGCGAGCGCGAGGCCATGTTCGTGCTGCGGTGAGTGGCCATGAGAAGAACAATGCCGATGCCCAATAGGTGCGCGGCGTGAGCTGATATGACATCCAGACGAGATACCCAATACAAGGAGGAGTTATGACGAACAAAGAGCTGGCTCAAAAGCTGCTGGACCTTTTGGGCGGTAAAGACAACGTGCTCGCAAACGCGGCGTGCATGACGCGCCTGCGCGTGACCGTCAAAGACACGAGCAACGTCGACACGGAGGGTATTAAGGCACTCGACGGTGTGATGGGCCTGGTCGAGGACGACACGATGCAGATCGTGCTGGGTCCGGGCAAGGTGAATAAGGTGCTCGAGGAGTTCTCCAAGCTCACCGGCCTTGCGAAAGGCGTTGCTGACGAGAGCGTGATTGACGCTGCGGCCACAAACAAGGCCGCGCAGAAGGCCAAGTACGAGACCAAACCGGTTCAGGCCTTCCTTAAGAATATCTCCAACGTCTTCGTCGCCCTGCTTCCCGGCATCATTGCGGCTGGCCTCATCAACGGTATCTGCAACGTCATTAACGTCTCGACGGCAGGCGCGCTTGCAGGCGAGTGGTGGTACCAGGGCATTCGTTCTATGGGCTGGGCCCTGTTTGCCTATCTGCCCATCTTGGTGGGCTATAACGCGGCACGTGAGTTTGGTGGCTCCGCTGCGCTGGGCGGCATCGCCGGCATGATGTGTATCGCCAACAGTGCCATGCCCCTGCTTGCACCTGGCGCGGCTGATCCTGCCACTGCCATTCTGCTGCCGCTCACCAATGCGCAGTACAACCCCGCAGCGGGCGGCATGATCGCAGCTCTTATCGCTGGTGCATTTTTTGCCTGGATGGAGCGTCAGATTCGCAAGGTTATGCCCAACGCACTCGACACGTTCTTATCTCCGCTGCTGGTGCTCATCATCGGCGCCTTTGCTCTGATGCTCGTCATCCAGCCGGTTGGCGCATGGCTGACGACCGCGATCTTTAGCGTCCTCACCTTTATCTTCGAGAAGCTGGGCGTCCTGGGCGGCTATATCCTGTCGGCAGGCTTCTTGCCGCTGGTGTCCGTCGGCCTGCATCAGGCGCTCACGCCGATCCACGCTATGCTCAACGATCCCGACGGCGCTACCAAGGGCATCAATTACCTGCTGCCCATCCTTATGATGGCTGGCGGCGGCCAGGTCGGTGCCGGTTTGGCGCTGTACTTTAAGACCAAGAACGCCAAGCTCAAGAAGTACGTCGCCGAGTCCATCCCCGTTGGCATCCTGGGCGTGGGCGAGCCTCTGATGTATGCCGTTACGCTGCCGCTCGTTCGTCCGTTTGTGACGGCCTGCCTGGGTGCCGGATTTGGCGGCGCGCTCGCGGCGCTGCTTCACATCGGCACGGTTTCTCAGGGCGTTTCCGGTCTGTTTGGCCTGCTGATCGTCGTTCCTGGCCAGCAGCTCGGCTACGTTGCCGCTATGCTGCTTGCCTATGCCGCCGGCTTTGTCCTGACGTGGTTCTTTGGCGTCGACGAGCAGAAGATTAACGAGTTCTTTGGCGAGTAGCCTGATGCTGCGCGCTATGTCATTCGAACGTCTTGACGTGACGCAGATCTCTTGATGCTATGGTTGTGCCGGCGGGGCTAACTGCTCCGCCGGCCTTTTTTAAAGGAGCGTTGAAGCGTGAAAACGGGTATTTCGATTTATCTTTCCAGCCCTCTGCAGGATATTGAGCGGACGATTGAGCGTGGTGCCGCGGCGGGTGCGCGCTATGCGTTTACCTCACTGCATATTCCCGAGGATGGGGGAGCGGCGTATGCCGATAAGGTCTGTCATGTGCTGTCGCTGCTTTCCGCCCGCGGCATTGCACTCATTGCCGATGTGGGGCCGCGCACGTGCGATTTGCTCGGGCTTGAGCGCATCGAGGATCTGCGTGACCTGGGGCTGGAATACCTTCGTTTGGACTATGGCTTTAGCGCCCAGCGGGTCGCGGAGCTGTCCGGTGTATTTCGCATTGTGGTTAATGCATCGACGGTGAGTTCTGATGAAATCGCATCGTGGCGAGAAGCCGGTGCCGATGTGACTCGTTTTGCCGCCTGCCACAATTTTTATCCCAAGCCTTATACCGGTTTAGCTCTGGAGGACATTGCTCGGACGAATCTTCGTCTTGCGGCGCTCGGCTTCGAAATCATGGCTTTTGTGCCGGGCGATGCTAACGTTCGCGGGCCGGTATTCGAGGGCTTGCCGACGGTTGAGGCGCAGCGCGGTCGCGCGTCAAAGGTTGCCCTCAACATGCTTGAGCTCGCACATGGCGCCGATTGCGGCATTGTTTTGGTCGGCGACCCCGATCTTTCCGATGCGGGTTGGGCGCAGTTTGCTCAGGTTTCCGCTGGGCATGTTGACATGCCGTGCCAGCTTGACCCCGGATACTCCTATTTGCTGGGGCAAGTCCATCACGATCGACCTGACTCGAGCGCCCTTATTTTTAGGTCTCAGGAGTCGCGTACGTCGCTTAAGCCGGATTCCGTGCCGACGGATGCTGGTGCCAGTCTACCGAGGCGGGCGGGGTCGATTGCTGTGAGCAATAGCGGCTATGGGCGCTACGAAGGCGAGCTTGAGATTGCGCGGGTCGATCTTCCCGGCGACGAGCGCATGAACGTTGCGGGCCATATCACGCCCGAGGCGATGGAGTTGCTGCCGTTCGTTAAGCGAGGCTTTGGGGTGCGGTTCGTTTAGCGTGGAATCCTTGGGCTACAATTGCTCAATCGTGCGCGTATTCCTTGCTTGGCATGCGCCCATCCACGTTGTCCGATCTGTATCTGGAGGATTTCCATGGCAGTGCTGTTTGTTGAATATCCCAAGTGCTCGACCTGTAAAAAGGCCAAGGCCTGGCTGGACGAACATGGGGTTGAGTATATCGACCGCGATATCGTTACGGACAATCCCTCGGCCGATGAACTTGCGACTTGGATTGCTCGTTCGGGGCTGCCGGTGCGACGCTTCTTTAACTCGTCGGGTATGAAATATCGAGAGCTTGGTCTGAAGGCGCGCCTGGATGCGGGTATGACGGATCAGGAGTGCTACGAGCTGCTGGCGACCGACGGCATGCTGGTCAAGCGTCCGCTGCTGGTGGGCGACGACTTTGCGATTCCTGGCTTTAAGGAAGCGGCCTGGACCGAGGCACTGCAGTAACAGTTACGGAAAGCGTATCCCAGTTTGAGCGCGAAATCTGGGATACGCTTTCCACTTGGGGCCTCTAGGGGAAGACGCGTTCCGTTCTGGACGCAAATTCTGGGATGAGCTTTCCGGCTGGCGGACATGTGCGCTAATCTTCAAGCCGTGCCCATTCGTGTGGGTCGTAGATCTTTACGTGCTTGTCGGGCGTGCCGCTCCAGTACTCTTCGTCCATAAAGGGTAGGTATGCCTGAACGCCGGAGCAGATAAACGGAATCCGCTGTCGCTGCAGGCGTTCGCGCTGTCGTCGCTCCAGATGCGTCTCGGATATGACGGTCGGCATGCCGGATAACTCGACGAGGCTCGCCTGGATGCGCTTGAGGTCGGGGAGCGCTGCGTGCCATGACGTCCGCATAATTAAAAACGAGGCGCGACGGTATTCCGCCTGCACCACCGTGATGGCGGGACGCAACGTGGGGTGGATTTTGTCCCGGTCGGGCCAAGGTCCGGCGGATATCTCGAGCCCCAAGGTCTCCCACAGATAATCCAGCTCTTCGTCCATAACGCCTCGATGTCTACGCGATTATTGTCACTTCGATTGTGTTACCTGGTGCTATCGCTTTCGCGATAGAATCTGCCAACGGTCGACGGCTACCGTTCGCGGCGTTCTACCCTTTGTGTGCGGCGGCTAGCTCCACAGGTCCTTCACGGGTCGGGCTAAATCGGGCCAATTTGGCCGAATTTCAAAAAAGTTAAAATTGGGGCTTGCGTCACGACGGGTCTTCCCGTATATTTCTTTCTTGCGCAAAGGCACAGCCGAGCGCAGCGATGCAGTCATTGGGATGTCGTCTAATGGCAGGACAGCGGATTCTGGTTCCGTCAATGGGGGTTCGACTCCCTCCATCCCAGCCATTGCATTTGCTACATATGGCCCGTTCGTCTAGCGGTTTAGGACGCCGCCCTCTCAAGGCGGAGATCACCAGTTCGAATCTGGTACGGGCTACCACAAAATGAATGCCCGGGCCTCGTAAGAGACCCGGGTTTTGTGTATTCACCACACAAGCGACATTTGCCGCGTTTCGTCCGGTTTGAGGAGTAGCCATGGACCTGCCCATCAGCTTACAAGACATCACGTATGCCGAGAACTATCTGGCGCAGGGCGACTTAGCCACGGCGACGCCGCTGCTGGAGCGTCTGGTGGAGCTTGCCGAGGAGTATATCGACGCCGAGTGCAAGACGGAGGAGAACCGTCAGTACTTTAGCTTTGATAGCAAGTTTGAACGTCTGGCGTATCGTCGCGTGGAAAAGGATCCGCGCGAGCTGGTTCAGGTCGAGGTGCCGTTTGACCGCCTGTACTCCGACATGGCATTCGCCTACATTCGCCAGCAGGATTATGTGAGCGCTCGTAATGCCCTGATGCAGGCTGTGCGTTGGGACCCCATGAACTGCACCTATCGCCTGGACCTTGCCGAGCTGTTCCGCGCGCTCGAGGACAAGCAGGAGTGGGCTTCGCTTTCGTTTTCGGTGCTGGAGCGTGCGAGCGACGGTAAGTGTGCCGCCCGCGCCTATGCCAACCTGGGGCAGTACTTCTTGGAGCCCGAGACCGAGAACGTCTCGGCGGCCGTGGGTTGTGCGCGCCTGGCACTACGCTTAGCGCCTGGCGATGCGCATACGACGCGTCTGCTCAACAAGATTCATACTGCCTATCCCGATGCCGCCGAGGAGAGCGACGACCACGTGATGGGCGAGCTGAGCCTGCAGGGCGTGCCGACCTCGCCTTCGGCCGAGATTGCCATTTGCCTGATCATGTGCGCGACCGATGCTGCGAGCGACGGTGACAAGCAGGAGGCGACGCGCCTGACGGTGCGCGCCCGCGACCTGGTGGGCGAGGAGGCCTGCGCGGCGATTATCAAGCTGGTGCGTGAGAGCGACGCCGAGCTCAACGCCGAGCGCAAGGCTAATCGCGAAGCTACGGGCAAGGGTTCCGATGGCGTCAAGGAGGCCGGCGATGCCCAGTAAGCGCGAGCGCAAGCTCATCTCCAAGAATCGCTCGGCGCATCACGAGTATTTTATCGACGAGACGTTCGAATGCGGTATTGAACTGAGCGGTACCGAGGTCAAGTCGATTCGCGAGCGCGCCTGTCAGATCACTGATACCTTTGCGCTGATTCGTGGCGGCGAGTGCTGGCTGGTGGGCCTGCATATTCATCCTTATAGTCACGGCGGCGTGTGGAACCGCGATCCCGATCGCCGGCGCCGTCTGCTGCTGCATCGCAGGGAGATTGATTTTCTTGACGGCAAACTGCGCAATCGCGGTTATGCGTTGGTGCCGTTGGAGCTCTACTTTAATACCGACGGCCGCGTAAAGCTGCTGCTGGGTCTAGGCCGTGGTAAGAAGCTCTACGACAAGCGCGAAGATATGGCCAAGCGCGATGTCCAGCGCGAGATCGATCGCACGCTCAAGGAGCGCAACCGCTGACCACCCTTCACAAGTTGCGGTGGAATACGGACTGTTTTGCCTGTTTGAGGGACTATTCAGTCCCTATTTCACTGCAGCTGCGGGCGTCTCATGTTCCTCACGGTTCTGACACATATGTCTCAAAGGCGGTGTCCATTATGGGCGTCGCCTTTTTTGTGGGTACATATATCCATGAGGTTCCAACCCGGGTTAGGGGAGTGATCGTTATGGATAAAACCGCGTTCTTTACCATGCCGAGCGGTCTGTACGTGGTGAGCGCCGCGGCAGACGAGCTGCGCGCCGGCTGCGTCATCAACACGGCGGTGCAGGTGACGTCCATGCCGCCGCGCATTTCGGTTGCCGTGAACAAGGACAACGTCACGTCTGGCGTTATTGCGTCTGCCAAGGCCTTCGCGCTAACCGTGATCGATCAGACGGCCGATATGCTCTACATTGGCAACTTTGGATTCCGCACCAGCAGCGACTATGACAAATTTGCCAAGTACGAGACGCGCGAGACCGCACTGGGTATGCCCTATGTTCCCGAGCACGCGGCAGCGCTGTTTAGCTGCCGTCTGATCGACACCGTGGACGTGGGCACGCATCTGTTGTTTATCGGCGAGGTTGAGGATGCCGAGCGTCTGAGCGGCGAGACACCGTTGACCTATGACTACTACCACAAGGTGCTGAAGGGCAAGACGCCTCCGAAGGCGTCCTCGTATCAAGGCTAGAAATGTTCTAAAAATACTTGCATTATATTATTGAGAACATATACTAATAAGAAAGTACACCAGCAGTCACGTTCGAGAGGAGAACACAATGGCTGAGGAGAAGAAGACGTATAAGTTCGTGTGCACCGTTTGCGGTTACGAGGTTGAGGTCGACACGCCCGAGCTGCCCGAGGACTACGTGTGCCCGGTTTGTGGCGTCGGTCCCGATCAGTTTGAGCTCGTCGAGGAGTAGCTCGCAGGCACACGACGAAAGCCGAACATAGCTCTGTCCAAGGGTCCCGGTCGAATATCCCGGCCGGGACCCTTTTGATTTATCCGTCCCCAAGGGATCATTTGTTACGTGCGTTACGCGATTGTTTCGAAACGGGTGGGAAACACAACGGGCCGGCGATGCTCCTAGTATGCCTATTCAACTGACTGTCTAAATATCTAGGGGAGGATCGCGATGCAGGCAGATTCCGCTCAGCAGCAGGGCCTTTATCGCCCCGAATTTGACCACGATGCATGTGGCATCGGCGCGCTTGCCGATATCAACGGTGAGCGCCATCACCAGATTCTGGACGACGCACTGTCCATTCTGGTCAACTTGGAGCACCGCGGCGGCACCGGACTCGAGAAGAACACCGGCGACGGCGCTGGTATCCTGTTCCAGGTTCCGCATCACTTTTTCCGTAAAGAGGCCCAAAAGTGCGGCCAGATTCTGCCGGCAGAGGGCGACTATGGCGTGGCCATGCTGTTCTTCCCGCAGGACGACAAGGGCGTAGAGGATGCCCGCCGCGTGTTTGAGGAGGGCTGCGCCGAGGCCGGCGTGCCGCTGCTCTTTTGGCGCGAGGTGCCGGTCGACCCGCATGACCTGGGCGAGACGGCCCGCGCCTGCATGCCCACTATCCTGCAGGCCTTCCTGGGCCGTCCGGACGACACGCCCGCCGGCGATGCCTTCGAGCGTCGCCTGTACGTGTGCCGCCGCACCATCGAAAAGAAGGCCGACGCCGAGTTTGCCCTGCGCGACAAGATCTTCTATGTATGTTCCATGAGCTCGCGCACCATCGTGTACAAGGGCATGCTGGTCGCCACACAGATGCGTCGCTTCTTCATCGATCTCAACGACGCCGCCGTCAAGACGGCCGTGGCGCTCGTCCACTCGCGCTACTCCACCAACACCACGCCCAGCTGGGAGCGAGCGCACCCCAACCGCTTTATCATCCACAACGGCGAGATCAACACCCTCAAGGGCAACGTCAACTGGATTCGCGCCCGCGAGCCCAACCTGTACAGCCCCGTGCTGCAGCACGATCTTGAGCGCGTGATGCCCATCATCAACCGCGAGGGCTCCGATTCCGCGATTCTGGACAACGTGCTTGAGTTCCTGGTCATGAACGGTCGCCCGCTCACGCGTGCCGCGTCCATGTTGCTGCCCGAGCCGTGGGACCACAACGACAGCCTGAGTGAGGAGCGCCGCGCCTACGACGCCTACCAGTCCATGCTTATGGAGCCGTGGGATGGCCCGGCGGCCATCGCCTTTACCGACGGTCGCACGCTGGGCGCCGCCCTCGACCGTAACGGCCTGCGTCCCGCCCGCTACTATGTGACGCGCGACGGTCGCTTTATGCTGGCAAGCGAGGTGGGCACCATCGAGGTGAGCCCCGAGAACATCCTGACGAGCGGCTGTCTGGGGCCGGGTCAGATGCTCGAGGTCGATTTTGACCGCGGCCGCGTGATCTACAACGACGAGCTGCGCGCCCGCTATGCCAAGGAAAAGCCCTACCGCGACTGGATTGCCGAGGAGACGCTGACCGTTGACGCGCTCGATGAGCCCGTTGCGGCAACGCCCGCCGAGGACGCCGAGGTGCCCGCCGCCGTGCGTATGGCCAAGCTCGGCTACCACTGGGATGACGTCGACGAGGTCGTGCGTCCCATGGCCCAGCAGGGCAAGGCCCCGCTCGCCTCGATGGGCATCGACGCGCCGCTGGCCTGCCTGTCCAAGAAGACGCGCTCGTTCTTTGACTACTTCTATCAGTTGTTCGCTCAGGTCACAAACCCGCCCATCGACGCTCTGCGCGAGCATATGGTCACCTCGACCACGCTCTACCTGGGCAACCACGGCAACCTGCTCGAGGACTCCCGTACGGCCTGCCAGCTGGTGCGCTTGGAGCGTCCGCTGCTCAACGAGGAGGAGTTCGAGCGTATCTGCGCCATCGACCGTGTGGGCTTTAAGACCCGCCGTTTCCGTGCCGTCTACCGCCGCGATGCCGGCGAGGGCGCGCTGCAGGCTGCGCTCAAGCAGCTTGCAGAGGACGTTGAGGCTGCGGTCCGCGACGGCGTGAACATCGTGGTGTTGAGCGACCGTGCCGCTGCGGGCGAGGTACCCGTGCCGTCGCTGCTCGCTGTGGGCTGCGTGCACAACCACCTGATTCGCGCCGGCGTGCGTACCTTTGCCGACATCGTGGTGGAGTGCGGCGACGCCGTATCCCCGCACGACTTTGCGGCACTGGTGGGCTACTCCGCGAGCGGCATCTATCCGTACAACGCACATGCGTGCATCCGCGATCTGGCGGCACGCGGCGACCTGGCCGTGACGGCCGAGCAGGGCATCGCCAACTACAACAAGGCTGCGACCGCCGGCATCGTCTCCATCATGTCCAAGATGGGCATCTCCACGGTGCAGAGCTACCATTCGGCGCAGATCTTCGAGGCCGTGGGCTTTACGCCCGAGTTCGTCAACGCGTACTTCGCCGGCACGGTGAGCCGTGTGGGCGGTATGGGTGTCGAGGACGTTGAGCGCGAGCAAAACGAGCGCTACGACGCCGCGCTCGCTATCCTTAAGAGCCCGGCTCCCGATCAGCTGCCTACGCTGGGTCTGACCAAGTGGCGCCCGCTCGGCGGCGAGGATCACCTCATCGATCCGCAGACTGTCTACCTGCTGCAGACCGCCTGCCGTGAGGACAGCTACGACACCTTTAAGGAGTACAGCGCCCGTCTGCACCGCACCGGTCGTGCCGTGCGCCTGCGCGACTTGCTCGACTTTAATGCCAGCGGCCGCACTCCGGTGGCACTCGACGAGGTCGAGCCCGCGCTCAACATTGTCCGCCGCTTTAACACCGGCGCCATGTCGTATGGCTCCATCAGCAAAGAGGCACACGAGTGCATGGCCATCGCCATGAACCGCCTGCACGGCCGTTCCAACTCGGGCGAGGGCGGCGAGGACCCGCGTCGCGAGACCCCGCTGGCCAACGGTGACTCCAAGAACTCCGCCATCAAGCAGGTGGCAAGCGCACGCTTTGGCGTGACGAGCCGCTACCTGTGTAGCGCCTTCGAGATTCAGATCAAGATGGCCCAGGGCGCCAAGCCCGGTGAGGGTGGCCACCTGCCCGGCAAGAAGGTCTACCCCTGGATCGCCGAGGTCCGTCAGTCCACGCCCGGCATCGGCCTGATTTCGCCTCCGCCGCACCACGACATCTACTCCATCGAGGACCTGGCGGAGCTTATCTTCGATCTTAAGAACGCCAACCCCGGTGCGCGCGTGTCGGTCAAGCTGGTCAGCGAGGCCGGCGTCGGCACCATCGCCACCGGTGTGGCCAAGGGTGCTGCCGACAAGATTTTGATCAGCGGCCACAACGGCGGCTCGGGTGCCGCTGCGCGCGACTCTATCTGGCACGCCGGCCTGCCGCTGGAGCTCGGCCTTGCCGAGGCCCAGCAGACGTTGCTGCAAAACGGCCTGCGCTCCCGCGTGGTGCTCGAGGCCGACGGCAAGCTCATGGACGGCACCGACGTCGCCGTCGCCTGCCTGCTGGGTGCCGAGGAGTTTGGCTTTGCGACCATGCCCCTCATCTCCATGGGTTGCCTCATGCAGCGCGACTGCCAGCAGGACACCTGCCCGGCCGGCATCGCGACGCAAAACTGCCGCCTGCGTCACGGCTTCCGCGGTAAGCCCGAGCACGTCGAGCACTTTATGCTCTTTGTGGCCGAGCAGCTGCGCGAGGTTATGGCACGCCTAGGCTTCCGCACCATCGACGAGATGGTCGGCCATCCCGAGTGTCTGCGCCAGATCGAGGTACCGGGCAACCGCAAGGCTAACCTGCTGGATCTGTCGCCCGTGCTGGCGAGCGCGACCTGCGAGTTCGGTGCCCATATTCCGGGCGCCGACGGTCGCCACTTCCTGCCGCAGATGGCCGCGGACAGCGAGCTCGACAAGACGCTCGACTCCACGTTGTTTGTGCCCTATACGGCCGATGCCCGTGCGCACCTGCGCCCGATTCGCTTCCATGCCGACATCGCCAACGTCAACCGTTGCGTGGGCACCATCCTGGGCAACGCGGTGACCAAGGCGCATCCCGAGGGCCTGCCCACCGGCTCCATCACCGTCGATTGCGATGGTTCGGCCGGTCAGAGCTTTGGCGCCTTCCTGCCGCGCGGCATTACGCTCAACGTGTGCGGCGACGCCAACGACTACTTTGGCAAGGGCCTTTCGGGCGGCGAGGTGTCGGTACGCCCCAACCCGCATGCGACCTACAAGTTCGACGAGAACATCATCGTGGGCAACGTGGCGTTCTTTGGCTCCACGAGCGGCCGCGGCTTTATTAACGGCCTGGCAGGCCAGCGTTTTGCCGTGCGTAACTCCGGTGCCACCGTGGTGGTCGAGGGCTGCGGCAACCATGGCTGCGAGTACATGACGGGCGGTCTGGCGCTCATCCTGGGCGAGGTCGGGCAGAACTTTGCCGCCGGTATGACGGGCGGCGTGGCCTATGTCTTTGACCAATACGGCACGCTCGACGCCCGCGTGAACCATGAGAGCGTTGAGCTCAAGGCCCCGACGGCCGATGAGCTGGCGCAGATTCGTGCGCTCATCCAAGAGCACGTGGACGCGACGCAGAGCCCGCGCGGCATTAAGCTGCTCTACAGCTTCGACTCGATGAGCAAGCACTTTGTGAAGGTCATTCCGACCGAGTACGAGCGCGTGCTGGCGATTGTCGCTGCGGCCGAGGCCGTGGGCAAGACGCACGCGCAGGGCGAGGAGTTGGCGTTTGACATCGTGACCGGTCGCGCGAGTGCTGCGGATGTCGCTCGCTTCGATGTTGCGGGCGGTGTGGCTGGCGCGGGTGTTGCGCCCGTGGCCGCTACCGGTTCTGTTGCTTCGACCAAGAAGGAGGCGTAAGTGCCATGGGTAAGCCCGGTGCTTTTCTTGATATCGATCGCGTGACCCACGAGCTTCGCCCCGTGGAGGAGCGCAGCCATGATTTTGATCCGCTGTACGTGGAACTCGATGACGACGCACGTCGCGCCCAGGCGAGCCGCTGCATGATGTGCGGCGTGGCGTTTTGCCAGATGGGCGCGAGTTTTGGCAAGGCACGCCCGAGCGGCTGCCCGCTGCACAACCTGATTCCCGAGTGGAATGAGCTGGTGTACCGCGGCCGCTGGGACGAGGCTGCCGAGCGCCTGTCGCTCACCTCGCCCATGCCCGAGTTTACGAGTCGCGTGTGCCCGGCGCTGTGCGAGGCCGCGTGCAACCTGGGTTCGGTCGATGGCCAGCCCACGACGATCCACGATAACGAGCGTGCGATCAGTGACCACGAATGGGCAAACGGTGGCCCGCGTCGCTTTGAGCTGGCGGGGGAGGGCGCACCCACGGTTGCCGTGGTGGGCTCCGGTCCTGCTGGTCTGGTGGCAGCATGGGAGCTCGCGCGTCGCGGCGCCCGCGTGACGGTGTTTGAGCGTGACGACCGTCCGGGTGGTTTGCTTATGTACGGCATTCCCAATATGAAGCTCGAGAAGTCCGTGGTCGAGCGTCGCGTGGCGCTCATGCGCGAGCTGGGCATTGTGTTTGAGCTGGGTGCCGATGTGACGGACCCTGCGGTGGCAGCCAAGCTCGATGGCTTTGACGCTGTCGTGGTGGCTGCCGGTGCCCGTGCCCCGCGCGGGCTTTCGGCTGCGAACGTGGATGCTCCGGGCGTGGTGTACGCGGTGGACTACCTGACGGCTTCGACCGTTTCGGTGCTCGATGGCGGCGAGCCCGCGGTGAACGCGCGCGGCCTGGACGTTGTGGTCATTGGCGGTGGCGATACTGGAAACGACTGTGTGGGTACTGCGGTGCGTCAGGGCGCGCGCAGCGTGCGCCAGTTTGAGTTCTTGCCGGCTGCGCCCGATAAGCGCGCGGCGAGCAACCCCTGGCCGCAGTGGTCCAATGTGAAGAAGACCGACTATGGCCAGCAGGAGGCCATTGCCGCCATGGGCGGCGAGATGCGTGCCTGGGGCGTGGATACCCTCGAGGTGCTGCTGGACAAGAAGGGTGCGGCCGCGGGTCTGCGCGTGGTCAATCTGGACTGGTCGGCCGGCAAGCCGGAGCGCATCGCGGGCTCCGAGCACGAGGTGCCGGCGCAGCTGGTACTCATCGCCTGTGGCTTTACGGGTCCGGAGCACAGCGTGTTCAACGCCGTTGGCGTGCCCGTTGCCGCCGCTGGCCGTCCGCTGCCGGTAATGGCTGTCGAGGGTTCGCACCTTGCGGCCCGTGTCGACGGCGTCGCCGCGGATGCCGCACCGGTGTACGTGGCCGGTGACGCCCGCAACGGCAGCTCGCTCGTGGTGAGTGCCATGGCCGATGCCCTGGCCTGCGCCGCCGAAGTCGCCGACGCGCTGGCGCTGTAAAGTAGTCACGGAGTTATTCAACAATCGAATCGGCAAGGGCTGTCCCCAACGGCCGGCACATAAGGATCGTCCCCAAGTGCCGGCAGCTGGGGACGTTCCTTATGTGTCGGCATCCGGGGACACTCCTTGCGGGTTTGCGAGCGTTTTGCTCGTTTGTCGACGTCTGACTGCTCGTCCGTTGACGTTTGCGCTCGCGGCGCTTTGCTGTTTTCGTGATGGCTGCGGCTGGCCGGCTCAAAATCTCTGTATATTTATCTATGTCTACCTGCGGTTTTCTTCCAGCGCGCATATTCGGTCAAGCATTCCGTCAAGTATTTGGTCAGCATTTGGTTTGCAGTCGAGGTCCCGTTTCGTTCGCGCTGGCCGTGAGCATATGACCTCCTCGTAAGCTCAAATCGAGGCCCATCGATTTGAGGAGGACGCCATGACTGACCAGGCTTGCAATCGAGCGCGTTTGGCCGAAGCCGTCGGCAACGATATTGCCGACATGGCTCACTTTTGGATGCTGCGGAAGTTTCAATTCCTGGAGTCGGCGCGCGAGCAGTTCGAAATTATTGTCGACCCGTGGCTCAGCTATTGCGAGGAGCCTTCGCAAAGCGAAATCATGGCCTACAACATGGCGTTTACCGATTGGCTGCTCTTTGAGCGCCCCTATTATCATGGCAAGACGCTGTTGGAGCTGTATGTTGACGAGCCGCCGGCTTCGCTTTCGCCTGCGTCGCTCAAGCGGCTCGAGCAAGTGCGCGGCACGCATTACTTTTCGCGTTTTGGCATTTTGGACAAGGATCTTGCGTCCGGCATGGTCGTGCTGAAGGACACGCGCACCGACCGTCGGTTCGATGTCTACGACCCACATATCGTGCAAAAGGAGCATTGGAACGACGGTGCCATTGCGGTGCGCATCGCGTGCGTCGACGACGTCTGGCTAACGGTGGGACAGCTCTATCTGTATGACATTGCGCGCCTGAGTGACATAGCGGTCGACGGGCCAGGTGCCGTGCATCCGGAGGACCTGGAGGACGGTTTCGACACCTCGCGTATCAGCTTCTTCTTACGGCTGGTCCGCGACATCATGGGTGCCCAGGGGCGCTACGTAAAGTCGCTCAACATCTACGAACAGGAATGGGAGTAGGGGGTGGGCAGTTGTCGTCTGCCTTGCCTTCTGCCTTTATGTCTCGATCTGTAACGTTTAGGGACAAAAAACCGGTCTACCTGTTACAGATCGAGACGAATGCTTGGGCGCCACTGGTTTGTCTAAATTTGTAACGTTTAGGGGCCTGGAGAACGTCTAACCGTTACAGATCGAGACGTTTGGCACCTGGCTGGGGCATCGCCGTGCAGGCCTCTTTATCTTTACATCCTTCCTTTTCTCCGTTAACCGATATGTCCGCAGCAATCCTGCCGCGCTGGGTAATAATGGACAAATGTTGAAGTTTTCTGAGGGGGAGGAGCTCGATATGGCGACTGCCGATCGTTCCACGCTGTTTATCAATGCGACCGTCCTGGATGGTTCGGAGCATATGGAGCCGCAGCCCGACATGGCCGTGGCCGTCGAGCGTGGCATCATCACGTGGATGGGGCCGAGCGCTGTGGCGCAGGCGCCTGCAGGTGCCGAGGTCATCGACCTGGCAGGTGCGTATCTCATGCCAGGCCTCATCAATATGCACGTGCATCTGTGCGGCTCGGGCAAGCCGGTTTCGGCGGGCGATGCGGGCGCGCTGATGAAGAAGCTTGATAATCCCGTGGGGCGCGCCATTGTCCGCCACATCCTTAAAGGCAGTGCCCAGCAACAGTTGGCAAGCGGCGTGACCACGGTGCGTGGTGCGGGCGATCCGCTGTTTGCCGATATCGCCGTGCGCAATGCCATCGACGCCGGCAAGTATCAGGGCCCGCGTCTGGTAGCGCCGGGAACTGGCGTTACAGTGCCGGGTGGACACGGCGCGGGGCTGTTCGCGCAGGTCGCCAATACGCCCGACGAGGCGGCCGAACAGGTGCACGACTTGTACGCGCGTGGTGCCGACGTCATTAAGCTGTTCGTGACGGGTGGCGTGTTCGATGCGACCGAGGTGGGCGAGCCAGGCGTGCTGCGTATGCCGGTGGAGGTTGCCACGGCGGCGTGCAACGCGGCGCACGAGGTTGGCCTTCCAGTTATGGCTCATGTCGAGAGCACCGAGGGCGTGAAGGCTGCGCTTCAGTCCGGCGTCGATACGATCGAGCACGGCGCTCCGCTGACGCCTGAGATTCTGGAGCTGTACCGCGGCGCCGCGGGAACGCAGCTCGAGGGACGCGCGCCGAGCGTGACCTGCACGATCAGCCCCGCACTGCCGTTTGTATTGCTCGATCCGGACAAGACTCATTCGACTGACACGCAAAAGAAGAACGGTGACATTGTGTGCTCGGGCATTATCGAGAGTGCGCGTGCGGCGCTGGAAGCCGGTATCAAGGTAGGTCTGGGCACGGATTCGAGCTGCCCGTTCGTGACCCAGTACGACATGTGGCGCGAGGTGGCCTATTTTGCCAAGTACGTGGGCGTGAGCAATGCCTTTGCACTGCATACGGCTACGCAGGTCAATGCCGAGCTGCTGGGGCTGGGCGGCGAGACCGGAACGATCGAGTGCGGCAAGGCCGCCGATATCCTGGTGACGCGCAAGAATCCGCTCGATGACCTGCGCGCTTTGCGTGAGCCAATGCACGTGATGTGCCGCGGTAACCTGGTGCGCAAGCTGAAGGTGAAGCGTATCCCTGAGGTTGACACCGAGCTCGACGCGATTATGGCCATGCCGGCAGAGGCGCTGGCCGAGGAGCTTGCCCGCGATGGCGTAGCGTAAGCGCTGGTGTGACGGGGGACAGCCGGCTCGTCGAATGCTGCCGCCATATGCAAAAAGCCGGGGTCTCAACACGAGGCCTCGGCTTATTTATCGAATAAATGCTTCAGATTTGGGACAAACACTACTGATCCATTTGCCCTACGGCGCGACGCCTAGGAGCGGGTTTCCATCTTGGCGTGGCACTTGGGGCAGGTGACGCGAATCTTACCCTTGCCCTTGGGGACAGACAGCATCTGACCGCAGTTGGGGCATTTGAGGTACGCCGTGGTCTTGCGGCCCTTCCACATCTTCTTTGCCGTTCGCTTAGCGCGCTCAAAGTCTTCCTTGCTGGTGCCGGCCGCGCGCGAGGCGTTGGCGGCCGCAGTCCCGCCGCCCAAGCTGGCGACGAATTTGCCTAGGCCGGGGACGTTTGCGGTCGCCGCGACAAAAGCATCGTTCTCCTTGCGGCGCGCGTCGATGTCTTTGGACAGGCCGCGCAACACGCCCAGCACGATCACGGCGATGGCGATCCAGCTGAGCCACTGGATGCGGGCCATCGATCCGATCATCGCGATGACGATTCCAGCAAAGCCCATCACGATGGTGAGCTCATCGGCGCCGTTGCGACCCTTCATAAAGTCATTCATGCACACTGCCTTTCATTCGATATGCTGCACGCCTTTATACCCGATTTAGAGCAAGGGGGACAGGTTAATCTGCACCAATGTGGTGCAAATGAACTGCGTCCCGAATCTTGGCCTTCTTTATTAGAAGCGAACACTAGGAC
>CAUBOH010000018.1 GCA_958437495.1 uncultured Collinsella sp. | reverse complement strand
CGGCTGCGGCAACGGAGCGGATGCGGAACACGGCGCGGAACAGGTTGGTGCGCGGACGCAGGTGCTGCTGGGTGCGCAGGAACTCGACGGTGGCGCGCTTCTTCTGCAGCGGGTAGTCCGGAGCGCTCGTGCCCTCGACCTTGATTTCGGTGGCGGAGAGCTCAAAGGGCTGCGGGGCGTCGGGCGTCAGCTTGACGGTGCCAGTGCAGATGAGGGCGGCCGAGACATTTTGATGGGCGATCTCATCGTAGTTGTCGAGCGCCTCGCGGTTCATGACGACCTGCAGGTCGCGGAAGCAGCTGCCGTCGTTGAGCGTAACAAAGCCAAAGTTCTTCATGTCGCGGACGGACTTGACCCAGCCGGCGACGGTGACAGTCTGGCCGCCGAGCGACTCGGCGTCGGCATAGAGCTGCGCGATTTTGGTGCGGTTCACGTATCCTCCCAGAGCGGTTGTACGGATTATTTCCAAACAGTTAACCATTCTAACCCGCGAGCGGGAGCGTAGCAAAACGGCAGATGCGATGTATGGGCGTGGCGTGGGCGCTGCGCGGGGCGAGAGAAATCGAATGACCAAATGAGTGCAAAAGAGGAGCCGGAACGTATTCCGACCCCTCTTTCTTTTTCGGGGCAAACTCTGTCTAGTGTCCGCAGATGGCTTGGCGGATGAGGGCTGCGTAGGTGTCGATTCCCGCCTGGGTGAGGTGCGTGCCGTCGTCGACGAGGTATTCGCTATGGCCCTCGGAGGCACCGTTCCAGTCGATGATGCCGGCGTTGTCGTTTTGGGCGCATGCGTCGCGGATCGTCTGGTTGTTGCGGTCCTGCAGCTCGAGCGGCACGCGCACGGTCACAAAGTAGATGGGCTTGCCACCCACGGCATTGATCACGTCCTGCACTTGCTGCGGGTCGCGAATAAGGCCATTGGTGCCAAGGGCGCAGATGACCACACTCGGGTCGTAGTTGGCGCTGTCCTGCGCGTAGACATCCTGGAAGGTGTAGAACTGGCGGCTTACCACGCCGTCGATGTAGGCGTTGGGAAGCGCCGCCTGAATACCGGACTGTGCGCCCGCGGTGACCGAGTCGCCGATCATCAACACACGGGCATCGCAGGTTCCGGACGCCTCGTCGTAGGTAAAGCTCTTCCAGTCGAGGTTCTTGGGGACCTTTTCGGCTATGGGACCTTCTTTGGGCTTTTGTTGAGCGGCGTCGTTGGGCTGAGCGTCTTGGTTGGATGCGGACTCGGCACTCTTGTCGCCGGCGCCGTTGTCCTTGGATGAGGTTGCGCTTTGGGCAAGCTCGGGCCGGAGCTGCTCGGCGCGGGCGGTGGCGATGCCCGTCCAGTCGAGCGGTGCGAAGGCGAGCGCGAGGACGCATGCGGCGCCAAGCGCAGAAAGTGCCATGGCGGGCGAAAGGGCGCGTGTCTTTGTCGTGCTGTCCTGCTGGGCGGGCTTGCGGGACCAAGGACGTTCGACGAGACGATAGAAGACCTCGGCCACCGCGAGGATCACTACAAGCTGTAGCGCCTGCTCCCACCAGGCGATGCGGGTGGTACGGGTTGCGGGGTTCATAAGGATGAGCAGGGGATAGTGCACCAGGTAGACCGAGAACGAGCGCTGGCCCAGCCAGACGAGCGGCTTGACCGACAACAGACGACGCACGATACATTCCGTGTTTTGCACGCAGATGATAAGGAGCCCGGTGAGCAGGGCAAGCAGCAAAAGGCCACCGCGGTAGAGCAGAGAGTTCTCTCCGGTCAGCGTGAACGCGCCGACTATGACGGCAGCGAGCCACGCGAGGGAGACCACGTTAACCTTCGAGACACCCTTGCTGGCGCCGGGGGCAGGGATGTTGCCGCTCAGTATCTCGCGCAGACGCGGAGTGGCGATGGCGGCCAGGGCTCCGCACAAAAGCTCGGCGGCGCGGGCGTCGGTTCCGTAGTAGACACGCGATGTGTCGGCGGCGGGGTCGAACATGAGGGCCATCGCCGCTGCCGATGCTAGCGTGAACGTGACCGTGACACCGATGGCGGTGTTACGCGAGCGGGTCTTGCTGCAGAGCGCCATAAGGATGAGCGGCCATACCAGATAGAACTGCATCTGGACGCCGCAGAACCACAGGTGCGTGAGCGGCGAGGGGAGTCCCGCAGCGGCAAAATACGAGACGTTGCGGAAGATATAGAACCAGTTGCTCAAGAACAATGCCGACGGCAGAGCGTCCTGCTGCACTTTAGGCAGCAGGCTCGGAGCCGCGATATAGGTTGCTATGGCGGTGAGCGCGATGGTTATAAGAATCGGTGGCATAAGGCGTGTGGTACGGCGGGCGATATAGTGCGGGTACGAGAACCCGTCGCGTGCCGTTTCTCGCATAATGCTTTTGGTGGCGAGATAGCCACTCAGCGTAAAGAAGAGTGTAACGCCCAAAAAACCGCCGGTCAGGCGGCTGGGACGAAGGTGATATAGGACGACGCCGGCGATGGCGAGGGCGCGAAGCCCGTCGAGTGCGGCGATGCGTTGGCTGCGTTGAGGCGCTGCGTGTGCGGCGCCCGTGGGTGTGTTTTGCATCGTTCTTTCCTCCAATGTCGACCTAGCAGTCTAGCGCTCTGCGCGGACAAAGGAAGGGGGTTTGTGCGGTTGAACAACATGCCACAGGGCGATGCTTCGCTACGCAAAAGCCGCACCTGCGTTGATGCTCAGCTGTCTAGGTAGAAACGTTTCAGAACCTCTACATAGACAAAACAACAACGCAGATGCGGCAAAGATGCACAGGCGGTTGACCCGTTATGTGACGGCGGTCTGCTACTTGGTCTTGGCCACCAGTAGCGGGTCGCCCAGCTTGACGAGCGGGTTGCCGCCGATAAGCGTGCCGGACTCGCCGACATGGTCGATGCTCTTAAGACGATCGAGCTCGGAGACGATGACGGTCACGATGTCCTCGTGACCGGCGGCCTTGATGGCCTCGCGGTCGAAGCTGATGAGCGGCTGGCCCGCCTTGACCACATCGCCCATCTCGACAAAGCGGGCAAAACCCTTGCCGTTCATTTCCACGGTGCCCAAGCCAACATGGATGAACACACGAAGACCGTCCTCGGTGATCATGCCGATGGAGTGGTTGGTGACGGTGGTGGCGCCGATGCGGCCGTTGGCGGGCGCATAGATGGTGCCGGTAATGGGCTCGATGCCGTAGCCCTGGCCGAGCATACCCGAGGCGATGGTCTCGTCGGGAACCTCATCCAGGTTGACGAGCACGCCGTTGACGGGGGCGTAGATGATGCCTTCGCGGGTGGCGAAGCTTGCCGCGGGCGGAATGGATGCCTCGCCCGCCGAGGTGAAGGTGGACTTAAGCGAATCGAGCAGACCCATAGTTGCCTCCAACTTAAATAGGCGCATATCGCGCGCTTGGTTTGCCGGAAACGTTTCATATGTGTTTCGCGGCTTGGTCAACGCTCCTATTTTACGCTGCTCAACGATACCTCTGAACTGGGATTATGTGATATATCAGTTGAAGGGAAACTTATTGCTGGAGTGTTTCTTCGCCACGGGCTCAAGTGGGGTACGCTTAGACGCGAAAAACAAGGGCGCATAATTTGCGCGAAGGGAGCACATATGATTGTCGAGAGCCATGCGCTGTGGGGCGAGGAGCCGACCGAGGAGTATCCGGCGACGTTTACGTATTTGGGTGCCGAGCCGCTGCCCGATAAGCCGAATGGCCGCCGCCCCGCGGTGGTCATCTGCGGCGGAGGCGGGTTTACGCATATCGCTCCGCACGAGCAGGACCCGGTGGCGTTTGCATTTTTGGACCGCGGCTACCAGGCCTTTGTGCTCAACTATGTGACGAGTGGCACGGGCGACGTGAGTTTTCCGCACCCGCAGGCAGACCTTGCCAAGATGGTCGCCACGGTTCGCGTCAACGCCGACGAGTGGCATGTCGATCCCAAGCGCGTGTGCGTCGTGGGATTCTCGGCGGGCGGCATGATCTGCGCTTCGCTGGCAACGCAATGGAAGACTGGCCCCTTCGCGGCACTTGCCGGGGCGCGTCCGGACGACATTCGTCCCGATGCCGTGGTGTTGGGCTATCCGCTGCTCGACTTTGCCTATGTGCGCGACATGCAGACGCGCGACCCGCGCATCGACCTGCGCGTTCCCAAGACGGGTGGCAAGACGGGGCGCGATTTGCTCAACGACTATCTGTCGATGGTGACGGGCGGCGAGGCGACCGACGAGCACCTGGCCGAAATCTGCCCCACCACGCACGTTTCGCGCCAGATGCCCCCGACCTTTGTGTGGGGCGTGTCCGACGACAAGACGGCACCGATCACACAGGTCTATCCGTTTGCGCAGCGCATGGCCGAGGAGGGCGTCGCTTGCGAGATGCACGTCTTTGACCAGGGCGGTCACGGCCTATCGCTCGGCAACGCCAACACCGCGGTCGACAACGAGGACAAGCAGGTGGCAGTCCGTCCTTGGATCCGCCTAGCCTTCCGTTTCCTGGAGCGCCACGGCTTCTAGTTACGCGGTTTTACCAAACCGCGTAACGGCTCGACGCTGCAAGCCCGCCAGAGCGGCAATCTGCCTTTCAACTTCGGCGGCATGACCAGAAGGTCAATGCCGCCTTGTTTCAAGGCACCTTGCTCGCTCTGGCGGGCTTTCGCTGTCTGCGCCAAAACATTGGCGTTGTCTTGGCTGCCAGAAGAATGATCCCTCGGGGACGGAGGAAAGCGGATTAGTTTGGGCGGTGCTGGCGCCAAGGTTTAAGACCGACGTCGTTTCTTTTTGCTTTTCTACCAAACGGTGAACTGGGCGTTTTCTGTGTTCCAATGGACATCGCGAACGTAGTCGCGCACGCCCGTCGCATCTCGTGCTTCGAACAACTCAAGAATATGAGCATGTTCGCTGTTGGCTTTATTGAGCAGTTTGCACGCCGTCTCTTGGTCGACAGTTTCGTAATCGCGCTTGATAAAGCAGCGCTCGAGCTGCGAGATCATATCGCGCAGACGGTCGTTGCCGCAGCGGTTGAAGTACGTAAGGTGAAAGTCTCGCTGAATATCGTCGTACTTACGGATGAGGCCGCCTTGGATCGCGAGGTCCATGGCGCCGACGAGAAATTTAAGCTGCGTAATGTCATCGTCGGTTAGGTTCGGACAGGCGAGATATGCGGCCTGCCCGTCGAGCGGCCCCATAATCTCAAAGACTTCAACGGCGTTTTGTTGATCGAACCCACGGACGCGGAATCCGCGGCGGGGGAGATTGTCCAGATAGCCGTCGCTTGCGAGCTGGATAAGCGCTTCGCGGACCGGCGTGCGCGACACGCCCATGGCATCGCAGATCGCCTGCTCGCTCAGCCGGTCGCCGGCCGAAAGCTCGCCGGCGTCAATACGGCTCGAAATGTAGTCGTATACGTGGTCTTTCAGGGGCCTTCTGAGCGTTTCCATGAGCTTATGTTCCTTAACGGTATATTTCTAAAAGTAAATACGTTTCGCTTGAATAGCTCAGTTGAAGTATAGAACGACCAGCTAAATCGTGCTACTTTGCGCCGATAAGCAAGAATACGCTTACCGAAGAATACCTACCGTTCATGATTGTATACAATATACAAAACAGGAAAACCGCCCTAAGATAAAGCCATCGAAAGGAAGGCGGGCGCGAAGAAGTCCCGCTCTCTGCTAAGAGATCCAAGGAGGATCATCATGACCAAGTTCAGCCACGTCATCATCCGCCGCCCCGGTAAGTCCCTGAGCAATGGCATCACGAGTGCCCCCGAGCTTGGCCAGCCCATCTACGAGCGCGCCATCGAAGAGCACTACGATTACGAGCACGCACTCGAGCAGTGCGGCGTGGATGTCTCGGTGCTGCCCGCCCTCGAGCAGTATCCCGACAGCTGCTTCGTCGAAGATCCGGCCGTTATCACTCGCTGTGGCGCCATCATTACCAACCCCGGCGCCGATAGCCGCAACGGCGAGAAGGACGAGATCGAGCCGGCCGTCCGTCGCTTCTTTGACGACGAGCATGTCAAGCACATCGTTTCTCCGGGCACGCTCGACGGCGGCGACGTCATGATGGTCGGCGACCATTTCTACGTCGGTCGCTCCGCTCGCACCAACGAAGAGGGCATCCGCCAGTTCTGCGAGATTCTCGAGGGCTGGGGCCTCGAGGGTTCCGAGGTTCCGCTGGAGGAGGTCCTGCACCTCAAGACGGGCGTCAACTACATCGAGGACAACAACATGCTCGTCTCCGGTGAGTTCATCGATAAGCCCGACTTTGCCCAGTACAACAAGATCGTCGTGCCCGAGGACGAGGCGTACGGCGCCAACTGCATCTGGGTCAACGGTACGGTCATCGTTGCCGAGGGCTATCCGACCGTTCTCAAGGCCGTACAGGATCTGGGCTACAAGACGCTCGTCGTCGATACCTCCGAGTATCGCAAGGTCGACGGCGGCCTTTCTTGCCTGTCGCTGCGCTTCTAACGCGATAGCTGTAACAGTCTGATGATCGCTTGACCGATGGCCCGGCACCCGATTCGGGACGTCCGGGCCATCTTTCGTTCGATCACATGATGAAGGGGGTGCACATACAATGGCCTCTAAAGCTCAAAACGACGAGATTATCGACCCTAATGGCCTCGATCTATTTCGTCTGACCATGATGGTCATTACCGCCAGTATTTGTGGCGGCATCTTTTCGCTTGCCGGCGATATGGCGGCAGGTGGGGCAAATACCGGTGCGGTTATCGTCTCGTGGGGAATTTGCTTAATTGGCGTCTTTGCGCTGATGATGGTGTTCAACGGTTTGTCTCAGGCCCGTCCCGACCTGACCGGCGGCATCTATGCATACGCTGCGGCCGGTTTTGGCGATTACATTGGATTCAACTCTGCTTGGGGCTACTGGATCAGCGCATGTCTTTCCAACGTGAGCTTTGCGCTCTTGCTGTTTAGCGCGCTGGGCTATTTCTTCCCTGCCTTTGGCGCGGGTAACAACCTGCTTTCTATCGTCTGCGCCAGCGTGTTTTTGTGGTTCCTTACCGCCCTTGTGCTTCGTGGCGTTAAGGAGGCTGCGGGCATTAACACGATCGTTACGTTGGCGAAGCTGGTGCCGCTGGGGCTCTTTGTGCTGAGTATCGTGCTCCTGGGCAAGTTCAACGTTGATATCTTTATGGACAACTTCTGGGGAGAGCCGGCTGGTCCTGGCTTTGGCGAGCAGGTTGTCTCGACCATGATCGCCCTTGTCTGGGTCTTCACGGGCATCGAGGGCGCTGTCGTTATCTCGGGCCGTGCAAAGTACGTGCGTGACGTCGGCCGCTCGACGGCACTTGGATTCGCGGCTGTATTCACGCTGTATCTGATTATCTCGATGTTGTCGCTCGGCATTATGCCGCGCGAGGAGATGGCACAGCTTGCAACGCCCTCCATGGCGGGAATTCTCGAGTGCGCAATCGGTCCGGTTGGCGCTGCCATCGTAAACCTTGGCGTAATCCTTTCGCTGGTCGGTGCACTGCTGGGCTATGTCATCATTGCGTCCGAGACGCCGTTCGAGGCAGCGCGTCAGGGATCCTTCCCTCTGGCGTTTGCCAAGACGAACAAGCACGACGCCCCGGTGGTGACGGTCCTCGTGAGCTCCGGCATCACACAACTCTTCTTGATCGTGTCGTATGTGGCGGCGAGCACCTACCAGTTCTTCTATAGCTGCGCAGTCAATACAATCCTGGTTCCGTACGTGTGCTCGGCAGCCTATTACATGGTGATTGGCTGGAAGAACGAGCATCTGGACGGGCCGCATGCGCCAAGCGTCGGCAAAGCTCGCTTCTTTGGTACGCTCGGCTTCATCTACACATTATTCCTGGTATGGTCGACGGGTCTCCAGGGCGTTATGATCACGACGATTCTTTTTGCTCCGGCCATTCCCGTTTATATGCTGGGCGAGCGAGGCCGCGGTAAGCCGGTGCTTCCGCATCTGCACGACAAGCTGATCGCAGCGGTGGTCATTGTCGTGGCGGTCATCTCGCTGTATCTGCACTTTGCCGGCATTGCGCCGATTGTCTAAGGCTATGGCGAGTTTCATTGCTTGGTAAGCCGGCGGGCATCGCGTATCGGTGCTGTTCGGTAATCCATAACTGACGTGGGCCTCTGTAACGTGCCTTTGTGAGCGCCCACCAAGCCCGCGCAGGTGACATTTGCTGCCAGCGCGGGCTTTTGCTGTTGCGGGGAAATGCCGCCGGCAGCTGGGGACGTTCCTGTTGTGCCGGCGCCTTGGGACACTCCTTAGTTGTTTTGCATGCGACGAAGGAAAACGAATCATTTTGTCGAGGGAGGCGGGCGGTTATTTCGGTCCTCGGGGAAACCATGGCCCAGAATTCCCCTTGCACCAATCTGTCGATTGAACATCGTTGCATGTTCGCGCTATCATGCATTGTTAAATTGGTTAGCCATGGCAAACGGTTAGCCATGGTGAACATAAATGCAACGCCCTGTGGGCGCCGGGGGAGGAACACGGACGTGAGGCTCGATACACTCGAGATTGGAAAGGACGCCGTTGTCGCATCGGTGGCATCGGACGATCAGGCACTCCGACAGCATATTTTGGACATGGGCCTAACGCCGGGCACCGAAGTCACCATGATGAAGTACGCTCCTATGGGCGACCCGCTCGAGATTCGCCTGCGTGGCTACGAGTTGACGCTGCGCAAGGACGATGCCGCACGCATTGAACTCGTGGATGTGCACGACACCGATACCGGCCCGCGCGTTAACGCCGCAATCGGCACGACGGATCACCCGGCCCTGGGCGAGGGGACGTATTCGCCCCGTGCTGCCAAGACGGCCGTGCCCGAGGGCGCGCCGCTGCATTTTGCCCTCGCCGGCAACCAAAACTGCGGTAAGACCACGTTGTTCAACCAGCTTACGGGCTCCAACCAGCACGTCGGTAACTTTCCCGGCGTAACGGTCGACCGCAAAGATGGCACCATCCGCAACCATCCTGAGGCAAGCGTTACCGACCTGCCCGGCATTTACTCCCTGTCGCCGTACACGGGCGAGGAGATTGTCAGCCGCCAATTCATCCTTGACGAGCATCCCGACGCCATCATCGACATCATCGACGCTACTAATATTGAACGTAACCTGTACCTGACGCTGCAGCTTATGGAGCTCGACTGCCCCATGGTCATCGCGCTCAACATGATGGACGAGGTGACGGCCAACGGCGGCGCCGTGGACGTCAACCTGCTCGAGAGCCTGTTGGGCGTGCCTGTTGTCCCCATTAGCGCTGCCCGCAACGAGGGTATCGGCGAGCTGGTGGATCATGCCTTGCACGTGGCGCGGTTCCGCGAGCGCCCCGGTCGCTTGGACTTCTGTGCGCCCGATGGCTCGGACGGCGGTGCACTGCATCGCTGCATCCACGGTATTGCCAACCTGATTGAGGACCATGCCGTGACGGCGCACATTCCGGTGCGTTTTGCAGCGACCAAGCTGGTTGAGGGCGATGAGCTGGTGACCGAGGCGCTTCACCTTGATCGCAATGAGCTCGACGCTATCGAGCACATCATTACCCAGATGGAGGGCGAAGCTGGCACCGACCGCCTGTCCGCGCTGGCCGATATGCGCTTTAGCTTTATCGGCGACGTGTGTGGGCGCTGCGTCGTCAAGCCGCACGAGAGCCGCGAGCACGTGCGCTCCGTCAAGATCGACCGCATCCTGACGGGTCGCTACACGGCCATTCCGGCGTTCCTGGTGATCATGGGCCTCGTCTTTTGGCTGACGTTTGGCGTGATCGGCGCGGCGCTGCAGGGGCTTATGGAGGACGGTATTGCTGCCATCATCGCCTCGGCCGATGCGGGTCTCAAGGCGTTCGGCACCAACGACGTAGTGCGCTCGCTGGCTGTCGACGGCGTGCTTACGGGCGTGGGCAGCGTGCTGACCTTCCTGCCGATTATCGTCGTGCTCTTCTTGTTCCTCTCCATTCTGGAAGACTCCGGATACATGGCGCGCGTGGCCTTTGTCATGGATAAGGTGCTGCGTCGCTTTGGCCTGTCGGGCCGCAGCTTTGTGCCCATGCTCGTCGGTTTTGGCTGTACCGTGCCGGCAATCATGTCAACCCGTACGCTCCCATCCGAGCACGACCGCAAGATGACGGTCATGCTCACGCCGTTTATGAGCTGCTCGGCCAAGTTGCCGGTCTACGGACTGCTGTGCGGGGCGTTTTTCCCACAGGCGACGGTTCCCGCCATGGTCTCGCTCTATCTGATTGGCATTGCGGTCGGTTGCATCGCGGCTTTGGTGCTCAACCGCACGGCATTTAAGGGCGACCCGGTGCCGTTTATCATGGAGCTTCCCAACTATCGCCTGCCAAGCGTCAAGACGACGGTGATGCTGGCATGGGATAAGGCCAAGGACTTTATTACCAAGGCCTTTACCATTATCTTTGCCGCTACGGTGGTCATCTGGTTCCTTCAGACGTTCGATATCCGCTTTAATGTGGTCGCCGATCAGTCGCAGAGTCTACTTGCTGGTCTGGGTAGCATTATCGCGCCGGTGCTGGCGCCGCTTGGGTTTGGCGACTGGCGTGCATCCACGGCGCTCGTCACCGGACTTATCGCCAAGGAGAGTGTCATCTCAACCCTCACGGTGCTTTTGGGCGCGACCTCGCCTGCGGTACTGTCGACCATGTTTTCGCCGTTTACTGCCTATGTGTTCTTGGTCTTTACGCTGCTGTACCCGCCCTGCGTGGCTGCCATCGGCGCCGTCAAGAGCGAGCTGGGCGCGCGCTATGCCGTTGCCGTGTTCGCGTTTCAGGTGACGGTCGCCTGGATCGTGGCGTTTCTAGTCCACGGCATTGGCGTGCTGATTGGCTTGTAAAAAAGGTTTTGCGAGTGAAGCCGTCCCATACATAACACGACCACGGTCTATACTCCTCTGTCAAACAGTTCGTATGGCGGAGGAGTTTTTTGTTATGGCGTTTGACAAGGCGATGGTGTACCTGCGGGCGAAGGGCTTTGGCGACCGTGTGATCGTGCCGCAAGAGGAGACGGCGACCGTCGAGGAGGCTGCGGCGGCACTGGGGACGGCGCCTGCGCAAATCGCGAAGACGATGGCATTCGATGTCGACGGCGTGGCAGTGCTCGTGCTGTGCGCCGGAGATGCGCGCGTGAACAGTTCCAAGTTCAAGAAATTCTTCCACGGTAAGCCTCATATGATTCCCGGCGCTGCGGTTGAGGAGGCCGTGGGCCATGCACCCGGCGGCGTTTGCCCCTTTGGCATCAACGAAGGCGTGGCGGTGTATCTGGACGAATCTCTCAAGCGGTTCGACACCGTCTACCCGGCCTGCGGCGATGACCACAGCGGCGTGGCGCTTTCTGTGCCCGAACTCGAGGCAGCGTCTGACGCCCAAGGTTGGGTCGACGTTTGCCGTGGGTGGGAGAGCGAGGACTAGGCACTCAAATGCCTACGAGATTTCGGCCCTGCATCTGTACTGACGGATGCGGGACCGTTGCTATATAATCCCCCACCGCTCAAGACAATCGGAGAGGTTTTCCTATATGGCTCAGGCAAGACAAGATGGCATCTCACTCAAGCAGTGGCTCCCGCTTATCGGGCTCGCCTGTTGCGCGTTCGTATTCAACACGTCGGAGTTCATGCCAATTGGCCTTCTGACTGATATTGCCGCGTCGTTCTCGCTCACCGAGGCCCAGGCCGGCATCATGATCTCGGTCTATGCCTGGGGCGTCATGCTGCTGTCGTTGCCGCTCATGGTGTTCGCTTCGCGCTTTGAGTTCAAGCGGATGCTGCTGGGCGTGCTTGCCGTGTTCTCGCTGGGCCAGTTCCTGTCCGCCGTGGCGCCGACTTATCCCATCCTGGTCTGCGCGCGCCTGGTGGTCGCTTGCGCACATGCCGTGTTCTGGTCGGTCGCCTCGATCATGGCGTCGCGTCTGGTTGACACTCGCCACGGGGCGCTCGCCATCAGCATGATCGCCACGGGCTCGTCCATCGCGCAGATCTTTGGCTTGCCGATCGGCCGCGCCATCGGGCTGGCCGTGGGCTGGCGCATGACGTTTGCCGCGGTCGGGGCCTTCTCTGCCGCCGCGGTGGTGTACCAAGCCGCGGTGTTCCCGGCTATGCCGGCGGGCGAGCGCTTTACCGTCAAACAGCTGCCCGAGCTGCTCAAGAACCCGTTCCTGATCGCGCTCTACGCGGTCACGGTGTTCATGGCGACCGGCTACTACGCGGGTTACAGCTATATCGAGCCCTTCTTGGCGCAGGTCGCGCACGTCGATGCGGGCGCCATCACCATGACACTGACGGCGTTTGGCTGCTCTGGTCTGCTCGGAAGCTGGCTGTTTGGCCGCCTGTTCGATGGACATCGCTTCCCGTTCTTGGCTATCACGCTCTCCGGCGTGCCGGTGGCTCTGCTGCTTATGGCCCCCGCAGCCTCGGCGCTCGTGTTGGTGCTTGCCGTCTGCGCACTATGGGGCTGCTGCTCCACGGCCTTTAACGTGGCGTTCCAGGCCGAGCTCATCAAGTACACGCCGGCAGATTCGTCGGCCGTCGCCATGTCGATCTTCTCGGGCCTGTTCAATCTGGGTATCGGCACGGGCACCGCAATCGGTGGCGCCGTGGTTTCGGGTCCCGGTATCGCTTGGATTGGTTTCGTGGGCGGGGCGATTACCGTCGTGGGCGTCATCCTCGCCATCACGGTGCTATTCCCGGCCATACGCCGCGCCAAGCTCGTTGCCTAATCACGTCCCCTCATCAGTTGCGGTGGAATAGTTCCTGTTTAAGGCCCCTGAAGGCCCAAGCAGGAACTATTCCACCGCAACTTATTTTGGGGGAGAGGATACAAGCCGGGCATACAATGGATGTCGTTGTGTTGAGCTTACCGGGAGGTTGCTATGTGGGCATACGAGACGACGTTCTATCAGATCTATCCGCTGGGCTTTTGCGGAGCTCCGCGCGAAAACGCCGCCCCCGTTGCCGAGGATGAGCTCGCCCAGGCTGCCAACGCCGCGCCCAACCCCGATGCCCCCATCATGAAGATCGCCCAATGGGCCGACTATCTGCAGGAACTCGGCGTTGGTGCCGTGCTGATCAACCCGCCGCTCGAGTCCGATAGCCATGGCTACGATACGCGCAGCCTGCGCCACATCGACCGCCGCCTGGGTGGGGACGCCGACTTTGCCGCCGTGTGCGAGACTCTGCATGCTCACGGCATCCGCGTGGTACTCGACGCCGTCTTCAACCACGTCGGCCGCGGCTTTTGGGCCTTCCGCGATGTTCAGGAGCGAAAGTGGGACTCGCCTTACAAAGACTGGTTTCATATCAGCTTTGACGGTGACTCGTGCTACGGCGATGGCTTTTGGTATGAGGGCTGGGAAGGCCATTTTGAGCTCGTGAAGCTCAACCTGCAAAACCCCGCCGTGGTCGATTACCTGCTCGAGTCCGTGCGTCGTTGGGCCGAGGTCTTTGGCGTCGACGGCCTGCGCCTGGACGTCGCCTATATGCTCGACCGCGACTTTATGCGCCGCCTGCACGCCTTTACCCGTGAGCTTAAGCCCAACTTTGTGCTGATCGGCGAGACGCTTCACGGCGACTACAACCAGATCGTCAACGACGAGATGCTCGATTCCTGCACCAACTACGAGTGCTACAAGGGCCTGTACTCCAGCTTTAACTCGGTCAACATGTTCGAGATCGCGCACTCGCTACACCGTCAGTTTGGCGGCGATCCGTGGTGCATCTACCGCGGCAAACACCTGCTGTCGTTTGTCGACAACCACGACGTGCCGCGCCTGGCAAGCATCCTTACTGACAAGTCGTGCCTGCGTCCCGCCTATGGCATGCTCTTTGGCATGCCGGGCATCCCGTGCGTCTACTACGGCAGCGAGTGGGGAATTGCTGGCGAAAAGGGCGGCCCCGATGGCGACTGGGCGCTGCGCCCCGAGCTCGACGAGCCTGCGCCCAATGAGCTGACGGCCTTTATCACGCAGCTCGCGCACCTTCGCTCGGCCGACGACGCGGCTGCCCGTGCTCTCAACTACGGCGCTTATCGCAACGTGGTGATTCAGAATAAGCAGCTGCTGTTCGAGCGCGCCTGTGACGACGCGACGGTGCTCGTGGCGGTGAACGCCGTGAGCGAGCCTTACACCTTTGGCGCCGGCGAGCTCAACGGGTCCTTTGTCGACCTGCTTGCCGACGGTGCGCCCACGGTCGAGCTGACGGGTTCCCTCGAGCTTGCACCCTACGAGGTGCGCTATCTGCTGAGGGCCTAGCTCGTGGCCGCGCCGGACGAGGGCTATCAACATATTGAGCATGGGTTTGAACCCGTGTTTGACGAGCACTCGCGCGTTTTGCTGCTGGGGTCGTTTCCCTCGGTGCTTTCGCGCGCCAATGCCTTTTATTACGGCAACCCTCAGAATCGCTTTTGGCGCGTGATAGCCGCGTGTCTCGGTGTGCCCGTGCCGCCCAACGAGGGCGACCTTTTGGCGGGCAGCAAGCCTGCGACGCTCGATGCCTCCATTGCCGCCAAGCGGGTCATGCTGCTGAACGGTGGCGTGGCCCTGTGGGATGTGATCGAGAGCTGCGACATTAAGGGCTCGAGCGACGCCAGCATCAAAAACGTTGTGCCGGCACATATCGAGTGCATTACCGACGCAGCTCCCATTGAGCAGGTGATATGCAACGGTGGTACAGCTGGCCGGCTCTACAAGCGCTATCTGCAAGAACGCACCGGGCTGCCCGCCATCGTTCTGCCGTCGACAAGTCCCGCTAATGCCGCCTGGCGCCTGGAGCGTCTTGTTGAGCGGTGGAGCGGCGCCGCTGATTGGCGGGCTTCTTCGATTTAGCAGTTTGAGTGCTTGGCAAGACGTCTCATAACGGCGTGCCAGATTGGTGCGGGCAGTGCGGGCTCGGCGCGCACCGTGCCTTCGGTGTCGACGCCGCCCGTTGCGGCGCCACCGAGCTTCTGCGCGTGTTCGACGGAACACCCCATGCGAACGGCGCCCACGAGCTTGTCCATGGCCTCCGAAAACGGTCGCCGCAAGAGTCCCATGCGCGGGGAGCGACGAAGCGCCGCAATGCCGCTGCCGGCACAGATGACAACGCCGCCACACCACAATTGGCCCTGGCGCTCGCATGCCTTGTGCAGACGAACGGCGGCCCCACGCGCCTGCTCAGCGCCCTCTTGTGTGGCTCGAATCACGGCATAGACACGCGTTCCCGTACCGCCAAAGCGATCGAGTATCTGCTCGACAGCGATCATCGCCTCATCATCAAATGCATCATCAACAGCGAGCACGATGCCATCGGCAACGCAGCCGGCATCATCCGCCTCCAAATCAACCGGGTGGGGGAGCGCGGTGCCAGAAAGCCGGGCATAGGCGGCGATGGCATCCTGCAGGTCCCAGAGCAAAAACTCAAGATCGGCGCTATTGGGAATACTGATATACGCAATGGTTTGCAGCGTTTTGGGCTTATCGCCGCGTACGATCGTCTCCATGCCATCTCCTTTCCGGCTCGTTTCCGTTTAGGTTACACCGTCTGGTGGCGCCTCGCCGCGCTATCCTAGTGCAACCCTTACGAAAGGAACGCCATGCGTCTGCCTATGAACACCTCGCTTGCCACGCTCAAGCCCTCCGGCATCCGTCGGATTAACGCGCTCGCCGCCCAGCACCCAGGGTGCATCGCGCTTGCGCTTGGCGAGCCCGATTTTCCCACGCCCGATGTGATTAGCGCCGAGGTGACGGCCTCGCTCGACCGCGGCGACACGCACTATCCGCCCAACAACGGTCGCCCCGCCCTGCGCGAGGCGCTGTCTGCCTATATGGGGGATGCGGGCCTTACGTTTTCGGCGGGCGAGGTCATCCTGACCGACGGCGCGACGGAGGCCCTGTCGGCAACATTCATGGCTATGCTCAACCCCGGCGACGAGGTCATTATCCCCACGCCAGCCTTTGGACTGTACGAGAGCATTGTCGTGGCCAATCACGCCAAAGCGGTCTTTTTGGATACGGAGCCTGCGCAATTCCAGATTGATGAGGAGGCGCTTCGCGCCTGCGTGACACCGGCGACCAAGGCCATCGTCATCTGCTCGCCCAACAATCCTACGGGCTGCATCCTCGACGCAGCATCGCTCGATGCCGTGGCGCGCGTGGCAGAGCAGGCGGGCATCTACGTGGTCTGCGACGACGTATACAACCGCCTGGTCTATGTGGATGGCTACGAGCGCTTTGCCCAGCGCCACCCGGAGCTGCGCGAGCAGACGGTAGTCATCGAGAGCTTCTCCAAGCCCTGGGCCATGACCGGCTGGCGCTTGGGCTGGCTTGCAGCGGCAGCCCCCGTCATCGCCGAGATCGCAAAGGCTCACCAATACCTGGTATCGAGTGCCGTTTCCTTCGAAATGGACGCCGCAGCCCGAGCCCTGACCGTCGACCCAACCCCCATGCTCAAAGTCTACCGAGCCCGCCGCGAACGCGTACTCGCAGCCTTAAACGCCATGGGCCTCGACGTAGTAGAGCCCGCAGGGGCCTTCTACACTTTCCCGAGCATCAAAAAGTTCGGCCTAACCAGCGAAGACTTCTGCATCAAAGCCATCAAAGAAGCAAACGTAGCCCTAGTCCCGGGCGACTGTTTCGGCACCGAAGGCCACATCCGCCTAAGCTACTGCGTCTCCGACAAAGACCTAGACGAAGGCCTCCATCGCCTGTCCACCTTCGTTTCAACCTTGTAGTCGCCGGGGACAAAAACATCAGCCCACCGACTTAAGGATTGTGAGTGGGGCGCGTCGCTCAACGGACACGAGGATTCGCAGCAAAGTTACCGCAGCTCCGGCCCCTCGGACCGGAGCGTATGCAGGGTTTGTGTACGAATCCTCGCGCCCGTTGACCGACGCCGGGGTCCCCGCCATAATACTTTCGGTTCACGCACGAATCCGCTGCCAGAGACAGCCGGCGCAAACGGGCATCGCCCGCGAGCTTAATGGGATATCCCGCCAGCCGAGGTGGTCGAGTAGATATGTCTTCTCGCCCCCGTCGCTCATGCAGCGCGGGGGCTTTCTTTTTGGACATGCCCCCGTCACGTCCTTGTGGCGGACCGTGCCCGGAAAGAATTCGAGGAGGTGTAATTCATGCCCCAGCAGTACAAAATCGACAAGGTTGCAGAGATTGAGTCCCGTATCGCCGAGAACGCCGGTCTGTTCGTCGTCAACTACAACGGTCTGACGGTTAAGCAGGCTCAGGAGCTGCGTCATCAGCTTCGCGAGTGCGGCGCCGAGATGAAGGTCTACAAGAACAACCTGGTCAAGATCGCTCTCAAGAACCAGGAGCAGCCCGAGATCGACGAGATCCTCGCCGGCCCCGTCGCTTATGTGTTCTACGAGACCGAGCCGGTCGAGGCCGCTAAGGCCCTTAAGGACTTCTCCGCTCAGTCCAAGGGCGTCCTTGAGATCAAGGGCGGTATCTCCGACGGCAAGGCCGTTTCCGCTGATGATGTTAAGGCTATCGCCGAGCTGCCCACCAAGGATCAGCTTCTCGGCCAGATCGCCGGTCTCATCTCCGGTTTCGCTCGCGACATCGCTGTCTGCGTCAACGGCGTTTCCTCTGGTCTCGCTCGTTCGATCCAGCAGGTCTCCGAGCAGAAGGCAGCCTAGTCGCTGTTTTCACCCGCGGCGGCAACGCCGCACCCCTGGCGCATTCGCGCCGTGTTTTAACTGATCTCCGTGCATTCGCACGGAAACCGAAAGGACTTAGAAATGGCTAAGCTTACCACCGATGAGATCATCGATGCTCTTAAGGAAATGACCCTTCTCGAGGCTTCCGAGCTCGTCAAGGCTATCGAGGACACCTTCGGCGTTTCCGCCGCTGCTCCTGCCGCTGTTGTCGCCGCTCCCGCTGCTGGCGCTGCTGAGGCCGAGGAGAAGACCGAGTTTGACGTCGTGCTCGAGGGCTTCGGCGACAACAAGATCCAGGTCATCAAGGCCGTCCGTGAGCTCACCAGCCTTGGCCTGAAGGAGGCTAAGGAGGTCGTCGAGGGCGCTCCCAAGGCTGTTCTCGAGGGTGCCAAGAAGGAGGACGCCGAGGCTGCCAAGGAGAAGCTCGAGGCTGCTGGCGCTGCTGTCACCCTCAAGTAATCAGGCTTTCTCGCCAGATTTCTTTGCAGACGGGGTTCGCATTGCGAGCCCCGTCTTTTTTTGTTATGCCCCTCTATTTTGCTGGCTCGGCATGCAAATTACTGTCGTTTGCAGTGCTTTGGGGTCACTACCGTTGGGCGATAAAATTGCACCGTTCGAGCAATAATTTGCGTTGACCTGCTGAAGAATGGCGTTTGCCTAGCGGTAGCGTCTGGCCCCGGCGGTAAGATACTTCGGTATCGCAATTTGGTCTGCGGCCGCCGTGCCGCACGCACAAGGCGCATCCTGCGCCTGCGAAAGGATCCTTGAATAATATGAAGGCAATCATCCCCGCCGCCGGTCTTGGCACGCGTTTTCTGCCTGGCACCAAGTGCACGCCCAAAGAGATGCTGCCGGTTCTCGATAAGCCCGTCATCCAGTATGTCGTCGAGGAGGCGCTCGACCCCGAGGAGGTCGACGACGCCATCATCGTTACCTCGCCCGGCAAGCCCGAGCTGCTGAACTACTTCCAGCCCGACCGTTCGCTCGAGAACCTGCTGCGCGAGCGCGGTAAGGACGCCTACGCCGACGCTGTCGCTCATGCGGGCGGTATGCCGGTCGACTTCCGTTATCAGTATGAGCCCAAGGGCCTCGGCCATGCTATTCGCTCTGCTGCCGACGCTGTGGCAGGGGAGAACTTCCTGGTTCTTCTGGGCGACTACGTTGTGCCCAACCGCGACATCTGCGACAAGATGCTGGCCGTCTCCAAGGAGCACGGTGGCGCTTCGGTTATCGCCGTTGCCGCGTGTGCTCCCGAGGAAGTCAGCCGCTATGGCGTTATCGCCGGCGATCGCGTGGGCTCTCTCGAGGGCTTTGAGAATGCCGCCGACGACGAGCCCGGTGCCGTTTGGCGCATCGGTGGTCTGGTCGAGAAGCCCGCTCCCGAGGCGGCTCCGTCCAATCTGTACATCGTTGGTCGCTACCTGCTGAGCCCGCTGGTCATGGACCTGCTGGCCGATCAGCAGGCCGGTAAGGGCGGCGAGATCCAGCTGACCGACGCTATGGCACGTTCGCTCGATCGCGAGGCCATGTACGCTGTCGTTATCGACCCGCTGTCGGGCTACGATACCGGTACCCCGTCTGGCTGGATGGCCACCAACGCCCTCATGGCTGCAAACGATCCTCGCTTTGCCGGCGCCTTCTGGGACGCCATCGACGAGCGCGGCGGCTTGATGCGCAAGTAGGCCTTCGGGCATCAACATTTACGGGTGCGGACTTCGGTCTGCACCCGTTTTTTATAAGAGCTGCGATTGCCGGCGCTCTGTTCACAGAAAATATATGAACAGGTGTTCGATGCACACCTATTTACCTGCACCTTTTCTGTCGAAAAACTTTGCTACTCCAAAAACTCAATCGCGTCAAGGCTTTTCTTGCCCAACGGTCGGTACCTGATAAACTATTAGGTTGCGATAACTGGCGAAGCCATGCCTCGCCAACCCACCGAGCATTTCCGTGAAGGAGGAAAAACCTGGTGACCTACGCATACACTGCCACTGAGCGCAAGCGCGTCAGCTTCGGGAAAATCCCGGAGGCCATGGAGCTCCCCAACCTTATCTCTGTCCAAAGGGAATCCTTTGAGCGTTTTAAGGACGAGGGCCTTCGTGAGGCGTTCAAGGAATCCAGCCCCATCCAGAGCCAGAACCATGTTCTCGAGGTTACCTTCGGCGAGCATCAGTTCGGCGACCCCGCGCACACCGTCGAGGAGTGCCGCGAGAAGGACATGACCTATCAGGCCCCGCTTCTGACCGACGTCCGTCTCACCAATAAGGAGACCGGCGAGATCAAGGAGCAGCTCGTCTTCATGGGCGACTTCCCCATGATGACCGATCAGGGCACCTTCATCATCAACGGTACCGAGCGTATCGTCGTCTCGCAGCTCGTCCGCTCCCCGGGCGTGTACTACAGCTCCGAGATGGATTCGGGCAAGCAGATCTACAAGGCCCAGATCATCCCGTCCCGCGGTGCCTGGCTCGAGTTTGAGGTCGACAAGCGCGACCAGCTCATGGTCTCCATCGACCGTAAGCGCAAGCAGAGCGCCACGATGTTCCTGCGCGCCCTTGGCATCGCCGTCACCAACGACGACATCATCGAGCTGCTCGGCAACTCCGATGTGATCAAGCGCACCCTCGAGCGCGATACCGCCCTCACCCGCGAGGATGCTCTTATCGAGATCTACCGTCGCCTGCGCCCGGGCGAGCCTCCCACCGTGGATGCTTCCCGCAGCCTGCTCGAGGGCCTGCTCTTCAACCCGCAGCGCTACGATCTGGCCCGCGTCGGTCGTTACAAGGTTAACAAGAAGCTCAACCTCACCACCGAGGAAGAGGTCACGGTGCTCACCGACGAGGATATCGTCGCGACGCTGCGCTACCTGCTGTCCCTCGCTGCCGGCGAGCAGGGCTTCAAGGTCGACGACATCGACCACTTTGGCAACCGCCGTATCCGCACCGTCGGCGAGCTCGTCGCCAACCAGTTCCGTATCGGCATGAGCCGTATGGAGCGCGTCGTCCGTGAGCGCATGAGCTCCCAGGACATCGACGAGATCACCCCGCAGTCGCTCATCAACATCCGTCCGATCGTGGCCTCCATCAAGGAGTTCTTCGGTTCCTCGCAGCTCTCGCAGTTCATGGACCAGGCGAACCCCCTGACCGGTCTGACCCACAAGCGCCGTCTGTCCGCACTCGGCCCTGGCGGTCTTGCCGGCCACAAGTCGGGCTCCAGCCGCCGCACCAACGTGCCGACGGCCGTCCGCGACGTTCACAACTCGCACTACAGCCGCATGTGCCCGATCGAGACCCCCGAAGGCCCCAACATCGGCCTGATCGGCTCGCTCGCCCTCTACGCCCGCGTCAACGAGTACGGCTTCATCGAGGCCCCGTTCCGTCGCGTCGAGAACGGCGTTGCCACCGACCAGATCGACTGGATGACCGCTGACGAGGAAGAGAAGCACGTCATCGCGCCGGCCAACACGCCGCTCGATCCCAAGACCAACGAGTTCATCACGACCGATGCCGAGGGCAAGATCGTCCGTCCGCACACCGTGATCGCCCGTACCCGCGACTTCGACGGCTCCTTCGGCGCTCCCGCCGACGTGCCTGTCGAGGACGTCGACTACATGGACGTCTCGCCGCGTCAGATGCTTTCCGTCGCAGCCACGCTGATCCCGTTCCTCGAGCACGACGACGCTAAGCGTACGCTCATGGGCGCCAACATGCAGCGTCAGGCCGTGCCGCTGGTTCACCCCGCCGCTCCCTATGTCGGTACCGGCATGGAGCGCCGCGCCGCCCTGGACTCTGGCGAGGTCACCCTGGCCAAGAACGCCGGCGAGGTCATCTTTGCCGACGCTTCCAAGATTATCGTCAAGCATGCCGGCGGCATGGACGAGTATCACCTGGCCAAGTACCAGCGCTCCAACCAGTCCACCTGCATCAACCACCGTCCGCTCGTGCGCGTCGGTGACACCGTTGAGCAGGGCGAGCCTCTGGCCGACGGTCCTTCGACCGATCACGGCGAGCTCGCACTGGGCCAGAACCTCACCGTGGCATACATGCCGTGGGAAGGCTTCAACTACGAGGACGGTATCGTCGTGTCCGAGCGCCTGGTGGCCGAGGACCTGCTGACGACCATCAATATCACCCGTCACGAGATCGACGCCCGCGACACCAAGCTCGGCCCCGAGGAGATCACCCGCGAGATCCCGAACCTCTCCGAGGACATGCTTGCCAACCTCGACGAGGACGGCATCATCCGCATCGGCGCCGAGGTCGGCCCTGGCGACATCCTGGTCGGCAAGGTCACGCCTAAGGGCGAGAGCGCTCTGACCGCCGAGGAGCGCCTGCTGCGCGCCATCTTCGGTGCCAAGGCTCACGACGTTCGCGACACCTCCCTTAAGATGCCTCACGGCGCTTACGGCCGCGTCATCGACGTCGTCCGCTTTAGCCGCGAGAACGGCGACGACCTGGCCCCCGGCGTCAACGAGCAGGTGCGCGTCTACGTCGCCCAGCGCCGTAAGATCCAGCAGGGCGATAAGATCGCCGGTCGCCACGGCAACAAGGGTGTTATCTGTAACGTTCTGCCGGTCGAGGACATGCCCTACATGGCTGACGGTACCCCGATCGACGTTATCCTCAACCCGCTGGGCGTTCCTTCGCGTATGAACGTCGGTCAGCTGCTCGAGTGCCACCTTGGCTGGGCTGCTGCCTGCGGTTGGGATACCGAGGATGCCGACTCCGATAAGTATGTCCCCGGTCCGTTCTTCGTCTCGACGCCCGTCTTCGACGGCGCCAAGGAGGACGAGATCGCCGAGGTCATCCGTCGCGCCAACAAGAACATGCTCAACAAGGCCACCGCTGCCTTTGGCGATCACATGCGCCCCGAGTTCGTCACCCAGCTTGACGAGCGTGGCAAGACCCGTCTGTTCGACGGCCGTACCGGCGAGGAGTTCCGCGAGCCCATTACCGTGGGTACGTCCTACATCCTCAAGCTCGGCCACATGGTTGACGACAAGATCCACGCCCGTTCGACCGGCCCTTACAGCCTGGTTACCCAGCAGCCGCTGGGCGGCAAGGCTCAGTTCGGCGGCCAGCGCTTCGGCGAGATGGAAGTTTGGGCACTGTACGCATACGGTGCTTCCAACGTCCTGCAGGAGATCCTGACCGTCAAGTCCGACGATACCGTGGGCCGCGTCAAGACCTACGAGTCCATCGTCAAGGGCGAGAACGTCCCGGTCCCGGGTATCCCCGAGTCCTTCAAGGTTCTCGTCAAGGAGATCCGTTCCCTCGCACTGGACATCGAGCCCATGCACGATGCCGACGAGGACGCCTCCGCCCCTGTGACCGCCGAGGAGACCTCTGCCCTCGATGACCTGGCTGCGCTCGCCGGCGTTGACGCCGACGTCGAGGCCCAGGATGCCGAGACCGTCGAGGCACCCGAGGCTGTCGCCGCCACGACCACTGATAAGGAGTAGTTGACTGTGGCAGATTTCGAAGCTACTGATTTTGACTCGGTAAAGATCTCCCTTGCCTCCGCCGACCAGATCCGTTCCTGGTCGCACGGTGAGGTCAAGAAGCCGGAGACCATCAATTACCGTACCCTCAAGCCCGAGAAGGACGGCCTGTTTTGCGAGAAGATCTTCGGTCCCGCCAAGGACTGGGAGTGCTCCTGCGGTAAGTACAAGGGCATCCGCTTTAAGGGCATCGTCTGCGAGCGCTGCGGCGTCGAGGTCACCTCGGCCAAGGTGCGTCGCGACCGCATGGGCCACATCGAGCTCGCCGCTCCCGTGTCCCACATCTGGTACTTCAAGAGCCCCACGAGCTTCCCGATGAGCCGTATGCTCGACATCAAGTCCAAGGATCTTGAGAAGGTTCTGTACTTTGCCAGCTACATCATCACCGAGGTCGACTACGAGGCTCGCGAGGCCGACGCTGACGACCTGCGCGAGGAGCTCGCCGCCGATCTGGAAGAGATCGATGCCGAGTGCGCCCGCCAGATCGAGTCCCTCAAGGAGCAGGGCAACCCCGAGAACTTTGACGAGTTCTCCGATGAGGAGCCGCTGACCCCCGAGGAGATCGCCTCTGGCATCGTCGACATCGAGGAAGAGTGCAAGGACGACAAGCAGCTCCGCACGGACGCCTTCAACGCCTTCATGAAGCTCTCCGAGCGCGACCTCATCTCCGATGAGCCGCTGTTCCGCGAGATGACCCGTTACTACTCCATGTACTTCAAGGGTGGCATGGGTGCCGAGGCCGTCCGCGACCTGCTCGCTGCCATCGACCTCCCCTCCGAGGCCGAGAAGCTCAAGGCCATCATCGCCGACGAGGATTCCCAGAAGCAGAAGCGCGAGAAGGCCGTCAAGCGCCTCGAGGTCGTTGACGCCTTCCTGAAGGGCGGCAACAGCCCCGCGAACATGATCCTGGACGTCATCCCGGTCATTCCGCCCGATCTGCGCCCGATGGTCCAGCTCGACGGCGGCCGCTTCGCCGCATCCGACCTTAACGACCTGTACCGTCGCGTGATCAACCGTAACAACCGACTCAAGCGCCTGCTCGACCTGGACGCCCCTGCGATCATCGTGAACAACGAGAAGCGCATGCTCCAGGAGTCCGTGGACGCCCTGTTCGACAACGGCCGTCGTGGTCGCCCGGTCTCTGGCCGTGGCGGTCGCCCGCTCAAGTCGCTCGCCGAGGCCCTCAAGGGCAAGCAGGGTCGTTTCCGTCAGAACCTGCTGGGCAAGCGTGTCGACTACTCCGGCCGTTCGGTAATCGTTACCGACCCCAAGCTGCTGCTGCACCAGTGCGGTCTGCCCAAGACCATGGCGCTGGAGCTCTTCAAGCCCTTCGTTATGAAGCGCCTGGTCGAGCTTGGCAAGGTCGAGAACATCAAGGGCGCCAAGCGCGCTATCGACCGCGGTGCCACCTTTGTGTGGGATATCCTCGAAGAGGTCATCGACGGCCGCGTCGTGCTGCTCAACCGTGCACCGACCCTGCACCGTCTGTCCATCCAGGCCTTTGAGCCGGTTCTGGTCGAGGGCAAGGCTATCCACCTGCATCCGCTGGTCTGCTCGCCCTTCAACGCCGACTTCGACGGCGACCAGATGTCTGTCCACGTGCCGCTGTCCAGCCAGGCTCAGGCCGAGGCTCGCGTGCTCATGCTCTCTGCGAACAACCTGCGCTCGCCGGCATCCGGCAAGCCGGTTAACATCCCTTCGCAGGACATGATCATCGGTGTGTACTACCTGACCCAGGTCCGCGAGGGTCTGCCGGGCGAGAACCACGTGTTCTCGAGCTTCGACGACGCGCTGCACGCCTATGACTGCCGCTCCGAGGTCGACATGCAGGCCAAGATCCAGGTCCGCGTGTCCGCTGCCGATGCCAACGTCATCAACGAGGACGGCACCCGTATCTTCCGCGTCAAGAACGGCAAGAACGAGTTCGCCGACTACGACGTCACCGGCAACAAGACCGCTCGCTTCGAGACCTCTATCGGCCGCATCATCTTCAACCGCCAGTGCCTGCCCGAAGACTACGAGTTCATGAACTACAAGATGGTCAAGGGCGACGTGGCCAAGCTGGTTGCTGACTGCTGCGATCGTTACCCCGAGGCCAAGGTCGGCCCGATCCTCGACGCCATCAAGTACTCCGGCTTCCACTACGCTACCCGCGCCGGCCTCACCATCTCGGTGTGGGACGCTCTCATCCCTGATGAGAAGCAGGAGCTGCTCGACCGCGCCCAGGCTAACGTCGACCAGATCAACGAGTACTTCGAGGAGGGCTTCATCAACGAGACAGAGCGCCACATCGAAGTCGTTAACGAGTGGACCGCTTGTACCGACAAGGTCGCAGCGCTCATGCTCGACTTGTTCGACGAGGAGAACCCGCTCTACATGATGGCCGACTCCGGCGCCCGTGGTTCTAAGACCCAGCTGCGTCAGCTCGGCGGCATGCGTGGCCTGATGGCAGACATGTCCGGCGAGACGATCGACCTTCCCATTAAGGCGAACTTCCGCGAGGGCCTGCTGCCGCTCGAGTACTTCATTTCGACCTACGGCGCCCGTAAGGGCCTGGTCGATACCGCATCCCACACCTCGGACTCTGGTTACCTGACCCGTCGTCTGGTCGACGTGGCCCAGGACGTCATCGTCCGCGAGGAGGACTGCGGTACGCACGAGGGCGTCACCTACAACCTCATCATCCCCGGTACCACCGACCTCAACACCGATCTCGTCGGCCGTTGCTTCATTGAGGACGTCGTGGCTCCCGATGGCACCGTGCTCTTTGAGCAGGACGGCTACATCGAGAAGGTCGCCGACATCCAGAAGATGGTCGATGCAGGCCTTAAGAAGGTCAAGCTTCGCGCGCTGCTCACCTGCCGCTCCAAGTACGGCGTGTGCCAGAAGTGCTACGGCTGGGATCTTTCCACCCGTCGTCCGGTCGCCATCGGTACCGCGGTCGGCATTATTGCCGCCCAGTCCATCGGCGAGCCCGGTACGCAGCTTACGATGCGTACCATTCACTCCGGCGGCGTCGCTGGCGTCGACGATATTACGCAGGGTCTGCCTACGGTCAGCCGTATGTTCGATATCGTCGGCAACGTCAACGAGAAGATTCTGGGTCGCGAGGCCGAGCTGGCTCCGTACTCCGGTCACCTCTCGATTAAGCCCGAGAAGTCCGAGTACGTGCTGACGCTCACCGACTCCGAGGATCACACCCGTGTCCTCGACGAGCGTCGCGTCCCCGCTTCGGTGCGCTTCATGCCCGAGATCGAGGACGGCTGCGAGGTTCGCGCCGGCGATCAGATCACCAAGGGCTTCGTCAACTTCCGCAACCTGCGCAAGCTGACCGACATCGAGTCGACGATGCACACCTTCGTCGAGAGCGTCAAGGACGTCTACACCAGCCAGGGCGTCGACCTGAACGACAAGCACATCGAGGTGCTCGCACGTCAGATGCTGCGTCGCGTTCAGATCACCAACCCCGGCGACTCCAAGTACCTGCTTGGTCAGTACGTCGACCGCTACGAGTTCGCCGACGAGGTCGAGCGCGTTGCCCGTCTGGGCGGTCAGGCTCCCGTGGCCGAGCCCGTCATCCTGGGTACGCTCAAGGTCGCGTCCAACATCGACTCCTGGCTGTCGAGCGCTTCGTTCATCCGTACCGCCGGCGTCCTTACCGAGGCTGCCATTGAGGGCAAGGTCGACCACCTGCTCGACCTTAAGTCCAACGTCATCGTCGGTAAGAAGATCCCGGCTGGTACTGGCCTCAAGCCGTACGCCAACGCCAAACTGACGTATCGCACGGCCGACGGCTACGTGGACATCGATGGCCCGGCTTCGCCCAACGCCAAGTCGCTGCCCGAGTGGGCTCCTGTGGAGCTCAAGGACCTGGACGAGCAGCTCCCGCAGCAGCTCGACTGGGCCGGCTACGACGAGTTCGGTGGTGCTGACGGTTCGTTCACTCGCAATGGCCACACCATCTCCGCCGAGAAGGCTCGCCTGTACCTGTTCGACGACCTGGGCGTGTCGCAGCGCTGGACCAACAAGTTCAGCGAGGTCGGCATCGAGACGGTCGGCGACCTGGTCGGCAAGTCCGAGGAGGATCTGCTGCGCATCGATGGTATCGGTGCCAAGGCGATCGAGGAGCTCCGTGACGGCCTGGAGGCCCACGACCTGCTCTACATCCTCGAGAACAACGACGACGTTGCCGACGAGGAAGACCTCTCGCAGCTGCTGCAGATGGTCTTTAGCCCTGACGGTCCGGACGATATCCTGCTGGGTACCTCCGCTCCGACGCATCACGCCGACGCCGACGAGGAGCTCCTGGGCGCCCCGATCGACGACAAGAAGGCTCCCGCCAACGGCGCGATCAACGAGGACATGGCTTCCCTCGACGAGCTGCTCAACCAGCTCGTGGACACCGACGACGCCGAAGAGGCCAAGGACAACGACGAGGAGTAATTAGTTCCGCCGTTCTAACGAACGGCGGCGACCTCCGTCGCTGCGCGGCCCCCAGAGCTACAATCTGTCATTCAAAAGGCAGGGCATGACCAAAAGGTCAATGCCCTGCCTTTTTCATGCCACCTTGTATGCTCTGGGGGCCGCTCGCTTGCGTATGCTCAACCCGTTGCGTTCCGTTGATCCCTTGCCAAAAAGGGACAGGTTTATTTTGGTAGGTTTTTCCTACTTGAATTTGAAACAATCCGTTCGGCAAAAGCGTATCTATGGTGAGGGCCTCATCGAGAACCATTAGCGTCACCGGGAGGTGATTATGGAAGAACAAGCTTTTAGACAGGCGGTTGAAGATCACAGGGATGTCGTGTTTCGGATCGCATTGACGTACCTGCGCGATCGCGCCGATGCCGACGATGTTGCACAAGACGTCTTTCTTAAGCTGCTCAAAAGCGATGTGCAATTTGAGAGCTGGGAACATCTTCGTCGATGGCTTATCCGGGTCACGATCAATGAATGCAAATCTCTCTTTCGAAAGCCATGGAGGCGTGTGGAGGATATTGAGAACCTGGCTGAGTCGCTTTCGACAGCGCAGGATGAGACCAAGGCCGTCCTGTCAGATGTCATGCGGCTTCCGGAACGATTCCGTATCCCCATCGTGCTCTATTACTATCTGGGCTTCTCGACTTCAGAGATTGCCGAGTTGCTGCACGTACCAGCCGCGACAGTTCGAACGCGTTTAGCTCGCGGCAGATCGAAACTCAAGTTCATCCTAGAGGAGGGCGACCGTGAAATCCAATCAAATCAAGCGGGCCTTCGAGTCCATCCAAGCCGATAACGATCTTGCAGATCGCGTCCTTAATACCGCTGCGGGTGAGCCGCTTCATCGAAAAGGCCATGCGAAGCCTCTGTATGTTGCCGTAATCGGATGTCTTGCCGGAGTGCTGGCGACCGGAGGGGTCGCCTACGCCGTCGTCAATTCCAGTTATTTTGCCTCTGCCTGGGGAAACCATGGCAACGGAGAGTCCATTACCTGGACTCAAGGTGGCTCGTCGGGGACTAAATATACCTACACCAGAGAGTTTGGTGATGGTATCGCGCCCCAAAGCTTGGATGGTTCAGTACAGAAGGTCAATCTGTCCGTCGAGGGCAACGGCTATACACTCGACATTCATGATATGGCTATCGATAAAAACGGTTGCGGTGCCGTGACGTTTACGTTGTCCAATCCAAATGGTGTTAACTACTACAAGCCGGCAGCAGAGACTAGCGAACTTGTTCTCTATGGTGAAGAAGAACAAGGCATCGGCACGCCCAGCATGAACTTCGGGGAGGAATGGGCTGACACACGCTGCACCATTGATAAGGACACATCAAGCGACACGGTCATTAATGGCACGATGTACTTTGCCTCGTGGGATTGCGAGCGAGATTTGGGACATGCGGTCACCTGGAATATCTGCTGGACTGAGGGCGAAGGCGAGGACGCGAAGCTGTTCGAGGCATCGACGCCCGAGTTTAGCGTCGGAGCGTACGTCGATACAAAGGGGCTCCGCTCCGATGACTCGCCTCTCGAGATCAGCCCGTTTTCCATCCAGACGCACATCGATGATCTGGGCTATGAAGCAGTTGATCATAAACTGACCGTCAGCTACAAGGATGGATCGGAGCAGATTATCGAAGATGACGGCGCAGGGGCGTACAATTTCTATGTTTCGATGGCACGCAATAGCGGAGAGAACATTTGGGTGCCAACGAAGTTGATTGATGTCGACCAAGTGGTCTCGGTAACCCTCGAGGGCACGAGATACACATCAACAGGAGAGACCGAAACAGAAGTACCCTTTACCATCGTCTATTCGTAAGGTCTGGGCCGCTTCCCAAGAGGGGAAGCGGCCTTTTTAGCGTTATATGGACGAGTGGATTGGACGTTATTCGTCTGATTCTCGGAAGAACGTGGCAAATGGATGCGGGTCACCGTAAAGAGCGGCGTTTTCCTAGATAAAACCGACCAAAATAAACCTGTCCCTTTTTGGCAGGTAACGTTGCCCTGACGAGCACGTCGGATCCCTGGCCCGGGCGGCGCGGGGGTTAAGTTTGTCGTGAGTTCCGCACGAGCCGGAGAGCACTTAATGTGCTCTCCGTGCGAGCCAGGACTGTAGAGCAGCGAACTTAAACCGCAGGCCGCCCGGCCCGGGAATCCGCCCCCGCGCACAGAAGGGGATCCCTTTTGTGTAGGCTTTGCGGAAATGTGCCAATTTTGGGATACGCCCGGCGGCGTGGTCTGTTGACGACACAGCTAACGGCACGTATCCTATCGAACTGCGTGTTTCGTAGGGGGATGCTGACCCCTCGATTCAAGCCGTTGCACTTTACAGAAAGCTGGAATCATTCGAGAAGGAGTACGCTTTGCCTACTATTAACCAGCTGGTTCGCCAGGGCCGTCGTTCCGTGCCCAAGAAGTCCAAGAACGCTGCTCTGCAGCACAACTCCCAGAAGCGCGGCGTGTGCACCCGCGTCTTCACCACGAGCCCCAAGAAGCCGAACTCGGCTCTTCGTAAGGTTGCCCGTGTTCGCCTCGTCAACGGCATCGAAGTTACTGCTTACATCCCGGGTGAGGGCCACAACCTGCAGGAGCACTCCATCGTGCTCGTCCGCGGCGGTCGTGTCCGTGACCTCCCTGGTGTCCGTTATCACGTCATCCGTGGCGCCTACGACGCTGCTCCGGTCCAGAACCGTATGCAGGCCCGTTCCAAGTACGGTGCTAAGCGCCCCAAGGCCAAATAAGCCAGATAACGTTTTGATACTTTCGCCGTGTGCCGCCTAAGCGCCGCACGGTAGACACTTAAGGAGATTTCACATGCCGCGTCGTGCAGCAGCTAATCGTCGTGAGGTTCAGCCTGACGCCGTTTACAACAACCGCCTGGTGACTCAGCTCATCAACAAGGTCCTTCTTGACGGCAAGAAGGCCACCGCTGAGCGCATCGTTTACACCGCTTTCGAGATCGTTGCCGAGAAGTCCGAGGGTGGCGACGCTCTCGCTACCTTCAAGAAGGCTATGGACAACGTCAAGCCCACGCTCGAGGTTAAGCCCAAGCGTGTCGGTGGCGCTACCTATCAGGTCCCGATGGAGGTCAACTCCCGTCGTTCCACCGCTCTGGGCATCCGCTGGATCGTCAACTTCTCCCGCGCTCGCAAGGAGAAGACCATGGCCGAGCGTCTTGCCAACGAGATCCTCGACGCTTCCAACGGCCTGGGCGCTTCCGTCAAGAAGCGTGAGGACGTCTTCAAGATGGCCGAGGCCAACCGCGCGTTCTCTCACTATCGTTGGTAAGTTAAGGTAAGGAACTAACATGGCTAAGCCTAAGTACAAGCTTTCCGATACCCGTAACATCGGCATCATGGCCCACATCGATGCCGGTAAGACCACCACGACCGAGCGTATTCTTTACTACACCGGTAAGACTCACAAGATCGGTGAGGTCCATGAGGGCGCTGCCACCATGGACTGGATGGTTCAGGAGCAGGAGCGCGGTGTTACCATTACCTCCGCTGCCACCACGTGCTTCTGGAAGAAGGACGGTACCGACTACCGCATCCAGATCATCGACACCCCGGGCCACGTTGACTTCACCGCCGAGGTCGAGCGCTGCCTGCGCGTCCTCGATGGCGCTGTCGCCGTCTTCGACGCCGTTGCCGGCGTCCAGCCCCAGTCTGAGACCGTTTGGCGTCAGGCTTCTACCTTCAACGTCCCCCGCATCGCCTTCATCAACAAGTATGACCGCGTGGGCGCTGACTTCTTCAACGCTATCGAGACCATGAAGGATCGTCTCGACGCTAACGCCGTGGCCGCTCAGATCCCGATGGGCGCCGAGGACAACTTCTGGGGCGTCATCGACCTGGTCACCATGACTGCTTGGGACTTCAAGGCCGACGAGAAGGGTATGACCTACCCCGAGCCGATGGACGAGATCCCGGCTGAGTTTGCCGACATCGCTGCCACCAAGCGTGAGGAGCTCCTCGATGCTGCTGCCAGCTTTGACGACGAGCTCATGGAGAAGATCCTCATGGAGGAGGACTTCACCGTCGAGGAGCTCAAGGCTGCTCTGCGCAAGGGCGTTCTGGCCAACGAGCTCAACCTCGTCTTCGTGGGCTCCGCCTACAAGAACAAGGGCGTTCAGGAGCTGCTCGACGCTGTCGTCGACTACCTGCCCAGCCCGCTCGACGTCGAGGCCGTCACCGGTACCGATCCGGACACCGGCGAGGAGATCGAGCGTCATCCTTCCTTCGACGAGCCCTTCTCCGGCCTGGTCTTCAAGATCATGACCGACCCGTTCGTCGGTAAGCTCACCTACGTCCGCGTTTACTCCGGCCGTGCCGAGTCCGGCTCCTACGTGATCAACGCTTCCAACGGTCAGCGCGAGCGCCTCGGCCGCATCCTCGAGATGAACGCCGCCGAGCGTATCGACCGTGACGACGCTGCCGCCGGCGACATCGTCGCTTGCGTCGGCTTCAAGAACTCCACTACCGGTGACACCCTGTGCGCCGAGGGCAAGGAGATCGTCCTCGAGAAGATCGAGTTCGCTAACCCCGTTATCGACGTTGCCATCGAGCCCAAGACCAAGGCCGAGCAGGACAAGATGTCTCTGGCTCTGACCAAGCTCGCCGAGGAGGACCCGACCTTCAAGGTGTCCACCAACCACGAGACCGGCCAGACCATCATCGCCGGCATGGGCGAGCTGCACCTCGAGATCATCGTCGACCGTCTGCTCCGCGAGTTCAAGGTTGACGCTAACGTTGGTAAGCCCCAGGTTGCCTACCGCGAGACCGCTGGTCACGACGTCGAGAAGGCTGAGGGCAAGTTCGTCCGTCAGTCCGGTGGTCGCGGTCAGTACGGCCACGCCGTCATCAAGCTCGAGAAGATGGAGGAGGGCTTCGGCTACGAGTTCGTCAACGCTATCGTCGGCGGCGTCGTGCCTAAGGAGTACATCCCGTCCATCGACAAGGGCATCCAGGAGGCCCTGAACACCGGTGTTATCGCCGGCTTCCCGGTCCTCGACGTCAAGGTCACCCTGTTCGACGGTTCTTACCACGAGGTCGACTCCTCCGAGGCCGCCTTCAAGATCGCCGGTTCCATGGCTATCAAGGACGCCCTCAGGAAGTCCGATCCGCAGCTGCTCGAGCCGATCATGGCTGTCGAGGTCGAGACCCCCGAGCAGTACATGGGCGACGTTATGGGCAACCTCTCCGGTCGCCGCGGCAAGATCGAGGGCATGGAGGATCGCAAGAACAGCAAGCTCATCCGTGCCAAGGTGCCGCTGGGCGAGATGTTCGGTTACGCTACCGACCTCCGCTCCCAGACCCAGGGCCGTGCATCCTACACGATGCAGTTCGACTCTTATGAGCCCGCGCCCAAGTCCATCGTGGACGAGGTCATGAGCAAGAACGCCTAAGTTCGAGCTCCCTGTTACGTAATCCGCGAGAACATCTCTCGCACTCTTTGGAGGTTTAAGTTGGCTACCCAGAAGATCCGCATTCGCCTCAAGGGCTATGATCACGAGGTCGTCGATCAGTCCGCGAAGCTCATCGTCGAGACCGCTCAGAAGACCGGCGCTCGCGTTTCCGGTCCTGTCCCCCTGCCCACCGAGCGCAACCTGTACACGGTTATCCGCTCGCCGCACGTGAACAAGGACTCCCGTGAGCAGTTCGAGATGCGCACCCACAAGCGCCTCATCGACATCCTCGACCCCACCTCGGGCACCGTTGATTCGCTCATGCGTCTCGACCTCCCCGCTGGCGTCGACATCGACATCAAGCTCTAAGCGATATCGCTCATAGCTTACAGAGCCCCGCTGCCATTACGGTAGCGGGGCTCTTTTGTTTTGCATGATGGGTTTTGACTGCCTGGTAATGCTGCTGAGTAGGTGGCTGCGGCGCCCTATTCGCCCAAGGGGCGCAGCGACGCCTCCTCAAAATGGAAGGATCGCAAGCCGTCTTCCGTTTCGATACACGCGCGTCCAAAGGTATCGACGGTTTTAAAGATGCCTCGCGCCAGTTCGTCTCCTGCGGGGGAGCGGGCGATAACGTGCTCCTCAATCCAATTGAGGTGAGTGATATATTCGCCGTGGACGGGTGCGAGCGGTCCGGCGTTTTCTTCCATGGCGTTGAGCAGATCTGCCCACGCGTCCACGGCGTTTACGACGGTGTGATAGACCTCCTTGAGCAGCACATCGACGGCGGGAACGTTCTCGTTGAGGTCAGACAGGCCGATTGCCGGCAGGCCGCCGTCGGGAACCTCCGAGGGCGCATAGTTCACATTGACGCCAATGCCGCAGACGGCGAAAGTTTTGCCTTCGTTATCGCGTGCGGCCTCGACCAGAATGCCGCCGAGTTTGCGCCCTCGAGCGACCAAGTCGTTGGGCCATTTGAGGCCAATCTCGTTTGCAAGATCTTGCGCCTCGAGTGCCTCGAGTACCGCTAGGCCGCTGACGGCGGCAAGACCAGAGTACTTTGCAGGACTAACGCATGGACGTAGGACAATCGAAAGCAACAAGTTGCCGGCGGTTGAATCCCACTTGTGGCCGCGCCGGCCGCGTCCTGCTGTCTGAGCCCGGGCGGCAAGTCCTGTGCCATGCGGCGCTCCCTGTTTACCTGCTTCGAGCAGGTCATCGTTGGTCGATCCGGTTACGTCGACTATCGTTAATTTGGCATCCATAACGGCTGCTACCTCCTTAATGAATAAGTGAATAACGCAATGGTGTCGAGAGGCAGACACAATGTGAAGCCTTTGTCGTATTTGGACAATTTAATGTTAACACGTCAACAACGACTGAAATGCGCTATCCTCTCTTGGTCGATGTAAACACGTCAACAACTCAAAGGAGGTTAGTGATGGGTTTCACGATTCTTGGAACAGGCTCGGCGCTTCCCAAGCGCAGTGTTTCCAATGACGAGCTGTCCGAGTTCCTCGATACCTCGGATGAGTGGATTTTTACCCGCACAGGTATCAAGAGCCGCCATGTGTGCACCACCGAGTCACTCGACGACCTTGCCGAAGCGGCGAGCGAGCGGGCACTCCAGGTGTCCGGAATCGACGCGAGCCAGCTGGATCTGATCGTTTGCTCGACGACGACGGGTGACCACCTTGTTCCCGCTGAGGCATGTGCCGTCGCTGAGCGACTAGGCGCGACGTGCCCTGCCTTTGATGTCTCGGCGGCCTGTGCCGGCTTCGTATTTGCGCTCGATGTTGCCGAGGGCTATATCGCCCGGGGTCGTGCCAAGCGCGTGCTTATCGTTGCTGCCGAGCGGATGACGCGCGCGCTCGACTGGACCGACCGCGCCACCTGCGTGCTCTTTGGCGATGGAGCAGGCGCCGCGGTGATTGAGGCTGGGGGAGACAGCCCCCTTGCCGTTGAGCTTTCGACGGCGCCCGACGTCGAGACGTTGCGCGTTCCCGGTCTGGTTGGCACCTCGCCGTTTAAGGCCTCCGCAGATAGCGAGAGCGTGCTGTCCATGAATGGCCGCCGCGTGTTCAAGTTCGGCGTCAACGCCATCTGCGACACGGTCCATAAGCTTGCGAGCGATGCGGGCATTTCGGTCGAGGACATCGACCATTTTGTATTCCATCAGGCTAACGAACGAATCCTGAGTCAGGCGGTCAAGCGCCTCGGTGTGCCAGACGAGCGCGTGGTTCGAACGCTACGCGAGACCGGCAACATTTCGAGCGCCTGCATTCCCTTTGCGCTTGACCGGCTGGCAAGCACCGACGCACTGAATGCGGGCGACACCATCGCCCTCGTTGGATTTGGCGCCGGCCTGGATATAGGTGGCTATCTGCTTCGTTGGAAGTAGTCGCACATAGGAAATAAAACGCCCCTAGGGCACAAACAAAGGAGAACTACCATGGCAGATCAGAAGACCTTCGAGCGCGTTTGCAACGTTATCCGCGAGACCGCCGGCCTTGACGATGTCGAGATGAAGCCCGAGTCCACGCTCGAGGAGATTGGTCTCGACAGTCTGGGCACCGTCGAGATCCTCGTCGCCGTCGAGGACGAGTTTGGCATCCAGCTCGATACCGAGGAGAACCCCAAGACGGTCGGCGAGTTCGCCGATACAGTCGAGGCGGCATTGGAGAAGTAGCGATGCTCAAGACTCCTCTCTGCGATCTGCTCGGCATCGAAAAGCCCGTGTTCCAGGGCGGTATGGCCTGGATTGCCGACGCGTCGCTGGCGTCCGCAGTGTCCGAGGCGGGCGGCTTAGGGATTATCGCGGCCATGAACGCCGACGCCAACTGGCTGCGCGACCAGATTCACGAGCTGCGCGCCAGGACGGATAAGCCCTTTGGTGTCAACGTTATGCTCATGAGCCCGTTTGTCGACGAGGTCGCACAAGTGGTGATTGATGAGCAGGTGCCCGTTGTGGTGACCGGCGCCGGCAATCCCACCAAGTACATGAAGGCGTGGAACGAGGCGGGCATCAAGGTCATCCCGGTTGTTGCCTCGGTGGCGCTGGCGCGCCTCGTGGCGCGTCGTGGAGCCACGGCGGTTGTTGCCGAGGGCACCGAATCGGGCGGCCATATTGGCGAGACCTCGACGATGGCACTGGTGCCGCAGGTCGTCGATGCGGTCGACATTCCCGTCGTGGCTGCCGGCGGCATCGCCGATGGCCGCGGTGTGGCAGCCGCCTTTATGCTCGGCGCCGCCGGCGTGCAGGTGGGTACGCGCTTTCTGGTCGCGGACGAGTGCACCGTATCGGAGCGGTACAAGGAGATGGTCCTGAAGGCCAACGACACCTCGACGCGTGCGACCGGCCGCTCGACGGGACACCCGGTGCGTGCCCTCAAGAGCCCCTTCACCAACGCCTACGCCAAGAGCGAGGCGGCGGGCGTAAGTGTCGAGGAGCTCGGGGCCATGGGTACGGGCGCTCTTCGCAAGGCCGCCAAGGACGGCAATTACGATGAGGGTTCGTTTTTGTGCGGACAGATTGCCGGCATGGTCAACGAGTGCCAGAGCGCACGCGAAATCGTCGACGACCTGGTCGATGGTGCCGAGCACGTCCTGAAGGGTGCGTGCGCATGGGTAGCGTAGCGTTTCTGTTCGCCGGCCAGGGCGCCCAGCACCCCGCGATGGGCGTCGACCTTATCGAAGCATCGCCGGCGGCTGCCGAGGTGTTTGCAATCGCCGATGAGGTGCGCCCGGGGACGAGCAGGCAGTGCCGGAGCGCCTCGAAAGAGGAGCTCTCGCAGACCGAGAACACGCAGCCTTGCGTGTTCGTGCACGACTTGGCTGTCGCCGCCGCCCTGCGCGAGCGCGGCGTGGTACCTGCTGCCTGTGCGGGTTTTTCGCTTGGCGAGGTCGCCGCGCTCACCTTTGCGGGGGCATTCAGTACACGAGCGGGCTTTGAGCTCGTGTGCGAGCGCGCGGCATTGATGGCCACGGCGGCCGAGCGTCACCCCGGCGGCATGCGCGCCGTCATCAAGCTCGATGCGGCGCAGGTCGAGGGCCTGGCAAAACAGGCAGGCGAGGACTGCTGGCCGGTCAATTACAACAGCCCCCAGCAGACGGTTGTCGCCGGAGCGCCCGAGGCGCTGCAGGAGCTCGACGTCCTAGTAAAAGAGGCTGGCGGCCGCGCTATGAAAGTCGCGGTGTCGGGTGCATTCCATAGCCCCTATATGGCCGAGGCGACTGAGGGGCTGGCGACGTATATCCAAGCCGGCCACGCGCCATCTCCGCTGCTGATTCCGGTCATGGCAAACATGACGGCGGCGCCCTATCCGGCGGACCCGCGAGCGGCATCGGATGTCTTGGCCAATCAGGTGAGCCATGCCGTTCGCTGGGTCGACACGCTGCATGCTCTGCAAGATCAGGGCATCGACACGTTTATTGAGGTCGGCCCTGGTAAAACGCTGTCGGGTCTGGTCAAGCGTACGCTGAGCGACGTTCGCGTGTATTCGTGCGAAACGGCCGAGCAGGTCGCAGCTATTGCCGACAAGCTCGCATAGTCCACAGGGCTGTAACCCGAAAGGAATGACATGGGCAACTTGAACAACGGCGCGCTCGAGCGCAACGACTCACGTCGCGTGGCACTGGTCACGGGCGGCTCGCGGGGTATCGGCCGCGCCTGCGCTGTCGGTCTGGCGGAGGACGGCTTTGATATCGCCGTCGTCTATGCCGGCAGCGTCGATGCGGCGCGCGAGACGTGCAAAGCCTGTGAGGCGGTTGGCGCCGCGGCACGCGCATATCAATGCGACGTGGCCGACCCCGCTGCCGTCAACGCGTGCGTGGAAGCGGTCCTCAACGACTTTGGCTCCATTTGGGCGCTCGTCAACAACGCCGGCATCACCCGCGATGGCCTGCTTATGCGCATGGGCGATGACGCCTTCGATCGCGTGCTCGATGTCAATCTCAAGGGAACATTCAATATGACGCGCGCGCTCACCAAGACTTTTATGCGCCAGCGCGGCGGCTGCGTCGTCAACATGAGCTCGGTCGTGGGCCTGATGGGCAATGCCGGGCAAGCCAACTACGCTGCTTCCAAGGCGGGCGTGATAGGGCTTACCAAGGCGGTGGCGCGCGAGCTTGCGCCCCGCGGCGTACGAGTGAACGCGGTCGCCCCCGGGTTTGTCGAGACCGATATGACGGCAAAGCTATCGGATAAGGTGCGTGCGGCAACCGAGGAGCAGATTCCCCTTAAGCGTATGGCGCGTCCCGAGGAAGTGGCCGGCGTGGTGCGCTTTTTGGCGAGCGATGCGGCGGCCTACATTACGGGTGAGGTCGTGCGCGTCGACGGCGGAATGGCGATGTAGAAACCAGGGCCGAAGAACGGCTTGGATGAGGAGACCATGATGGAACAGAGAGTTGCAATCACCGGCATCGGTGCCGTATCGCCGCTCGGCAACACCGCGCTTGCCACCTGGGCGGCAATGTGCGCCGGGACCTGTGGCATCGGCCCGATCACGCACTTCGATACCGATGCGTTTACCGTCAAGGTGGCGGCCGAGGTCAAGGGCTTCGACGGCAACGAGTACTTTGGCAAGCGTGACGCCAAGCATCTCGACCCCTGCGTTCAGTTTGCGCTGGCGGCTTCGGACGAGGCAATGCACGACGCGGGCTTTGATGTCGAAGGCGCCATCGATCGCGAGCGCCTGGGCGTCTACGTGGGTTCGGGCGTGGGCGGCATGCAGACGCTCGTCGACAACGTCCACACGATCGCCGATCGTGGGCCCCGCCGCGCATCGCCATACATGATTGCGATGATGATCCCCAATATGGCTTCGGGCAATATCGCGATCCGCCACAAGGCAAAGGGACCGACCCTGCCCGTCGTGACTGCTTGCGCGACCTCGGCCCATGCGGTGGGCGAGGCGTTCCGTGCCATCAAGCACGGCTATGCCGACGCGATCCTCGCGGGCGGCGCCGAGGCGGCCATTATCCCCGATGCCGTTGCGGGCTTTACGTCCTGCCGCGCATTGACCACCAACCCCGATCCTGCGACGGCCTGCCGCCCGTTTGATGCAGACCGCGACGGCTTTGTGATGGGCGAGGGCGCCTGCGTGCTGGTACTCGAGAGCATGGAACATGCGCAGGCCCGCGGTGCGCACATTTATGCCGAGGTCGTGGGCTACGGCAACACCGATGATGCTTATCACATCACGAGTCCCGATCCCGAGGCTGCCGGCATTGCCCGTGCGATATCGCTGGCGGTGGCCGAGGGCGACGTCAAGCCTTCCGAGGGTCTCTACATCAATGCCCACGGCACCTCGACCAAGCTCAATGATTCGTCCGAGACGGCGGGCATTAAGCGTGCGCTCGGCGAGGATGCGGCACGCGCCGCACATGTCTCGTCGACCAAGTCGATGACGGGGCACATGATCGGTGCCACGGGTGCCATCGAGGTCATGGCCTGTGCCATGGCGCTCGAGCAGGGCGTGGTGCCCCCGACCATTAACTACCACACGCCCGATCCCGCTTGCGATCTTGACTACACGCCCAATCGCGCGGTTCGCGCCGACCTTACCTGGGCGCTTTCGACCAACCTGGGCTTTGGCGGGCACAACGCCGCCATCGCGCTGCGTAGATATACGAGGAGCTAGAGCATGGATTCCAAAAGACTTGCCGAGATAGCTGATGTTATGGAGGACCGCGGCCTCACGCGCGTGCGCGTTGAGGAGCCCGATGGCACCGCGG
>CAUBOH010000017.1 GCA_958437495.1 uncultured Collinsella sp. | reverse complement strand
GCGTGTTGATCTAAGTACCCAACGGGTACCCCACGGAAACCTTGACGATCCTGTAGAGGATCACCTGGTCATCGTCTGTCCGGTGGGGTCAACCCACCGGTAGACCCCTACCTTTAGCCCCCTCCCGTTCCGTGCGCGGGAGGGGGCGCACTTATGTTGCGCGGTTCTACGAACCGCGCAACCAGTCGACGCTGCGCGCCGCCCAGGACGACAATTTGTCATTCAAAAGGCAAGGCATGACCAAAAGGTCTATGCCTTGCCTTTTTCATGCCAACTTGTACGTCCTGGACGTCGCTCGCTGACTTATGCTCAACCTGCGACGTTCCCCTTGTTGGTGCAGGGGAAGTGCGTGGGGGAGGGTCTGCTCCGTTATAATCGCCTAGGACATTAAATGGAAACGGGACGGGAGCCATACATGCGCCAGGGTTTCGACAACGCGAAGTATATCGAGCTGCAGGCCGCTCATATTAAGGAGCGCATCTCGCAGTTTGGCGGCAAGCTCTATTTGGAGTTTGGCGGCAAGCTGTTTGACGACTATCACGCGAGTCGCGTGCTGCCGGGTTTTGAACCGGACAGCAAGTTTCGCATGCTCAAGAGCATTTCCGATGACGTTGAGGTCATCATTGCGATCAACGCGAACCACATCGAGAAGAATAAGGCCCGTGGCGACCTGGGCATTACCTATGACGAGGACGTCTTGCGCCTGGTCGACCTGTTCCGCGGCAATGGTTTTGCTGTCGCGGCCGTGGTCATCACCCAGTATGCTGGCCAACCCGCCGCTGACGTCTTCCGTAATCGCCTGAACGCGCTCGGCATTCCCGCCAAACTGCACTATCCCATCGAGGGCTACCCCCACGACGTCGATCTGATCGTGTCTGACGACGGCTACGGCAAGAACGAGTTTGTCGAGACCACCCGTCCGCTCGTCGTGGTCACCGCGCCGGGTCCTGGCTCGGGTAAGCTCGCCACCTGCCTGTCGCAGCTCTATCACGAGCACAAACACGGCACCGCTGCCGGCTACGCCAAGTTCGAGACCTTCCCGGTCTGGAACCTTCCCCTCACGCATCCGGTCAACATTGCCTACGAGGCGGCCACGGCGGACCTCGACGACGCCAACATCATCGACTCCTTCCACTTGGAGGCCTACAACAAGACCACGGTCAACTACAACCGTGATGTCGAGGCCTTTCCGGTGGTTCGCGCCTTGATGGAGAAAATCCTGGGCGAGAGTCCCTACCAGAGCCCCACGGACATGGGCGTCAACATGGTCGGCTTTGCCATTACCGATGATGAGGCATGCCGCGATGCCTCCAAGATGGAGATCGTCCGCCGCTACTTTGCCGCGGTCGAAAGCGTGCGCCGCACCGGCGTGGGTGACGAGCAAGTCGACCGCCTCGAGCTCATTATGAAGAAAGCCGGCATCGATAAGAACTACTCGCCGGCGCGCTCGGCCGCCCTTACCAGGGAACAGCTGACGGGTGGTCCCGTGGGCGCCATGGTTATGCCCGATGGCTCCGTGGTGACCGGTAAGACCTCCACGCGTCTGGGCGCCGCAAGTTCGCTCATCATGAATGCGCTTAAGCATGTTTCGGGCGTCGACCTTGAGCTCGAGGTCATCAGCGATGAGGCGATTGAGCCCATCAGCAAGCTCAAGACGCATTTCCTGGGCAGCAAAAACCCGCGCCTGCATACCGACGAGACGCTTATGGCGCTCTCGATCACCTCGGCCACGAGTGAGACGGCCGCCCGCGTCCTTTCGGGCCTGGAGCAGCTGCGCGGCTGCGATGCCTTCTTTAGCGTGATCATCTCTCCGACGGACGAGACGGTGCTGCGCAAGCTGGGCATCAATGTGTGCTGCGAGCCCAAGTTCGAGCGTCGTGGGTTCTTCCACCGCTAATCGAGATAATTGGTCTGAAAGGAGCGCAGCGGGTATACATCCGCTGCGCTCCTTTTATCAATTAGGCCTTCGTTAAATCTAAAAACAGCCCGTTTACCTGCCTATAAGCGATTTGTGCGGTATACAATAACCAATAACGCTAACTGTTTCATCCTTTGCGGGGGATGCCGCATGATGGATGTCGCCGGCCATCGTGGGGTGTGCCGGTCGCGCACGGTGCAGGCGATGCCCGTGCTCGGTTTGAGGAGGCTGCCATGGCGGGCAAGGGTCGTGCGAGTGTCAACGATATGAAACGTGTCGAGGTACTGGTGCTGATGGAGATCGCGCAGCAGTCCAAAGACGCCGGCGGATTCTATGGCTTCTCGCGCAAAACGCTTGCCGAGCGCGTGGGGGTGTCGCCGTATCGCGCCCGCGCGGCAATCGAGCGCCTGGAATCCGAGGATATCATCGAGGTCGTTTCGCGCTACAACGATGACGGTGGCCAGCTTGCAAACGGCATTTGCCTCACGGCGCACGGCGAGTGGTACCTCAAGGGCGTCCGTGACGGTATGCTCGTCCAGGACATGCTGCGGGACGTTGACGCCGATCGATAGCAGTGTTCAGTCTCAGTCAAATCAACGCCGTCCGGCCACACGGGCGGCGTTTTGTTTCGAGATTGAGAAATGCGAGCGCGCGCGAGAAAAGATGCGAACGGTTTGCGGTTCGAGTATTACAATGAAGACCCGTAAGATGTGTATGGACAACTTCTACGGGAAGCGCAGGTAACTCAATATGACCAAGCATGTGTTCGTAACCGGTGGCGTGGTTTCGTCCCTGGGCAAGGGTATCACCGCGGCCTCGCTGGGCCGTCTGCTCAAGTCACGCGGCTACAAGGTAACGATGCAAAAGGCCGACCCGTATCTGAACGTCGACCCCGGCACCATGAGCCCGTTCCAGCATGGTGAGGTCTTCGTGACCGAGGACGGCTACGAGTCCGACCTGGACCTGGGCCACTACGAGCGCTTTATTGACGAGAACCTGACCCGCGATTCCAACTTTACGACCGGCGCTATCTATAAGAGCCTGATCGCCCGCGAGCGCCGCGGCGACTTTCTGGGCGGCACCGTGCAGGTAATCCCGCACGTCACCAACGCCATTAAGGACAAGTTCCGCCGCATCGAGGAGCAGACTGGATCCGACGTGGTCATCACCGAGTTGGGTGGCACGATCGGCGACATCGAGTCGCAGCCGTTTGTGGAGGCTATCCGCCAGTACCGCAAGGAGGCCGGTCCCGAGAACGTCTGCTACATCCACGTATCGCTCGTTCCCTATATCGCCGCCGCTCACGAGGTCAAGACCAAGCCGACGCAGCACTCCGTTAAGGAGCTCCGCAGCTTTGGCATCCAGCCCGATATCATCGTGCTGCGCTCCGACCACCATATTGACGACGCCATTCGCGGCAAGATCGCAAGCTTCTGCGACGTCGACACCGACTGCGTCTTTACCAACGAGGACTGCGCGAGTATCTACGACGTGCCGCAGCTGCTTGCCGAGCAAGATTTTGACCTGCGCATTTGCGAGCGTTTGGGTTTGGACCCGCGTGAGCGCGACATGAGCGAGTGGAATGAGTTCCTGCGTAAGCAGAACCATGCCAACCACCACGCCGACAAGGTCAAGATCGCCGTCGTGGGCAAGTACACGCAGCTGCCCGATGCCTACCTGTCGGTTATCGAGGCCCTGCACCATGCGGGCGTGTTCTACGATCGTCACGTGGACGTGCAGCTGGTCGATGGCGAGAGCCTCGACGAGCAGAACGTGTCCGAGGTACTGGGCGATGCCTCGGGCATCTTGGTTCCCGGTGGCTTTGGTAAGCGCGCCCTGGAGGGCAAGATCCTCGCAGCCGAGTTCGCCCGCGAGCACAAGATTCCGTATCTGGGCATTTGCCTGGGTATGCAGGTCGCCGTGTGCGAGTTCGCCCGCAATGTCGTTGGCCTTGCCGGCGCCAGCTCCTCCGAGTTCGACCCGGACGGTCCGTATAGCGTCATCGACCTGATGAGCTCGCAGGAGGACGTGACCGAGAAGGGCGGCACCATGCGCCTGGGCGCCTATCCGTGCAAGCTCGCCGCCGACACCCTCGCTCGCGAGGCGTATGGGGAGGAGCTCGTCTACGAGCGTCACCGTCATCGCTTTGAGTTTAACAATGCCTTCCGCGACCAGCTCGAGGACGCCGGCTTGGTTATCTCGGGTCTTTCGCCCGACGAGCGTCTGGTCGAGATGGTCGAGCTGCCGCGCGACGTGCATCCGTGGTATGTGGCCACCCAGGCTCACCCCGAGTTCAAGAGTCGTCCGACCAACCCGCAGCCGCTGTTCCGTGAATTCGTGCGCGCCTCGATTGGCCAGCACGAGGGTGTCGACCGTCTGCTGGTGACGCCCATGAACATGGCTACGGACTAAAGGTGCCGGCGAATAAGGAATATGTCGAAAATACTCCCTCGTCGCTCGTAGTGGCGGCGGGGGAGTATCTCGATTACCTCGCGGTCGAGCGGGGCTTGGCACGCAACACGATTGCGGCCTATCGTCGTGACTTGACGACGTACTGTGCTTATTTAGAACGGGCAGGCATTGCGTCTTTTGAAGAGGTTACCCGTCAGGTCGTGGAGGACTTTGTCGCCGAGCGCCGCGACGGGGGCTATTCTGATGCCTCGGTGGAGCGTGCGCTTGCGGCCGTGAAGGGCCTGCATGCCTTTTTGGTGCGAGATGGGGCCGTTGCCCAAAATCCGACGGCAGCGTTGCGGCTGCCCAAAAAGGCCGAGCGCTTACCGGAGTACCTATCGGTGGACGATGTCTCGGCACTGCTCGATCAAGACTTTCCCGAGGGCGAGATGGGGCTGCGCGACCACGCCATTTTGGAAGTGCTCTACGGGTGCGGCTTGCGCGTGAGTGAGCTGGTGGGACTGGATCTGGGCGACATCCATATCGACGACGGGTTTGTCCTCGTGCGCGGCAAGGGCTCCAAGGAGCGTCTGGCCCCGTTGGTGGGAAGTGCGGCACGTGCCCTGACACACTATATATGTAATGGACGTTCTCGTTTGGCGGCCCATGCTCGCGGAACCGAGACCTCGGCGGTTTTTTTAAATAAAAACGGACGTCGTCTGTCGCGCCAAGGCGTTCACGTTATATGCGAGCGCTATGGTCGTCAGGTGGGACTGGTGGGCCTCCATCCCCATACGTTGCGCCACTCCTTTGCCACCCACATGCTCGCGGGAGGCGCCGACCTGCGCGTGCTGCAGGAAATCTTGGGGCATGCCGATATATCGACCACGCAGGTCTACACGCATGTCGATCGTACGCAGCTGACCGAGGTCTACCTGGCGGCTCACCCGTGGGCACATCGCTGACTTGCAATTACATGCTATCCGAGGGCGGACCCTCGATTGTTGGAACGTGCTGTTGGACACGTTTTGGCAATCGGGGGTCCGTCCCATTTTGCACTACCGGCCAATGTCGCGACGGGTTGCGCACGCCGCGCGTGGGGGAGTTTGGGGGCGATGTGAACGGCATGTAAAGGGACGTAAAAATCGCCTCAAGGTCAACTTGAAGGTTGAGGTTGAAAGGCAGGGTGCTACAGGTGGCATTCCGCCTTTGCTGTAAACACAACATATTGTGTTTTCGAACATATGCTCGGGGGTGTTTTGCAACATATAGGGGGTGGAGTGGTGGGTTGGGGTGGGGGAAGGGGTGGGGAAAGGTGTTGAAAAATGGGGTGGTTCCCCATATTATTAATGACGTCGACAGGCGGGGTGGTTCCCCGCGTACGTGCCATCTGAGTAACCGAGGGGAGGGCGCACATGGGAATGACTGGTGCATACGAGCGCAATCTCGATGCAAAAGGTCGTCTGTCCCTGCCTGCACCCCTTCGCGAGGAGCTTGGAGAGCACGTTCGCGTGTTCAAAGCCCTGGATGTCGATGCTCTGTACGTGTTCTCTGCCGAGGCCTTCGATAAGTGGGTCGAAGGACTCTTCGCGGGTCGTGAGGGCCACGAGGGTTTTAACCCGCGTGACATCAACGACCAGAAGCTCATGAGGGCGATCAACAAGCGCACCACGTCGATGGATGTGGACAGCGCCGGTCGTATCGGTCTTTCTGAGTCTCTCCGCAAGCAGGCGAACCTCGACCGCGAGGTCACGGTTGTGGGTAACTACGACCACCTTGAGGTTTGGGACCGCGCTACGGCCGATGAGGACGATGACGACGAGGCCCTGCTGGACCTCTTCTTCTCGTAAGGGCAAGGCACGAGTAACGGATGGAGCGTGGGATCTTGACACAAGAATATCGGCATGAACCTGTCATGCTCGGCGAAGTGCTTGAGTCGCTGCAGCTCAAGAGCGGCTCCGTTGTCTGCGATTGCACCCTTGGCGGTGCCGGTCATTCGGTAAAGATGGCCGCGCAGGTGGGGGAGACGGGCCTTTTGCTCGGCGTCGATCAGGACGACATGGCCCTCGAGGCCGCTGGCGCCCGTCTGGACCGTGAGGTTCCCGGCGTCCCGCACCAGCTGCTGAAGGGCAACTTCGGCGACTTGGACGAGCTGCTTTGCTCGGCCGAGGTGCCCGGGGTCGATGGCTTCCTGTTTGACTTGGGCGTTTCGTCACCGCAACTCGATATCCCTGGCAGGGGCTTTTCGTATAACGAGGATGCCCCATTGGACATGCGGATGGATCCGGGTAATAACACCTTAAACGCAGCTGAGGTCATCAATACCTATAACGAACACGACCTCGCCCGGATTCTACGCGTCTATGGCGAAGAGAAGTTCGCCTCGCAGATTGCGCGCGAGATCGTGCGCCGTCGCGAGCAGGAACCGATCGAAACTACAGGCCAATTTGTCGAGATCATCAAGGCTGGCATTCCGGCTGCCGCTCGTCGGCATGGTGGACACCCGGCCAAGAAGAGTTTCCAGGCCATTCGCATCGAGGTCAATCACGAGCTCGATGTGCTCGAGCGAGGGCTTGACGCCGCCACCAGGTGGCTCAACCCGGGCGGACGCATCTGCGTTATCTCGTACCACTCACTCGAGGACCGTATCGTAAAGAACCACTTTAAGGAGATGAGCCAGGGGTGCACGTGTCCGCCGGAGATTCCGGTGTGCGTGTGCGGCAACGTGCCGATACTCAAGGTCATCACCCGTAAACCCTTGGTTGCCCAACCCGATGAGGTTGCGCGCAATCCTCGGGCGAGATCAGCCAAAATCCGCGTGGCGGAGCGCTTGTAGCGTTACGCGCGCGATATTGGACCTCCCGCTCGCACCATAAACGAAGCTTAAACACACTACCAACGTACTCGGGATGGGAGGCGGCATATCATGGGCTACAACACCTCAAACGCAGCACTCGCCTATGATATGAACGCCATGCCCGCCTATCGTGAGGCACCGCAGGCCCCCGTTGCTCCCCGCGAGCAGCGCACGCCGCGCTTTGATGTCTACACGGGCGCGGGCCGTCAGGCAAACCAGGCGGTAAGCCCGGTTTTCATGAGCGTTCTTAAAACGTTTTGCATCATTGCGGCTATCTTCATGACGATTGGCGTCGCCCGCGTGGCGCTTGCCGGCGTTACAGCCCAGGTGCTCAACAGCAACGCCGAGCTTACCAATACGCTCGAGAAGGCGACCGATGAGAGCTCTGACCTTGAGGTCATGCACTCTGTTTATGGTGCCGATACGCGCATTCGCGATCTTGCGGGTGCTTATGGCATGGTGGAGCCCAGCGAGAGCGTTACACTTGATTTTTCGCAGGATGCAGCCGCGGGCGCCAGCGCGACCGCGACCGCTCAGTAACAAGACGGTAGCTGAGTATGACAAATGACTATCACCGCGGTCCCGATGGGAATCGCGGTTCTGGGCGTCCCTCTTCGCGGGGACGCTCTGGTTATCAAGGAGCGGGTCGGCCATCTTACAACGCTGGGCCGTCCCGTGGCAATGACCCCGCGTCGCGCCTCCGCGGCTCGAATGGTCCTCAAATGCATAGCACCAGGCCGCGTAAGGGCTTGTCGACCGAATGGCTCACGGGCACGCCGCTGCCCCGTCGCAATGCCGTCTTGGGCATAATCGGGATTGGTATGGGCCTGGGTGTCCTTCGCCTTGCCGACTATCAAATCGTGGAAGCCGATAAGATGCGCGATCGCGCCGACGCACGCCGCCTGCTTGCGCAGACACTCTATGCCAAGCGCGGTACGATCTACGACCGCAACGGCAACGTACTGACGTCGTCGGTCGAGTGCCGCAATATCGCCGTAAACCCGCAGCTGGTCGAGGACGTGGACAAGACGGTGTCGGCGCTGGTCAAAGCTACGGGAATCGATAAAAAGACCTGTCGCGAGCTCGTTGAGTCGGATGGCTCCTGGGTGTATATCAAACGCCAGGTGGACGAGGACGATGCCGCGGCGCTGGAGAAGAAGAATTTGCCTGGCGTGCTCTTTGAGCAGGCCATGAAGCGCGTATACCCTTATGGCAACCTGGCGTCGCAGGTGCTGGGCGTGGTGAATGTGGATAACGATGGCCTGACGGGCCTCGAGAAGCAGTACAACAAGCTTTTGACCGGAACGAACGGTTCGCTGGTGCGCGAGCGCGCGAGGGACGGTAGCTATATTGCGGGCGGCGCCTATAAAAAGGTGGCGGCGGTTGACGGCGTGGACATCGTGACGACACTCGATGTCAATATCCAGCGCGCGGCCGAGGACGCCCTTGCCGAGGCGGTCGAGAAGACCAAGGCAAAGAACGGCTCGGCCCTGGTGACGGACCCCACGACCGGTGAGATTCTGGCGGCGTGCTCGTATCCCACGTACGATCAGACCGACCTGGAGAACGCCAAGACCGAGGACATGAATCTGCGCCTGGTCACCGATGCCTACGAGCCCGGCTCGGTTTTCAAAACGCTCGTTGCCGGCGCCGGCTTCGATGTGGGCGCCGTACGCTCGAGCACGTCGTTTGAGGTGCCGGCGAGCATCAAGGTGGGCGACGATACCGTAACCGACGCCGACAAGCGCGACTACACCATGACCATGGACGTGCGCGAGATGATGCGCCGCTCGTCCAACGTGGGCTTTGTCTTGGTGGGGCGCAAAATCGGTGCGGATGACTTTGCCGCCTATGTGGATAAGTGGGGCATCGGTCACAGTTCGGGCGTCGATTTTCCGGGTGAAAGTCTGGGCATCGTCAAGGAACGAGACCAGTACGATGGCGCCACGCTGGGCTCAATGAGCTTTGGCCAGGCGCTGTCTGTTTCACCGATTGAGATCGCACGTGCCGTGGGCGGTATCGCCAACGGTGGCGTGATGATGACCCCGCACTTCTATAAGTCAAGCAAGGGCGACGAGAAGGACTGGGGCGAAGGCGAGCGTGCGATTTCTGAGGATGCCGCCTCCCAGGTGACATCGTGCATGCAGACGGTCGTGTCAGAGGGTACGGGCGTGGGCGGTGCCGTGGACGGCTATGACGTGGCGGGCAAGACCGGTACGGCGGAGCGCGCGGACGAAAACGGCGGCTACCTCAAGGAGAACTATATGTCTTCCTTCATGGGCTTTGCCCCGGCTCAGTCGCCCAAGGTGCTGTGTTACATCACGCTCGACGGCACGCCGAGCGGCTCGGATGCCGCCGCGGTTCCGTTTCAGAGCATTATGGCCAACGCGCTTGATGTTTTGGGTATCCCGCGCACCAAGTAGGGGGTTGTCCTATTTGGTACGTTCATTGTTTAAACTAGAGGGTGTTCACATGCCCTGCACCACGCATGAGTGGCGCTGGGATACAATACGCCGGTAGCATTATTAGGTTTATGGGGGAGCTGCAATGATAGAGATCGCCGTCAACAACCTCGCGGCCGTAACAGGGGCCCGAACCGTGACGGAGCAGACCGATCGAGTTTGTCGCGGGTGCGTTATCGACTCGCGTCAGGTTGAGGAAGGGACGATTTTTGTCGCCTTCCCGGGCGAAAAGGTCGACGGAAACGATTTTGCTCCTCGGGCTATCGAGTCGGGTGCCGGCGCGGTCGTGCTTACCCGCGAGCCCGATGACGACTTGCTTTCACTTGCCCAGGACAAGGACTGTGCCGTCCTGCTGACGGATGATCCAGAAGAATTTTTGCTGCGCCTGGCACATGCCTATCGCACGCAGCTTAGCTGTCTGGTCATTGGTATTACCGGCTCGATCGGCAAGACCACGACCAAGGATGTGCTCGCCGCGGTGCTTTCCAAGCGCTATCGCGTCTGGGCTACCAAAGGCAATTTCAACAATTTGATCGGCATGCCACTCACGGTGCTCTCTGCTCCGGCTGATACTGAGGTCCTGGTGCTCGAGATGGGCATGAACCATTTCCACGAGATCGAGCGCCTGTCCCGTTCCGCCAATCCAAATCTCGCCATCGTGACCAAGATCGGCACCTCGCATATCGGCATTTTGGGCAGCCGCGAGAATATCGCGCGTGCCAAGTCCGAGATCGTCCAGGGTATGCGTGCCACCGATGGCTTCTCTCCGCTGCTTGTGCTTGGCGGCGAGGACGACTTTACCCCGTTCATTCGCGATACGTTTGCCGCGCCCGCGGGCGTTGATGTGATGCTCGCCGGCGTTTCGGATGATGACGAGGTCTGCGCGCGCGACATTCACGTCGACGACGAGGGCCGTCCGGTCTTTACGCTCGATTTTGGCGCAGGCGAGCGCATCGAGACCATGCTTGCCATTCCCGGCGCACAGTCTGTCCCCAATGCCGTAAAGGCAGCCGCAGTTGGCATTCGCCTGGGCGTGACGCCGGAACAGATCGATGCCGCCTTTAGGGGGCTGACGATTACCGGTCACCGCCAGGAGATCAAGCACGCCGCCAGCGGTGCGCGCATCATCGACGACTCCTATAACGCCAGCGCCGAGTCTATGGCTGCCGGTCTCGATCTGCTGTGCTCGCTCATCTGCGATGGTTCGCGCATGGCGATCTTGGGCGAGATGGGCGAGATGGGCGACGAAGCCGCGCGCATGCACGAGCTTGTGGGCGCCTATGCCGCGGCTAAGAAGCTCGATATGCTGGTGTGCGTGGGCGGTGAGCTCGCTGCCCTCATGGCCGAGTCCGCTCGCATGATGGGTATGGACGAGGACCGTATCCAGGTGTTCGCTGATTATCAGCAGGTGCTCGACCGTATGGGTGCCGCGCTCGAAAAGGACGATGTCGTACTGGTTAAGGGTTCCCGTTTCGTTGAGCTCGACCGCTTTGTGGAAGGTGTGTGCTAGTCCATGTTCGGCAATCCTTCGTATCCTACGTACCAGGCCTTTTTGGGATTGGGCATCGCCGCTATCATCGCGATGCTGCTTATGCCGTGGTGGATTAAGCTCCTGAAGGTCGAGGGTATCGGCCAACAGGTTCGCGCCGATGGCCCCAAGCGCCACCTGATTAAGCAGGGCACGCCCACCATGGGTGGCGTCATCATCTTGGTCGCCGTTTCGCTGACGTGCCTGTTGATGGGCAAGCTCACCACCGAGCTCGTGCTTGTGCTGCTCGCCACGCTGGCGACCGGCGTTCTTGGTCTTATCGATGACCTGACTTCCGTCACGCACGGCCGCTCGCTCGGCCTGACACCTCACGCCAAGATGATCGGCCTAACTATCATCTGTGTTACCTTTACCGTTCTTGCCGTCAACTGGTGCGGCGTCGCCCCCGAGATTCGTTTCCCCGGCGGCCTGGCTATTGACCTGGGTGTGCTTTCAACCACCATCTGCGGCTTCTCGTTCCCGTGGCTCTACATTGTTTTTTGCTGGCTGATGATCGCCGGTCTTTCTAACGCCGTGAACCTGACCGATGGCCTGGACGGCCTTGCTGGCGGTACCTCTATGATCGCCATGCTCGCGATGGCCGCAATGGCGTTTTTGCATGGCGACGTGAACCTGTCTATCTTCTGCACCGCATGCGCTGGCGCTTGCCTGGGCTTTTTGTGGTTCAACTGCTATCCCGCAAGCATCTTTATGGGTGATACCGGCTCTCTTGCCTTGGGCGCAGCCTTTGCCTGCGCGTCCATCATGACCAACACGGAGGTCGTCTCGCTCATCATCGGTGGCCTGTTTATCGTCGAGACCCTGTCGGTCATGATTCAGGTCGTCTACTTCCACTTTACGCATAAGCGCGTCTTCCTTATGGCGCCCATTCATCATCATTTCGAAAAGAAGGGCTGGGCCGAGACCAAGGTTGTCATTCGCTTTTGGATTGTCGCCGCGGCATTTGGTGCCCTGGGCCTCGCTTTGTTCTTCCAGTTGGGATAGTGGTTTTTCATGCCTCTTGCAGATTCCTTTAGCCTGCTTGTTTTGGGTCAGGGTAAATCTGGCCTTGATGTCGCGCGTTGGGCGCTTGCACACCCCGAGCGCGTGAGTGCCGTCACCGTCTATGGCGGCGGCACCTCCGAGCCCAATGACGCCACGCGTGCGCTCGAGGCTATGGGCGCGTCGTTTGTCTATGGCACCGAGCAGGTAGAGGGAGCCTACGACGTATGCGTGACATGCCCGGGCATCTCGGAGTTCTCGGCATTCTTTAAAGCGGGCCGAGAGCATGCCTCCCAGATTATGGGTGAGCCCGAGTTTGCCTACCGCCTGTCGCCCCAAAAATGGATCGCCATTACGGGCACCAACGGCAAGACGACCACCACGTCGCTGACCGACTACCTGCTTAAGGCAGCGGGCGAGGCGAGCGTTGCTGTCGGCAACATCGGTGAGCCTCCGGTGAACGAGATCGATGGCCGCGCTCACAACGAGTGGTTTGTAGCGGAGCTATCGAGCTATCAGATTGCAACGACGACTGAACTGCACCCCCGTGTGGCGGTGCTGCTCAATATCACGCCCGATCATCTGGGTTGGCACAAGAGCCATAAGAACTATGCGCTCGCCAAGATCAAGCTCTTCGAGAACATGGTCGACGATGACCTTGTGGTTATCGACGTCGAGGACGCCGGCATTCATGAGTTCGATGAGTATGTCTACACGCCGGGTCGTCGCATCTGCAAGGTCGCCTTTGACGAGCCTGCGGGCGAGGATGCCGCATTTGTGCGCGATGGCAAGATGGTCGTTCGCCTGAAGGGCGTCGAGACCCCGCTCATCGCCACATCCGAGCTCAAAATCTCCGGACATCACAATGTCATCAATGCCCTGTGCGCTGCCACGGCTGCCCTGGCCGTCGGTGCCGATGTCGACGGCGTCTGCCGCGGCCTGGCCTCGTTCCAGCCGCTCGAGCACCGTGTGGAGCCCTGCGGCGAGATCGACGGCGTTCGCTACGTCAACGATTCCAAGGCGACGAACACCGATGCGGTTGAGAAGGCCCTGACGGCGTTTCCCGACGACGACGTGATCTTGCTGCTCGGCGGCCACGATAAGGGTACGCCGCTCGCGGACTTTGCCCGCGTTGTCATGGATAACGTTCGCTCGGTGGTCTGCTTTGGCGACGCTCGCGAGCGCTTTACCGCCGCTATGGACGAGGCCGATGTCGATGGTGACGTTGATATCGCTCAGGCTGACGACCTGCGCGACGCCGTGGACGTTGCCCGTTCGCTGTCGAGCCGTGGCGACGTGATCCTGCTTTCTCCCGCCTGTTCTTCATTTGATGAGTTCTCGGGCTATGAGGAGCGCGGCCGCGTGTTTAAGGACTACGTGGCCCAGCTTGCCGCCGCAGCGAAAACGCAAATGGAATAGGGGCTGCCGGTGAGAGAGGAGAGCCCCCGACAAAGTATGAGGAGGCCCGACTCGGACCGTGCTTCCTCGCAGCGCAGTACGCCGCGTTCCGGTCGCGGCGGGCAGACGCTCGGCGAACGCTATATCGCCGGCGTCCCCGCTCGCATCATGCGCCCTCGTTTGATATTCATGGCGTGCCTGTTTACTTTGGTGTGCTTTGGTCTGCTGATGGTGTACTCGGCGTCATCGGTCGAGGCATTGCACGAGAACGGGTCTGCGACCTATTTTCTGTTTCGACAGCTTGGGTTTACGATCGTGGGTATGGCTGCTCTAGAATTTATTGCGCGCCTAGCGCCCGATAGCTGCTTTAAGGAGAGCGCACTCAAAGTTGCCCTCTTCGTGATGATCGGTTTGTTGCTGCTCGTGTTCTTTGTCGGCAGCGGTAGCCGTGGCGCGACGCGTTGGTTGAATATCGCCGGTGTTCAGTTTCAGCCGTCGGAATTCTTAAAGCCGTTTGCCATCGCGTATTCCGCCATTATGCTCGACCGCTTTTATTCGCCCGGGGGCAATATCAACGAGTTTGCCGTCAAGATGCTGGGGTGTCTGGGTCCTTCGCTCCTCTTGATTTTTATCCAGCCCGACCTTGGCACTGTCTTGATCATCTTGCTGACCATTGCCTGTATGGCGTTATTTGCCGGCATGGATGCCCGATTAATAATCGTGCCTGTCGTTGCCCTCGCTCTTGTCATGGTTATCGCCCTTATTGCGGAGCCGTACCGCAGGGTGCGCTTCGAGGTCGCTTGGAACCCTTGGGCCGATGAATATGGAGACGGCTATCAGGCAACGCTCGCCATTATGGCGTTTGCTTCGGGCGGACTGTTCGGCCGTGGGATCGGCAACTCCACCATGAAGTACTCGTATTTGCCCGAGGCGCACAACGACTACATCCTGGCCATCATTGGCGAGGAGGTTGGCTTTTTGGGGACGCTGCTGTTCTTCTTGGTCTTTGCGATGCTGATTTACTCGGCGTTTCGCATTGCCGAGCAGGCTACGGACCGTCGCGGAGCGCTCATGGCGTCGGGTTCCGCAGTCATTCTCGCGGTGCAGTTTTTGATCAATGCGCTGGGCATCCTCAACGTGTTTCCCATGACGGGCAAACCGCTGCCGTTTATCAGCTACGGCGGCTCGTCGATTATCGTATCGCTTATGCTTGCGGGGCTGATCTTGCGCGTCTCGCACGAGAGTGCCCGTCGTGATGAGTACGACCGTCGCCGCGAGAGCTTTGCCGTTATGGACGAGAGCACCGCCGGCGTGCCCCATGTGCGCGGCGATCGCCCTTCGCGCAACGGTTTTACCGTTCTTAACGGCTCTGCGTCCGAGCCGGCGGCTCGTCCGCGCCCGCGAACGACTCCGCAGGGGCGTTCCCAACGCCCGAACCCCCGAAGCTCGGGTGGCAGATATAATCGAATCGATTTGAATTCGGACCCGTCGGCGCGTCTGCGCACCGACGACCAGGGACCGCGCGTACGAAGGGATTACCATGACCGATAAGATGACCGTTGCTATCGCAGCTGGCGGCACGGCGGGACATATCAACCCTGCGCTCGCCTTGGCTGAGGAGTTGCGCGACCGCGGACATCGTGTTGTGTTCGTGGGCCAGTCGCATAAGCTCGAGGGTCGTTTGGTTCCCGAGGCCGGGTTTGATTTTGTACCTATCACGGTCACGGGCTTCGACCGCTCCCGTCCTTGGACCGCGCTGACTTCGCTGTGGCGCGTCAATAAGGCCAAGCGCTCGCTTGCCAGTCATTTCTCAAAGGTTGGCAAGCCCGATGCTGCCATCGGTTTTGGTGCCTACGTCGAGGTTCCGCTGCTGGGCTGGTGCAAGGATGCGGGCGTTCCGTATCTGCTGCACGAGCAGAACTCTGTTCCGGGCCTGGCCAATAAGATGATGAGTTCCCATGCCGCCCGCGTGTGCATCTCGGTGCCGGCTGCGCGTTCTGTCTTTGAGCGCGAGGGCGACCCTGAGCATGTGCTCATGACCGGTAATCCGGTGCGTCGCTCGGTCATTGAGGGCGATCGCGCCCGCGGCCGCGAGGCACTTGGCGTGCCCGAGGACGCTGTGCTGCTGCTCGTCTTTGGCGGTTCGCTCGGTGCCCAGCATCTCAACGAGCGCGTAGCCTCGCTCAAGGGCGAGCTGCTTTCGCGTGAGAATCTCTACATTTTGCATTCGACGGGAGCCGACGGCTTTGAGGACACCGAGCGTGCTTTGGCGCTGACGCCCGATGAGACGAAGCGCTATCGCGTCCAGCCCTACATTGACAACATGGGCGATATGCTAGCTGCGGCTGACCTGGTGCTCTCGCGCTCCGGCGCCTCGAGCGTGGCCGAGATTGCCGCCCTCGCCGTGCCCTCGGTGCTCGTGCCGTATCCGCATGCCACGGCCGACCACCAGACGACCAATGCGCGCTATCTGGTCGATGCCGGTGCCGGCGTGCTTTGTGCCGATGCCGATATCGATGCTCCGACGTTTGCCGAGGAACTGCTGCATCTGGTCGATGACGCCGCTGCGCGCGATGCCATGCGTCAGGCGGCGCGCGGGTTGGCCCAGGACCGCGCCGCTCCACTTTTGGCCGATGCGGTAGAGGGTTTGCGTTAGTTAGACGGGATATCGAGCTTGCGCTCGCACGGATGCGGTAGGTGCGGTACAGTTAACGGGTTACAGGCAGTGTTTACGCAAGGAGTACACGAGCACATGGCTGATTCCCAGATTGCAACCTCCGCGCCCGAGTTCAAGAGCGCCCACTTTATCGGTATCGGTGGCGCCGGCATGAGCGGCATCGCCCTCGTCCTGCACGAGCGCGGCTATGCCGTTACTGGCTCCGACCTTAAGACCTCGCGCTACATTCGTCAGCTTACCCGCGCTGGCGTGAAGGTTCATGTGGGCCACGAGGCCGCCACGATCGATGAGGTCAAGCCCGACGTGGTCGTGGTCTCTACTGCTATTCCCGAGTCCAACCCCGAGCTTGTGCGTGCTCGCGAGCTCGGTATTCCTGTGTGGCCCCGCGCCAAGATGCTCTCGGCTCTGGGCCACGGCTACACCACCATCGCTGTTGCCGGTACGCACGGCAAGACCACGACGTCTTCGATGTGTGCCACCATGCTCGACCGCATGGGCCTGGATCCCAGCTTTTTGATCGGTGGCATTGTCGAGGGCTACGACACCAACGGCAAGAACGGCTCTGGCGACTATTTTGTCGCGGAAGCCGATGAGTCCGACAGTTCGTTCCTGTTCTTGAATCCCAACGTGGTCATCGTGACCAACGTCGAGGCCGACCATCTCGACCACTACTCGGGCATCGAGGAGATCGAGGCCACCTTTGCCAAGTTTATGGGCCTGGTTGGAGAGAGCGGTACCGTCATCGTTTGCGGTGAGGACCCGCATCTGGTCGAACTCGCCAAGTCGACGGGTCGCCACGTGCTTTCCTATGGCTTTGCCGAAACCAACGACGTCGTCTGCGTGCATCCGGATGTCAAGGGCATTCAGAGCGACTTTATCGTTCGCTTTGAGGACGGGACCGAGCATGCTGTCGAGATCAAGAGCAACCCCGGTCGCCACAACATGCTCAACGCCACGGCAGTGCTAACCGTTGCCCATGTCCTGGGCCTCGATGTCGATGCCGCAGCCGAGGCGCTTTCGAGCTTTGAGGGCGTCCGCCGCCGCTTTACCCATGTGGGCGATATTGACGGCATCACCGTGGTCGATGACTACGGCCATCATCCCACCGAGATCAAGGCGACGCTTGCCGCCGCCTCGTCGCTGGGCTACAAGCATGTCGACGTCGTGTTCCAGCCGCACCGCTATTCGCGTTTGCAGGCGCTGTGCGATGACTTTGCCGATGCCTTCGCCAATGCCGATAAGCTGCTGCTCATCGATGTGTTCTCTGCCGGCGAGATGCCGATTCCGGGCGTTACCTCCAAGATGCTCGCCGACACTGTGCGTGCCAAGCACCCCGGCAAGGAGGTTGTGTACTGCTCCAGCCGTCTTGAGCTCAATCGTGAGCTCGAGAAGATGGTAGGTGAGGGCGATCTGTTGCTTACTATGGGCGCCGGCGACGTTACGACCGTTGGTCCCGAGTTCATCGAGTATCTGACTGCCAAGAAAGACGCTTAGCCCCTATGGGTTTGTTTAACGCCGTCATGGCGCTTTCGGGCATGATTGACACGGATGTAGTCGAGGATGAACGCCTTGCGCGTCATACGAGTTATCGTATCGGCGGCAAGGCCGACCTCTTCGTGACGTGCCATAGCTATCATGCCCTTCGTCGTGCCGTGGCAGTGCTCGACCGTGAGAAGGTGCCATGGGTCATTATCGGCAAGGGATCTAATCTACTTGTTGCCGATGCGGGCTATCGCGGCGCCGTCATTTCGCTGGGGCGTGAGTTTCAGCGCACGGTTGTTGCAGAGGATGGCTGCACGCTGACGGTTGGCGCGGGCGTTATGTTTGCACGTTTGGTCAACGATGCCCTGTCGCGCGGGCTTTCGGGCCTTGAGTTTGCGGTTGGCATCCCCGGCTCGGTCGGCGGCGCCGTATCCATGAACGCCGGTACGCGGACCGAGTGGATAGGTTCGCTTGTCGAGGATGTGGTCACGTTTGACCCGGCATCCGGCATTAAGCATTATGCGGGGTCCGAGATTGCTTGGGGCTACCGTGAGTGCAGCCTGCCGCGTAACGAGATTATTCTCGAGTGCGTGCTCAAGCTCAAACCTGCGCCCAAGGCCGACATTCGCGAGCGTATGGAGCGGTACCTGACGCGGCGCAAACGCACGCAGCCCATGGGCCGCGCTTCTTGCGGGTCGGTCTTTCGCAATCCGCCCGACGCGAGTGTTGGCAAGCTGATTGAGGATTGTGGATTAAAGGGTTTTTCGATTGGCGGCGCGGAAGTTTCGCCCGTACACGCTAATTTTATCGTTAATAACGGAACCGCCTCGGCCGATGACGTGGCCGCGGTTATCAGGCATGTGCACGGAAAGGTGAGGGAGGCGTATGGCATCGAGCTCAGACCGGAAGTTAAATTCCTCGGCTTCTAGAGCATCGAAACCTACCTTCCGCCGCGCCGGAGGGCGTTCCGGCGCACCCGTCCAGTCTCAACGTAAACCCTCTGTGTCCCCCAAGCCTGCTGGATCCGTACGGTCCGCAAAGCGTCCGGTCGTCGGCTCGCAACTTGGTGGACGCCCTGTCGCAAAAAAGACGGTTCACCCGGCTCCGCGCCCCTCGGTGACGTCCAAGCCGGCGATGGGTGCCAAGCCCTCTCGCCCCATGGTGACGCCCAAGCCCTCGCTGGGGGCTAAAGTGACGCATCCCGGCCGTACGTTGGGCGCTGCCAAGCCGCGCTCGTTGACGTCGGTGCCCGCCACTAAGGCGTCTGCGACCAAAAAAGGTATCAATCCGCTGTCGTCGCTTGGCGCCATGGCGAGTAAGACGTCCGATGCCGCCTCTGCCGTTAAGGGCAAGGGCAAAATCGTGGGCGGTATCTTGGCGGCTGTGGCCGTGTTTGCAGTCGTTGCCATCGTCGTTATCAATTCCGGCCTGTTTGCCGCTACCGATATTCAGATCGAGGGCAGCGAACACGTGACCAAGCACGATGCCATACAGCTGATCAACGTGCCCGAGAACACATCGCTCTTTAACGTAAATCCCGACCAGATCACCGAAGACCTCAAGCAGAACCCGTGGGTCTCGGGCGTGGACGTTCAACGGAAGTTTCCCCACACGCTCGTCATTACGCCGACGGAGCGCAAGGTCACCGCGATCGCTTATATAAGTTCCGACGATCTTGCCTGGGCCATCGGCGACGATGATACCTGGATCGCACCGCTTTCGACCTCTGTGGAGGTGGACGACCAGGGAAATGTCGTCACTTCGGGGGAGGGCGCCAACACATTGAGCGGTATCGATGCTGCGTTGGCGCTGGCCAAGCACTACGGGGCCGTGCTGCTTACCGATGTCTCGGCCGATGTCGAGCCGGTCTCGGGGCAGGCTGTTTCTTCCAAGGCCGTTAAAGCGGGTCTGGATTACGTGCGTGGTTTTTCCGGCGAATTCTTGGCGCAGATCAAAGATATTTCCATACCTTCGGTCGAGGCCATCTCGGCGAATCTTGATAATGGCGTTGAGGTCTCGCTGGGCGATTCTGATGATATCGCCAAGAAGGAACGCGTCGTGACCAAGCTTCTGTCGCAGGTAGAGGGCGTAACCTACATTAACGTTCGGTCTCCCGGCAACTATACGTTTAGAAACGCACCGACTGCTTAGCGTCGTTCGTGGCTTTGTTGAGGGGCCATACCACGCCGTTTATCTGGTTTGTTTGGTTTTCACGGTCAATTATTTGACTGATACGTTCATAATGTGCAAACATAATACGGTTTACCTTTGCATTTACTTTCAACCTGAAGGTTAATGTGCGCAGGGGTCAACCCATGCTATGGCTATAACCTTTGTTCGGAGGACCGACATGCACGAGACAGAGATCAACAACTACCTTGCCGTCATTAAGGTGGTCGGCGTCGGCGGCGGCGGTACCAACGCGGTCAATCGAATGATCGAAGAGGGCATTCGCGGCGTCGAGTTTGTTGCCATCAACACCGATGCTCAGGCGCTCGCGATCTCTGATGCCGATATCAAGGTTCATATTGGTACCGACCTTACCCGCGGCCTGGGCGCTGGCGCCAACCCCGAGGTTGGTCGCAAGGCTGCCGATGAGTCCCGCGATGACATCGCCGAGGCGCTCGCTGGCGCCGACATGGTGTTCATCACCTGCGGTGAGGGCGGTGGCACCGGTACCGGCGCTGCTCCCATCGTTGCCGATATCGCGATGAACGAGGTCGGTGCGCTGACCGTCGCCGTCGTGACCAAGCCCTTCACCTTCGAGGGTCGCAAGCGTAAGAAGAGCGCCGAAGAGGGCATCAAGACCCTTTCCGATTGCGTCGACACCATGATCGTTATCCCTAACGATAAGCTGCTCGACATTGCCGAGAAGAAGACCACCATGCTCGAGGCCTTCGCTATTGCCGATGGCGTCCTTTCCCAGGGTACCCAGGGCATCACCGACCTCATCACCGTCCCGGGCATCATCAACCTGGACTTCGCCGATGTTAAGACCATCATGAAGCAGGCCGGCACCGCCATGATGGGTATCGGTACCGCTTCTGGGGACACTCGTGCCGTCGACGCCGCCCAGCAGGCTATTTCCAGCCCGCTGCTCGAGAGCTCTATCGATGGTGCTACGCGCGTCCTGCTCTCCATCGCCGGCTCCAAGGATCTGGGCATCCAAGAGATCAGCGACGCTGCCGACGTTGTCGCCAACGCCGTCGATCCCGAGGCCAACATCATCTTCGGTACCGTTGTCGACGAGTCCCTGGGCGACCAGGTGCGCATCACCGTTATCGCCACGGGCTTCTCCGACTCTAACGTCAACCGTCAGGACGAGCTCTTCGCTGCTCAGCAGTCCCAGAGCAAGGCCGCTGCTTCTGCCGAGCCGCAGCGCACCGCTCCGGCTGCCAGCCCCGCTCAGGCTGCCCCGACTCGCAACGTCGGCGGTACCGAGCTCCCCAATTTTGGTAACGACCAGTTCGAGCTCCCCGATTTCCTTAAGCGCGGTAGCTTCTAAGCTGTTCTCTGCATTGTGTTGCACAGGGGCGTGTCCGTATGGATGCGCCCTTTTTGTATCAACTTTGTAAACCAGAGCATCCAATCTCCTTACGTTCCCTTTACGTTTGCTCCTTACCGCTGCGGGTATCCTTTTTGATGAAGTGTGCAGCCGTATGGCACGGACTGCTGCGGCGTCGCCGCAATACTTGTGTTATTAGGAGGCTTTAGTATGGCAGCACGTGCGGACAACGTTTTGCGTGTCGACCATGATGGAGTTACGTTGGTGGAGGGTGCGACGGCCGATGTTCGTTTTGCCTTTACCGAGCGCACCGGTGGCGTTTCCGAAGATGCGTACTCCTCGCTTAACCTGGGCTCGCATGTAGGCGATGACCCCTTTGCTGTTCAAGAAAATCGTCGTCGCGCGCTCGAGGCCATGGGTGCCTCCGAGTGTGAGCGCAACCTGCTCGTTCCCAATCAGGTGCACGGCGATCATATCGTTACGGTGACCTCGAGCGGTGCCGACGATCTCGAGGATATTCGCGAGCAGATTGCCGAGGGCTGTGATGCCATCGTCTGCACGGCCCATGAGGTGCCCGTGCTGCTCTGTTTTGCCGACTGCGTTCCCGTGGTGCTGGTGGCTCCTGGCGGATTTGCCGTGGTACATTCTGGCTGGAAGGGCACGATTGCGCGCATTTCCGCCAAGGCGTGCCGGGCGCTTTGCGATGTTGCTGGCTGCGACGCGAGCGACATCTCCGCCTATATTGGTCCCCATATCTTGGGTGACGAATACGAGGTATCCCAGGAGCTCATGGATCGCTTTGCCGCCGAGTTTTCCTGCATCGATGCGAGCGACTCTCGCATGCTCGACCTTTCTGTCGCAATTCGCGAGGCGCTGCTGGACACCGGCGTCGATGCGGACAATATCGTAGACACGCAGCTCTCCACCGTGCGTCAGAACGACCGCTTTTACTCTTACCGCAACGAGGGCGGCACCTGCGGGCGCCATGCTGCGATCGGCGTGATGCTATGAGAAAGATCGTGTCGGTTCTGAGCGCAGCGGTACTCACGCTTACGCTGTGTGCCTGCTCCTCGGGATCTTCCACCTCTTCCATTACTGTGGCGGGTTCCACGACCTGCCTTCCCATCGCCGAGATCGCGGCCGAGGGCTTTAAGGAAGAGACCGGCACCGACGTGCTCGTCTCTGGCTTGGGCTCCTCTGCCGGCATCGAGGCCGTCAGCGCCGGCACCACTGATATCGCCAGCTCCTCCCGTAGCCTCAATGCCGACGAACAAGACCTGGGCCTGACTCCCATCGTTATCGCCCACGACGGCATTGCGGTCATCGTGAACGACGACAACCCGGTCGACAACCTCTCGACCGAGCAGCTTCGCGATATCTACGCCGGTAAGATCACCAACTGGAAGGAAGTCGGTGGCGAGGACTTGAAGATTCAGGTCATCAACCGCGATGAGGCGTCCGGCACGCGCGAGGCCTTCCGTACCATCGTGATGGACGGCACGCCGTTCGATCGCCGCTCGGCCGTTCTTTCGGGCACGGGCCAGGTTCGCGACGTCGTGTCTCGTTCGCGTGGGGCCATCGGCTACATTTCACTGGGCTTTGTCGATAGTCTCAATGCCAAAACCACGGTTAGGGCTGTCTCGGTCAATCACGTCGAGGCGTCCGAGAAAACGGTTGCAAGCGGCGGGTATCCCATCTCGCGTGACCTTTACTTCTTTGTGAAGGGTACGCCCTCCAAGCAGGCGCAGGCCTACATCGACTACGTGACGTCCGAAAAGATGGACAAGCAGATTCGCGAGGCGGGCTTTATTCCCGTCACCAACGACGGGAAGGGGAGTGAGTAGCATGGAAGCACAGGAAACCCCCCATACTGAGCAGAAGGCTCAGGCACCCAGGAAGCGCGAGCTGGCGCTCGTGTCGCGCAGCACCTATATCAAGGAGAAGGCGCTGCAGTGGATTTTCTTCGCCTGCGCATTCTTGGCGGTCGTTACCGTCATCCTGATTTTTGTCTTTACCACGTATTCGGCCCTGCCCGTCTTTACCGACATCGGTCTGGCGGACTTCTTTAGCTTTATGTGGGCGCCCTCCGAGGGCCACTACGGCATTATGTCGCTGCTGGCCGGTTCGGGCATGGTGACCGTCGGTGCGCTCGCCATGGGTGTGCCCCTGGGCGTGGGCACAGCCGTGTATCTGGTTGAGATTGCCAACAAGCGCGTGCGCAAGCTCATCAGCCCTGCCGTCGACCTGCTGGCGGGCATCCCCTCCATCATCTACGGCTTCTTTGGCATGGTCATCATCCGCCCGTTGATCGCGCAGGTGACCGGTGGCCTTGGCTTTGGTGCCCTGACGGCGTGGTTCGTGCTCGCCATCATGATCGTTCCCACGATCACCACGCTCACCATCGATGCCCTCAACTCCATCCCCATGGGTATTCGCGAGGCTTCCTATGCCATGGGCGCCACCAAGTGGCAGACCATCTACAAGGTCGTGCTGCCGGCCGCCAAGCTGGGCATTGTGGACGCCATCGTTTTGGGCATGGGGCGCGCCATCGGCGAGACCATGGCCGTGCTCATGGTCGTGGGCAATGCTCCGGTCATTCCCGATAGCATCGCGAGCCCCATCTCGACGCTCACGAGCCAGATTGCGCTCGACATGAGCTACTCCTCGGGCTTGCACCGCTCGGCGCTCTTTGGCATGGGCGTGGTCCTGTTTATTATCTCCGCCGCGCTTGTGGGCATTGTCCGTCTGATTTCCAAGAAGAAGAGGGGGTAGGCTATGTCCGATTCCGTTGACACGACGGTCGATACGACCTCGTCGCGCGAGCGCATCAAGCGTGCCCTTTCCCACGGCAAGAAGGGCCGCATCAACAAAGACCTGTCCAACAAACTCATGCTCGGCGTGTTCCGCGTTGCGGCCTATATCACTACGCTGGTGTTGGTCGCCATCATCGCCTACGTGGTCATCAACGGCTTGCCGCATATTTCGCTCGACTTTATCTTCGGTTGGCCCCAGGGCGTTAACGCCGAAGGCGGTATTTGGCCCACGATCGTCTCGACCATCTACGTGACGGCGCTTGCCATGCTCATCTGTACACCGATTGCCGTGCTGGCGGCCGTCTATCTTGCCGAATACGCCAAGCAGGGTAAGGTCGTCGAACTCATTCGCTATGCTGCCGACGCTTTGGCCTCGGTGCCCTCCATCGTTATGGGCCTGTTTGGCTACGCTTTGTTTGTCGAGGCCATGGGCTTGGGTCTTTCGATGGTCTCGGCCGCCCTGGCGCTCGCGCTCTTGATGCTTCCCATCGTCATGCGCACCACCGAGGAGGCCATTCGCGCTGTGCCGCGCTATATCCGTTGGGGCGCGTACGGCCTGGGCGCCACCAAGTGGCAGGTCGTTTCCAAGATCGTGCTTCCTTCTGCCTTTGGTCGCATCGCCACCGGTATCGTCCTTGCCATCGGCCGCGCCATCGGCGAGACTGCGGTGGTGCTCTACACCATGGGTCAGGCCATCAACCTGCCTATCTCGCCACTCGATTCCGGCCGCCCCATGACGGTCCACCTGTACCTGCTTGCCAACGACGGCATCAACATGAACGCAGCCTATGGCACCGCGCTCTTGCTGATGGTGATCATTTTGGCCTTCAACCTGTTTGCGCGCTTCCTGTCGCGCAAGCGCCGCTAGTTAAGGAGTCCCATGTCCGTCTATCAGTCCGCTCCTACGTTGGAGCAAGCGGCCATCACGGCCAAGGATTTCAACTTTTGGTACGGTGACTTTCATGCGCTGACGGGGCTTGACCTCAACATCGCCAAAAACGCCATCACCTCGTTTATCGGCCCTTCGGGCTGCGGCAAGTCGACGTTTTTGCGCTGTATCAACCGCATGAACGACCTGATCGAGGGTACGCGCGTCGAGGGCACCATGACGCTTGACGGCAACGATATCTATGCTGAGGCCGTCGATCCGGTCGACCTCCGCCGTCGCGTGGGCATGATCTTTCAGCAGCCCAACCCGTTCCCTAAATCCATCTACGAGAATGTCGCTTTTGGCCCTCGTCTGCAGGGCGTGACTAGCAAAAGCGACCTCGATGACATCGTGGAAGAATCGCTCAAGCGCGCCAACCTCTGGAAAGAGGTATCCAATCAGCTCAACAAGGATGGTTTGGCGCTCTCGGGCGGTCAGCAGCAGCGTCTGTGCATCGCGCGTGTGCTTGCGGTGCAGCCCGATGTCCTTCTGATGGACGAGCCCTGCTCCGCCATCGACCCCACGTCCGTCTCCAAGGTCGAGGATCTGATGGCCGAGCTGGCGCCCGAGATGACGATCATTATCGTCACGCATTCAATGCAGCAGGCAGCTCGAATTAGCGACTACACCGCATTTTTCTTGCAGGAAGTTGCCGGCGAGCCCGCCACGCTCATCGAGTATGGTCAAACCGACGCGATCTTCACCAGTCCGGTGGATTCGCGGACGGAAGACTATATCACCGGCCGCTTTGGCTGATCGGTGCGACTAGTCCCAAGTCGATCGGACCTGGTCCGGTGCGTATTCACCGTGCGGGCGGCATGACCGCACCCAACTGATTGGAGTGAACCATGCGCAAACTGTTTTCCCGTCAGCTCATCGAGGCCCGTCATGAGATGCTGAGCATCTACGAGGCTGTAGACCTGGCACTTCACGACGCCGTGAAGGCCTATGTGACCGACGACCGCAAGCTCGCCACCAAGACCAAGAAGCGCACGCTTTCGATTGATGCGCGCTGCGCCAACCTGGAGGCCGTGTGCTACAACCTGATCGCCACGCAGTCGCCGGTCGCCTCCGACTTCCGCTTGCTGCAGACGATTATCTACGTCGACTTTAACCTGCAGCGCATGACCGATAAGGTTCGCCAGATCTGCCGCGCCACGCGTCACATGGTCAAGGCCGACATCTCGTTGCCCCAGGAGCTCGTCGGTACGGTTGAGGCCGAGGCCGAAGCCGTATACCAGGTGCTGGGTTCATCGCTTTCCGCGCTCGTTACCAACGACATGTCCATCATCTGCAACTTGGCCGTCGAGGACGAGCCGGTGCACGCGGCCTACGAGAAGTTCTTCCGTACCTTCAACCGCATGGACGCGGGCGAGTTTATGGATGACGACAGCAACTATGACGACCTGCGTCGCGCCATCATGGTTTCGCGCTATCTCGATCGCATCGCCTCGATTTCCATCGATGCCGCCTGCCATCTGACCTTCCTTTTGACCGGCCAGCGCATGAACGCCGGCGATATCGCCCGCACGGACGAGGACGAGCTCGAGAGCATGCGCGTACCTTCGGGCGAGGGCGTCATCATGAGGCCCGCTGTCGATGCGTACTACGTTGCCAAGGTGCCCGCTAACGAGGTGAGCGAGGGTCTGCGCTACCTGCTCGAGCACCTCGAGGACGAGGACGACACCGAGGATGACGAGGAGTAGGGTAGCTCCGTTCGTCGAAAGATTGTAAATACCTAAGTGAGCGCGGCCTTGCACATGCAGGACCGCGCTCTTGCGTTAGCATGGGACTACTTGTATGGCTGTTAGCGGAGGCGATTGGCAATGGATAATTATTTGGACTTAATGCGCGCTCGCCGCGAGCAGATTCTCGAACGCTTTTATGCCGCACTCGATCGCGCGGGCCGTTCTCACGATGCCGCACGTCTGATTGCCGTCTCCAAGACCGTTGGCGTCGATGAGACCGTTGCCGCCATCCAGGCAGGGTATCGTCATTTTGCCGAGAACCGTCCGCAGGAGCTTGTTCGCAAGCTTGCGGGCTTGGCTGAACATCCAGAGCTGCCTGCGGTGCGTTTTGACATGATTGGCAACCTTCAGACTAACAAGATCAACGCGGTGTTGGGTTCGGCCGAGCTGATTCATTCGGTGGGATCGCTGCATTTGGCGCAGGCCGTTTCGAGTCGCGCGGCCCGCAAGATTGAGGCGGGCGAGCTTGCCGGCCCTCAGCGTGTGCTGATCGAGGTCAATGTGAGTGGCGAGGAGTCAAAGGGCGGATTTTCGCCCGACGAGATTCGCGCCTCCGCCGGCGAGCTCGCGGAGCTTGAGGGAATTTGTGTGCAGGGGCTTATGACCATGGCGCCCCGGGGGAATAAGGATGTGGCGCGCCGCACCTTTGCCGGGCTGCGTGAGCTGAGGGATGAGCTGGAGGCGGCATATCCCGATCTTGAACTGCCCGAGCTTTCCTGCGGCATGAGCGAAGACTTTGAGCCTGCCCTTGAGGAGGGCTCAACGCTTGTTCGCCTAGGCAGGGTGGTATTTAGCCCGGAGTTTGAAGTAAAATAATGCTTTGAAGTGCGCAATGATTATCAGAGCGCCTGCACTAAACCGCGAGAGGACACAACCATGGGCTTCCTTGACGAGATTAAAAATAAAATGCACCTGGGCCAGCAGGGTTACGACCAGGGTTATGGCCAAGATGACGACTACGGTTACGATGACGGCTACGACGATGGCTACCAGAACAACGGCTACAGCGGCGCCTCGGGCGAGGGCTTCTACACCCAGGATGAGCCGAGCAACGGTCTTCTGGGTCAGACGCGTCGCGGCGAGGCCGAGTCGGTTGCCGTGTACACGCGTTCCGGTCAGCTGGTGGGCGATGATTCCCGTCACGCTACGACCTACAACCCGCCTTCTCGTTCGCAGGAGACGGCCGCTGGCGGTTATCGTCCCGGTGCCTACGACACGCCGTCGAGCTACGCCGAGAACACTCGCGTTCGCGCTGCCGCTCCCGCGCCTGCTCCCTCACCGAGCGATGCTTCGACCTATGCGAACAACATCATCAACGCCACGCCTCAGCTGCCGGCATACGTTCTTCGCCCCGAGAGCTACGACGACGTTGAGACCGTGGTGCGTCGCGTACGCACCAAGCAGCCCGTGGCATTGATCTTTGTGGGCGTGCGTACCGAGGTCGCCAAGCGCGTCCTGGACTTCTCTTACGGCTTTGCCTGCGGCCTGGGCGCCACGGTCAAAGAGGTGGGCGACCGCGTGTTTATGGTGCTGCCCGCCGGCTGCGAGGTCAAGGATTCCGACCTCAAGAAGCTCCGTGCCGACGGCTACCTTAAGTAAAGACAAGACGAGGAGATTCTCATCAACATCTACACCATTGCTCAACTGGTCAATACGCTGTTCAACTTTTACTCCACGCTCATCGTGGTCTACTGCCTTATGACGTGGATTCCCATGAAGCAGGGCGGATTGCTGCAGGATATCGCCGCCGTCCTCGATAGCGTGTGCGGCCCGTGGCTCAATTTGTTCCGCCGGTTTATCCCGCCGGTGGGCGGCGTCGATTTTTCGCCGGTCGTTGCGATTATTGCGTTGCAGTTGGTGCAGAACCTGGTTCTGCAACTTCTTTAGGTATACTTGTATAAAACTGGCTCAGTAACTTACATCGGGCGCCCAGCGCCGAGGCGATGAAAAAGGAGAACTTGTTATGGCTATTACCCCTGCTGACATTCAGGCTCAGACCTTCTCTGAGGCCAAGCGTGGTTACGATCCCGCCGAGGTCGATGTCTTTCTGGAGACGCTGTCTTCCGAGGTTGACGCTATGCTGGCGAAGATTGTGGACCTCAAGGGCCGTCTGACCGCCACCGAGCAGCAGCTTGCCGATACGCAGGCCCAACTTGCCCAGGCTCAGGATGCTGCCGCGCAGGCCGTGCCCGCCGCTCCTGTGGCCGCTCCCGCACCCGACTTCTCTGCTCAGGAGCGTCAGATTTCCGCTGCCCTCATCGCGGCGCAGCAGACCGCCGAGAGCATCGTCAGCGATGCCAATGAGAACGCTGACCGCATCCGCAACGAGGCCGACGCTAAGGCCCGCGAGGTCATCCGCCAGGCTCTGACCGAGAAGCAGGCCGAGCTCGAGGAGATCGACCGTCTGAAGGCTTCCCGTGAGGAGTTCAAGGCCGAGTACCTCAAGCTCATCCAGCACTTCATGGACGATGCTCAGAACTCCTTCCCGGCCGATCTTATGGCTTCCACGCCGGTCGGTTCCGCCGCTTCTCCCGCGGTGACGACGCCCGCCGCCGAGCCGCTGCCTGTCGCCGAGCCGGTTATTCCCATGGCCGATCCCTTCGCCCCGATCGATAACTTCGCTGCCGACGACCTGGACTAGCTCCAGAGCTACAATCTAGTGTCCTTAAGAGGAGCTCGCACCTGCGGGCTCCTTTTTTGTGGCCGCATACGGGTTGGGAAACAAAACGCCGAGCTCTGCGTGCGATAGGGCAGAACTCGGCGAAGGGCGCGTGGTAAAAGGTAGATTTTAGGGCACGTGCCAAAAACTAATTGAGGAGGAAGTCGGAGAGGGGAATGGTACGGGCCTCGCGATGCTCGGGATCGGCGATGTGGTCGGCAGGATAGCCGCAGACGAGCATGTGATAGGGATAGACGCCCTCGGGCAGGTTGAACTGCTCTTGTGCTACCTCGGGCTTAAAATGGCATACCCAGCACGTTCCCAGGCCCTGCTCCTCGGCCTCCATCATCATCTGATCGCAAACGATCGAGGTATCGATGGCACTCGAGTTCATCTGGTCATAAGGGCGCACCCAAGCATCGTCGGTAACGCTGCAAATAAGAAAGATAAGCGGAGCCCCAAAGATAGATCCATCACGAGCAAACCGAGGCTGACAAGCAGCAGCCTTCTCCAGAAGCTCAGGCGTATCCAACACCATCACACGGGTTGGATGGTTATTACAAGCAGAAGGAGCAATACGCCCAGCCTCAACAATGGCATCCACCACAACCTGCTCAACAGAACGATCCTCAAACAAACGACAAGAATAACGACCCCGAGCCAGATCCAAATACGACATAACCAAACCCTCCAAAGTCAGCAAATCAATCCAAAGTAAAACAAAGGGTACCCAAAGCCCCATCCACCCAAACGCCCATCACAGTCCCAAAGTATCCATTTGGGCACAAGAGGCCATATCAGCCAAGACTTAATTGCACTCAAGCTATCAGCCAAGGTTCCCAATGGTGGTACGTAAGGCGAAGGGCCGACCACGGTTTACTTTCGAACGACTCTGCTACGCAGCCGGAGTGAGAAAGCAAACCGTGGCCGGCCCTTCGCCACCGGGACACGTACCCCCCAATTAACTGTTCTTCATGACAATCGAATCCACAACATCGGCCACATTCTCGCAGCAGTCGGCGCAGTACTCCAGGAAGGCGTACACGTCACGCCAGGCGATGACCTCGAGCGGATCCTTGCCATTGACGTGCAGGTTGCGCATAGCGTTGATGTAGAGATCGTCGGCCTCGGACTCGATCGTGTTGATCTGGATGACGAGTTCGCGCAGGGTCTTGGACTTGCGGTAGTTGGGCAGCTCGACCATCAGGTCCTTCATGGCGCGGCAAGCGTCGGTCACCTTGTGGGCGATGACGATGGCGTCGGGATGGATGCTCTGGATGTTGGTGAAGTAGACGCGCTGCACGACGCCCTCGATGCGGTCGAGCACGGTGTCGAGTGAGCAGCTCATCAGGTCCAGGTCCTCGCGCTCAAGCGGGGTGATAAAGGCCGTGAGCAGGGCGTCCTCAAGCTCATGGTGCTTCTTGTCGGCCGCATGCTCGATCGCGTGCATCTTGTCGAGCATATCGTGAATCTTTGCAGGATCGAAGTTCTCGAAAATCTTGGTGAGCAGCTCGGCGGCCTGGACGGCAAGGTCGGCGCAGGCGACGTAGTTGTCAAAGTAGAACGAATCGGGTTTCTTTGCCATGAGTGGGTCCTTTCGAGGCGAAGACGGGTGGGAGAGGTAATGCGGTCCGGATGGACGTTCGGTTTGACTAGATGAACATCATGAACAGCTTGGCCATGACAAAGCTGATGAGTCCACAGGCGGGGAAGGTGAAGAACCAGGTGAACATCATGTCCTTGACTACGCCGAAGTTGATGGCCGAAAGGCGCTTGACGGCGCCGACGCCCATGATGGCGCAGGTCTTGATGTGAGTGGAGGACACGGGGATGCCGGTGAGCGTGGCAAGCAGCAGATTTGCGGCGCCCGCCAGGTCGGCGGAGAAGCCCTGGTACTTTTCGAGCTTGACCATGCTCTGGCCAACGGACTTGATGATGCGCTCGCCGCCCACGCTGGTGCCGATACCCATAGTGGCCGAGCACAGCAGCATAATCCAGATGGGGATGCCGGCATCGCCGACGCTCGTCTGGCCGCTGGCGAAGGCCACGCCTAAAAAGAGCACGCCGATGAACTTCTGTCCATCCTGCGCGCCGTGCATAAAGCTCATGGCCGCAGCGCTCGCGATCTGAGCGTATTTAAAGAAGACATTGGCACGTCGCCTGTTGGCGGCGGCGAAAAGAATCGAGACGAGCTTGCAAAGGACCCAGCCCATGACAAAGCCCAGGCCGATGGAGAGCGCCAGGCCGTAGATGACCTTCATCCACTCGTGGACGTTGACGCTGCTCGCACCGCCGAGGGCGATGGCGGCACCGGTCAGGCCGGCGATAAGGCTGTGGCTTTGCGAGGTGGGGATGCCAAACCGCGACGCTGTGGCGCCGTAGACGACGATGGAGAACAGCGCCGCGCACAGGCAGGCGAGCGCCATGGTACTGTTTCCGCCAAAGTCGACAATATGGGAGATGGTGTTGGCGACGCTCGCGTTAAAGTGCGTCATGATGAGCACGCCGAGGAAGTTGAATGCGGCACTCATGAGAATGGCGGTGCGGGCGGGCATGCAACGCGTAGTGACACAGGTCGCGATGGCGTTGGGTGCGTCGGTCCATCCATTGACGAAGATGGCGCCGAGCGCGAGGATCACGGTGACGGCAAGGACTGGGTTCGACACAAGTTGGCCGAGGAAGGTTGAGAACGTTACGTCCATATATGGGCTTTCTCGAAGTTTGCAGGCACGTTACAGAAACATGATAAATCGTATCACCTCCCGCGGGTTTCTTTACCGAGTTCTGATGGGAGCAGTGAATTTTTTGGCACTAAAATTGAATATTATCCCTGTTGACCGCGGGTGTTCTTTTTGCTAACACGCCATGAGGACACGTGCGCGCCCCAACACCCCAAAACCACAGCCTGTTCGCTTTACAACATGCAAACATGCGTTCGATAATAGGAGGCATGGAATATCGACAGACAGATGGCAAAACTCGGCGCGTACACAAGCAGTATGTGGACGTCGTGGCTCGCATCCTCGCGGGCGGACAGGTTGTGCCGGTTACCGTCTGCTGGGTTGACGGTCGCTGCTTTACGATTGACGAGATTGTCTCGTCCACCGGTTTTGGCCTGACGGTTCACGGCATTCGTACGGCGACTTATAAGGTTCGTTTTGGCGGACATGCGACCGAACTGTATCTGGAAGAACGGGCACGCGAGCGACCGGATGGCTCGCAGACTCATCTGATGCGTTGGTGGGTGTGGGCGTTCGACCGAACACTCGAGAGCGAGCGTCGCAGGTAAGAACGCGTGGCGTTCGGGTACAATGGCAGGAAACTTGTCAGCTACGGCGCCGTCGCGGTGCTTTTTGAAAGGACGAAATTATGAACGATATCCAGGGCTATCAGAACGGCCCCATCGAGACCGGCGCAAGCCGTGCCAAGGAGATGTCGCCGCGCGCGTACAACCTTGTCATGTCTGCTCTGATCTTTTTCGGCTTTTGCGCCATGGGCGCCGGCGCCTATTTTACGAGCACCATGTCGTTTGCGCGCATGATGATGAGCGGCGCCGCTTTGCCGCTGGTCTTTGGCTCATTTATTTTGACCATCGTCGGCATGGTCATGATGTCGGCTGCCGTCAGCAAACAGTCCGTGGGCCTGTCACTCGTGGGCTACGTGGTCTTTGCGAGCACCTTTGGTCTGACGGCGTCGTTTGGTCTTGCCAACTACGACCTGCCTACCATTAACACCGCCTTTATCGCCACGGCCGCCATTACCTTTGTCTTTGGTGCGCTGGGCGTGACCTTCCCCAAGTTCTTCCAGCGTGTGTATGGCATTGGTTTTGGCATCCTGCTTGCCACGATTCTGGTCGAGATCGTGTTGATGTTCATGGGCGTTTCGCAGTCCATCACCGACCTGATCGTGATCGTGGTGTTCGCCGGCTTCATCGGCTACGACACCTATGTGGCAACGACGGTGCCGCCCACGCTGCCCAACGCCGTGCTTATGGCATCCAACCTGTTCGTGGACATCATCAACGTGTTCCTGCGCATTCTGAACATCCTCGGCCGTCGCGATTAAAGCGAGGCATTGCGGTGCTTCCTGCCGGACACGGTAAAACGATGCGAAAGGCGGTCCTTCGGGGCCGTCTTTTTTGTGCACGGCGGGGTATCATGGATGGGAAAAGCCGATAGCGGCAGCGACAGGAAAGGTGGCCATGTATGGCAGACGTCGACAACAGGAACCGTAACCGCAGGTCCAACCGAGCGGGTCAGCCCAATCCCAAGCGTGAGGCGCGTGCGAAGGCCGCCGAGCGCCATGTGATGGCTGTGTCCGAGGCCTGCGCCAAGGACATCGAGCGTTCGCTTGCCGGCGTGCGCGAGTTCGATGGTATGCCTGTCGGTTTTGTCGCGGCGATGAAGGCCAAGACCCAGAAGGCGGCTGCTGAGGAGCAGGTTGCCGAGGAGTCTGAGGCCGCCGGGGTCGAGACCGCTGAGGCTGCGTCTGCCGAGACCGAGGCCGTGGCCGAGCCTGCGCCCGCAGAGGAGGCCGCGGAGACCGAGCCCGCGTCTGCCGCCGAGGAGCCCGCTCCGGTCCTGCCCGAGGTCACTGTGCTCGACGCCTCTGCCACGCAGGCCATTCTGGATAACGGCCGAGGCTACGCGCAGTTCTGCGACATGGCCGTACTCGCCTTTGCCTCGTTCACCAACCCGGGCGGTGGCTACATCCAGGGCTATCTGGGCCAGGAGGCCACGCTGTGCGCCGATTCGTATCTGTACAACGTTCTCGATAAGCAGCGTAAATGGTACGGCGAGAACCGTCGCCGCAACATCAACTGTGAGCTGTATCGCAACCGTGCGCTGGTGGTGCCCGCGGTGCGCTTCGACCGCAACCATGTGCACGCCTATGCCGACGTAATCGTCGCCGCTGCACCCAACGCCAAGCGTGCACGCCAGGAGTACCGCGTGAGCGACGATGCCTTGCTTGACGCCCTGCGCGACCGCATTCGCTTTGTGCTGGCTATCTGCGATGAGCTGGGTCGCGAGAAGCTCGTACTGGGTGCTTGGGGCTGCGAGAACAGCGGCTTTGACGCCGAGGCCGTGGCCGAGCTCTTCCGCAAGGAGCTCGCATCGGGTGACTTCAAGGTCAAGCAGGTCTTCTTTGCCGTGCCCTCTACGCGCTGGGACGAGGACTTTGCCAAGTTCGAGCACGTGCTGGCAAACTTCCCCGAGCGCAACGAGGAGTCCTATGCCCAGGTTGCCGCCCGCGCCGCAGCCGCTCGTGCCGCCGAGCAGGCCCAGGCGGCAGCTGAGGATGATGAGGACGAGGACGACTGGCGCAAGTACCTGTAAGCGGTACGCGCGATGTGATATGCCAAGCCGACGGGAGGGGTTGCCCCCGTCGGCTTTTTACTGAATGAGGAGCTCAAGATGAAAAACGTTCTGTGCTTTGGTGACAGCAACACCTATGGCTATGATCCGGCGGGCATGCGCGACGGCACCGCAGTGCGCTATGCGCGGGATGTGCGCTGGTGCGGTGTGGTGCAGCGTGACCTGGGTGAGGGCTGGCATGTGATTGAGGAAGGTCTAAATGGTCGCACGACGGTGCGCGACGATATGTGCCATCTGGACACCAACCTCAACGGCATTCGCGCGCTTCCGATGCTGCTCGAGGCCCATAAGCCGCTGGATGCGATTGTGATCATGCTGGGCACCAACGACTGCAAGACGGTCTTTGGCGTGACGGCCTCCGATATTGCCCGCGGCGCCATGGCGTTGATTCGCGCCGTCCGTGCGTTTCCGTGGACCGACGCTGCGCCTTGTCCGCGCATTCTGCTGATGGCTCCTATCAAGATCAAGCCGCAGATCGCCGACGTATATATGACCGATTTTGACGAGCATTCCGTAGAAGCCTCGGAGCATTTTGGTGAGTACTACGCGCATGTGGCTGAGCAGTTTGGCTGTGACTTTTTGAATGCCGCCGACTTTGCCGAGCCAGGCGATATCGACTATCTGCATATGATGCCCGAAAGCCACGAGAGCTTGGGGCATGCCGTGGCAGCCAAGCTCCAAGAGATGCTCGGTGAGTAGCGCAGCCCCAAAGCGGTATAAAAGTTCCCCTTGCGGCGGCTTGTTTCGGTCGTTTGTCTCGATCTGTAACATCTAGGGTCGATTTTGCTGAGTTACTGTTACAGATCGAGATTATCTTCTCAGCGGAATTTGAATGTCTCGATCTGTAACAGGTGGGCCGAAAAATGGGCTCTAACTGTTACAGATCGAGATGTTTGTGGGAACCACCGCAAAGGTGCCTGTCCCCTTTGCGGTGGTTTTGGGCTGCGAATCTTAATACTGCCACATGTGGTTGACGGGGCCGGAACCTTTGCCCATGTCAAAGCCGGCGGCGAGAGCGCCGGTTAGGTAGGCCTTGCCGGCGTTTACAGCGTCGGCAAGATCCATGCCCTGTGCCAATGCGCAAGCAATGGCGGACGAAAGCGTGCAGCCGGTGCCATGCGTGTTGCCGGTCTCGATGCGCTTGTGGCGGAACCATGTGGTGAGCGGATCGCCTAGGTGGTTACCCTCGTCATCGAGTGGCGCGGGCTCTGCTAGCACATCGTTGGCCTCGTTGACAAAATGCCCGCCCTTAACGAGGGACGCGCAGCCAAAGTGGCGGGTGAGGAGCATGGCGGCGTTTTGCTGCGTGCGCTCGGAATCGACTTCGTAATCGAGCAGCGCCATGGCCTCGGGAATATTGGGCGTGATGACCGTTGCCAACGGGAACAGGCGGCGGGTGAGTGCCTCGGAGGCATCCTCGGCAATCAAGCGCGCACCCGAAGTGGCGACCATAACGGGGTCGACGACCACGTTCGTTGCGTTCCAGGCGCTCAAGCGGTCGGCGATGACTTCGATAATCTCGACAGAAGAAACCATGCCGATCTTGACGGCGCTCGGGCGGATATCGTCAAAGACGGCGTCAATTTGCGCGGCTACGATATCAGGGGAGATATTCTGCACGGCGGTGACACCGAGCGTGTTTTGTGCGGTGATAGCGGTGATGGCTGTCTCGGCATACAGACGGTGCGCCGTGATGGTCTTGATGTCTGCCTGAATGCCGGCGCCACCGCTGGAATCGGATCCTGCGATGGATAGAACGGCTGGTACCTTACTGCGATCCATGTTCGCTCCCTTGTCCGGTCGGATTCAAATGGGTCTTTTATCCCGCATTATAAAGATGCCCAGGCCGGCGATATGCCGAACCCGGGCGTGAGATGCAATTTTTACGCAAATGCAGGCAAATGTTCACAAGTTAACAATTGGCAGGTGCTGCGGCGAGCCCATAGGCGATCGCGGCGATAAGGCTAGTCCTCCATGCCCAAGTCGATCGTGGTACCCTCGAACACCTTGTTGACGGTACGGACGGCGCACATCTTGCCACACATGGTGCAAGTGCCCTCGGTGGCGGCGGGGGACTCCTCGTAGCGCTTCTTGCCGGTAACCGGGTCGAGCGCGCACTTCCACATGGCGTCCCAGTCGAGCTTGCGGCGTGCCTGGCCCATCTTGTCGTCCATGTCGCGGGCGTGGGGCACCTTTTTGGCGATATCGGCGGCATGTGCGGCGATCTTGGTGGCCATGAGGCCATCGAGCACGTCCTGGGCGTTGGGCAGGCACAGGTGCTCGGCCGGCGTCACGTAGCACAGGAAGTCGGCGCCGGAGCTGGCGGAGATGGCGCCGCCGATGGCAGCGGTGATGTGGTCGTAACCCACGCCGATATCGGTCACCAGCGGCCCCAGCACATAGAACGGGGCGTTGTGGCACAGGCGCTTCTGCAGCTTCATGTTGGCGGCAATCTCATCGAGCGCCATGTGACCCGGGCCCTCGACCATGACCTGGACGCCGGCAGCCCAAGCGCGCTTGCACAGCTTGCCCAGCTCGATCATCTCGGCAGTCTCGGTGGCGTCGTTGGAGTCGTAGAGGCAGCCCGGGCGGCAGGAGTCGCCGAGCGAAATCGTCACGTCGTACTCGTGGCAGATCTCGAGCAGCTCGTCAAAGTACTCGTAGAAGGGGTTTTCGTTGCCGGTGACCTCCATCCAGCCAAACAGCAGCGAGCCGCCGCGGCTCACGATGTTCATCAGGCGGCCGGTCTCCTTAAAGGTCTTGGTGACCGACTTGTTGATGCCGCAGTGGATGGTCATAAAGTCCACGCCGTCCTCGGCGTGCGCGCGCACGACTTCGAACAGGTCTTCCTTGGTGAGTTTGACCAGCGGCTTTTCCATGTAACCGATGGCGTCGTACATGGGGACGGTGCCCACCATGAGCGGCGTCTCGTCGATGAGCTGCTGGCGGAACTGGCGCGTCTTGCCCGAGTTGGAGAGGTCCATGATGGCGTCGGCGCCAAAGTCCTCGGCAATCTTGACCTTCTTCCATTCCTCGGCGGCATCGGCCTTGTCGCCCGAGATGCCCAAGTTCACGTTGACCTTGGTGGACAGGCCTTCACCGACGCCAAAGGCGCGCATGCCCTTTTTGATGTGCACGATGTTGGCGGGGATGGCGATGCGGCCGTCGGCCACGCGCTCGCGGATGTACTCGGGGTCGCGATGCTCGCGCTCGGCAACCTCCTTCATCTGCGGCGTGATCTGCCCGGCGCGGGCGAAGTCGATTTGCGTGACGAGCTTGGGCTCGGTCTGTGTGCTCATTGGCACGGCTCCCTTCGTTGGCATTACCCATATCAGGTTTGCGGGTCAGGGCGGGCGCGCCCAGTCTCAGCCTGCCGTCTTGTCCTGCAAGCTCCCCGTTTATGTAATGGGCTCAAGTATAGCTCGAATGGGTACGATTGGCCTAACGAGCATGCCTGTGGGGAGGCGAACATGGAAGACAAGCATCTATATCGAGAGACGCAATGGGATGTGTCGGCCGAGGAAAGCCGTGCGCACCATGGCCTTGTCGCGATTGGTTTTGCGGTGCTTGCCGTGCTGGTGATTGCCTTTTGTATCTGGACGTTTGGCGGTCGCGGCGGCGCTGCATGGGAGTTCGAGGCTGATGATAGCCTACCGATTATGACGGTGAGGAGTACTGGCGGTAATGCCAATACGCTTGCCGTTCCGGGCGATTATTGGTACCCGCGCGATGAGTTTGTGCAGTTGCAGCTGAGTGGTGGGTCCATTCCGGGTGAAGAAATCGAACGCGTGACGTTTGACGCGGCGCTCAAAACGCTCACGGTGAAGCTCAAAGATCAAGGAGATGTACCCACGACCATGGATATCGCCCTGACGGAATGGCGTCTGGAGCCTCCGACGGGTGTTGCGGTGTCCGAGGTTGAGCACGTCAAGATTGTCTATCAGGACGGTTCGACAAACGGGATTGCAAAGGCCGATGGCTTGGCGGAGTAACGGGGTGTTTGGAAACGGCGGGCCTATTGTGCCTGCGCATTCATGAAAACCAGGGTGTTTTTGTCTGAAAGCTCGGGAAAGTGACGATAACCAACGTCGAACGTGGTGAGCCCGCTTACATCCTCGAGCTTGTTTTCTGCCATCCAGCGCACCATGGAGCCGCGCGCCTTTTTGCTGGCGGTCGAGCGCTGGATGGGCTTGCCGTTGCGGATACCCTCGCCAAAGAGGCATGTGACGGCCGTGGCGTCGCTCGCGAGGTGGGGCAGAACGGCTTTGGCATACTCTACGCTGGCGAGGTTGACGATCGTAGCGTTGGAGCCCGCCGGAGCGATGGCCCGTGCGAGCTTGTCGCCCCAAAACGCGTAGAGGTCTCGGGCATCGTCGACGGCAAGCTTGGCTCCCATTTCGAGCCGATAGGGTTCAACGGCATGAAAAGGGCGTACGCATCCGTAAAGGCCCGAGAGGATCCACAGATGGTCTTGCAGCCATGCGAGCTGCGCGGAATCCATCACCTCGGGCGCCATGCTCTGGTATTGAATGCCGTGATAGGACATGACGGCAGGGGAGAGGTGTCGGGCGAGTGCGGGATTGTCGAGATCGCCGTTTATCAGGATGGGCCCGAACTCATGCAGGGTGTTGAGACAAGGCCCCAGCAGTTTGTCACTCACGTTCCATAGCGCCTGCAGACCGCCGCTGCCTTCATTCCGCTCGATATCTAGCAGTGCACGGTGAAGGCGAGCCGTCTCGTGCGCAAAAGGTGGAATGCCCAGGACTTCAAAAGCATCTTGGGCCGCGCGCATCTGCTTGGCGGGCGAAATGATGACCTGCAGCATGGACTCTCCTCTGCCAAAAAGGAAGTTGCGGTGGAATACGGTCTGTTTTGGCCGTTTATAGGCCAGTTTAGTCCGTATTTCACCGCAACTGATGAAGGGCTGGTTAGGCGCGCTCGAGGAAGGCCTTGTAGCCGCGGTAGGCCTCGTAGATATCGGCCTTGTTAGCGACCTCCCACAGGGCGTGCATGGACAGGACGGCAACGCCGGAGTCGATGACGTTCATGCCGTACTTGGCCATGATGTATGCGATGGTGCCGCCGCCGCCCGCGTTGACGCGACCGAGCTCGCAGGTCTGGAAGTCCACGCCGGCCTCGTCCATGATGTCGCGGACGAGGGCCACGTACTCGGCGTCGGCGTCGTTGGAGCCACCCTTGCCGCGGCTGCCCGTGTACTTGTTAAAGCACAGGCCGCGACCCATGAAGGCGGCGTTCTTGGTTTCGAACTTGCCGGCGTAGCCCGGGTCGAAGCCGGCGGACACGTCGGAGGAGAGCATACGGCTGTGGGCGAGTGCACGGCGCAGGGCCAGCGGGCTATCCTCGCCGGCGAGCGTCATGATCTCGGCGACGGTGTTCTCGAAGAAGCGGCTCGTCATACCGGTGGCACCCACGGAGCCGATCTCCTCCTTGTCGACGATGAGCGTGATGCTCGTGCGCTCCACGTTTGCGACGTCGATCTGGGCAAGCATGGAGGGGTAAGCGCAGACGCGATCGTCGTGGCCATAGCCCAGAATCATGGAGCGGTCCAGGCCCATGTCGCGGGCGGGACCGGCGGGCACGACCTCGATCTCGGCGGAGAGGAAGTCCTCCTCCTCGACGTCGTACTGTTCCTTGAGGATATCCAGGAACATCTGCTTGACGGGCTCCTTGGGAGCGTCCTTATCGTCCTCATCAAACTTGACGGGACGGCCGCCCACGATCACGTCGAGGATTTCGGCGTCGACGGCGTCCTTGGCGGGCTTGGACATCTGCTCGCTCGAGAGGTGGATCAGCAGGTCGGAGATGGTAAAGACCGGATCGTCTGCCTTGTCGCCGATGTTGATGTCGACGGTGGTGCCGTCCTTTTTGCAGATGACGCCCACGAGTGCAAGCGGGGAGGCCACCCAGTGGTAGCTCTTGACGCCGCCGTAGTAGTGCGTGTCGAGGTAGGCCATGTCGCCGGCCTCGAAGGCGGGGTTCTGCTTGAGGTCCAGGCGCGGCGAGTCCACGTGGGCGCCCAGGATGTTAAAGCCCTGCTCGAGCGGGGCGGTGCCCAGGTTGACGAGCATAAGGTCCTTGCCGTGGTTGGCGGCGTACACCTTGTCGCCTGCCTTGAGCTCGCGGCCTTCGGCGATCACGGTCTCCAGGTCGACGTAGCCCGCCTTCTCGGCCATCTTGATGCCGGTCTTGACGCACAGGCGCTCGGTCTTGTTCTCGCTCAAAAACTGCTTATAGCCGCGGCAAAGCTCCTCGAGCTCCTCGATTTGCTGTGGTGTGTACTTTTTCCATGCGCAGGGACGCTCCATAACGCAGGCTCCTTTCGGATCGATCGTGCTGGTTGATGTACCGTGAGCCATCGTATCACTCGGGAGCGTGCGGTGGCGGGGGAGCTTGATGTGCGGTGGCCGCGAGGCGGGTAGCGTGTAAACTGGAGTGAGCAAACCGTGCCCAGCCTAAAGCGAGGTATTCAATATGTCTGACAAGCGCCGCACCTTTGCCGTTATCGACGGCAATTCGCTCATGCACCGTGCCTTCCACGCCGTGCCGCCCACCATGAACGCGCCGGACGGTCGTCCCACCAACGCAATCTTTGGCTTTTTGAATATGTTCCTCAAGATGATTGACGCCTTTAATCCCGACGGCGTGGTTGTGGCGTTCGATAAGGGCAAGCCGCGCGTGCGCATGGAGATGCTGCCGCAGTATAAGGCGCAGCGCCCGCCCATGGACCCCGATCTGCATGCGCAGTTCCCTATGATCAAAGAGCTGCTCACCGCGCTCAACGTGCCGATTCTGCAGTCCGAGGGCTGGGAAGGTGACGATATCCTGGGAACCATGGCTCGCCTGGGCGAGGAGGCCGGCTGCGACATGCTGCTGGTGACCGGCGACCGCGACATGTATCAACTTGTGACTGAGCACGTTAACGTGGTCTCGACTCGCAAGGGCCTGTCCGACGTGGCGATCATGACGCCCGAGAGCGTGGACGACCTGTATCACGGCATTACGCCGGCCCTCGTACCCGATTTTTACGGTCTGAAGGGCGATACGTCGGACAACATTCCTGGCGTACCGGGCATCGGCCCCAAAAAGGCGAGTGCGCTCATCGCGCAGTACGGTAGCCTGGACGAAGTCATCGCGCATGCCGACGAGGTCAAGGGCAAGATGGGCGAGAACCTGCGTGCGCACATCGACGACGCACTGCTGAGCCGCAAGGTTGCGACCATTCGCACCGATGCGCCCGTCGAGCTCGACTTTGAGGCGACGTCCTTCCCGGCGTTTTCTGCCGACGAGGTCTCCGCGGCGCTCGGCACGCTCGGCATTACGGCCATGCAGAACCGTTTCCTGGCGCTGATTGGCGGCGAGGGCGGGGTTGCTGCTGCCTCCAGTGTGTTTGAGATACCTGCGATGGTTCGCGCAGCCGCCGGCGATACTGACGCGCTTGGTTCCGTTGCGGCTGAGGTTTCCCGCGCGATTGATGCGGGCGAGTGGATTGCCGCCGTGGTGGACGACGACAAGGAGGAGGGTGCGCTCTTTGGCCTGACGCGTACGCTGTGGCTGGCGACGTCCAAGGGGCTCTTTGCGCTCGAGGAAGCCGATAGCAGCACGTCTGCCGCTGTCGAGGGCTTCAATTTTGCCCACGGCGTGATTGCCGGCGTGCTCGCGCGTCTGTTTATGGAGGGCCGCGTGGCGAGCCCGGACATGAAGGCGCTACTGCACGAGCTTTCGCCCATCGATTCTTCCGAGCCCGAGCTCATGGATCCGCTGACAGTCGATTCCACGCGCATCTTCGATACCGTGGTTGCCGCCTACCTGTTGGATTCCGATCGCTCCGAGTTTGATGAGGCGTATCTGGCCGATACCTATCTGCAGATGTCGCTGCCTGCGGCGCGCGGCGCAGAGGGTGCTGGCGAGAATGCTCCTGCTCCTGCTGCCCGTACCGCGGCGTTGACGCTGGCGCTCGTGGCGCCGCTGCGCGATCGCATGGCCCGTGAGAACGCCGCCAACGTGTTCGACGGTATCGAGATGCCGCTCGTGCCGGTGCTTGCCAAGATGGAGCGCGCCGGTATGCTCGTGGATCCCGATCGGCTGCGCAGCCTGTCCGAGGGCCTGGCGACTCAGATAGCCGAGGTCGAGCGCAGCATTCGCGACCTGGCCGGCGACGAGACCTTTAACATCGGCAGCCCCATGCAGCTCTCGCATGTGCTGTTTGATGTGATGGGGCTTCCGACCAAGGGCCTCAAAAAGACCAAGCGCGGCTATTATTCGACCAACGCCAAGGTGCTGAGCGACCTTGCCCGCGACCACGAGATCGTGCGCCTGATTTTGGACTGGCGTGAGAAGTCCAAGATCAAGTCAACCTATCTGGACACGTTGGGACCGTTGCGTCGAGGCGACGGCCGCGTGCACACCACGTATAACCAAACCATTACCGCAACGGGACGTCTGTCCTCGAGTGACCCGAACCTGCAGAACATTCCGACGCGCTCTGAGCTGGGTCGTACCGTCAAGACGGCGTTTTCGGCAGGCGAGGGCAGCGTCTTTTTGGCGGTGGACTACTCGCAGATCGAGCTGCGTCTGCTGGCGCATCTTTCGGGCGACGAGCACCTGGTGCGCGCCTTCAACGAGGGCGAGGACTTCCACGCCGAGACGGCCGCGCGCGTGTTTGGCGTGCCGTTGTCCGAGGTAACGCCCGACCTGCGCAGCCGCGCCAAGGCCGTGAACTTTGGCATCGTGTACGGTCAGCAGGCCTACGGTCTGTCGCAGTCGCTGCACATCTCGATGGCCGAGGCGCGCGACATGATCGACCGCTACTACGAGGCCTACCCGGGCGTGCGTACGTTCCTCGACAATGTGGTGGCGCGTGCCAAGCAGACGGGCTACGCCGAGACCATGTACGGTCGCCGGCGTCATATTCCGGAGCTCAAGGCTAAAAATCCGCAACTCCGCGGCTTTGGCGAGCGCACGGCCATGAACCACCCCATGCAGGGCACCGCCGCCGACATCATCAAGATCGCCATGGCCCGCGTAAGCCGCCGTCTGGAAGAAGAGGGCTTTGCCGCCCACATGATCCTACAAGTACACGACGAACTGGACTTTGAGTGCCCCGTCAACGAAGTCGAGCGCCTGACCGCCATGGTCCAAGACGTCATGGAACACGTCGTAGACCTGCGCGTCCCCCTCATCGCCGAAGCCAGCACCGGCATAACCTGGGCCGACGCGAAATAGGAAAGCAGCCACAGTTCCAAAGTAACCAAAAAACAGAAGGACGCCCCTCATCAACAAGGAGCGTCCTTCGTTCAATTAAATTCAGCCAAAGTATCTAGACGCCAAGACGCCATCCGGGCGGCAAGCAAGTAAACCTAGGGCCTGGCCGGGCGCATGGGCCAACTTTTTGTAGATTCCGCACGAGCCGGAAAGCACTTAATGTGCTTTCCGAGCGAGCCCAGGACCTGACCGAGCAAAAAGTTGGCCCATGCGCCCGGCCAGGCCCGACGAGTAACGTTAACGAGCCGCCAAGATAGCGTCGATGAGCGTCAGTACGCCCCCGTCGTTGTTGCTCGGAATGCGCCACTTAGCATGCGCGTTCATATGCTCCTCGGCATTGTCCACGATAAAGCTGTGACCGACGCGCTCGAGCATGGGGATGTCGTTGTAGGTATCGCCCGCGGCGGCGGCGTCGGCGATATCGATGCCCAGGTGCTCGCACAGGTGCGCGACGCCGGCGCCCTTGTCGACGCCCAGGTTCATAAAGTCGATCCACTCGCGCCCAGCGTTGGTGACGTAGAGCTGATCCGAGAACTCGGGGCTATAGTTCTCGCGGAATGCGGGCTCGGCGTCGTAGCCGGGGAAGAAGACCGAAATCTTGTTGGACTCGAAATCAATGCCCTCAAAGCTATCGACGTAGTTGATCGTGTTGTAGTACACGCTGATCTCGTCGTGGTACTGATGGTCGCGGGCGAGCACATAGAACTCGTCGTAGCAGCACAGGACGGGAACGGCGCGCGGGTCCTCCGAGGCACGAGCAAGCACCTGCTGATACAGCGCCACATCGATGTTGCTCTTATAGATATAGCTGCCGCGATAGATGACGCAGGCTCCGTTGTCGGGACAAAAAGCAAGGCGGTTCTTAATGCTCTCGAACATTTCCTCGAGTTTGGGGGCAGGGCGTCCGCTGGCGGGGCAGAATACAATGCCGGCGTCGGCGAGCTTGTCCAGGCGCTCATCAAGACCCTGCGGCAACACGCGTTCGTCGGTGAGAAGTGTCTTGTCCATGTCGACGGCGAGAATCTTAATGTTTCCGATATTGGTGTCCGATTCGTAAGTTTGCATAAAAGCGCGCCTTTCGTTTCGAAATTGTTTCAGACGTTATAACCATCAACCAGTAACCGAGCGTATTGTCGCAGGAATGGTGCGTATTTGCACTGCAATTCACAAACTAATGAAAAAACTTTTCAGAAATTTGAATTTGTCGCTTGTACAGCAGGCACTTTA
>CAUBOH010000016.1 GCA_958437495.1 uncultured Collinsella sp. | reverse complement strand
CCATGAGCGGCATCGGGCGCTCGGCCGAGGAGCGACTGCGCCGCATGCGCATCTATACGCTGGGAGAGCTTTCACGCGCGCCGGAGTCAACGCTGGCTGCCATTTTTGGCGTGAACGGCGAGCGCATGCGCCAGCGCGCGCTAGGACTCGAGGTTTCAGAGGTTACGAGCTTGGACGAAGCGCGTGAGGTCAAGTCGGTAAGCAATGAGCGCACCTTTGCGAGGGATCTGACCGAGCGAGGAGACATCGAGGCGGCGATTGCCCTGCTGGGCGAGTCCGTCGGACGACGTTTACGTCGCCAGGGACTGACGGGTGCCACGGTAACGCTTAAGCTCAAGTACTCGTACGGCAGCGGACGCACGGCACAGCGCCGACTTCCTCATCCCACCGACGACGAGAATATCTTTGTGGCCGTGGCGCTCGAGCTGCTCGACAATATCTGGCAGGAAGGTATGCACGTGCGCTTGGCGGGTATCGGCATGAGTGACTTCAACCATCAGGGCGGCATTCAGACCGACCTGTTCTGTGAAGTCGATGATCGCGGTGCCCAATCCAGCGACCGCCGCGACCTCTCCGTCGCCATCGACGCCGTCCGAGACAAATTCGGCGACGCCGCCCTATCCTTCGGCCGCCAATCCCGCTTCAACGATTAGTCCCCAAGGCAAAAAGAAAGCCGGGCAGTTGCGCATGGTGCAACTGCCCGGCGAACGGTAGAGGGTAGCTAAAACCCCGACCCAAATGAGCTACTAGACGAGGTCGAGGGGAAGCTGGGGAGCGTCACCCCAGAGCTTCTCGAGACGGTAGAACTCGCGGGCCTCGGGGGTAAAGACATGGACGACGACCGAACCGTAGTCCATGAGAATCCAGGTCTTCTGCTCGCGGCCCTCGATTGAAAACGGGTGCTCGTTGCAAGCCTCGGCGACCTTCTCCTCAATCTCGTCGACAATTGAATCAACCTGGCGGTTGTTGGTGCCGGTAGCAAGGACAAAGTAGTCGCACACATCGGAAAGCTCAGTCAGATCGAGCACCTGAACGTCCTCGCCCTTCTTGTCATAGGCGGCCTGCGCGGCGGCGCGGGCGACATCCTCGGCGGCGACACCGCTCGCGGACAGCGAGGCGGCAGTGCGGTCGGACGTGGCAACGAAACTCTTATGCGCCACACCCTTAAGAATCTGCTCGTCGGTCATGGTCTCGTCGGCCATGGAATACCTCTTTCTAGACGGCCCGAGCTAGCGCAGCTGGGCGTAATGGTTGTAAATCGTAATAGCCGTGGGATAAAGATAACGCCCGGACTGGATAACGTAGACCAGACCCTGCGCAAAACAGGAGAAGAACAACTCGTCGAGCGAGGACTTCCCCACCATCTTGCGCAGCGCATGGGCATAATCTCCGTGGCGGTTGGGTTCGATGGCATCGGCCACAAAGACCACCATATCGAGCGGCGTCATGTCGCAGGCGCCCACGGTGTGACGGTCGACAGCCTGAAAGACCGTCGGCGACAGCTCGGGAAAAAGCTGCGGAAGCTCATAGGCGGCAACCGGGCCATGCAAAAGCGGCGTCGCGGCAGACGGAGAGCCGGCAATCTTAATGCCGTAATGCAGAGCGCGCGTGACCAGTTCGTCGTCGGAGAGCACTTTGTCCCAGTCATGGATCAGGCCAGCGGCAGCGGCATCAAAGCGGTCGACACCGTATACCTCGGCTAGGTGCAGCGCCGTCTCGGCGACCCCTAGCGAATGAACGTAGCGTTTACGCTTATCCTTCATGCGCACATCGAGCAACTCGTGGATACGCGTCAAGAGCGCGCGCTCGTCGCCCTCAAACTGATCTTCTACCGACAACGTTCTCCCCCATCAATCAAAATCGTCTTGCCCAAGATCGGCATACAGGCCGCGTTTACGGATATAGCCGAGCACGGACTCGCTCGTAAGATAGCGCACGCTCATGCCGCGGGCAACCCGCTTGCGAATGTTGGTCGAGCTAATCGCCAGCGCCGGAATTTGGATATAGCGCACGTCAAACGGCAGGCCCGATTCCTTAATCCGCGCCCGGGCCGTATCGATGTCAAAGCCAGGCCGTGTCGCAGCAATAAAGGTTGCCAGTTCGGCAATCTCGTCAGCATTGTGCCAGGTCACAATATCGATAATCGCATCGGCACCCGTAATAAAGTAGAGCTTCACTTGTGGCGGGTAAAACTCGCGAAGGGCATGCAGCGTATCGGCTGTATAGGTGACACCGGCACGGTCGATCTCGAAACGACTCGCCAAAAAGGCCGGGTTCGCGGCAGTCGCGAGGACCGTCATGGCATAACGGTCCTCGGCAGGCGTCACCGGTTTGTCGAGCTTAAAGGCAGGAGAGCCGGCTGGCATAAAAAGCACGGCGTCCAAGTCGAGCGACTCGCGCGCCTGCTCGGCGGTAACCAAGTGCCCGTAATGAATCGGGTCGAAGGTGCCGCCCATAATGCCAAGCCGAAACTCCTGCCCATCCTTGATGGGCAGCTCAGGCAATCCGATTCCACCGCGCAGCGACATGGCTTACTCGCCCTCCGGGGTCTCAACGACGTCGACTCCGGCAGTGCCTTCGGAGCCCTCGGTGGCATCAGCCACGTCCGCACCCTCGGCCGCTACGTCAATAACCTCAACGCCTGCATCCTCGAGCTCGTCCTCGTATTCCGAGAAGTCCTCGGCGCCCTCAAAGTCAAAGGCGCGCTGGCAAATGCGAACCTCGTCGCCCGCACGGCAGCCGGCCTTCTCGAGCGCGTCGTCGACACCCATGCGCGCAAACTTATGCTGCAGGTAGATGACAGCTTCCTCGTTTTCCCAGTCGGTCTGGATGACCATGCGCTCAATAGCGCGACCAACCACACGGAAGGCATGAGGCTCTTCTTGGACAATGCGGAACCGCTTCTCGCGCTGCAGACGGCGGCGCTCCCACTCCTCGTCGCGCAGATCGACCGGCTCATCAGAGACCGCCAGCTCGGCGCGAAGCTTAGCCACCTGCTCACCCACGGCAAGCATCAGCGTGTTGAGACCGGCACCCGTCACGGCGGACACGGCAAAGAACATATGGCCATCGTCGAGCGCCGCACGCTTAAGGTCGGCAATCTTGTCGGCCGTGCCCGGCGCATCGCACTTGTTGGCGACAACGATCTGCGGGCGCTCCGAAAGCTCTGCGCCATACTGCTCGAGCTCACGGTTAATAATGCGATAGTCCTCGACCGGATCGCGATCCTCAAACCCGCCCGTCATGTCAACGACATGCATGATCAGGGCCGTGCGCTCAATGTGGCGCAGGAACTGATGGCCTAGGCCTTTACCCTCGCTCGCGCCCTCGATAAGGCCGGGGACGTCGGCAACGACATAGGAGTACTCGCCGGCACGCACCATACCCAAGTTGGGCACGAGCGTGGTAAAGGGATAGTCGGCAATCTTGGGACGAGCGGCACTCATGCGCGCAATGAGCGAAGACTTGCCCACCGAGGGAAAGCCCACGAGTGCGGCATCGGCCATAAGCTTCATCTCGAGCTCGATCCAATGCTCCTCGGCCGGCTCGCCGAGCTGGGCAAAGGCCGGAGCGCGACGCACCGACGTCACAAAGTGGGTATTGCCCAGACCGCCGGCGCCACCGGGCGCCACGACGACGCGCTCGCCGTCGTGCACCAGATCGGCAATCTCGAACATCGGGGTCTGCGTCTCGGGATCGAGCTCGCGTACCACGGTGCCCATGGGAACCTTGAGAATCAGGTCCTCGCCGCTCTTACCATTGCGACGAGCGCCCTGGCCATGCGTGCCGCGCTCGGCACGGAAGTGATGCTTAAAGCGATAATCGATCAGCGAAGACAGCTGAGCATCGGCCTGGATGACGACATTGCCGCCACGACCGCCGTCGCCGCCATCGGGGCCGCCCTTGGGAACAAATGCCTCGCGCCTAAACGACATGCATCCGGCTCCGCCGTCGCCGCCGCAAACGTTAATGCGGCTGATATCGGTGAACTGTGACAACAGAATCGCCTCCTACAAAAAAGAGGGAGACCCTTGAATCCTAAAACTCAAGTGCCTCCCACATATGTGCTCTATGAAGGGTGAATTACGCGTTCGCGAGCGGGCGTACGCTGACCCTGTGCTTGATACCCTTGTGGAACTCAACGGTACCGTCGACCAGCGCGAACAGCGTGTCGTCCTTGCCACGGCCAACGTTCGCACCCGGGTGGATGTGCGTGCCGTGCTGACGGACGAGAATCGTGCCCGTGGTTACCGTCTGGCCGGCGAAGCGCTTCGTGCCAAGGCGCTGACCGCGGGAGTCACGGCCATTACGGGAGGAACCGAGTCCTTTTTTGTGTGCCATTGTGTATACCTACTCTTTCGTTACGAGTGTAATCTACTCGGCGACGGGAGCCTCGGCAACAGCCTCAGCCTCTGCCTTGACAGCCTTCTTGGCGCGGGAGGTAGCCTGAACCTTCACGATCTTCAGCTTGGTGAGCTGCTGACGGTGACCCTTCAGACGACGATAGCGCTTACGCTTCTGGAACTTGAAGACCAGCTGCTTCTCGCCCTTGAACTGCTCAACGATCTGAGCGGTAACCTTGGCCTTGGCCAGCTTGTCGGGATCGGTGACGATCTTCTTACCATCGTTGAGGAAGAGAACCGGCAGGGTGACCTTGTCGCCCTCATTGCCCTCAATCTTCTCGACGGTGATGACATCGTCGGTGGCGACCTTGTACTGCTTGCCGCCCGTGTTAACGATTGCGTACATGTTTACTTGCCCTTCATGCATCAGTTAGTGCAACAGCCGAATATAGTAGCAGGCGATAATAACCCCGTCAACGAGTATGTGGAGCAAATCCACAAGTTCGCACAGGTATGGGGCTGACGAGTCGGCCCTCGTCATCCTCGCATGCTTGATTCTGACGCTCGACATCGTAGGAGCAGATGGTCACGAGGTCTTGCATACCGGTGGAAACAATAGGTGCATCGACGCCCGGGGTCAAGCCCTGCAACAAAACATCAGCAGCAGAAAGCAAAATCTCCGGACGCATGGACCCCTCGTTGTCGGCGTGGGTGTCGAGCATGAGCACCAGATGGTCCGGACGCTCCCCCGCCGCGAGCTCATAGCCCACCAGTGTATGGTCAAGATCGAGGCGCTTGCTCTTCTTACCGCGTGCGTAGTCGATGCCATGGCCTGCACGCAACGTGTCGACCGCGGCGCGCACCTCATCGGCGCTCACGGGTGCCTCGGGGTCCAGGTGCAGGTCGATGCGGTACGAAAGGCGCGTGAGTTGAGCCGTGAGCGCCGGCGTGCGCACGTCGATGTAGGCGGCCTCGATGGGCGCCAAATCGGCCGGGGACGCCGCGGCCAGGCGCCCAAAGGCCTCGTCGAGCGCGACGAACTCGGTCATAAACAGGTCATACCACTCGCATGTCGACGACGTGCCGACGGGCAGCGCCGAGGAGAAACCCACGCGCATATGCGGAGAGAAGCCCTGCGTGACGGCATAGGGCAGGCCAGCGCGGCGCACAATGCGTTCAATGGTATGAATCAGTTCCAGGTGGCCCAGGTACTTGAGACGATCGCGCTTGCCGTAGCGAACGCGCAGTCTAAAAAGCGTTGGGTTGTCGGTCAAGCGCTCACTCATGCGCGATCACCCACCAATACGTTCTTGGCGTGGAGCGTGGGACAGATTCCGCAGCCGGTGCACGACGTGCGGGTGCAGTCGGGGGTCGTGACGCCCTCCAGCGAGCGACGGTACTCGCGCTCGAGGAAGCCGCGCGAGCAGCCGGGGCTCACGTGCTCCCAGGGCAGGCGCCAGTCCAGCTCGTAGGGCAGGTGCACGAGCTCGTTGAGGTCGATGCCGTTTTTGGCCGCGGCTGACTTCCAGTTGTCGAGCGAGAAGTGCTCCACCCAGGCGTCAAAACGCGAGCCCGCACGCCAAGCGTCGATAATGACCGGCGTCATGTCGCGACCGGCGCGGGACAGCGCGGCCTCGACGAGCGAGGTCTCGGCATCGTGGTAATGCACGCGTACGGCGCGGTTGCGCACGCTCGTGATGAGCAGCTTCTGGCGACGCTTGACGTCGTCGTAGTCGAGCTGCGGGCACCACTGGAACGGCGTTGCCGCCTTGGGGATAAACACCGAGACCGAGATGGACACCGAGATGGAACCGCGACGCGCCTTGGGCACCACGGAACGACCAAGCTCGAGCACGTGATCGGCCAAGTTGGCAATGGCCACGATATCCTCGTCGCGCTCACCGGGAAGGCCCATCATGAAATAGAGCTTCATGCGGTTCCAGCCGGCCTCGAAGGCAGCCTTGGCCGCGCGGTCCAGGTCCTCCTCCGTCACGTTCTTGTTGATGATATCGCGCATGCGCTGGCTACCGGCCTCGGGGGCAAACGTCAGGCCGCCCTTCTTTTCGCCGGCGACCGACTCGGCCATATCCACGCCAAACGAATCCAGGCGCTGCGAGGGAATGGACACGCGAATGCCCGTATCTTCCAGGCGGCGGTTAAGGCGACCGAGTACATCGCGGATGCAGGAGTGATCGGTGGTCGAAAGCGAGGTAAGCGACACCTCGTCATAGCCGGTCTTTTCCAGGCCCTGGATCACCGAGGACACGATTTGGTCGGCCGAGCGCTCGCGCACCGGGCGATACGTCATGCCGGCCTGGCAAAAACGGCAGCCGCGGGCGCAGCCGCGCAGGATCTCGATAGACAGGCGATCGTGAACGAGCTGCGCATAGGGCACGCACGACTGCGACAACGGATTGGTAGCGCCAAAGTCCTCGACGACGCGCTTGTAGACCACCGGCGGCACGTCCTTACCCTCGCGCGGCACGGTGTAGCCGTGGGGCGAGCAAGGCTCATCGTGGCGCACCTCGTACAGCGACGGCACATAGGTACCGGCGACGGTCGCGAGCCGCTCGACAATCTGGGCGCGCGGGACGCCCTCGTCACGCAGGCGGCGATGCAGCTGGCAGATCTCGAGCAGCGACTCCTCACCCTCGCCAATCAGGATGGCATCGAAGAAGGCCGCATACGGCTCGGGGTTATAAACCGAAGGCCCGCCGGCGACGATGATGGGATCGTCCTCGGTGCGGTCGGCCGCCAGCAGCGGAATGCCGGCTAGATCGAGTGCCTCGAGAAAGTTTGTCACGGCCATCTCGTGCGGCACATGCATGCCGACGATATCAAACGAGGCCACGGGCGCTGCGCCTTCGAGCGACAGCAGCGGGATACCGGCCTCGCGCATGGCATCGCCCATATCGGGCCACGGCACATAGCCGCGCTCACAGGAGATGCCCTCGGCCTGGTTAAGGATGTTGTACAGGATGGCAATACCCTGGTTGGGCAGGCCGACCTCGTACACGTCCGGGTAAATCATGCAGCAACGATAATCGGCATCGGCCTTGGAGAGCGTACCCCACTCGTGGTCGATATAGCGACTCGGCTTTTCGACCTTCGCGAGCAGTGGCTCGATCAAATGAAAGCAGTCTTGGTATGGAACGCGCAAAAGAAACCCCTAAGCAGCGAGATCGGTTGCATCCTCGAAAGGATTCATGGGACGGGTAGCGCCGGCGACGGTGGTCACCAGGTCGCGGACGCGCGAGAAGGTAGCGGCGGCCACCTCGTTGGCACGGCTGTAATCGACATCTCGCTCGTAGAGCGACACGAGCGCACGGCCCATGCCATAGGTGCCGACGGCGGCGGAGAGCGCCTTGACGACAAAGCCGATATGCGGCGTCTGCTTCACCAACGCACGGGTGACGGCGCGAATCGCCAGACCGGCGGCAAGCACGCCCGCGACCTCGTAGCCACGCTCGGGCTTAATGCCACGCCCAAAGATGGCCGCCAGCTCAAAGACCATGCCCACCTGCGCGAGCGCCATGACGGGATAGTCGGCACCCGGCAAAAACACCAGGGCGCCCGTCGCCATATTCGTAAGCGCGCACGAGGTGATGATGCGGTTGGCGGCGGCGATGCGCATAAAGGCAAAGTTCGCCGCAAAGGCCGTCTCCTTTTCCGTACGGTCCAGGATCCAGCGGGCGAGTGTCTCGAGGAGATACGTCTTATCGGTGGCCGCCACCACGCCGAGCATGGGCGTGGGGGACTCGATAAACGGCACCTCGACAGCGGACTCGGCAAGCACGCACACGGGCGCGCCGGCGATCACAAGCTCCTGTACAGCGCTCTCCAGGCGGTCGGATCCGCACGAAAGGACCAGCACCACATCGGTATCGGTCTTGGGGACGATGCGCTCCTCCCCTAGACGCTCAACGCGGACAATGCCCGAGGTCGTCTGCGGCACAAAGGCATCGCGAACCGTCTCGACCAAAAAACGCGAGGCGGTCGAATCCAGGTAGACCGAAACGCGCACGGGCGTATCGGAATCCCTCTTGGTGGCCGCGCCCATTTTAAAAGCGCGGGTCAGCTTTTCTACGGGAATCTTCATGGCAAACCCCTCCAGCGGTTACGCGGCGCCCGAACGATGCCGCCATATGGATTGTACGATACCCACCGTCAACAACTGGATCATCATCGACGACGAACCAAAGCTAATGAACGGCAGCGGAATACCGGTAATCGGCATCATGCCAATGCACATGCCGATGTTCTCGAACGTCTGGAATGCCCACATGCCGACGATACCCACGCATGACAAGCGTAGGAACAGAGACTCGCACTTAAAGGCGACGCGGATCGTCGAGAAGATGAGCAGCACGTACAGGCACAGCAGCAAAAAGGAGCCGCAGAAGCCGAACGTCTCTGACAAAAAAGCGAAGACGAAGTCGGTATGGAACTCGGGCAGGAAGCCGCCGGCCGACTGCGTCGCATGCCCCAGGCCCTTACCAAAGAAACCGCCCGAGCCGACCGCGATCAGCGACTGCTGTAGGTTGTATGCATCGTCCGAATCAGCATTGTCGGGGTCGATAAAGACCGTCAGACGATTCATCTGGTACTGCTTAATGAGCACATCGTGGCCGAGCAGCGAATCGAAGACCGAATCGAGCGCCAGGACGAGCGCCACCAAACCCACGAGCAGAGCCAAGGTCGACAGCACCCATTCGCGGCGCGCACCGCTCATGCAGATGACGATAGCGCCCGACACCAGCACGACCAGACCCGAGCCTAGGTCGCCCATGGCGACGACGGCCAAAAACGGAATGGACAGCATGCCGCAGAGCTTAATGTAGTCGCGAACGGTATCGATGCGCCCGTTGTACTGCGAGCCAAGCGTGGCCATAAAGAAGATGGTGATGAGCTTGGCAAGCTCAACGGGCTGGAATGTTAAACCGATACCGGGAATCTTGATCCAACCCGTCATTCCCAAGCCGCCCGTGTAGGACAGGCCCGGAATCTTAGGCGAGAAGATCACGATGAGATCGATGACGAGCAGGGCCGTCGAAAAGTTGGAAATGCCACGCAGGTCGGTGCGCCAGACGAGCACCGCCAACACCGCGCCAATACCGATACCCAGCAGGTGACGCGAGAACGAGGCGTCGGCCTTAAACTGCGAGGCAGACCAGATAATGATGGCACCATAGGTGACGAGCGCCACGGTCGCCAGCAACACGCCGATGTGCACCTTTTGGCGAAACGTTCCGCGCGAGGCGGAAATCTGCTTGTTGACGCGGTCCAGGCTGCTGCGAGAGCCGGTTTTGGTTGAGCGGAACAGGTCCGCCGGCGAAAAGTCCATCGCAACCTCCTATCGAACCGAGGAATCGCCCGTGGCCGTCGACGTGTCGGGCTCGTCATAAATCGCACCGAGGACATCGCGCACGACGTGCAGCGCGGTATCGGAGCCGCCACCGCCCTGTTCCAAGACAGTGACAATCACGTACTTAGGGTCATCGGCCGGAGCGTAGGCGCAAAACCACGCGTAATCGTCCTCGCCGCTCTTCTCGCCCGTGCCGGACTTGCCGTAGACCGTGGGGGTCAGGGAGTTAAAGTGCGCGGCGGTCGAAGTCGACGCCGAGTAGATCACGTCGTGCATGCCGTTGCGGACCAGCGCAAGATCGGCATCGTTGTTAATTTGAGCCTCCAGGCGCTTCTTTTTGCCCTTACCGTTGTACTTATAGGCATCGCCGTCGCCATCGCGCGACACCGCCGACAAAAACACATGCGGCACATACTGTTTGCCGCCGTTGGCAAGGCCCATGTAAGCGCAGGCCATCTGCAGCGGCGTCACCAAAATGTCACCCTGGCCGATAGCGATGTTAGTCATATCGCCGGCATTCCACTTGCGGTCCTCGGCCGAGGCGTCGGTAAAGTACGACTCTTTCCACTCGGCATCGGGAATGCGGCCCGCACCCTCACTCGGCAGATCGATGCCGCAGGTTTTGCCCAGGCCCCAACGACGAAAGACCTCTTGCAGGCCCTCGGGATGCTGGTCGTTGTAGAAAAACGCCTTGCCCATATCGTAGAACACGGGGTCGCAGGAGTTGGCGATACCGGACTGCAGCGTCATCGTGCCGTGGCCGGAGTGTAGCCAGCAGTACTTTCCCCACGACTTGCCCAAGCCGGTCCAATATCCCGTGCAGTTAGTCGTTTGACTCGAAGTGTACGTGCCAAACTCAAGGCCAGCCAACGCCGAGAGGGGTTTGATGGTCGAGGCGGACATGTACTGGCCGCCAATGGCGCGGTTGAGCAGTGGATGCGAACCCTTGTCATCGTTGAGCTCAGTCCACACATCGTTGGAGACGCCGCCGATAAACACCGAAGGGTCGAACTTGGGCTCGCTCGCCATACCCAGAATCTCACCGTTATTGGGGTCGAGGCACACCACGGCACCGTTGCCGGCGTTGCTGTAGCCTGTGGTCTTAGCAAGCTCAATGGCACTTGCCAGCGCCGTCTCGCAAGCCTGTTGAATCTTAAGGTCGAGTGTAAGCTTAATATCCGAACCGGCCTTGGCGGGCACGGCGCCGGCCTGACCGGTCACGTTGCCCGAGGCATCGACCTTGACGGTCTGCTCGCCGCGAATGCCCTGCAGCAGGTTTTCGTAATAGCTCTCGACACCCGCCTGGCCCACGATGTCGCCCGACTGGTACGTAATATGCCCGGCAGCGCTATCGTCACCACCGGACGCCTTCTTATTCTGGGCCTCGAGCTGCTCGGAAGTAATGGTGCCGGTGTAACCCAAGATGTGGCAGGCGGTCTCGCCGTACGGGTACTGGCGCTCGGTGCGCTCGGCGATCTTCACGCCGGGAAACTCACCAGCGTGCTCCTGAATATAGGCAACCGTGGAACGACGAACGTCGGTGGCAATGGTATGCAGGCTCTGGGCGCCCTCCGAATTGTCCTGAATGTTGCGCAGAACCGCGACGTAGGGCATGCCGAGCACATTCGCGAGATGATGCACCAGCACGGTGTCGTTGGCCAGGTCGCGATAGGCGACGACGGCAAGCGAGGGGCGATTTTGAACAAGCGCCACGCCGTTGCGGTCGAGAATGCGACCGCGCACGGCAGGCGTGGTGACGGTGCGGGTCTGGTTGCTCTTGGCCTGTTTGTCGTAATAGTCCGACGAGACCATCTGCATACCCCACAGCTTGACGGCAAGCGCGGCAAACATCGCGCCCACACCCGTGGTGAGGATGGAGAAGCGGCCCTTAAACGCCGTCGCGGCCGTATTGCCCTCGCCCTCGGTGGCGCGCGGAGCCGTTCCGTGCTGCGTGTCATAGGTAAAACGGGAATCGCCGCGGCGCATAATAACCAGCGCGACAACAATGGCCACGACCAGCACGATACCGGCGATGATGACCGTTATCTGGGAAGACATCTATGGGCCTCCCCTATTTGAGCTTTCGGGTCTTAGGCTTAAAGCGCATGCCCGTCTGGCGGTTGCCGCGTGCAGAGAATCCGTAACCGGCCTGCGGAGCGGCGCCGGACATCAAAAACGGGATGACGATTAAGCCTGTCAGGATCGAGGACGGCAGAGCGTGCCCAAAGATGGCCACCACAAAGCTCGTCTCCAGACCCATAAACAGCAAGATGATGCTGTAGACCACGTTAATGGCAAGCGCAAAGGCGCCAACGGTAATGCCGCGCGCACTCGGCGAGCCGCCCGTCTGGCCAGCCGCGCTGTGAACCAAAGCAAAACTGCCCACGGTCAGTAGCAGCGACATAACGCCCACCGGCACGGCGGCGGAAAGGTCATAGAACAGGCCGCTGCAAAAGCCGCATACGACGGCACGCGTGGGGTCGCCCGAAAACACGCTCAGACACACCAGGATGATCATAAAGTTGACGCGACCGCCCGCGATGGAGATCTGCGGCGCCAGACCCGCCTGCAGCAGCACGCACACAATGGCGGCAATCGCAAACGTGCGGGAGCTCGCCCCCTGCTCGTGTAGATCCATGGACATGCCCCCTATTCGCTCGAGCCCGAGTCGGTCGTGTCGGACGCATCGGAGTTTTCATCCGAACTCTCGTCCTTGGTCTTGGTCGCTGCATCGCGCGACGTACCCTGCGGCGTACTGTTAGCGGTGTTGACATCATCGTCCGAAGCCGACTGCTCGTCGGTGAGCGAGGTGATGACGAGCACTTCCTCGTTATTCTCGGCCGTGGTCTGCGCACGCACCACAATGGTGTAGTACACGTCGTTAGCAGACTTCTCGACCGAAGACACGGTACCGAGCGGCAGGCCCTTGGGGAACACCCCGCCAATGCCCGAGGTCACGATGATGTCGCCCACCTTGACATCGGAGTCGACGCTCACGTAGTCCAGACGCAGTGTGCCGTCGGGCTGGCCCTGCAGCATGCCTTGGGCGCGCGTGTCCTGTACCATGGCGGACACGCCCGAATTCTCGTCACCAATCAGGCGCACAGTGGAGGTCTTAGCCGAAACCTCGATAATCTGGCCGATAACACCAGCGGAGCTCGTCACGGGCATATTGATGGCAAGACCGTCGGCAGAACCCTTGTCGATAGTGACCGTCGAGGTCCAGGCATCGCCCGAGGCGCCCACGATACGCGCGGCGGTCGACTTGAGGTTATAGGTCGACTGCAGGCCTACCAGGCCCTCAAGGCGCTCGGCAGTCTTTTGCGCCTCGGAGAGCTCGGCCACCTTAGAGGTCAGCTCCTCGTTTTGCTTCTTAAGCTCGGCAAGCGTGTCCTGCGAGGCCGTAAGGTTCGAGAACACGTTGCCGATGGCGTTAAACGGCGTCGCTACCGCCGAGCCCACAAAGCGCACCGGCGAGGTAATCGTCGTCACGCCCGAACGCACGGCATGAATCGGCCCCGCCTCGCCTTCACGAATATAAAACGTGAGGAGCAGCACCGAAATCACGCTGAAAACAATCAACGGGCGCATACCCGTTGATTGTCGCTTGGTATTCAGATTTGAAGAGAAACCCGAAGATCGTGCCAAATGGAATCCACCTTTAGGAAATTAAGCATTGGTTTGGACGAAGCCGCCGTCAAATGCATTTGCCTCGAGCACGCGGGCACAGCCGTTGACGACGTTGTCGAGCGCCGTAGGGCTAACGTTGACCGAAACGCCGGTCTCGTCGCGCAAGCGTACGTCGAGGCCGCGCAGCAGTGCACCGCCGCCGGTCAACAGAATGCCGTAGTACATAAGATCCGAGGCCAGATCGGGCGGCGTGGCGTCGAGGGCGTCCTTAACGGCCTTGGCCATCTCGTCGAGCGGCTTGTTGAGCGCGCGACGAATCTCCTCGCTCTCGATGCGCACGGTCTTGGGCAGACCGGTGATAACGTCGCGGCCGTTGACCTCGACGTCGAGCTCGTCCTTGAGCGGCACGGCGGAGCCGACCTTAATCTTAATGTCCTCGGCCGTGCGCTCGCCGATGGCCAAGTTGTAGGCATCGCGAACATGCGTGAGGATAGCCTGATCGAACTCGTCGCCGGCAATACGAATGGACTGCGACACGACGATACCGCCCATGGCGATAACGGCGACCTCGGTGGTACCACCGCCGATGTCAATGACCATGGAGCCGGTCGGCTCCTCGACAGGCAAGTCGGCACCGATAGCCGCGGCCATAGGCTCCTCGATCAGATAGGCCTGGCGAGCGCCAGCCTGAATCGTAGCCTCGAACACGGCGCGCTTCTCGACCGACGTGACACCGGAGGGAACGCAAACGACAACGCGCGGGCGCGGGGTCCACGGGTAGCGCTTTTCAGAGGCCTTGTCGATGAAGTAGCGCAACATGGCCTCGGTAACATCGAAATCGGCGATAACACCGTCCTTGAGGGGGCGAACAGCCACGATGTTGCCGGGCGTGCGGCCGAGCATGCGCTTAGCCTCGATGCCGACCGCAAGGATGCGCTCGTCGTTTTTATCGATGGCGACGACAGAGGGCTCGCGAATGACGATACCCTTGCCGCGCACGGAGACAAGCGTGTTGGCGGTGCCGAGGTCGATGGCAAGATCGCCCGCGTAGCTACTGAAGAACATATCCATCAAAGAAAACAACGCAACTCCTGATGTGTTGGATGATTGCTGGAAAACCTAATAGCTCATACTAGCGCAAACCCGGCACCCCACTTGCGGCGAGGCACCGGGCAGAGCCAAACCCCATAAGGTCACTACTGGTTATCGGCAGCCGAGAAATCGATATCGAACGAGGACACGGCCCAACCGATATGGTTGTCGGAGCGCACGAATTTGACGGTGTACTCCTGCTCGCCGCCCTTGGACAGCGAAGCCTTCACCTTGGCAGTGGTCTCGGTCATGGACTGGTCCATACCTTCAACGGAGACGGTGGCGCCCTGCGGGATCGAGGAGATAATCATCGCCTTGGCGTCCTCGGACAGGCTCGAAGCCAGGCAGGACTCGGCCTTGGCGGTATCGCCGTCACCGGCAGCCTGGAACAGATCGGTGATGACGGACTCCTGCGAGGGAATACCCATGCCGCGCGTGTAGGCAAAGCCCAGACCGCCGGCGGCAATGACGATCAGCAGAAGCAGCACCAGGAAAATCTTGAGACCCGTGTGACGATGGCGGCGGCGAACCTTTGCCTGCTTGCGGTCCTGCTGGACCATCTCGGACTCAGACAGCGTAAAGAAGCCGGTGTCCGAGGGGTCGGGCATAAACTGACCGGTCGCACCCGTGGGGTCGAGCGGGTCGACGGCAGATGCGTCCATCGAGGGAGCCGGAGCCGTGGCCATGGCAGTCTGGGCCGAAAGCGCAGCAAGCGAATCGTGCACGCGCGCGAGCTCGTCAGACTGCTCGGGCGTGAGCTGATAGATACCGTCGGCAGTGGCGGCATTAAAGGCGTCGAGCGCCTCGGAGGGACGCCCGGCAGCAGAGAGCGCCTCGCCCATGCCGGCGTTCAGCGCACGGCTGTCGTCGCGCGGACCGGCAAAATCGATGGCCGTGCGATAGGTCTCCACGGCGTCCGCGGGACGACCAAGCTTGATGAAGCAGCGGCCGAGCTCGCCAAGGGCGGCCGCGGGAGCCGGGTTGGCACCGTCGATGGCTGCCTGGCGGAAGGCGGTGCCGGCGTTGGCGTAGTCGCCCGACTGGAAGAGCGCGTTGCCCAGGCCCAAGTAGGCCTTAAATGGCGTAGCGTAGGATGCGTCCTGGGTGGCGGCGGAGAACGCCTGGGCAGCCGTGGTGTAGTCGCCCACGGCGGCGAGCGCTTTGCCGCGGTTGGTGAGCAGCGCGCCGCGCTTGCCATAGGTTCCGTCGTTAAGAGCAGCGGCGTAGGCCTCGGCAGCCTCGGAGTACATACCCAGGTGCATCAGGGCGTTGCCGCGCAGATGGTCGGCCTCGCCCATGATCTCGCTGGGGGTCTTTGCTGCGCCAAGCATCTGGGCGGCAGCGGAAAAATCGCCCGCGCGGTAAGCGGCGCGGCCCTGTTGGATCAACTGGCTATTCAAGGAAGTCCCCTTTTACTCGTGAACGATCTCGACATGGACGATCTCGTCGCCGGCACGCAGCTGCGAAATCACGTCGAGGCCCTCGACCGTGGTGCCAAAGACGGTGTAACCGGAGTCCAGGTTGTGCTGGGCACCCAGGCAGAAGTAGAACTGGGAGCCCGCGGAATCGGGATCCATAGAACGCGCCATGGCAAGCGCACCGTCCACATGGCTGTTGCGCGGGTTGGTGGCGAACTCTCCCTTGATGCAGTAGCCGGGGCCACCGGTGCCGGGCATACCGTCGGGGCCCTCAAGGCCGGCAGCGACATCGGCGCCGGACATATCGCGGGTATTGGGGTCGCCGCCCTGGATCACAAAGCCGGGCACATAGCGGTGAAACTTAAGGCCGTCGTAGAAGCCCATGGTGGAAAGCTCGCAGAAGTTCGCCACATGGATGGGAGCACCCTCGCCGTCAAATTTGACCTTGATCGTGCCCTTCGACGTCTCGATGATCGCACACTCGTCACCAGCGAGCTGGTACTCGGGCGTATAAAGCTCTTTCTTAAAACCAAACATGTGGTTCCTTCCTCGTGCGTTTAAAGCATATTTGTACGAATTGTAGCAATAAGCACGGGCTTCCATCAATTGCGCACGCAGGTTATGCCGTCGGAGGGCAACAAATTACGAACGCGGCTGCGGCTTCCAGGCGCTCACATTGGCATCGTACTGGTTAAGGGCGCTGTTGCCGCCCTGTGCGATGGGCGCCAAGATTTCGCTCTGGCGGGCGCTCAGCGACTCGCCATCGGGAATGGACAGCGAGATATCCCAGCTCTGGCAGATCATGTCGACACGCTCGTACATCCACTCGGCAAGCTGCTTGAGGTGTTCGATATCCTCCGCGTAGACGGTATCGTCTTGCACCTTAAGGTTGTTGAGCTCGTCTTGGGTCTTTTTGATCTGGTCGCGCAAGGCATAAGCGCTCTGCGACAGCTCCTGGCGCGTGGAGAGCGGCGTGCGCAGGTACCCGCTGTTAAACGAGTCGACGACCTCGCCGATCTGATCATCGTCGCCATACGACACGATGGTCTGATACAGACCGTCAAGCTTGGTATAGAGCTGGTCGTCGGAAAGGACGGTCTCCTCCTGGACCACCTCGGCCGTATCGTCGGACTTGGTCTTGTCCTCGGTAGCCTCGCCCTTCTGGCGCGAGGGGAACGTCGTCTTGGCGGCCTGGCCAAACTGGTCGTAAAAGCCCGGCATAACGCCCATGGGGTCCGATGTCACAAACCAATAGGCACCGCCGCACACGGCAGCGAGCAACGCGATAACGATGAGCGGCTTGGGGATACGGCGCTTGTGCTTGTGGTAGGCATCCTCGTCCGGGTGCACCTTGCGCTTGGGTTTTTGATTTTTGGACTGAGCGTCGTCACGAAGGGACACCGGCAGCGGGATATCGACCTTGGGAATGCCAAAATCCTTATCGAAGGCCGGCAGCACGCAGGTCTCGTTTGGATCGGCGGCATCGGAGAGCACCGCAGCGGCAGAGGCCGGCGCGTGGGGTACCTCGGTATCGATCTGCTCCTGGGTCAGGCGCGGAAAACCAGCCGTACGTCCTGCCGCCAGGTCGGATGCTGCGGCGTCCTTAGAAAGGATGCCCGGCGCGGGACGGCCGCACTTGGGACAGGTGCGGTCATGCGGAGACAGGCGGGCACCGCAGCCGTCGCAAAACACGAACTCGGTGTGCTCGGGGCCATCGCCGGGTCCAACGTAGGCATTACAATAGGGGCAGAACGAGGAGCCGTCCTCTATGGTCTTGAGACAATGCGGGCAGATCACGGCATCCTCTTTTCGGAATCATTCGAACAATCGAGGTTAGAGCATAACATCGCTACGCCCACAAAGGCACAAGGCACCAATTCAACATCCCCGCTCACCCCTAAGTTGCGGTGAAATAGGGGCTGAACAGGAGGTTGAAACGCCTAAACAGTCCCTATTTCACCGCAACTTAGGGAGGCGTTGGGACTAGGCTTTCTTTACGGGCTTATTCTTCTTGCTCGGCATCGAGACCTTGATGCCTTGGGCCGATTTGGTCACACGAGAGCGCTTGGCACCCGCGCTCTTCTTTTTCTTGGGCTGCGCCTGGGCCACACCCTCGAGCGCGCGGGCCTCGGCCTCACGGGCGGTGCGCTCATCGCGTCGCTGGGCCATATCGGCGGCGACACGCTTGGCAAATCGCCGGGCGGTCGAACCCGTCGAGCTCACCTTGCCGCCGCCGCGCCCCAGACGCACGCGAACGCCACGACCAAAACCCGTGGCCGAATGGCGACGACGCGGCTTAAGCGAGTCCATCATCGTGGCGAGCTTAAAGAACACCGAACAGGTAAAGACTATGATGACCGCCAAAATGACCATCTGGCCGATGGACAGGTTGGCGATGGACAGCAGCTCCGGGAGCCCGATAACGCCCACCAGAATACCGGCAACCACAAACACAAACAGCACCACGCGCAAGGGCGTAAGCGGCTGCGAGATGCGCCAGATCAGGCTGACGCTCGCCGCACACGACGTAAGCAGGCACATCGTCGACAGTGTGAGCTGGCTAAACCCAAACACGCGCGCCACAAAGATATCGAGCACCGCGGCCAAAATAACTGCAACCGACGCCGGCAGCGCACGCTTGAGAACGTTGGTCAAAAACGCCCCCTTCACGCGGGCGTTGTTGGGCTCCAGCCCCAGCACAAAGCCCGGCGCGCCGATGCAGAAGAAGTTGATGAGCGTCATCTGGATGGGCTCAAAGGGATACGGCGGCAGCGCGATGCACAGTGCCGCCAGCCCCATCGAGAACAGCGTCTTGGTCAGGAACAGCGAGGCGGAACGCTGCAGGTTGTTAATGGAGCGGCGGCCCTCGGCCACGACGGCGGGCATCGAGGCAAAGTCGTTATCGACCAGCACGATCTCGGCAACGTTGCGCGCGGCATCGGAGCCGGCGGCCATAGCCACGGAGCAATCGGCTTCCTTGAGCGCCAGCACGTCGTTGACGCCGTCACCCGTCATGGCCACGGTGTGCTCGCGGCGCTTGAGCGCCTGCACGAGCTCGCGCTTCTGCTGCGGCGTCACGCGGCCAAAGACGTGGTAGCGGTCCACCGCCGCATCGAGCTTAGCAGGCGTATCGAGCGTCGTGGCGTCCACGTAGGCATCGGCACCCGGTATGCCCACCACGCGCGCGATCGACGACACGGTACGCGGGTCGTCGCCGCTGATCACGTTGAGGGTCACGCCCTGCTCATTAAAATAGCCAATGGTCTCGGCAGCCGAGGTACGGATCTCGTCGCGGATGGTCACAAAGCCCACGGGCTCGGCCTCGCCCACCATATCGCCGTCGGGCGTAAAACCGTCCACGCGCGCCACCACGAGCACGCGACAGGTATCGGCAAGCTCGGCGACACGGTTCTCGACAAGCGCAAACGCACGGTCCGAAAGCACGAACTGCGCCGCGCCCATCACATAGGAGCCCTGCGCAAACGAGGCGCCGCTCCACTTTTTGGACGACGAGAACGGAATAACCGACAGCGGCTCGGACACCTCGACCGGGCGATCGGCGTAATAGTTGAGCAGCGCCTGACAGGTCTCGTTGGCATCGGCCGAAGTCGCACGCGCCACGTTGGCGAGTGCAAAGTCGAGAACCGTGGTATCGACGGGAACGGTTGCCTCGCTCTCCCCCACGCCCAGGCCAACGCCCTCGACCGGTAGCGGATAGGTACCCTCGACCTCCATGCGACCCGACGTGATGGTACCGGTCTTGTCCAGGCACAGCACGTCGACGCGCGCGAGTGTCTCGATGCAGTAGAGCTGCTGTGCCAGCACCTTGCGACGCGCCAGGCGCACCGTGGCGATGGCCAGCACCGACGAAGTCAGCAACACCAAGCCCTGCGGGATCATACCCAGCAGGGCACCCACTGTGGACAACAGCGCCGACGAGGGCACTCGGCCGGCCAGCAGCTCGGAAAAGCACCACGAAAGCGCGCTATCGCCCGGCGTGCCCGCGGCGTCCCACAGCCCACTTACACTCGAGGCGAACAGAGCCAGACCAAGCGGAATCATGATGATGCTCGCAAAGCGCACGATGGCGTTGAGCGCGTTCATGATCTCGGAATTGACCTTTTTGACGTACTTGGCCTCGTTATTAATCTTGGCTACGTAGTTGTCGGCACCGACATGGATCACACGGGCGCGCAGCAGTCCCGAGTCGATAAAACTGCCACTCATGAGCTCGGAGCCGGGCTGCTTCTTGATGAGGTCGCTCTCGCCCGTCAGCAGGCTCTCGTTCACGAGCGCCTCGCCCGACACGACCACGGCGTCGGCGGGAATCTGGTCACCGCGCCCCAGGCGAATGATGTCGTCGAGCACAATCTGGTCCAGGTCGAGCTCGACCTCGGCGCCGTCGCGCACCGCAATGGCCTTTTTAGAGGTAAGCAGCGTGAGCTTGTCGACCATGCGCTTGGAACGCATGGACTGGATGACGCCGATAGCGGTGTTCAAGAACACCACGAACAAGAACGTCAGGTTCTTAAACGAGCCGGTCAGCAGCACCAAAACCGCCAATACTACGTTGATCAAGTTGAACAGCGTGCAGAGGTTTTCGATGATAAGCTCGCGGACCGATTTGGTTTTGAGCTCCATGTTGCGGTTGATCTTGCCGGCGGCAATGCGCTGTTCGACCTCGCCAGTCGATAGTCCGCGCTCGATATCCGTCGTTGCCATACCACGTCCTATCACGTCGCGTCGGTATAAGAAAAACCGCCCGGACCATGCGAGGTTCGGACGGTCTTACGTTCGATGGTGCCCCATGTTGGATTCGAACCAACGGCCTTCTGCTCCGGAGGCAGACGCTCTAATCCCCTGAGCTAATAGGGCCAACGTTTGGCATTATACCCAAGTGCGCCATGGGCTAACAAAAGAATAGAAAAAGCTTTGCAATTCCGTGGGAGACACGGCCCGGCAGCTCACTTTAGAACGCAAAAGTGAGCTTAATAGTATAAACTCACATGCACCATATATACGGCTCGCAATGCGGGCCGTTTTTGCAAAGTCTAACCATCGAGGTGAGAGGCACACCATGATTGCAATTTTAAAGCAGAGCGCCAGCGACGAGGCCGTCAGCCATATCGTCAGCTGGATCGAGAAAAAGGGACTCAAGACCGACGTCTCGCGCGGTGAGAACGAGACCATTATCGGTCTTGTGGGAGACACCACCAAGATCGACCCGTTCCTCCTCGAGTCAATGGACGTCGTCGAGCGCGTGCAGCGCGTCTCCGAGCCGTTCAAGCGCGCCAACCGCAAGTTCCACCCCGAGGACTCCGTCATCGACTGCGGCCACGGCGTCAAAATCGGCGGCGACCAGTTCCAGGTCATCGCCGGCCCGTGCTCCGTCGAGGGCGAGAACCTCATCCGCATCGCCCGCCGCGTGAAGGCTGCCGGCGCCACGATGCTGCGCGGCGGCGCCTACAAACCCCGCACTTCCCCGTACGCCTACCAGGGCATGGGCCCCGCCGGCCTGGACCTGCTGTGCGAGGCATCCGCCGAGCTCGACATACCGATCGTCACCGAGATCATGGACCCGCGCGACGTGCAGGTCTTCTTGGACAAGAAGATCGACGTCATGCAGATCGGCGCCCGCAACGCCCAGAACTTCCCCCTGCTCAAGGAGGTCGGCAAGACCCAGACCCCGATTCTGCTCAAGCGCGGCATGTCCGGCACGATCGACGAGCTGCTCATGGCTGCCGAGTACATCATGAGCGAGGGCAACGACAACGTTATCCTGTGCGAGCGCGGCATCCGCACCTTCGAGACCCGCACCCGCAACACCTTCGACCTTAACGCCGTGCCGGTGCTGCACCACCTGTCGCACCTGCCCGTCGTTGCCGACCCCAGCCACGCCACCGGCTACACCCGCTACGTTGAGCCCATGGCGCTCGCGGCGACCGCCTGCGGCGCCAACGGCCTGGAGATCGAAGTCCACGACGAGCCCAGCCGCGCATGGTCCGACGGCGCCCAGGCCCTCACCCCCGACCAGTTCGACGACACCATGCGCCGCATCCGCGCCATCCGCGAGGTCGTCTGCCAAGAGACCATGGAGTAGCCCATGGGTACGGTGAGAAACGCGCGCGTTAACCAGGGCGGTCCCAAATGCGCCGGCATTGTGGGCCTAGGTCTGATCGGCGGCAGCTTTGCCCGCGGCTATGCGCAGGCGGGCGTCCGCGTGCTGGCCTGGGACCCCGATGACGATGTCATGACGGCCGCCAGCATGGGCACTGTCGCCGGCGAGCTTAACGACAAGACACTCGGCGAGTGCGACATCATCGTGCTGGCCTGCTACCCCGAGGCCTGCATCGAGTGGCTCGAGGCGCACGCCCAAGCGCTCGCCGACGCCACTGATACCGAGGCCATCATGGGCCCCGTGGTGATTGACACCGTGGGCGTCAAGGGCATCGTATGCGAGCGTGCCTTTGAGCTCGCCCGCGAGCACGGTTTTTACTTTGTGGGCGCGCACCCCATGGCGGGCACCCAGTTCTCGGGCTACGCCCACTCCCGTGCCGACCTGTTCCAGGGTGCCCCGCTGGTGCTCGTACCGCCCGCCGTGGACGACGCCCTTAAGCTCGAGCTTTTAGGCCAGGTGCGCGAAATGGTGCGCCCCCTGGGCTTTGGCAAGTTCAGCGTAACGAGCGCCGCCGAGCACGACCGCGTCATCGCCTTTACGAGTCAGCTTGCGCACGTGGTATCCAACGCCTACGTTAAAAGCCCGACCGCCCAAGTTCACCACGGTTTTTCGGCCGGTAGCTACCGCGACCTTACCCGCGTGGCGCACCTCAACCCCCAGATGTGGTCGGAGCTCATGATCGACGACGCCGACGCGCTTGCCTTCGAGATCGACCATCTGATCGAGGCACTCGGAGCCTACAGCCGCGCCCTTAAGGACCGCGACGAGCGCTATCTGGAGAATCTCCTTGCCGAGGGCGATCGCATCAAGCGGGCGCTCGACGACGAGGCCTCCCGCTAGATCATCTACCACGCCAGGTCGAAAGGACCGAAGCTTATGGCGATTACCATCGATATCGACACCGCACGCCCCTACCAGGTGCACGTCGGAACGTTTTTGCTGGAGCAGGCGGGCCCGCTTGTCCGTGCCACCGCCGGCGGCACCAAGGCCGTCATCGTTACGGACACCAACGTGGGCCCGCTCTACCAGATGCCCGTTAAGCAGAGCCTGGAGGCGTCAGGCTACGAGGTAAGCATCTGCACCTTCGAGGCCGGCGAGGCCCAAAAGCGCGCCGAAACCTATGTTGCCATTTTGGAGTTTGTGGCCGAGCATGAGCTTTCACGCTCCGACGTGATCGTGGCACTCGGCGGCGGTGTTGTGGGCGACGTGGCTGGCTTTGTGGCCGCCACCTACATGCGCGGCTGCAAGTTTGTGCAAATCCCCACGAGCCTGCTCGCTATGGTTGATTCGTCGGTGGGCGGCAAGACGGCCATCGACCTAGCTGCCGGCAAAAACCTGGCCGGCGCCTTTTGGCAGCCGAGTGTGGTTATTGCTGACGTGGGGTGCCTCGCCACCCTCACGCCCGAGCAGTTCGCCGACGGCTGCGGAGAGGTCGTCAAACACGCCGTGATCGCAGACCCCGAGCTTTTCACCGAGCTGGAGAAGACCCCGCTCACGCTGGAACTCCTCAACCGGGACGTGGCCCGCGTGGCGCTCATCATCGCCCGCAATATCGACATTAAACGCGCCGTGGTCGTTGCCGATGAGCGAGAAACCAACCAGCGAAAGCTCCTCAACTTTGGACACAGTGCCGGACACGCTGTCGAGGCCTGCGAGCACTTTGAGCTCGGCCACGGCAACTGCGTGTCGATTGGCATGGGCATCATCACGCGCGCCGCAGCCCTGCATGGCATTTGCGACGCCGAGCTGCCCGGCCGCATCGAGGAGCTCTGCGCGCGCCACGGTCTCAAGACCCGCTGCGAGCTTTCGGCCGACGCCGTCTTTGCCGAGGCGCTGCACGACAAAAAGCGCAACGGTGACACGATCGACCTGGTGATTCCGCACGGCATTGGGCGTTGCAGCATCGACCGCACGCCGCTTTCCACCTTCCACGATTTAATTGTCGAGGGCCTCGGCCAGAAGGGAGACGCTTCCGCATGCTAGCCCGCATCACACCGTCCCCGCTCAAGGGCACTGTTCCCGCCATCGCGTCCAAGTCGATGGCGCACCGCCTGATCATCTGCGCCGCGCTCGCCAACGGCGAGACGCACGTCGCCTGCAATACCACCTGCGCCGACATCGAGGCCACGGTCCGCTGCCTTACGGCACTCGGTGCCCGCATCGAGACCGTCGAGGACGGCTTCCAGGTCCACCCCACCATGAAGAGTATTGAGTTTGGTCTGCTCAAGGCACTTGCCGGCGGCACGCTCGACTGCGGCGAGAGCGGCTCCACCCTCCGCTTTATGTTGCCCGTGGCCTGCGCGCTGGGAGCAGAGGCCACGTTTGTGGGCCAGGGCCGTCTGGGCGCCCGCCCGCTCTCCCCGCTCTCGGACGAGATCATCGCCGCCGGCTGCGACCTGCAGGGTCTGGGCGGCTTTCCGCTCAAGACGAGCGGCCGCATGCGCCCGGGAACCTTTGTGCTGCCGGGCAATGTGAGCTCGCAGTACATCTCGGGCCTGCTGTTGGCGGCCCCGCTGCTGTCCCAGCCCTCCTGCGTGCAGGTGACCGGACTCATCGAAAGCCGCCCCTACATCAACCTGACGATCCAGGCCATGAAGGCCTTCGGCGTCGAGGTCAATGTCGAGCGTATCCCCGCCAAGAATGGCAAGCCCGAGGTCACAAACTTCCGCGTAAACAGTGGCTCGTACCGAACGCCCGGCAGCGTGGCCGTCGAGGGCGATTGGTCCAACGCCGCCTTTTGGCTGTGCGCCGGCGCCATCGGCTCCGACCCCATCACTGTCGAGGGCGTGTCGCTCAGCTCCGCGCAGGGCGACCGCAACGTGCTTGCCGCGCTCTCGCGCTTTGGCGCCCGCATCGTGCGCTCCACCAACGCCGCCACCGTGCAGTCCGACAAGCTCGCCGGCTTCGAGATGAGCGCCCACGACATTCCCGACCTAGTGCCCGTTATCTCTGCCGTGGCATCGCTGGCGCAGGGCCGCACGTTCATCCGCGACTGCGCCCGCCTACGCATCAAGGAATCCGATCGCCTGGTCACCACTACCCGTGAGCTCACCGCGCTGGGCGCGCAGGTGCGCATTGCCGGCGACGACCTCATCATCAAGGGTGTCGATGCCTTTACCGGCGGCGAGGTCGATTCGCACAACGACCATCGTATCGCCATGATGGCCGCTATCGCCGCGAGCCGTGCCACCGGCGAAGTTGTGATCCACGGCGCCGAGGCTGTCAACAAGTCCTATCCCGATTTCTTTGACCACTACCGTCTGCTGGGCGGCAAGGTCACGCTCGAGGAGGAATAGCATGTCCTCGACCTTTGGCAACGTTTTGCACCTGAGCATCTTTGGCCAGTCGCACTCCCCTGCTATCGGCTGCTCGCTCGACGGCATCCCCGCTGGTATTGCCGTTGACCAGGAGCAGCTGCAGGCCTTCCTCGATCGCCGCGCCCCCGGTCGCGACGAGACCGCGACCAAACGCCGCGAGGCCGACGCCGCGCATATCATCGCCGGTGTGGTCGATGGACACACCACCGGCGCACCCATCGCAGCGATTATCGAGAACACCAACACGCGCTCCAAGGACTATTCCGAACTGCGTCGCAAGCCCCGCCCCGGGCACGCAGACTTCCCAGCCCGCGTGAAGTACCACAACATGCACGACGTCGCCGGCGGCGGACACTTCTCCGGCCGTCTAACAGCCCCCTTATGCATCGCCGGCGGCATCGCCCTGCAGGCACTCGAAGCCCGTGGCATCAAGGTCATGGCGCACGTCGCGCAGATCGGCGGCATCTCCGACCTGCCCATGGACGACATGGTCTATCGCGAGGCCGACCGCAAGGCGATCCTTACGAACGACCTGCCCTGCATTGACGCCGCGGCTGCCGGTCGCATGCGCGAGGAGATTCTGGCCGCGCGCGACGAGCTCGACAGCATCGGTGGCATCGTGGAGTGCGGCATCTACGGCGTGCCTGCGGGCATCGGCGACCCCATGTTCGACGGTATCGAGAACCGCATCGCGCAAATCGCCTTTGGTATTCCCGCCGTAAAGGGCGTGGAGTTTGGCATGGGCTTTGCCGTGGCCGCCATGCGCGGCAGCGAGAACAACGACCCGTATCGCATCGATGCCGAGACGGGCGAGATCGAAGTCGAGTCCAATAACGCCGGCGGCATCTTGGGCGGCATCTCCACCGGCGCGCCCGTCATGTGGCGCATGGCTGTGAAGCCGACGCCCTCCATCGGCCGCGAGCAGCAGACCGTGGACATGGACGCCATGGAAAATGCCGAGCTTTCGGTCCACGGCCGGCACGACCCCTGCATCGTCCCACGAGCCGTCCCCATAGCCGAAGCAGCCGCGGCGCTCGCCATCTGGGACGCCCTCCTCGAGGACGCCGCCCAGCGCTAACCGACCCACCCCTCAACATCCCCAGACACGTGAAAGGGGTCTCCATGGACCTTGCCGATATTCGCCAGGCCATCGACGGCATCGATACCACGCTCCTCAATAGCTTTGTCGAGCGCATGGATATTGCCACCGAGGTCGCCAAATCCAAGATCGAGATGGGCAAGGCCGTCTTCGACCCCGCCCGCGAGCGCTCCAAGCTCAATAACCTCGCCAGTCGCGCACCCGAGCGCTACGAGGCTCAGACCATCACCCTGTTCCGCCTCCTCATGAGTATGAGTAAGGCAGAGCAGCAGCGCTACATCAACGAGCTCAAGGGCATCACGGTCTCGCAAAAAGCCCACGCCACGGCCGTAGCCTTCGATACGCCCTTCCCCCAGACGGCCAACGTTGCCTGCCAGGGCGTGGAAGGCGCCTACAGCCAGATAGCCGCGTGCAAGCTCTTCGACGTGCCCGATATTGCGTTTTTCGAGACCTTCGAGGGCGTCATGCGTGCCGTGCGCGACAGCTTCTGCGAGTTTGGCGTGCTGCCCATCGAAAACTCCACCGCAGGCTCGGTCAACGCCGTCTACGACCTGCTCGCCCAGTTCGACTTCCACATCGTGCGCTCACTGCGCCTCAAGATCGATCACAACCTACTCGTCAAGCCCGGCACCAAGCTCGCAGACGTGCGCGAGGTCTACAGCCATGGCCAGGCAATCGCCCAGTGCGCCGGCTTTATCGAGGCACACGACCTGCGCGCCACCAAGTACCCCAACACCGCCATGTCGGCCGAGATGGTCGCCAACTCCGAACGCACCGACGTCGCCGCCATCGCCTCGCGCAGCTGTGCGGCGCTCTACGGCCTGGAGGTGCTGGAGCCCAATATCCAGGACTCGGACAACAACTACACACGCTTTGTCGTCATCAGCCGCGAGCCGCGCGTCTATCCCGGTGCCAACCGTACCTCGCTCATGATCACCACGGCCAATGAGCCGGGCGCCCTCTATCGCGTGCTCGAGCGCTTCTACGCGCTCAACATCAACCTTATCAAGCTCGAGAGCCGACCCATCCCCGGGCACGACTTTGAGTTTATGTTCTACTTTGACCTGGACTGCCCCTTTGGCAGCAAGGCCCTCGACGACTTGCTCGATTCCATCGACGACGTGTGCGAGAGCTTCACCTACTTTGGCAGCTACACGGAGGTGCTCTAGATGACCGATACCGCCGCAACCCGTCCCTACGGCGTTCTGGGCCGCATACTGGGCCACAGCTACACCCCGACCATCTACAAGGAGCTCGCGGGGCTCGAGTACGTGCGCTTTGAGCGCGAGCCCGAAGACCTCGCGGCCTTTATGACGGGTAACGAATGGGAGGGCACCAACGTGACCATCCCCTACAAACGCGCCGTCATGGAATACCTGGACGAGCTGAGTCCGCTGGCCGAGCGCATGGGCAACGTCAACACAATCACACGCCTGTCTGACGGCCGTCTGCGCGGCGACAACACCGACTACTTTGGCTTCCAATGCCTGGTCGAAGAGCTGGGCGTAAAGGTTGCCGGTAAGAAGGTCCTTGTGCTCGGTGCCACCGGCGGCGCCGGTACCACGGCCAGCATGGTACTCGGCGACCTGGGCGCCACCGTGGTGCCCGTGGGCCGCACGGGCGAGGTCAACTACGGCAACATCGCGCAACAATCCGACGCTACGCTGCTCGTCAACTGCACGCCTGCCGGTATGTTCCCCCACTGCCCTGACGCGCCCTGCACGCTCGAAGGGCTTGACGCGCTCGAGGGCATCATCGACATTGTCTACAACCCTGCCCGCACGGGCCTGATGCTCGAGGCCGAGCGCCGCGGCATCCCCTGCATCGGCGGCCTGCTTATGCTTGTGGCACAGGCGGCACAGGCTGTTGAGCGCTACACCGGCCAAGTCACCCCGCGTGAGCGCATCCTGGACGTAACGGAGCGCCTGTCTCATCGCGAGCAGAACATCGCCCTGATCGGCATGCCGGGTTCGGGCAAGACCCGCGTAGGCGAGCAGGTCGCCCTGCTCACGGATCGCGAGCACATCGACTTGGACCGCGCACTTGAGAAGCGTCTGGGCATGCCCTGTGCCGACTATATCGTTGAGCGCGGCGAGGCGGCCTTCCGCGAGCAGGAGACGGCGTCGCTGGCCGACATCTCCAAGCGCAGCGGCCTGGTGCTTTCCACGGGCGGCGGCGTCGTCACGCGAGACGAGAACTACCCGCTGCTGCACCAGAACAGTCAGATCGTGATGCTCAACCGTAAGCTTGACGAACTCGCCCACAAAGGACGCCCCATCACCGCCCGCGACGGCATCGATAAGCTCGCCGAGCAGCGTATGCCGCGCTACCGCGCCTGGGCCGACTACATCATCGACTCACGCGACTGCGCCGCCAACACCGCGGCTGCCGTCCTTGAAACCCTTCCGCCAGCTCTCTAGCAAAAACCACCACAAAGGGGACAACACCTTTGTGGCGGTTTTTCATTCCGTCGCATCGCCCGCCCAACCGCAAAGGAAGCAACCATGAAAGCACTCGTCATCAACGGACCCAACCTCAACATGCTCGGCATTCGCGAGCCGGGCATCTACGGCAGCGACAACTACGACCGCTTGGTCCAGATTTGCCAGGAGGCAGGCGCCGCGCAGGGCTTTAACGAGGTCGAGGTCTTCCAGTCCAACCACGAGGGCAGCATCGTCGACAAGATCCAGGAGGCATACGGCAAGGTCGACGGCATCGTCATCAACCCGGCCGCCTACACGCATACGAGCGTGGCGATCCTCGACGCCCTCAAGGCCGTCGCCATCCCAGCTGTGGAGGTCCACATCAGCGCCGTCGAGACCCGCGAGGATTTCCGCCAGGTGAGCTATGCCCGCCTGGCCTGCTTCGCCACCATCACCGGCGAAGGCCTGCAGGGCTACGCTCACGCGATGGAGCTGTTGAGGGAACGTCTCGAAAAGTAAAATGCCAACCCCAACGAACAGTAGCGGCTTGCTCGCGCTCGGCTCCAGCAGCATACAAGACAAAAAAGCCCAGACCATCAAGCGGTCCGGGCTTAATAAACGATGGTGCTCCATGGCGGATTCGAACCGTCGACCTTGGGATTAGAAGTCCCCTGCTCTATCCAACTGAGCTAATGGAGCAAATAACAGCGCGCCCAAGCAAGCGCAAGCCTGTCAGGCGCAAGTAATTATAACCTAGTTGAACTGCTCACGGTACGCCTTGCAGACCTTATCGACCGGGCCGTCCATGCGAAGGTCACCCTTCTCAATCCAAACGGCACGCTGGCAGATGCGCTCAACCTGCTCCATGGAGTGCGAAACGAACAGAACTGTCACGTCGCCGCTCTGGATAAAGTGCTGGATGCGGGCCTCGCACTTCTGCTGGAAGAACACATCACCGACGGAAAGTGTCTCGTCAACGATCAGAATATCGGGCTCGGTAATCGTCGCGATTGCAAAGGCGATACGCGCCACCATGCCCGAGGAGAAGTTCTTAAGCGGCATATCGACAAAGTTCTGCAGCTCAGCGAACTCGATAATGCCGTCAAAGTTGGCATCGATGAACTCCTTGGTATAGCCGAGCAAGGCGCCGTTCAGATAGATGTTCTCGCGAGCGGTCAGCTCGGGGTCAAAGCCGGCGCCAAGCTCAATCAGCGGCGCGATGTTACCGTGCACCTTAACGCTGCCCTCGCTAGGCTCAAGCACGCCAGCGATGATCTTGAGCATCGTGGACTTGCCGGAGCCATTGGTGCCGACCAGGCCTACGACCTCGCCACGATGAATATCAAACGAGATATGCTTGAGCGCCCGAAACTCCTCAAAGAACAGCTCGTGCTTGGCAAGCTTAATGAAGTACTCCTTGAGGTTGGTCAGCGACTCGGACGCCATGTTAAAGATCATGGTGACGTCGTCGACCTCGACAGCCAGAGGCTGCTCGCTGTAATCAACAACAGATTCAGTCATCACAGCACTCCTTAGATGTAGAGGATAAATTTGCGCTCGGACTTATGGAACACGGTGTAGCCAATAACAAGCGCAAGGACCGCCCAAGCGACGCACATACCAAACGTCATAAGCGAGGGCGTAGTCTGGAACAGGAAGATATCACGCATAAACTGCAGATAGTTATACATGGGGTTCGCGTAAACCAAAATACGAACAAGATGAGGCATCTGAACGATAAAGTCGGTAGTCCAGAAAATGGGCGTGATATAGGTCCAAGCCGTGATGACAACACTCCACAGATGCATAACGTCGCGGAAAAAGACCGTGAGGGCCGAGAGCATCATGCCCAGGCCCATGCAGAAGCACATAAGCAGCAGCAGGCAAACCGGCAGCAGAATCAGGTGCCAAGAAGGCATAACGCGGAACCACAGCATAACGATGGCGACGGCGACCAGCGAGAAGGCAAAGTTGACCAGCGAGAAGAGCACCTTCTGCACCGGAAAAACCCAACGGTGCACTTTAACTTTCTTAAGCAGCGGAGCAGCACCCACGATGGACGTCAGTGCCTGGTTCGTGGACTCGGACATCACGGCAAAGGTAACGTTACCCACGATCAAGTACAGCGGATACATTTCGGGCGTAATCGAGCCATTTCGGCCCTGGGCGAAAATCGTCGAGAACACGATTGCCATGACAATCATCATCAGCAGCGGGTTGAGCACCGACCATGCGACGCCCAGAACGCTACGGCGGTACTTGATCTTAAAATCCTTGGTAACCAGCTGACGAAGGATAAACGCATCCTTCTCAAATTCGTTCTTAGCAAACGTCGCAGGCAGACTGCGAGTTTCTTGTTGCTTTGTCTGATCCGACACGGATGCAACTCCTTTACTCGTAATCGTTGACAAACGAACAGTATAGACCCGCTCCTAGCACCAGAAGGCGGCATTGCGAAACTGGAAAACTATCCCACAACATCGTTTTCGGGACGTCTTCCATCAGACAGCATGCCGCGAGCGACCACCACAAGCACGGCAGGAAGACCAAATTGAGCAGCCACGATATAACGAGGCCAGTACCAAATAGGACTGGCAATAAAGAGCGTCCCGTACAACAACAAAAATGGCAAAAGCGGCAAAGCAAACCTTGCGCGACCACAAGACACCAACAGTGCTGTCGAAAACATGAGCAACCAAAAGACAACGGCGCCAGGAATAGACCAAGCGCTCAGTCCAATCGCCACATCAACATCATCGCCAAGGGGCGCAAGCAAGTTGCGAAATGTAACTCCCGTAGAAGCCTTTGCGTCGGCCACAAGGTTATACGGAACGCCCATGAGAAAGTTTTCAGGCAGACCGTCAGCACCCTTTACATTTGGGGTCCAAAAACCAAACGTCTGCAGTTCCCACGCCTCAAAGTATATCGAAGGGTTACGCGAAAGCATCGAGGCCCAATGAGCCCAGAATCCATCCTTTAAATGGTCCGAATTAAAGTCATCGTTCCATTTAAGCAGATCGATAATACTGGGGTGGTAAACCTCCTTGTAACGATCAAGCGGGAGCAGATCGTTCATATAAGAACGGTCGGACTCGGACATTCCGCCATCGAGCGCGGCAACGCGAGCCATCTGAGCAAGCGGAATACCCACTGACTCAACATCCTCCGATGGAACAACGCCCAGAGCCGAGTACACGGGCCCCGTAATAACCAAGCATGTGACAAGCGCAAATCCAAGAGATACGGCCAAACGAGAGGCAGACTTCATCGGGGCAATGCAGCCGAGTCGGCCCAAAGCTACAACTATCGCAAGCACCACGAATAGCGCAGCGCAAATATACAAACCGTTATTCCGTAGAAGCATAACGCCCAACGCCAGGGCACCAAAAACGAGCAAACGCAACGCGCTCGACCGGGAATCCTTTCCCGTGACGGCATCGGCAAGCATGGTCACCATCAAGACAAGACAGCAGGAAAACAACGGGTCTTTCCAAAGCGCCACAGAATAAAGAGCGCAATACCGTGACAAGCCAAAATAGACTACGAGCAGCCAAGACCAGCGAGAGGAGACCCCCAAGCGGGAAGTCACCCAAATTGAAAGATAGCCAAACGTGCTGGCAACACAGGCCATCTGAAGCACCGTTAGCAAGGCAACACCCACCGAAGGGCTCATCCCCATGAGGCCTGCAATTTTGATACAAGCAGCCATCATCATGGTGAATGCAACCGGATGATGGTTGCTCAAAGGGTTCCACCCCATAATCTGAGCGAACGACGAGAAGGTATCCCCAAAAAACAGGCCGGGACAATACCTCAGGAAGAACGGGAGATACAAAAGAAATATCACTAGAGCACGGACCGCAACAGATAGGAGTCGAATGGACAAGTCACCATCATTAGCCCGCAGCGAGTCATTGCAGAAAACACAGCAGCGGCAACGACAAGACAGCTGAACAAGCACCGACAAGACCCAAAAGACCAGCGCCGACATCACCCAAAAAGCAACAAAATCAATCGCGGAATACGGCTCAATATAGTTCTCGTAAATCCCGCCGGCAATCACCGGTTCAGTCACACGAATATGCGCTCCCAGCACAAGAACAAACGAAAATACAAGGGAAATCACTAAGCAGCAAGCTCTACCAACAACCGACGGAAATGCAAAATCCCTGCACGCAAACTTATTGAAATTAACCAATGATGCGATTATCGCAACACATGCCAAGACTGATGGAAACAGGTCGAAGGAACCACTACAATACGTCGTCGTAGCGATGCTTGCTGCAAACAGCAAAACAGCACGTGTCACATCTAATAACCTGAACTCTCGAATCAATGCGCCCATCCTAACCACGAAACAAACGATTCGATTGTACGCGACCAAAGGAACCTTCATGGCCGAGCAAACGATTGCCGTTATTATCCCCTGTTACAACGAGGCAGTCACCATCGGAAAAGTCATCGACGACTTTCACCGCGAGCTTCCGCAAGCGACGGTCTATGTCTATGACAACAACTCGTCGGACGATACCTCACGCATCGCTACCGAGCACGGCGCCACGGTCCGCTTTGAGCCCCGCCAGGGAAAAGGCAACGTGTGCCGCCAGATGTTTCGCGACATCGACGCCGATTGTTACCTGATGGTCGACGGCGACGACACCTACCCCGCCGAGGCGGCGAAGGCCCTCTGTGAGCCCATCCTTAACGGCACGGCCGACATGACCGTAGGCGACCGCCTTTCCAACGGCACCTATGCCGAGGAAAACAAGCGCGCCTTCCACGGCTTTGGCAACAACCTAGTTCGCGCCATGATCAAGTGGATCTATGGCTACAGCTTCGATGACGTCATGACCGGCTACCGCGCAATGAGCCGCCCCTTTGTCAAAACGTTCCCCGTGCTTTCCGAGGGTTTTCAGATCGAAACCGAACTCTCCATCCATGCCGTCGACCACCGCTGGCGCATCAAAGATGTGCCCATCGAGTACCGGGACCGGCCGGAAGGCTCCGATTCCAAGCTCAATACCGTGAGCGACGGCATTAAAGTCGTTGCGATGATCGGCACGCTGTTCAAGGACTACCGTCCGCTCAAATTCTTCAGCCTGGTCGCGCTTCTGTTTGCGATTATCGGCCTCGCTCTGGGCATCCCCATCGTCGTCGAATATTTCCAGACCGGTCTCGTCCCCCGCTTCCCCACCGCAATGCTCGCCGCATCTTTCATGTTCCTTTGCGGCCTGAGTCTCGCGACGGGGCTTATCCTTGATTCCGTTGCAAAGGTTGAGCGTAAACAGTGGGAGGTCAACGTGTATAACACATATGGCTGCAGCATTCCCTCCAGCGCAAATAAAAACGAGAGGTAAGTCGCATGCCGCTCATCTCCATTGTCGTGCCGTGCTACAACGAGCAGGAATCGCTTCCGATCTTTCTTAAAGAGCTCAACAACGTCGTTCGCACCATGACACAGCAAGACCCCGAGATCTCCTTTGAAGCCGTCCTCATCGACGATGGCTCGACGGACAAAACGCTCACCGTCATGAAGGCGGAAGCCGCGGCGGTGCATCCATACGCCATCCACTGGCACTCTTTCTCGCGCAACTTTGGCAAAGAGGCAGCACTGTTTGCCGGACTCCAACATGCAAAGGGTGACTATGTCGCCACCATGGACGCCGACATGCAGGACCCGCCCTCGCTGCTGCCGCAGATGTACGAGATCTTGCAGACCGAAGAATACGACAACGTCGCTACGCGCAGGACCACCCGCAAAGGCGAGCCTCCAATCAGGTCGTTCTTCGCCCGCATGTTTTACAAGATCATCAACCGCATTTCCAACGCGGACATCGTCGACGGCGCACGCGACTTTAGGCTCATGAAGCGCCCCATGGTCAACGCTATCGTCTCCATGGGCGAATATAACCGATTCTCCAAGGGCATTTACGGCTGGGTGGGCTTCAAGACCAAATGGCTCCCCTATGTAAACGTCAACCGCGTGGCCGGCGAGACCAAGTGGAGCTTTTGGTCGCTGCTCCTCTATTCCATCGACGGCATCGTCGCGTTTTCCACAGCGCCGCTCTCCCTCGCCGCCCTCACGGGTATCGTCTTCTGTCTCATCGCCATTCTGGGATTCGTCGTCATCCTGGTCAAAACACTCGTTTGGGGCGATCCCGTCGGCGGATGGCCGTCGCTCGCCTGCCTCATAACGCTGTTTGGCGGCATGCAGCTTCTGTGCTTAGGAATCATCGGTGAATACTTGGCAAAAGCCTACTTGGAAACTAAGCGACGTCCCATCTATATCATTCGAGAATCCAACGAGGAATCTGATGACACGGTCCAATAAATGCACGTTCAAGAATGTAGCATTCTATGCTGCCTGCTTTGCGTTTACCGTCACGCTCTTTGTCGCACTTGCAGCGGCGGGGCACGTCTACCCCTTTGGCGACAACTCGTTTCTCGCTGGCGACCTTAAGTACCAGTACATCGACTTCTTTGCTTGGTTCCGGCGCGTCCTTTTGGGCGAGGAGAATCTTCGCTACTCCTTTTCTCAGGGACTGGGCATGAACACGTGGGGGCTCTATAGCTACTATCTCGCCAGCCCCTTCAACCTGCTCTGCGTGCTGTTTCCCGCAGACAAGCTGACGCTCTTCGTATTTGCCATAACCGCGCTCAAACTGGGCTGCATCCACATCAGTAGCGCTTGGTATGTGCAAAAGCGCTTTGACCTGTCCAAGCCCGCAGCATTCCTGCTTTCCCTCTCGTTCACGTTTTGCAGCTGGACCATCAGCAACCTGCGCAACCCACTCTGGATCGATTGCCTCATCCTGCTGCCCATCTGCGCCTACGGATGCCACGAGCTCATCCACAAGCGGCGCATGATCCGCCTCGTCATCGCAACGGCGCTCAATGTCATGTTCTGCTGGTATACGGCCTACATCAGCATCCTGTTCCTCTGCATCTTCGTATTGGTCGAATTTATCGATTATGTTACAGAAGAAGGATTTAGCTGGAATCTCATGCTCGATCGGGCCCTACGATTCGCCGGGGCTATCGCGCTTGGACTACTTCTGTCCGCCTGGACCTTTTTGCCGACCATCCTTGCCATGTCCAAGGGCGGTCCCGTTCTGGCACTCGGCCCCCTACTTAAAACCACCCTCAAGTCGCTCATTAGGGGCTTTCTTCCCTGCATGTGGGTAAACAACGAAAGCACACCGCAGTTCTATTGCGGCATCATCATGATGCTGCTTGCGGTGAGCCTGCTGGTTAACCGCACGGTTCCAATCAAGACGCGTATCGCAACACTCGTCGTCACGATAACCCTGGTCGCAAGCTCCGTTTTGAGCCCGCTCGAGTACATCTGGTGCGGCATGCGCGTTCCTAACGGCTTCTACTCGCGCACGGCTTTTTTGCTTAGCTTCTTTGCGCTGTGGGCCGCAGGATACGCGTTGCAGAAACTCAATGAACGGCCAACATTACGTCGAGCCCATCATCCGGCCATCATCATGCCGCTCCTGGCACTCACGGCAATTGAACTATTTGCCAACGCCCATGTTATGTGGAACCAGCTGTACACAGGCTATTCCGAAGAAGCCAACAGCGCCTATGTCGCCACCGCAACCAACACGATCACAGCCATTCAAGGCCAGGATTCGGCGTCGTTCTACCGCATCGACCGTACGACTACGCGCGCCGATAGCGCCGCCCTCAACGAAGGCCTGGCGCTTGGATACAACCAACTGTCTTCATATTCGTCGGCAAACAACCCGCAGGCAATTGCACTGCTCAACTCCCTTGGATACAGCAGTGTCGGCGAGTTTTCGACCCGTTATGCCGAGCCCGTTCTTGCCGTAGATGCCCTACTGGGAGTCAAGTATGCCATTCCTGAGAACGCGCCTGCGGGATACGTTTTAGCCAAGACGAATCAGGCGGACTCCACAAGCGCGGTGTACGAGAACCCCTATGCGCTCAGCATTGGCGTCGCAGTCTCAAGCGATATCCAAAACAGCACGCTGAAGAGCGAGAACCCTTTCGAAAAGCAGAACAACCTCTACAGCAAAATCCTGGGCCGCGAGGTCGAGCTCTATACCAAGATCAAGGCCACGAGCACGGAGAATAGCGATGGCTTAAAGCAATGGAGCGTTACTGTACCGGCAGGCTCCATCGGGTATCTCTACATCAACAAAGACGCGACCGCCGGCAGTTATTGGCCCGTCACCCTTACCATCGACCAGCGAACGATCGGAAACGAGGCCTGGAGATTCGACAATAATATCCGCCCGATTGCGGATGCATCGGACGCCCCGAGCCAGCATACGGTGTCAATCGGAGTCGCAGAGGGCTATACAGACATGCCCCAAGACAATGAGCCGGTCTTTTACGCCCTCAATCTGGACGTTTTCGAGCAGATTATGAACGAGCTTAAGACGAGCGAATTTGTTCCGACGGTTTTTGAGGACGGAAGGATCGAAGGCGAATTTATCGCCAAGGATGACGGCAACCTGCTGCTGAGCGTTCCGTACGATGATGGCTGGACAGCAACGATTAACGGAGCCGCCACAGAACTGGCGCCCGCCGCCGATAAAGGTTTGTCATGCTTGAGCGTGCAGAAAGGCACGAATAAGATCGTAATCAGCTATAGGACCCCGGGCGCATTTACGGGGCTTGCGGTGAGTTTGGCGACCGCCGTTGCCCTTGTTACAGCGGGGCTATTCGCCAGACACAAGAAAAGCCGCCGTTAACAAACGGCGGCTTTTACTCTCGCAAATTAAATAGAGACTAGAGCGTCTTGAGGTACTCCCCCAGCTCTTCCCCCCAGTCGGGCATGTGGAAGCCCACCGACTCGAGTTTGGACAGGTCGAGCGCGGAATGGACCGGGCGCGGGGCGACGGGGCCCTCGGCGCCGGCGTAGTAGTCGGCGGTGCTGACCGGCACGACCCTCTCCCCGTTGCCGTTGGCGACATCGAAGACGGCGCGGGCGATGTCCGCCCAGGACTTGACGGCGCCCGAGCCGGTGCAGTTGTAGGTGCCGTAGGGGGCCTGCGTCCCCAGCACGTGGAAGATGGCCTCGGCCATGTCGCGCGAGAAGGTCAGGCGGCCCAGCTGGTCGTCGACCACGGTGACCTTCTCCAGCTTGTCCTCGGGGTCGGCGACGCGGTCGGACAGGCACTTCATGGTCTTGACGAAGTTGCGGCCCTCGCCGATAACCCAGGAGCTGCGCATGATGTAGTGGCGCGGGCACCCCGCCACGGCGATGTCGCCGGCGGCCTTGGTCTGGCCGTAGACGGACAGCGGGGAGAGGGGCTCGTCCTCCGTGTGGACCTCGGCGGTGCCGTCGAAGACGTAGTCGCTGGACACGTGGACCAGGGTGATGCCGTGCTCGGCGCAGGTGCGGGCGAGCAGGGCCGGGCCGGTGGCGTTGGCCTTCCATGCGGTCGCGCGGCCCTCGGGGGTCTCCGCTTTATCCACGGCCGTGTAGGCGCCGCAGTTGATCACGGTGCCGTAGAGCGACCAGTCGTACTGTGCGAAGGCGTCCGGGTCGGACATGTCGAAGGTGTCGATGTCGCAGAAGTCGAAGTCCTTCGCCACGCCGCGCTCCTCGGCGAGCGCGCGCACCGCATGGCCCAGCTGGCCGTTGCAGCCGGTGACGAGCGTGCGCTTGGGCGCCATGGGGACGACGTCCCTCAGCATCGGGTGGTTTTTGTCCGCCTCGGAGACGGTGGCCTCCGCAAGCGGAATCGGCCACTGGATGTCGAGCTCGGGGTCGGCGAGGTTCACGAAGGTGTAGGTCTTCTTCAATTCAAGGGACCAGTGGGCGTCCACCAGGTAGGTGTAGGCGGTGCCGTCCTCGAGCGCCTGGAAGGAGTTGCCCACGCCGCGCGGGACGTAGATGGCCTTGGAGGGGTCCAGCACGGTCGTGTAGACCTTCCCGTAGGTGGCGCTGCCCTCGCGCAGGTCCACCCAGGCGCCGAAGACCGAGCCGCGGGCGACGGAGATGAACTTGTCCCAGGGCTCGGCGTGGATGCCGCGGGTAACGCCGCGGCTGTCGTTGTAGGAGATGTTGTTCTGGACGACGCGGAGGTCCGGGATGCCCAGGGCGGTCATCTTGGCGCGCTGCCAGTTCTCCTTGAACCAGCCGCGCGAGTCGCCGTGGACGGCGAGGTCGACGACCATGAGGCCCTCGATGCCGGTCTCGGTGACGGCGAGGTCCTTCTCGAATGCGATGTCTGCCATGTGGGAAAAGCTCCTATCGACGATACGGTGGTTGCGGGCGCCCCGGGCGGGCCGCAGGATCATCCCCATGCCCTGCGGCCCGCCCGGGGCGCCCCGTAAGGGCACTCGGGCGGCCTACTGGCCCTGGGCCCTGTACCTGGCCTCGGTGGCCTCCTTGGCCGGGCGCCACCAGGCTTCGTTGGCGACGTACCAGTCGATGGTGGCCTTCAGGCCCTCTGCGAAGTCGGTGTGGGCCGGCCTCCAGCCGAGCTCGCGCTGGAGCTTGGTGGAGTCGATGGCGTAGCGGCGGTCGTGGCCGGGGCGGTCGGCGACCCAGTCGAAGTCCTCGGGGTCGCGGCCCATCGCCTCCAGGATCATGCGCAGGACCGTGATGTTGTTCTTCTCGCCATTTGCACCGATGAGGTAGGTCTCCCCCATGCGGCCCTTGGTCAGGATGTCCCAGACGGCCGAGGAGTGGTCCTCGGTGTGGATCCAGTCGCGGACGTTCTCGCCCTTCCCGTAGAGCTTCGGCTTGACCCCGTCGATAATGTTGGTGATCTGGCGCGGGATGAACTTCTCCACGTGCTGGTAGGGGCCGTAGTTGTTGGAGCAGTTGGAGATCGTGGTGCGAAGCCCGTAGGTGCGGGTCCAGGCGCGCACGAGCATGTCGGAGCTGGCCTTGGTGCTCGAGTACGGCGAGGACGGGTGATACGGAGTCTCCTCGGTGAACTTCGCCGGGTCATCGAGCGCCAGGTCGCCGTAGACCTCGTCGGTGGAGACGTGGTGGTAGCGGATGCCATACTTGCGGACGGCCTCCAGCAGGCGGAAGGTGCCCTCCACGTTGGTGCGAAGGAACGGCTCCGGGTCGGCGATGGAGTTGTCGTTGTGGGACTCGGCGGCGTAGTGCACGATCGCGTCGTGGCCGGGGACCAGCCTGTCCAGCAGCCCGGCGTCGCAGATGTCGCCGACGACGAGCTCCACGCGGTCGGAGGGCAGCCCGGCGATGTTCTCGGGGTTGCCGGCGTAGGTCAGCTTGTCCAGGACGGTCACGTGCACCTCGGGGTGGTTGTTCACCACGTAGTGCACGAAGTTGCTGCCGATGAAGCCGCAGCCGCCCGTGACGATGATGTTCTTGGGGGAGAAGGTCTCCTCTGCCATGTTCGTATCTCCTCGGTTCCTAGTACTCGCGCGGGCTGTTGACGATCTCGCCGGCGGCGACCTTCTTGAGGTGCTGCCCGTAGACCGACTTGCCGTAGGCCTTGGCGGCCTCCTCCAGCTCGGCGGTCGTGATCCAGCCGTTCTCCCAGGCGATCTCCTCGGGCACGGACACGGGCAGGTCCTGGGAGTGCTCCACGGCGCGGACGAACTCCGCGGCCTCGTGCAGGCTCTCCATGGTGCCGGTGTCCAGCCACGCGTAGCCGCGGCCGAGGGTCACCACGGACAGCGTCCCCTCCTCCAGGTACATCTGATTGAGCGTGGTGATCTCAAGCTCGCCGCGGGCCGAGGGCTTGACCTCGTGGGCCTTGGCGGCGACGTCGCCCGGGTAGAAGTACAGGCCGGTGACGGCGTAGGAGCTCTTGGGCTCGGCGGGCTTCTCCTCGATGGAGACGGCCCTCCCCTGCGCATCGAACTCCACGACGCCGAAGCGCTCTGGGTCGTCCACGTGGTAGCCGAAGACCGTGGCGCGGCCCGACTCGGCGTTCTGCACGGCGCGCGTCAGGTGGCGGCTGAGGCCGTTGCCGTAGAAGATGTTGTCGCCGAGCACGAGCGCACACGGCTCGCCGGCGATGAACTCCTCGCCGATGGTAAAGGCCTGGGCCAGGCCGTCCGGGCTCGGCTGCTCGGCGTAGGACAGGTTCACGCCGTAGCGCGAGCCGTCCCCGAGCAGGCGCTCGAAGTTGGGCAGGTCCGTCGGCGTGGAGATGACCAGGATGTCGCGGATGCCCGCCAGCATGAGGGTGGACAGCGGGTAGTAGATCATAGGCTTGTCGTAGACCGGCAGCAGCTGCTTGGAGGTCACGAGCGTGAGCGGGTACAGGCGGGTGCCGGACCCGCCGGCAAGGATGATGCCTTTCATAAAAATCCTCTCGATTGACAATCGTTGAGCAAAAGCCGCTGATTACAGATGCATAGATAATTAAATTATACGCACCGGCAGCAACCTACCCGTCTTCTTATTTAAATCGGACAGCAGAAACACGCAACTCTTTCTGCATTTCTAGCGAGGCAACAAATGAATAAGTACAATGAGCAGTGTCCAACAAACGAAAGGCAAACCATGCGAGTCGCAACAACCGGAGTATGCAGAGGAAACTGGAAAATCTACCAGCAGCTTAAGATTGAAGGCATCCATAATGGCTCCAGCGTAACAGCCCAGGCGGCTACAGAAGATAACCGCTGTTTACCTTTATCCCTCCTAAAATTCCGAGACAATAGCTGCGAATCGAACTCATACGTCCTTGTAGTCCCCGATCCCGATGCTCGCACTATCAATATTGAGTTTAGCGAAATCGGCCAAGACGGTCACACCCTGAGCAGCGACTGCCTTTCGCTCAATTGCAAGAATATCAAATGGGAGTCTCGCCTTAACTACAAAATTAAACCTGACATGTGCAGCAAGCTCCGAAACTACGATGACGTTTCAGAGTTTGACATGGCAACGATTGATTTCTGGCAGTGCATCGAAGATTCAAGCGACTATATCCTTAGGTGCACGGTGAGGACGCCGTATCGTAGCGACTCGCAAATCAAACTTCGTTGTTTCGATCGAGCCCTTAATGAAGTTGATTTGAGCATCGTCAATTTCGGTTCGAATGTAACAAGCGTTGGATTTACATCCGAGAAAAAGCAACTTGAAACACAGCTCTCGATCCGCATGCCAAAAGCGTTCAATCGTTACTACTTTGTTATTGACGATCAAAATCATCCATCGTTCAGTGCATTTGACTGCCTAACGCCCGATAAATTAGGCCTACTTCTCGAGGAGACCAACTTCCTCTTTACCCATGCACAGTTTGACCCTGAATATCCTGAATGGTTCGCAGAGCACAAGGTAACCATCGGCGCTCTAGAGAAGCAGAGAAAAATCGTCTTCAACAGCGCTCCGAAGTTCAGCATCATTGTCCCTCTTTACAACACGCCCATTCCGTTTTTTGACGATATGGCCGAATCCGTAAAATACCAGTCTTATGCAAACTGGGAGCTCATCCTAGTTAACGCAAGTCCCGACAATCAGGAATTAAAGGCTCGCGTTGAGCAGGAGACGGCCCACGACAACAGAATTAAATCAATCAACCTTAACGAGAATAAGGGCATTTCCGAAAATACAAACGCAGGTATTGCCATTGCTTCGGGTGATTTCGTCTGTTTCTTTGACCATGATGACATTCTTGAACCGGACTTGTTGTTCTCATATGCCGAGGCAATTGAAAACGATGATAACGTCGATCTTCTTTATTGCGACGAAGACAAGCTCATGCCCGACGGGAAACTAGCGCAGCCGTTCTTTAAACCGGATTTCAATATCGATCTGCTCAGAAACAATAACTATATCTGCCATATGCTTACCATCCGTAAGTCTCTGCTTGACACTCTAGAACCGAACACGAAAGAGTTCGATGGAGCTCAGGATCATAATCTGACTCTCCGCGCCGTGGAAAAGGCAAGGAAAGTTCATCATGCTGCAAAGGTTCTATATCACTGGCGCCTAAGCGAGACCTCCACCGCAGCAAATGCCGATAGCAAGCCGTATGCCACTATCGCAGGTATCAAAGCGGTCCAGAGTCATTTGGACAGGCTTGGGCTCAATGCGAAGGTCGAACAAGCGCGTCGTCCCTTTACATATAAAGTAACCTACGCTGTGCCAGATTCCCATCCACTCGTGTCAATTATCATTCCAACTAAAGACCACGCCGACATTCTGGACAACTGCATCACGTCAATTGTTGAGAAATCAACATATGACAATTATGAGCTTGTCATAATCGAAAACAACAGCACAAAAAAGGCAACGTTCGATTATTACGATAAGTTGCAAGCAAAATATCCTGATATCGTTCGTCTTGTAACTTGGGAACACGAATTCAATTTCTCCAAGCTCATGAACTTTGGCGTGGCTCACGCCAAAGGAAACTATCTCTTACTGTTGAATAACGATACAGAGGTAATTACGCCCAATTGGATAGAAACCATGCTTGGCATCTGCGCACGTGAGGATGTAGGCGCAGTTGGTGCAAAACTCTACTATCCCGACAACACCATTCAGCATGCGGGCTTATGCGTCACTGGTGGCGTGGCGGGGCATCTTTGCCAAAGCATGCCAAAGGATAACTGGGGCTACTTTGCACTCAACGATGCACAACAAGACTTCAGCGCCGTCACTGCAGCTTGCATAATGACCAAGCGTAGCGAATATGAGAAAGTCGGAGGTTTCACGGAAGAGCTTCAAGTTGCATTTAATGATGTTGACTTTTGCTTAAAGCTACGCGAGATCAACGACTTGATTGTATATACGCCCGAAGTCGAGCTCTATCACTATGAGTCGATTTCTAGAGGCGTTGAAAACAATACGGAGAAGCAGATTCGCTTTCACAAAGAAGTCGCGTACATGAATTATCGCTGGGCAAATTACTATGTCGAAGGCGATCCATATATGAATCCAAATCTAACTGTCGAGGAACCAATTAACCGTTACTACCATCTATAAACCGTCGTTTACGATAATCGGGCATTGAAATAACTTTCAATGCCCGATGTCTTTTAACGGCGAAAAACTGATTTTAGCACCGAGGCTATTGAAGCATCTTTACTCGCATCTAAAACTGAGTCTACTTGGCTGAAGTTCACATGGAAATAAAGCTTACCGAACGAGATATCTCTATCTAGGTCATTCACCGATTCGGAAGCAGAAGGCGATATCAGCTGAGTTATCTGACCCAAAAATAGTGATTGATTAGTTATGACATCAAACGAATAAAGATGGATATACAGAATGGACTCGCTGCTGATTTGAGAAGGCAATGATATGGCCATTTCCAACTGATCGCGATTGCGGTTAAAGTCAATCCATTTCAAATCCGATTGATCCGACCTGAGCCAATAAGCCGCTCGTATTAGTGTATGAGAATCAAAGTCTATATTCATGAAAAGCGTAATGGAGGCATGATTTGCGCAAACAGGAGTTTGGGCATCAGCGCTAATCTTATAGTTAATCAAAGCAACATCACGCGATAGTTGAGCTAACTCGTCATTTATAGAAACAGGAAGTGTCCTTACATCAGCTAAAGTGTCGCCCTTAGGTTTAACTGTATTGTTCTGATAATTAAAAACAGCATCGAGAAACATTTGATTTTCTACCTCAATTGAGGCCAATTCGCCGCAATCAACCTGTGTCTCATTTAACGAGCTTAATAGGGCGGAGGCGATGCCCTCAGGGCTCGTTTCAGAAAAGCGTATAGCATTAGAATTAAAATCGTAAGCAGTGTTCTCTCCAAACACTTCAACGACGTTAAGGCCAGAAGCAAGCATTTCGAAAGGTAAACGAGATGGATTGCTAGCGCTGAGGGAAATACCGACAGAGCACCGTGAATACAAATCAGCGCATTCCGATGTTGTCAGAACCCCCAACTGATGAATCCGGTCCGAATCGGTAGAGACCTTCTGATCGCTACCGTATAGATAAAATGAAACACGAGAATCATAAGTGCATACAAGCTCAATAGCCTTGATGAGCATGCCAGAAAGACGCCGATCTTTGCCAGGTTGATAAATGGCGCAGACGGAGAAGGGCTCTCTATCATTCTTTTTTGCAGCGTATAGCTCCAAATCAACGCCAAAATCGCAAAATGGAACCGACGACGGATAATACTGCGAGACCTTGGAAGAGAGCCAACGTCCGATTGTGATAGGCTTCAAATCTAACCGATAGGTATTTTCAGCCCTTAAATAACACTCCCCCATCGGATAAAACCAAGGTTCATAATCTTGAATGAAATACAATTTGAGTGGAGTTGATTGAAAAGCAACGAATTCGGCAGTTGGCCAAGCGGTCGCAATAGCGATGTCAAAGTTGCAAGGTATTGTGTGCTCAACTCGAACCGATTTGGGTTTGTAACCAAACCAAAGATAAATCTGTTCAGCAACAGTTCCCGAACTCTTATATGCCTCAGAACCAGGAAGAATGAAGAAATGACATTCAAAACCATACTGATCCAAATAGCTAGCTTTAGTACAAATTGTCCTAAAACCGCCCGAGCCTTTTTCTGGAGGTGAGATAACCCACGCAACTCTATTCATAATCAACCTACATACAGGTAGCGACACTAATAAAGCGAATTAGATAAATACAATTCATTGAGCAAATACCGAGCAAAACTAAAGTAGCTGAAATCCCCCTATATTTAATTGCGCGACTTCTCAATCCAAATAGCAAAGCAGGCAGCACAGGCAAAAAATAGCGCCCCTGAACACCCTGAATGACACTCTCATTATTGAAAGTCCACCCTAGCCACATAGAAGCAATGGAGCCAAGCGCAGCGACAGCAAAAGCACCTATAAACATAGCTGGAAGGGGCTGATTGAGAAAGGCATCCTCGTCTTGAGAATCAATGCAACAGATAAAACCACAGACAAGATATGGAATCATATAAAAAGTAGGCATACGAAGGTTCTCTTGGAACCACCCCAGGGAATAACCCAAAGTCGTTTCCCAATAGAAATCACCAAGCGAATCTAAGGTGCGGCAAAAGACCATAAAGCTATTTCTTGGGTGAAGCAGGATATCGTTCAAAGAATAAAATTGCCCAGCTTCACCTCCACGACTAGAGGAAGTTGACTGAGAGACAAGTCCACTCACAGAGGCAAGGCGCAGGACTAGCACAGAGGCTGCGATTACGAATATCAAGAGATATTTGCTTAGCCGTCCTTTGTTTACGTCTTCAAACTTATCTAATGGAATAAATACGGCCAAGACAATCAAACCGCAGTAAATGACTTTACACGGAGCCAGCAGTGCAGAGACGATAAAATACGTGATAATTTGCCTAATGCCAATTGAGCGATCTTCTCCAAAGAAACCACGCATCAAAAAAGCAAATACGAGCAGTGAAAGAGCAATGATTCCCGAATCATATGAATAAGAAGCAGCAAGGTGAAGTGTCATCGGCAGTAAAGAGACGAAAACGATTACCGATTTGCCTTTTGGCGCAATCTTATAAGCATGAAATGCGCAGAAACAAAAAACGGCGATTGAGCCCATTCTACCTAAATAGAAAACCGGATAAGCTCCGAGCCCCAAAAGTAGGCCAATTTGAAGTCCGATAACGGAGCCGATTTTTGCCGGAACATTTTCAGTTCCGATGGAGAAAGCTGAATCTGAAAATGAGACATATTTGCTGGACTCAAACCACGAAAAATGGTTAAAGATAGAATCAAAAGAAGAAGAGCTGATTAAATTACTCGATAGTTTCGAATATAAATTCAGATCAGCTTCTCTCACTAAAAACGATCCATCAGCTGCCACTCTTGAGTTAAATGGCAAGCTGTCAACCAACCAATAAGTTGAAAAATAGTGATGCCCCTCATCTGGTACGGAAAAAGGCGGGAACAGAAAGCAGAAGATGAGAGAAAAAAGGACAAGTACTGCTAGAAATATCCATTCATTTCTTAGAGTATCCCTGTCCCGTAGGTAGCAAAAACCCAGAACAACAACAATCGCAAGCGAGACAAACTCTACAAGCGCGACAAGTGTTCGCGGATTATTCAGATACCAAAAAAGGGAATAGAACAGAAACAGCGTAATAAGAAAGCAAGGAAACAGCTTCCCATTAAGTGATTTAGTCATATCGATATCCAATTGGGTCCATAACTCAGCATTAAACAACGATTGGCCTAGATAATCTCAAGGCCAATCGAAGATAACTAATGTATTTTCTAGCAATTCCTGGATGCCATAATTGCCTTTATCTTATCAGCGTTTCCCCACACTCCAGGGGAATCATATGGCCGATCGGGAAAAGCGCCGTACTCAAGCGAAATATTCAGCTCATTATCCTTAATAAACTGTTCCATTTGAGCAGCAAGGGAAACTGGGTTACCAGAGCAGCAATTGATGATACCGTTGATCTCATCTTGCAGGACTGCACACGAGATCATATAGGCCAAATCCTTAACGCTGGAAAAATCGAATTTGTTTTTACCAGTCGTAAAGGGGAATGTAGTTTCACCGGAACGAGCAGCTCTCAACAGCTTTCCGAATACAGACTGAGAACCCTCATCATCGCCGAAAATATAATAACCTCTGAGCCACTGAAGGTTGAAACCCTTTAGGGAAGCCTCCTGAAACATGGTTCGCCTTAAGCAGTCTTTTGCAATCCCATACAATGACTGTGGGTTGCAGGGCGTATCATCACAAATAGCCCCCTCCCAATAGCCAACCTCATGCATGGAACCCATTACGGCAAGGTGCTTTACTCCATAGTCAGCCATCTTTAAAAGGAAACCATAGTGACCGGACAGATCGGCAATGTGAGTTTCCGAATTATGGTTAAACCCATTTCTCCACGCAAGGTGTAAACAAACATCAGGAACACAGGACAGATAATTCGACGGAGAAAACTCCGGATCCAAAATATTAGCGGAGATAGTCTCATCAGCATCATCGCCGACATATGGATTAACATCAGCCGCAATAACATGAACATTCATGTTATTGAGAGCAGCAACAACATGTTTGCCGATATACCCGTTAGCACCTGTAACAAGAACCGTTTTCACGACTATAACCCTTTCTAAAGTCTGCAATTACAGATTATTACTATTCTCGCTGAGTGCATAAACACGATTCACGGCTTTTGCAATAGGCTTCGGCCAAAGGCTAGACAGTATTTCGAAATCTTCGCCCTTACGAATGTCCTCACCCAAATTTAGGGAAGTTGCCGATTCAGCATAAATGCGATGCCCGACGAGCGGTTCGGGAATATAGACGAATCGTCCTTTGACCATAGCTAAATCAACCCATGTTTTATAATCACATGAATTTTTAAACGTGGTATCGAAAGGACTTGGCCCAACGTTTTTCTTAACCAGAGTTACTGCAGGGCAGCAAATTGAATCGCCAAATGAAAGGATTCTTTTTTTCAAGAACACCGAGTTATTAAGAAGGGCAGATGACAGGGGCGAATTCATGATCCTCTTAATTTTAAGAAGAGAGTTGTCATACACCCTTTGGTCATTACGGAGTTCAAAATAATCCGTGAAAGACAGGAGCGATTCGGACTCATCGTATTTATTCAAAGCGGCAATAGTGCGTTCCAAAAATGACGGATCATAATAATCGTCTTGATGAGCCATGGTGACGAGCTTAGTACCAGCCGAGTTGTAACCATAATTCCAATCATCACCCGCAAGATGCGGATGAGGATTGACGACCATCTCTATTCCAAACTCCGAGCAAACATCTTCAAGGTATTTACTCGGCGTGGAAGTGGACAAAATAATGTTTCCTCGTACTGTTTGGTTCATCAGGGATTGAATCGTTCCCGAAATATAAGGATTCTCCTTATATGCGCAAACAACGAAACTATGATCTGAAGCGGTAAACATAAATCACCATCTAATTTATTGGAATCCAAGACTGGGACTCAAAATCATATCGTTTAATAGGTTGGGCCGGAGCACCAACCGCAATAACATTATCGGGCAAAGATCGCGTCACAACCCCTCCAGCGCCAACAATTGTCCCATCTCCAATAGAAACTCCCGGAAGAACGCAAACATTCTCACCTAGCCATACGCGATCACCAATACGAACGCCCTCAGCGCTAAGCTTCCTTTCTGCCGGAACGGATAAAGGCGTATCCGATCCGTATGCTCCATGGCTCGTATCGCTAATAAAGACTTTTGAAGCGAACAGGCAGTCATTACCAATTTCAACACAGCTTGAAGATACAAGGTGCACATTATCGCCAATTTGGCAATTATTGCCCATGGTAATAAGACCTTGTTCAAATACCTCTATTCGACAGTTTCTTCCAGTAGACAGCCCCTTGCCAAAGTGAAAAGAAGACTTTCCCCTAATTGAAATAGGGCGTCGAACAAGCTTGGCACCAGGAAAGCAGACTAGAGTAAAGAAAAAGGACCACGCCATCCTGACGATATCTGAAAGCGAATAATGTTTAAGGTCGTTAAAGATACTATTCACCATTAGTCCTTTTAACTTTGTGGAATGTAACGGACAAATCAATAAGACAAATTAATAAGCCAATACCAAAAGAAACAACAACTGCAATATTGATACCGTTGGCACCATATATCACAAACAGAATCCCACAGCCTACGAAGGCGACCAACAATGAGCAAACATTAGCAATGAGGGCAATGTTTAAATGACGCATGACAGTCAATATATCAAAAGAAAAGGCAAATAAAGTTGTAACTACGGTTGCGAATAACGCCGGGGAAAGCAGGTAAACGCTGGACTCAATTGAGAAACCATACACAAGCAGTAAAACTGACTTACCGATTAATTCACTCATCAAAATGGCGACAGCGCCGATGAAGCAAATTGCGAGTAGAGTTCTAATTACAAACTGCTGAAACTTACGATAGTCGTGCTCGGACCAACATTTTGCAGCATTTACGAGAAGAGGATTATATAGGTATGACGCAGCAACCTGAACCAAAACTGTTGGAGTTGCAATTGCGGCATATTTTCCAAGCTCAGCATCACCATAGGCAATTCCAAATTTTTGCCTGATGATTGAAACAACTGATCCGTAGCAGACTAGCGTCACAACCGCCGGAAAGAACTTTACTGCAAGTTCACCAATTGTCGATAAATTAATTGTTGGAATAACTGATTCGAACTGACTGGCAGACCTAAAGTCAAATAGCCAAGTAATCAAAATACAGCAAATAGAGATTCCAATTAAGGCAAGGGGCAGCGTAAGCCCACAGGACAACAACGCTATAAAGAGGCCAAGGCAGATCACACCACGAACCCCTTGTGAAATCCCTATGTAGTCCATTCTCAATGCACGCTGTTCTATTGCGTAAAATACAGAGCAGAAGGCTTCATCCGCTTTAAACAACAACCATGCCAAACAAGTGGGAAAAGAAGTTATCGGCGATGTTAAAAAGAGATATATCAAAACGGGAATCACGCCAGCAAATACTGTGAAAAACCTAAAGGCGATATATTGACCAGAAGAATACTCGTTTGTTAAGTCAGAAACTTGAATAGTCCTCATGTTATACGTGGCAAGGGGATAATAAATATTTCCAAGAGCCATAGCAAATGCAAGTCGACCGGAATTCTCGTAATCATTTGAAAAGATTACGACCGCAATCGTCATGGCCCACATACAGGCTTGATAAATTAGACAGCCTATTGAATTCCAGAGCATATTTTGTTTTGTTGATAAGGTCAAGTTTGTTCTAAACACCAATAATTCCCACTATTAATAATTCGAACCATAGATATATTTGTAATAATCAAGAGTCTTTGCGGCGGTTTTACTCCAGGAGAAATCTAAGACCCGCTTCAATCCTTGACTAACTTTCTGCTCGAACAGACATGATTCACTTAAGAGCGAGTTTATCGAGTCAACGACATCATCAACATTTGATTCCTTAAGCAGTAAGGCTGCATCACCCGCAACTTCAGGAATTGAGCTGATATTCAGCCCAATTACAGGCAGCCCGGAAGCCATGGACTCAAGAACTGGAATTCCAAATCCCTCATACTCCGACAAATAAAGAAGGGCGATTGAACGATTAAAGATATTTGAAACCTCAGAGGCTGAAGGATAAACGTAGTTTGTAAATCTACCCGGTATCATCTCATCAAGCAAATTGCGCTCGTCATCATTTAGCGAAGCACCAATAATTCGTAACTCTATTTGCGGAACCCTTGCGACTGCCTTAACAGCTAACTCGAAATTCTTATATGCAGACCTACGATTGCCGATAAAACAAACGGCATTATCTCTTTTCAGATTAGGGTCATAGTTATAGGAAGAATCATCATAGCCCTGATGAATGATCTCGATCTGCTTCGAATTCGCTTCGGGTATATAGTTGAGCAAATCTCGACGTGTGCTCTCCGAGATGCAAATAATACCGCTAGCTTTTAACGCCGCCTTCTTTATCTGATAAAAGGAAACGGCTTTAAGAAGACCTTGATACTGATTCATGCAAATAAAATCATGAACCGTACAAACGTTTTTAATGTTTGAAGATTTTGGAACACGAAAATACGATGAGTGCAACAAGCCATCTTCGGGAATATCTAGTTTTTTAAACTCATCAATGCGAAGAGGCGATTCGCTTTGAATAATACGCTTCGCGCCCTCAAGCGACATTTTATTTCTAACTTCATTTTGTCGAGAGTCTTTACGTTCAAAGATGGTGACATCGAACGATGTATCTAGAAGCGCAGCCTTGACGATGCTTTCCCAATAAATGGATCCTCCGCCGGTCTTCTGTAAACTAAAGACCAAATTATCCAAATACAGAGGAATCTTATAGCTCGTCATCATTACATCCACCATTTCCGTTATCAAGCTGATGCTTAAGCAAGGCAAGAGCTTGAGATAGATTCTTGATCGCCTGTTGTTGTTTGCTAACTGTGGAGCTCAGAGAGAGAGCCTGTAAAAGCAGAAAAAAGATAGCAATAAAGAATAGAAAATTAGAAGTGAGCTCGAAGCCAAGTCTGAAAGAAAGAAACGTTAGCACTGAGGGAAAGCAAGCAAACAGAATCAAAATAATAGAAAGGACAAACCATAGCAACGCATACTTCAACTCAAGCTTCTCTTTACGAATCAACATGAGCACGTAGAAAGCAAGTACGAGAACGGTGATAATTGCTAGCAATCTTGTCGTCATAAGAAATCCTACTTTGAATGAGATGAAAACCAAGAAATAGCCACCGATAGGGTAACTTTTATCATGTAGTAAACGCTCGAGAAGCCACCGATGGATGAAACACCACCTTGTCTCTCTTTCATTATCACAGAGACCTCGCCTACCGATAACCCGTTTGACAACGCGTACGCAATAGACTCTGGCTCAGGATAGTCAATGGGATAGTGCTGAGAAAATAACTTGATGGCCTTCTTGCCGGAAGCACGAAAACCTGATGTAGGATCTGTGACAGTTTTCCCTGTAAGTAGCTTTAAAAAGAAAGTAAACCACATTATTCCAATTCTCCTCATAAGAGTCGATTGGAAGCCGTCGGTTTTAACCTTGAAGCGAGAGCCTATAACAAGGTCACTATTGGACATTTCCATTTCTTCAATTAGGTCATGGATATATGCCGGGTCATGCTGGCCGTCACCATCAACTTGAACGTCAATATCATACCCGTATTTAAGAGCGTATTTATGGCCAGCCTGCACCGCACCACCAATACCTAAATTCTGTGGTAGATCGATAACATTTATATGATGCTCTAAACAAACATCAAAGGTATTATCGGTTGACCCGTCATTGATAACAACGTAGTCGTAACCGCAATCGGAAACCGATTGGACGGTCTTAACAATATTTGTCGACTCATTGTATGCAGGAATTATTACTAGAACTTTTGAGTTCATCAATCGGTGCCCTTTACTAATTTAAACGGTCTGTTTAATCTCAACGCAAACTAAATCCAAATCGGAAATTGCATTGATCTTATAACTAGCATCTTGGTCGTAAACAAAGGAAACGCCAGGATGCAGTTCAATCTCTCGATTGTCCGTCTCTAAATATCCAGTTCCGTCAGCCACGACTAAACACGAATAGACGTTAGTCAGAGAAGCGCAGTCAATTGATTCCGATTGTTTTACCTGGATTCTTTTAATTTCGCCCTTTGATTGACCGGCCGATTGATGGGAATCCAAAACGCTATAACGCCCCCACGATGACGATTCAACCATTGGACAGTCACGGGCAGCCGACGAGACAAGCTCCTTTATATGGGCACTCTCCTCCTTACCTGAAACAAGAATGCCATCCTGGGTAGCAACTACAACAGAATCACTTAGTCCAGCAATAACCATCGGCAGGCTTGTCTCATTGATAACATGAACATTGTTACACGTATTCCAATCGACGGATGCTTCCCCCGAAACAGCAGCGTCCATTTCATCCGTGAGCGTATTCCATGTTCCCAAGTCTTTCCAAGTACCGGAATAAGAAATTACGCCAATCCTCTTGGCTTTTTCGACAATCTCATAGTCAAAACTGGTTTTCGGAAAGAGTCCATAGTGGGACAGCATGTCTTCATAATTAGAAGGAACGTAATATTTTTCAATTGTTTCATGAAGAAACCTGAGCTTAAAGCCAAATACGCCACAGTTCCAGAGCGCATTTGCGGATATATATTCCTTTGCCGTTTTCTCGTCAGGCTTTTCCCTAAAGGACAGAACGTCCTTCACGCCATCTTTCTCTGATTCTGCCGGAAGGATATAACCGTATTTCTCAGAAGGATAGGTTGGTTCCACTCCAAGCAAAATAAGATCTTTATTGGAGGCGGAAATCGCCTTGGCTAACTGAGGAATTTTGTCGTAATAAGCTTGGTCAGCAAAAGTGTCAATTGGCATTACGACAACAGGGTCATCATCGGAAGCCCCTTGTTCTAACAACAAATTTGCGCAAGCAAGCATGATGGCAGGTGCGGTATCTCGTCTTTCAGGCTCAGTAACCAGCGAATACTGGCTCGGAATTTGCATCGATAGACTATCAGCCTGCACCGAGCTTGTAGCAATAGTAATATCAATCGTGGCATCGACTTTGCAAATCTGCGAATAGACGCGTTGAACCATAGAGATATGGTTGCCATTCTGATCTCTCAGAACCTTTAAAAACTGTTTCGATCTTGCAGAGTTCGATAGGGGCCAAAGACGAGTCCCCGATCCGCCAGAAAGCAGAATTACATGAATATTCTTTTCACTCACTTGTTTAATCCTATCGTCAACAAGTGCAGATACGTTACTTACAAGCTCATCCAATGAATTACGGCAATCTTTTTTCGAATCTCCCCTTGCAAAGACATAAACTTTGAGCTTCGGCTCAGTTCCAGAAGGACGAAGTATCACCTTTGCTTCTCCCTCTAGACATAATTCAATTACATTAGATGGCGGGAGTGTTTCATCGCTCAAACATCTGTGCCCATTGCAAATAGATGGACCAAAAATACCATGGCTATAGTCATTAATGTGCTCCACCTTAAAACCGCCTATGCTGGCGAGGGCAGAATTCCTAAAACTATTAACCACATAGTTAATTATGTTATTACCCTTGGTTCCTTCCAGCGTCCAATTAATCTGCTTGTTAAGCGAGTATCCAAAGCGAGCATATAGATCTTCGAGAGCATCAAACAAGGTCATGCCCTTACGCTTATAAAAAGAAGCCATTTCGCAGGTCAGTGCAACCGCATTAATGCCGTCTTTATCTCGAACATAAGAACCCTTAAGGTATCCACAGCTCTCTTCAAAGCCAAACATAAACCGATTGGCTTCGCCCTTCGCGTCGAGAGAGTCGATTTGCTCACCGACATATTTAAAACCAGTGAGAGTTCTACGTAGTTCAATTCCATAGTTCAGCGCAATTGAATCTGCGAGAGGATCAGAGACAATAGATGTAACGGCTAAAGGATTATTTAGGCTATTATTAGCTGCCAAATAATCTAACAGAAGTAATCCAAGCTCATTGCCGGAAAGCAACTTCACAGATCCAGCTTCTCTTGCAGCGACGCCGAGGCGATCGGCATCCGGGTCCGTCGCAAGAAACAGATCTGCACCACAATCTTGAGCAAGCGCGATGCCTTCCTCCATAGCAGAAGCATTTTCTGGATTAGGCTTCGGAATTCCAGGGAAGGTACCATCATCTATAAGCTGCGATTCAACAAGATGGTAATCGATGCCAAGAAAATCAAACATTTTAATTGCATGACGGAGGCCCGTTCCGCCAAGAGGCGAATAGACCACGCTAAGATTAGAGCAGTCACGGAGCTCAATCTCGTCCAAGACATCGCCCCAGTATGATTCAATTAACGAATTTGGAATCCAGCGAACGATTCCGGACTTCAAAGCAGTATCGAATGAAATCTCATGCACATCATCAAACGGGTCAACAAGCTCAATTTGAGACTGGATACTTTTAGCAAGAGAATCGGTTGCCTGATCTCCGGTGTGGCCATAAACCTTATAACCATTGTATTCCATAGGATTATGCGATGCGGTAATACAGATACCTGCATCGCACCCCAACTTTCTCACAGCATAGCTCAGCAGAGGAGTTGGTTGATGTGTCTTAAACAAATGGCACTCAATGTTATTACCTGCCAAAACGCATGCCGTTTTAACCGCAAAATCATGGCTATGGATTCTCGTGTCATAGGCAATCGCTACAGATGAGCGATCCGACTTTGAAGCATGATTTAGATAAGATGCAACCCCCTGCGTCGCCCTTCCAATGGTAACCGCATTCATCCTATTAGGGCCAACGCCCATCAAACCGCGAATACCGCCCGTGCCGAATGACAAATTGCATGCAAAACAATCGTCGAGATACGACCTGTCGTTAAGGGCGGAAATCTCCCAGTCCTCAAGACTACCTTCGAGCTCGACCAACCAATCGTTAAGGGTGCGATTCAATTCCAGCTCCTTGAAATACCAATTTACAAATGAGGCCATCCTCATTTATTAGAAGAGTGCCCTATTTTACAACCAAAAAGACGATGACTTGAGGGGTCTAAAAGAGTTCTAAAAACAACTAGACAAGAGCTAATGCTTCGATTTAAAACTCCAGGACTGCGCGGCGGTACCGTTGGCGGCGTAGAGCTGGAGCCGGTTGCCGTCG
>CAUBOH010000015.1 GCA_958437495.1 uncultured Collinsella sp. | reverse complement strand
TCCTGATCATTCCGCTGATGGAGATCTACAAGGCGATCATGCGCGCTGTGGAGAAAGAGTAGCGTACTCGTCCGGGCCCGCCCCACGCCCTTTCTCCCTCACTGGTCCTCGCGCTTCGCGCTGCGGGATCGTTCGGGAGAAAGGGCTTCCGGGGCGGGTCCTGCGGTATCCTTGTTGGCTTTTCTCCCGCGCGGATGATAAAGGGCTGAGGGAAAGTATGTGAGTCGGTCGAGCGTTTGCTCGACCGACTCTTTTTTGTGGGTAAAATACCTGCTCAGTTGTGATTTTGGGTGCTGGGAGGCGTTTGTGGCTAAGGCTAAGGCGAAGGCGAAGAAAAAGACGACGGGGGCGCGGGCTAAGCGTGATCGTCGTCGGAAGCTTGCGACCGAAGCCCCCACGTCTGCCGAGGAGTTGTTGGCGAGCGTGCCGGGGCTCGATGCGTTGCAGGATGTTCCGGCGTTCGACGATCTGCCGGTCGATGTCGCCCAACAGGCAGCCTTCGATGATTTTTGCGCGCAAGCCGAGGAATCAGAGCAGATGCAGCTGGGCGCCGTGGTGCGCCTGGACCGTGGGTTTCCGTTGGTGGCGACTGCCACTGATACGTTCCGCGCCGAGCATGCCGTAGGATTTGCCAAGTCGCGCGGCGAGGACGAGGTCCTGCTGCCGGCCGTGGGCGATCGCGTGGCGGTGCGCCGTGCGCCCGGGCACGACATGGGCGTGATCGAGTGCGTGCTGCCGCGCCGTACGAGCTTTGAGCGTTGGCGTGGCCGTGCCCGTGGCGAGCGTCAGGTGCTCTGCTCCAACGTAGATAGCGTGTTGATCGTGCAGGCGCTCGGTGCCGGTGAGGTGCTGCTCGACCGCGTGGCACGCTCGCTGGTGTTGGCGCTCGACTGCGATGCCGAGCCAGTGGTGGTGCTCACCAAGGCCGACCGTTGCGAGGCCAAGGAGCTCGAGCGCGACCTGGATCGCGTGCATCGCTTGGTCGGATCGGACGCGCGCGTGATCGTTACGTCTTCTGCCGAGGGCCGCGGCTTAGACGAAGTGCGCGCCTGCGTGCCCGCCGGAAGCTGTGCCATGATTTTGGGCGAGTCGGGTGCTGGCAAGTCGACGCTGCTCAACGCGCTGTTGGGCCACGACACCCTGGCTACCGGCGGTGTGCGCGAGCGCGATGACCGGGGTCGTCACACTACCGTCGCGCGTGTGATGGTGGCGCTGCCGGGCGACGCCGGCGTGATCGCCGATGCGCCGGGCCTGCGGAGCCTGCCGCTTGTGGGCCACGAACGGGGGTTGGCGCGCGCGTTTCCCGAGATCGTCGAGGCGTCGCGCGCGTGCCGGTTTGGCGATTGCACGCACACCCATGAGCCGGGTTGTGCCGTTCGCGAGGCCGAGGATGCGGGACAGATCGACAGCCTGCGCCTGGAGACGTTCCAAAACTTGGCGTCAACCATGCGCGTGAGTGCCCAAATGCTCGATCCCGATGTTCATCTGTAATTGATTTTTCCTATGACAGCCGTCTCCTAACTGCTTGGGAGGCGGCTTTTTGTTATCGAAATGCTTCGAAACATGCGTTTTGGTGACGTGCTGACCAAAACCTTGCCACGAACTTGACGGCTTGGTCAGTTTTTGGTCGGCGATTGGTTTGACCGTGAAAACCGGGATCGCCGTCGCGTCGTTTTACGTCTTGGTCGCCCAGACAATGGTGGTACGGGCATTCGCCCACCACTGCCATGAGAGGAGCGGCCGTGAACAAGAGCAAGCGCATCGCCATCAGTCTGGCCACGGGCGTGCTTGCCGCGGCCCTTTGCATGGCTTACGGGTCGTCGATTCGCTCGCAGGCCGATCAGGCCCAGGCCGAGACGTTGGCAAAATACGGCGGCGACCGCGTCGAAGTATGCGTCGCGGCACGCGATATCGACGCCGGTGAGACGCTCGACGAAACCAACGTCATAACCCAGGAGTGGTTGACGAGCCTGTTGCCGCGCGACGCGGCGACCGAGCTGCGCCAGGTGCGCGGCGACGTAACGACCTCGCGCATTCCCAAAAACGCCGTGGTCTGCGATGTCTACACCAAGGCCGAGAACCACACGCTCGAGGTGCCTAAGGACAAGGTTGCCGTTTCGGTGGCGGTCGATGCCGAGCATTCGGTGGGCGGTGCCACAGGCGTCGGGAGCTATGTGGACGTATACGTACAAAAGGACGGCGTGACCGATCGTTTGTGCGGTGCGCGCGTCATTGATACCAGCGAGGAGGCAGGCACCTCGCGCGAAGGCAAGATCGAGTGGGTGACGCTGGCGGCGGACCCTGATGATGTCAAGGAGTTGCTGGGTGCCTCGGGCAAGGGAACGATCAGCCTGACGATCCCTGCCACGGCGCGCGGCAAGCGGAGCGGAGGCGACGAGTGATGAAGGCGATCTGGCTTGCGTGTTGCGCGTGTGGCGATTACGGGCTGCTGCAGCGTGAGGTCGAGAGCCGTGATGCGGGTGCGCAGGTGCTGCGTGTCGGCGACTTGGATGGTCTGGTGGCCATGGCGCGCGCGTTTCCTTCGCGCCGCGGGGCGGCCATGATCGCGGCGGCGCCGTTTGCGCCTGCCGATGTGCGGACGACGGTTGCTCGTCTGGCGTCAGAGGGCCGTGTGGGGCGCGTGGTCGTGTTGGTAGAAGCGCTCGATCCGTCGGATATCGAAGGACTGTTTCGTGCGGGGGCGACCGAGGTCATCGCTGCGCACGGTATATGCGGCAACGGGCGCGCGGGTGAGGGAGCGGCCGATCCCGATCGGTTTTTGCCGATCGATCCCGATGCTTTTGTTGATAGGGAAACCGGGACGCCTCGCGCTACAGGAGGCCCGCGTGTTGATGATTGTGGAAAAGCGGAAGCCGAGCATGGTCGGCGTCCCCGGGACCCCCTTGCATACGATGAGACCGGAGTGACAGCGCCGTATGGTGATGACCCTCTGGCAATGGATATGGGGTACGTGCACGGTGTAAGCCTGGCAGACGGACTCGATGAGGTCGAGGGCTTTGCCGCGGGTGAGGGCTCGCTTGGCGGGGTGCCACCCGCGCAGGCGGTGCCGCCCGCACGTCCTGCGCCTGCCGATTCGGCCGTGCCGACAGGGCCGCCCGCCATGCCGGCTTGGGCACAGCAGGCGGTTGCGGCGGGGGAGACGGGTACGCTTCCCCCGACGACTGCAGCCCCCGCCTCCGTGGTGCCCGCCGACTCTGCGGCGTCTTCGCATCGTGCGCCGGTCATTTGTGCCGTTTCGGGTTCGGGTGGCTGCGGCAAATCGACAATTGTCGCCACCATGGCGCACGCGGCCTCGCTGCTGGGCCTGCGCGCCGCCGTGCTCGACTTGGATCTGATGTTTGGAAACCTCTACGACCTGCTGGGCGCCGACGCCCCGCACGATATGGCGGGTCTGATTGAGCCGTCTGCCGCGGGCGCGCTGGCAGAGCCCGACGTGGTTGCCGCTTCCATGCGCGTGGCTCCGGGCGTTACGCTTTGGGGCCCCGTTGCAGCTCCCGAACAGGCCGAGCTCATGGCCCGCCCCGTGGAACTCTTGCTTGCTATTTTGCGGCGAGAGTCCGACGTGGTCTTTGTCGATACCTCGGTTTTTTGGGGCGATGCTGTTGCCGCCGCCGTGGCGGCAAGCGATCGCTGCCTGATAGTGGGCGATGCGGCGGTGTCGTCCGCGAGCTCTGCGGCGCGTGTTATTGAGCTGGCAAGTCGTGTGGGCGTGCCGCGCACACGCATGAGCGCCGTGTTCAATCGGTTTGGTGCGCGCGGTGCCGACGAGGATGTCGCCATGCGCTTTGAGATCGCATGTGCGCTCAGCTCTAAAATTCGCATCGCCGATGGTGGCCAGGACCTGGCTTCGCTTATGGCATTTGGCCGTGCCGATGAGGCGATAGGCCAAACGGGCGCCTTTGCTATGAGCGTGCGTGAGGCCACGCGCGAGATGCTTGTGGAGCTTGGCTGCGCCGTCGGCCCGTGGAGTGATGTGGTCAACGACCGTGCAATGCGCACCGAGCGCCCGCGCATTCGCCTGCCGTGGTCGCGCGAGGGTGATCCGCGATGAGCCTGCAGACAAGGATTAAAGCTGCCGGTGCAGCCGCGGCGGCAGCGCCCATCGACGCGGGCCGTCACCGCGCGATCAAGCGTCGTACCAAGCGCGCCGTGATGGATCGCATGGGATACGGCGAAGTGGCGCGCATCAGCGCTTACATCGACCCGGTGCTCGCCCGTACGGAGTTGCGCCCGGCGGTGGAGGCGGCACTCAATGTGGAGGAGTCGACCGACCTGGCGGCGCCCGAGCGCGAGACCATCATCGACGAGATTCTGGACGACGTGGTGGGGCTTGGGCCATTGCAGCCGCTCATCGAGGACGATACCGTCACCGAGATCATGATTAACGGCTGCCGCTCTGCCTTCTTTGAGCGTGGCGGTGTCCTGTATCCCATCGAGCATGCCTTTGACGACGATGAGCAGATTCGCGTGCTCATCGACCGCATCATCTCTCCGCTCGGCCGTCGCATCGACGAGCGCAGCCCTATCGTCAACGCGCGCCTCAAGACGGGGTATCGCGTCAACGCGGTGATCCCGCCCGTGGCGATCGACGGGCCGATCCTCACCATCCGCAAGTTCTCCGACCGCATTTGTTCGCTGGACGAGCTTGTGGGGCTGGGGTCGCTGCCGCTTTGGTATGCGCAGCTGCTGTCGTGCGCGGTGTCGCTGCGGCAGGATTTGGCTGTCGCGGGCGGTACGGGGTCGGGCAAGACGACGCTGCTCAATGCGCTGTCGTGCGAGATTTCCACCGGCGAACGCATTGTGACGATCGAGGATTCCGCCGAGCTCAAGTTTGCGCATCATCCGCATGTGGTGCGTCTGGAGGCTCGCGAAGCCTCAATCGAGGGCGAGGGCGCAGTGACGATTCGCGACCTGGTGACCAATGCCCTGCGCATGCGCCCCGACCGCATTGTGGTGGGCGAGGTGCGCGGCGCGGAATGCTGCGACATGTTGCAGGCCATGAATACCGGCCACGATGGGTCGCTCACCACGCTTCATGCGGGAACCGAGCAGGAGACGGTGGTGCGCCTGACACTGCTCGCGCGCTACGGCATCGACCTGCCAAGTGAGCTGATCGAGGAGCAGATTGCCATGGCGCTCGACGGCATCGTGATGTCCGAGCGCCATGCGGATGGCAAGCGCTTCGTGTCCTCGTACTCGGGGGTGCGTCGCGCCGCGACGGGTGGCGTGGAGCTCGAGCGCTACGTGACCTTCGATGCCGCCGAACGCACTTGGACGCTCGACCGCGAGCCACCGTTTATCGCGGAGGGCTTGCGCTCGGGAACACTCACACAAGAGGAGGTGGACGAATGGAGATCGCTGTGCCCCTCGTCGTAGGGGGCCTCGCGGGGCTGTCCGTTGCGACGGCGTGCGGGGCAGAGCCTCGTGTACCGCGCGTCCCGCCGGCGGAACTGGCGCATCAAACGCTGGAGGCGGTGGCGGAAAAGCTGCCTCGTGACTTGGTGGAAAGCGACCTGCTGGCTCGGTTGGCCCGATCGTGGACGTCGCTGATTCCTACAAGTCGTTTGGGTCTTGTCATTGAGGACGATGCGGCACGCCTGTCGTTTTTGCTGTTATCGAGTTGTGTTTGCTGCATTACGCTGGCCGTTGTATCGCTATCGCCCATAGGGTTTTTCTTGGGGCTTGTGGTGCCGTTCGTCATTGCCGCTGTCCGCGACGCCCTCGATTGCCGCCGCGAACGGCATGATGCAGAAGAGGCCATGCCCGAGGCTTTTACGGCGCTTTCCATGTCGCTCGCCTCGGGACATTCGCTGGCTCAGGGCATGCGTTTTGTGGGCGCCCATGCGCAGGAGCCGGTCCATACCGAGTTTTTGCGCGTTGCCGCGGCCATTGAATGTGGCATCTCGGCAACCGATGCCTTGGATGATCTGTTGGCTCGCGTGGATGCTCCCGGGCTCTCGCTCGTCACCTTGGCACTTAAGGTCTCGCAGCGCACCGGTGCCCCGCTCGCCGGTTTGCTGTCCGAGGCGGCGAGCATGGTGGGGGAGCGCATTGAGCTTAAACGCCGTCTGGACGTTAAAACGTCGCAGGCGCGCATGTCGGCGCATATGGTCGCCGCGATGCCAGCGGGAATGTGCACGGTGCTGGCCTTGCTTTCTGCCGATTTTCGCCGAGGTCTCGCGACGCCCGCGGGGACCGGTGCCGTGGTGCTGGGCCTGGCCCTCAATGTCATCGCGCTGGTGGTTATCCGCCGCATTATGAGGATGGAGCTATGAGTGCGCTTGCCGCCGCGGCGGCTTGCCTGTGCGCGCTGAGTGTCTTTGTCGCAACGGGCTTCGCGCGTGCGGAGGTGCGTGATATCGCGATAGCTTGTAAGCGCGAGGCAGTGCTGGTTGCTGCCGCGGGCCGCTCGGCGGTCGATGCCCTGACCACGCGAATGAAGGGCGTGTTTGGAGCGGGTGGCACGGCGCAGGTATCGCTCGGAGATGTGTCAGAGATGATTGACGTCGTGCGCTTGGGGCTCTCCGCCGGCCTTTCGTTTGATGCAGCGCTCGAGGTCTTTTGCGCCAACCGCACGTCGGTGCTTGCCGTTCGGCTCGAGCGGGCATGTATGGCGTGGCAGGTGGGCGTGGGGACGCGCGAAGACGAGCTGCTGGCAGCCGCGCACGACTTGGACGTGCGGGCGCTCGAGACCTTTGCCATTACGGTGGGGCAGGCACTTGCCCTGGGAGCCCCGCTCGCCGAGACGCTGGCGGCGCAGAGTCGCGAGATACGTGCGGCTCATCGTGCCGCAGTCGAGCGCGAAATCGAACGCGCGCCGGTCAAGCTGCTGATCCCCACGGGCACGCTTATTCTGCCGGCGCTGCTGTTGTCCATATTGGGCCCGCTGCTGGGAGCAGGCGGGATGATGTAGGGAGGAATATATGAACATGATGAGGGGCGCCGCGAGCAAAGCTCGGAGTTGGGCATTCTGCCAGGCAATTCGCGCTCACCAGCGCGCCAAGGCATTGCTGTTGGAGGAAAGCGCGCAGGGCACTACCGAGTACGCCATCTTGGTCGGTGTGCTGGTGGTAATCGCGATTATCGCCATCGTCGCGTTTAAGGGCAAGGTCGAAGAGCTGTGGAACGCGATCAGCGACGGCATCAACAGCCTGTAGACCATGGGCGACCTACTGGTTCGTTGCTGGTGCTCGCCTGTCTGATCGTGGCAATCGTGGCGGCGGTGTGGGGGCTTGGTGCTGCGCATCGGCGTGGTTCCGGTGGCGTCGAGGCCCCTGCCGTCACCACGTCCCGGGACGATGCGGCGCAAGGTGACAACGCCTCTGCCGTCGATGGGGGTGCTTCCGCCACGGCGCAGACGTTTTTGCAATCGCTCGATGCTCAGGCGGGCACGGTGTCGGAGCCGTCTGGAGGCAGCGCCATTGCGGCGCGGCTTGCATGGTCCGAGGGCCGACCGATGACAGAGGCGGCCGCAGACATGCTGCGCGCTTACCGAGAGATACCTACGGCGCATCTTGCCTTGAGCGGCTACATCGACATTAAGGGCAACCTGTGGGGTGCCGTTGTGCGCGATGACCGCGGATGGGTCGACATGGTAACGGTCGCCGCTGACGAGGGTGATGCGTCGTGTCGCCTGCGTGCGGTGCGCCTGGTTCCACAAAAGACAATTCTTGAGGAGGGGTCGTGAGATGCAAGGTGCTCTGCGCGAGGATTCCGCCCAGTCGACCGTCGAATATGCCATCGTCACGCTGGCGCTCTTATCGATTGCACTGGCGATCGCCGGTCTTTGGCGCGCCGGAACCGATGGCCATCTGGCGGCGTTGGTCGAGCGGGCGGCGTCGCATGGCATTGCCCCGGCATCGATTGTCGATGCCGCTACGGGCGCAAAGGATATCGCGCTGTATTGATGTCGCGCGCGAGGACGGGGCGCAATCGACCGTCGAGGCCGCCTTTTTGCTGCCGACGTTTTTGACGCTCATCCTGCTGGCGCTGCAGCCGGTGTGCCTGCTCTATACCCGGGCGGTCATGGAGTCTGCTGCCGCCGAGACCGCGCGGATTATGACTACGACGACGGTGGATGACGACAACGACTTGGAGGAATTCACCCGACGCAGGCTCGCTGCGGTGCCCAACGTCTCGATATTCCATGCCGGAGGTCCGCTGTCGTGGGATATAGAGCTTGGGCGGGCGGGCGCGGGTGGTACCTCGTCTGTGTCCATTGTCGGCGAAGTGAAGCCCTTGCCCGTGATCGGCGCATTTGCACAGGCCATGGGTAGCGCACGCGAGGGCGGATACGTTGAGCTCAAGGTCGATGTCTCATATCGTTCGCGTCCCGACTGGTTGGAGGGGGATTATGATTCGTGGATTGCTTCTTGGGATTAAGTGTTTTTGGTCAACCCGCGTTCTGGCGCACTGCCGGTGCCCCGGTTCCCGCCGCAAGCGGGGTGGTTTTATGGGCCGTGCCGGTATCGACCTGTTTATCGAAGACGGCGCTTACACCACGCTCTCCTCGGCGGTAGTCATTCTGGTGGTGCTTACGCTGCTGTTTTCCTCGACGGCGGCGATATGGAGCATGTCGCGCGCCGGAGACACCCAAGTGGCGGCCGATAGCGGTGCGCTGGCGGGCGCCAACGTGGTGTCGTCCTACCATACGGCTGCCACGGTGCTCGATGCGTGTATTTTGAGCTTGGGCCTGGCGGGCTTTGCCACCATTGGTACCGGTCTGGTTGCCATGCTCATACCGGGCGCCGAGGTGGCGGGCGCCGATATCGTCGATACCGGTGTCGAGGTCATTAAGACGCGCAACAAGTTTGTCAAAAGCGCATCCAAGGGTCTTCAGAAAGTGGAGACCGCCCTGCCGTATCTGATTGCCGCGCGCGCCATGCAGGCTGTGTCGGCGCAGGATACCGAGGGTGTGACCTATACCGGCACGGCACTTGCCGTGCCTAGGACATCCGAGTCGGATTTTGCCGCGCTCGAAGGGTCCGAGATCTCGACCGACGCCATCGAAAACACTTCAAAGGATTTGGACTATGCTGCCAAGGAGTTGCAGAAGGCGTCCGAGAAGACGGCAAAGGCCAAGGAGCGTGCCTGGCTTGCAGACTGCGGCGGGTCGGACAAGGAGTCGGTCGGCAGCTGTTCGTGTATGTGGGAACGTGCGAAAAGCTTGACGGATCTTTCCGGTGGTCAGAACCCGCATTTTGCCTCGAGCATTACCTGGGAGCCGCAGGAGGCTCTCGACCGCGCGAAGGCGTACTACCATCGACGGCTGACAGACGAGGGACCGAAGGGTTCGAGTGTCGAGATGATGGCGGAGTCCGCGGCACGCAAGGCGTTTTACAGGTATGCGAGCGACGAGGTCGATCGAGCCTACATACATGACGATGGCGACCAGATTTCGTCCTACATTCCGTTGCTGCCGCGAAATTCGGATGAGGTGCGCGCGACCGAGCTCTATACCGATGCGATATGGCCGACGAGCACAAATGACGGCAAGACGTATCTTCACTATGGGACAAGTTGTCCCAACTATGCAAAGGGAACTCCGGGCGGGCTGGCATCGATCGCCGACTATGATGGGCGGGATCCATGCGGGCGCTGTGGCTTCGATGTACTCAGCCTTGCTCGTGTGCCCATGCCCACGTCGGTGATCGAGAGCGGCTTCGAATACCACTTCGATCGGTTCAAAGACGCCATGGAAGACTATGTCGACTGTCGCAAAAAGGAGATCGAGCTCGAGCATCAGACCGAGGACGAGGCCGAGCGCGCGGGCGGCGCATTTGACGACGCCATCAAGGCGCTCTCGGCCGAGCGCCCGCGTATCGCTCCGCCCGGGCGCAACGGCGTGGTCGCCTTTGCGGTCTCGGGCGATGTCACGAGTCCCGACGAGCTCAACTCCTCGTTTAACACGCCGGTTGAACTGGGCAGCCGTGGCGCGATTTCTGCCGCGGTGCTGGCGCCCGACGATGCGACCGCGCAGAACAACGTGCTCGCGCGTTTCTTTTCGACCATGGAGGAGCGCTCGGGCGGAGGCATCGCGGGCGCCTTTGACGGCGTCATGGACGTATGGGGACAGCTGCTGGTGGGGTACGGAGATATCCAGCATGCGGCCGATGAACTCATGGACAACCTGATCGGCGGTCTGGGAGGAGGTAGCGGAGTGCTGGGCTCCATTGCGTCGTGGCTTGGCGATACGGTGTCGGGGTCTGTGGCGGGGTTGGGCCTTGAGCCGTGCGATTTGCGCTTGCGAAAACCCGTGCTGACCGATACCGCAAATGTCATCAAGAGTCCGGGCTCTGATATTTCCGGCCTTTCCAAAGTGCAGGACAACCTGCGAAAGATTCCGCTCGGTGTAACCGACCCCAAGGCGCTTTGCGAGGCCTTGCAGTACCAGGTCGAGCGTACGATCAACGAGGCAGTGTTCACCATCGCCGAGATTCCGCTGCCCGGTGGCGGCTCCATTCCGATTACCGTCGATGTCGCTACGTTGGCGGGCGCGTTTGGCGGTGGGTCGTAATGGCTGCTCGCGCGTGCTTGCACGAGGAGTGCGCCCAGGCAACGGTTGAGATGGCTGTGGTCACTCCCGTGCTTTTGGTGTTGGCACTTATCGTTTACAACATCATGGTCTATGCCGGCGCCGTTGCGCGTTTCGATCGCGTGGTGCCCGATATCGTGCTGGCGCACGCCGTGGCGCCGGGCGGGGAGGGCGACGACAGTGCTGTTGACGCCTCGGCGCGCGTACAGGCCGAGGTCCAGTCCGCCATGGAGGGCTATGACTTGCAGATTGAGGTGTCGAGCGAGCAGGGTACGACGGCGACGGACAGCGGCCTGCTCTCGTTATCGGGAACATTTAGGACATACACCTGCACGATGAGCTATGAGCCCTGGCCCGGTGCGCTCAGTATCGCCGGCGTTTCGCTAGGGGCGCCGGCCACGCTTACGCACGAGCGCTCGGTGACGGTTGATCCGTGGCGTCCAGGGGTGGTCATGTGAGTGCCGTTGCGTCCTATATCGCCTACGCGCGTGCGCTCAATAGACTCGGTTGGTCGCCGGCGGAGTTTGTGGCTGCCGAGTCGTTTGGCGCGCGTCTGTGCGGCATGTTGGGGCGGCAACCGCTCGCCGCTAACGGGCTGCCGCTTGTCATGGCGTTTCCGCACTGTTCCTCGGTCCACACGTGTTTTATGGCCTATCCCATCGATATCGCCTTTATTGATGCACGCGGCCATGTCCTCGCATGCTACGAAAACGTACGTCCCTGGCGTATGTGTTCCTGCCCCGGCGCCTGGGCGGCACTCGAGCGCCCTTCAATCATTGTTTCGCCCCCTGCTCTCCAACGCGTGCCGGCTTAAGAATTGGCGACAGCGGACTTTCGTCACACGAAATTGGGTAAGATGGAGGAGAAGATGCATGGATGTTGAGATCCATCCCAACGCTAAAAAGCACCTGACGGAAAAGCAGGTGCTTAGCGCTTGGCTTGCGGTTACTGAGTGCATTCGTCGCGAGTCGAAGGACGAGCCGCCGAGATGGCTTGCGGTTGGATGGCTCCCAGACGGACGGAGCGTGGAGCTTGTCGCGGTCGAGCTTGTCCGTGGGTGGCTTATCATTCATGCTTTGTCTCCAGTCCAGAAGAAATTTTGGCAGGAGATTGAACAGGCTCGGCAAAGGGGTCGATGATGGGCAAGACGTATACGGCCGCTAATGGTCAGGTTGTAACGGATGAAATGATTGACGCGTGGTGCGAGTCGTACGAGCGCGGAGAGTTTCCGGATGGCGAACACACCGTTGGTGGGATCGTGCATGGACGGCCCCCACTCTCAGGTGAGGGGACGGCAACGCTGTCGGTCAAGATTCCTCTGGGAATGAAGGAGGCCATTCGTCGACGGGCGGCTGCCGATGGGATGACGCCAAGTGAGTTTGCCCGTGCAGCTCTGAGTGAAAAACTTCTTGCTGCCGGATGACGCCTCTGACGTGTCGATTTATAGAACCGAAGCCGTGCTCAAAAACTTTTTTAAAATTCTCGGTTGACCGGAACGCGTCCTTGGTTATACTAATCAAGCCTTGAAACAAGGCACACCTCAAATGGCTGGGTAGCTCAGTTGGTAGAGCAGAGGACTGAAAATCCTCGTGTCAGGGGTTCGATTCCCTTCCCCGCCACCTTGAATTGACTAGGACCTCTGCAAAGGGGTCCTTTTCTTTTATCGAGGGCCCCGCACGAAAATGCATCCCAGTCTTTTGCGAAAAAACGGGGCATGCTTTCCGGCTGCCTACTTCCGACGCATATGTACATCTCGGCGCGCCATCTCGGGCCCGTCTGCCCGGACATTCCTCCCGCTTTTGCGCCACTTTGTAGACCGTTCGGTCGCCTGTCTGCATGCGCGGGTATACTCAAATCGATAGATATGTCATGCAAGAGCGATGCGGGCTTAGCCCGTATGATTCAAAAGGGGGCAGTGATGGAGAGGATACTCGGCGTTAATCTCTCTGGCTGGTTTATTCCCGAGCCCTGGGTGACCCCGTCGCTGTATGCGGCGACCGGTGCATCCAACGCGGCGGAGCTGCAAGAGGCAATGGGCGCCGCCGCTTATAACGAACGCATGCGCCGTCACTACGAGACGTTTGTGAGCGAGGACGATTTTCGCCGTATGGCGCAGATTGGCCTCAATGCCGTTCGTCTGCCGGTGCCGTGGTATGCGTTTGGCTCCCAGGAGTCCGATGCCTCCTATATCTCGGTTGTGGACTATATCGATCGAGCTATCGAGTGGGCTGCCAAGTACAACATCCGCGTGCTGCTCGATCTGGCGACGGTGCCGGGTGGCCAGGGCGATTCCAACGATTCGCCCACCACACCGGAGACTGTTGCCGAGTGGCATTCGTCCACCAATGGCCGGCACGTCGCGCTCGATGTTCTGGAGCGCCTGGCCGATCGCTATGGCGAGGCCGAGAGTCTTCTGGGCATCGAGCTGTTGGACACCCCTCAAATGAGTGTCCGCAAGAGCCTCTTTACCATGACGGACGGCATTCCTGCTCATTACCTGCGCAACTTCTATCGTGATGCGTACGAGCTTGTTCGCTCGTATATGTCCGAGGACAAGATCGTTGTCTTTTCCTCCTCGGGCCACCCCGGCGAGTGGAAGCATTTTATGCGCGGCGCCAAGTACAAGAATGTCTACATGGACCTTCATCTGTATCATTACCGCGACGAGCATGCGCTCGACATCACGAGTCCCCGTGGCCTCGTGACTGCTATCTCGCGCAACAAACGCGAGCTCAAGGAGGCAATCGCGACTGGATTCCCCGTTTTGGTGGGTGAATGGTCGGGTGCGGCGATTTTTGCCAACTCGTCGGTTACGCCCGAGGGACGCAATGCTTATGAGCGCGTGTTTATCGCCAACCAGCTGGCTTCGTTTGCGCCGGCTGCCGGTTGGTTCTTCCAAACGTGGAAGACCGAGAAGCGCATTGCGGCATGGGATGCCCGCGCGGCGCTCGGCACGCTCGAGCGCGGCATGATCGAATAGGTTGATATGACGCAACATGGCGCCCGTACGGGCAAACTTTATATGGTCGGTACGCCCATCGGTAACCTGGGCGACCTGTCCCCGCGCGTCGGCGAGGCATTTGGCGCCGCCGATGCGATCTGCTGCGAGGACACGCGCGTGACCTCAAAGCTGCTGATGCATCTGGGTATTTCCAAACCGCTCGTCCGCTGCGACGAAAATGTCATTGCAAGTCGTGCCGCCGGTCTGGTCGACCGTCTGCTGGCGGGGGAGACCCTCGCCTTTGCCTCGGATGCCGGTATGCCGAGCGTGTCAGACCCCGGCCAGGCGTTGGTCGAGGCGGCGCGCGAGGCCGATGTACCCGTTGAGGTCATCCCCGGTCCCTCTGCGTGCGTTACGGCGCTCGTGTCGTCCGGCATTCCCTGCGAGCACTTCTTCTTCGAGGGCTTTTTGGGTCGCAAACATGGTGACCGTGTGCGTCGGTTGCAACGCCTTGCCGTGGTGCCCGGCGCGCTCATCTTCTACGAGTCTCCACATCGCATCGTGGCGACGCTCGAGGCCGTGGCAGAGGTCTTTCCCCAGCGTGAGGTTGCCGTCTGCCGCGAGCTCACCAAGTTACACGAGGAGGTCCTGCGCGGATCTGCCGCCCAGCTTGCCGAGGAGCTGCGTGCCCGCGGCGAGGTGAAAGGCGAGATCGCGCTGGTCATCGCGCCGCCAAGCGAGGACGAAGAGGCCGGTATCGCGCCGGTTGGCGCCGCGGCAACGGATCCCGACGAGGCCCTGCGCGAGGATATCCGCGCCGCGCTCGAGGAGGGGGAGCCTGCCTCTGCGGTGGCCAAGCGCCTGTCTCAGAAGTATTCGCGCCGCAAGCGCGATGTCTATGCCATGGTGCTCGATATGCAATAGATGGAGGATATCCAGCCCTTGCGTTAGAATCATCCCCTGTATGTAACGTTTTTTGGAGGACAGACCCCATGGATCAATCCAAGCCTTCGTTTTTTATCACGACGCCTATCTACTACGTCAACGCCGATCCGCACCTGGGCACGGCTTATTCCACCATCATCGCCGACGTTCAGGCTCGCTATCGCCGCTCCGCCGGCTATAACGTCAAGTTCCTGACCGGCATGGACGAGCACGGCGAGAAGGTCGCCGAGGCCGCAGCCAAGCACAACATGACGCCTCAGGAGTGGACCGACAGCCAGGCTCCGCACTTCAAGGAGCTTTGGAGCAAGCTCGAGATTTCCAACGACGACTTCATCCGCACCACCGAGCCGCGCCAGCATCATGCCGTGCAGTATCTGTGGGAGCGCATGAAGGAGTCTGGCTACCTGTATAAGGGCAGCTACGACGGTTGGTACTGTGTACCTGACGAGACCTACTTCACCGACACGCAGGTTCAGAAGGGTGACGAGGAGTACGGCAGCGTCGGCAAGCATCTGTGCCCCGACTGCCACCGTCCGCTCGAGCGCGTGCAGGAGGAGTCCTACTTCTTTAAGCTTTCCGCTTTCCAGGACAAGCTGCTCAAGCTCTATGACGAGCACCCCGACTTTGTCGAGCCCGCGTTCCGTATGAACGAGGTGCGCAGCTTTGTCGAGGGCGGCCTCAACGACCTTTCCGTGAGCCGCACGAGCTTTGACTGGGGCATCAAGGTTCCGTTTGACGAGGGCCACGTGACCTATGTGTGGTTCGACGCGCTGCTCAACTATATGACGGCTGTCGGCTACGGTGTCGATACCGATGAGGCCCGTGCCGAGCTGGCCTATCGCTGGCCCGCGCAGTTCCATATCGTGGGCAAGGATATTATCCGTTTCCACTGCGTTATTTGGCCGGCTATGCTCATGGCCATTGGCGAGGCCCTGCCCGAGCACGTTTTTGCCCATGGCTTCCTGACCGTGCGCAACGCCGAGACCGGTAAGGCCGAGAAGATGTCCAAGAGCCGTGGCAACGCCATCGCCCCGCAGGATGTCATCGATATGCTGGGCGTCGAGGGCTATCGCTATTACTTTATGACCGACGTGGTGCCCGGCACCGACGGCGCCATCAGCTTCGACCGCATGGAGCAGGTCTACAACGCCGATCTGGCCAACAGCTGGGGCAACCTCATTTCTCGCTCGCTCAACATGAGTGCAAAGTACTTTGACGGCTGCGCCCCGGCTAAACCGGCGTCTGCCGACGCGTTCGATAACCCGCTGGCAAAGATTGCCGACGGCCTGGTCGAGCGCTACATGGCCAAGATGGACGTGCTGGATTACGGCGGAGCCAAGGACGAGGTCATGGAGCTCATCCACGCCGCCAACCACTACATCGAGGACTCCGAGCCCTGGGCGCTTGCCAAGGACGAGGCCAAGGCCGACGAGCTGGCGTTTGTGATCTACAACCTGCTTGAGGCCATCCGCATTGCCGCCCACCTGCTGATGCCGCTTATGCCCGAGACTTCCACCGAGACCCTGCGTCGCCTGTCCTGCGAGGAAGAGGCCGCGAGCGATGACCTTAAGGGCGTTTGTGCCTGGGGCCAGCTTGCCGGCGGCCAGCCCGTTGAGAAGGGCGATCCGCTGTTCCCGCGTCTGGGCTAGGACGCCGCGCGAGCGCCATATCGGCAATTTGCTGTTTAGATGTAAGGGCATGGCCGCAACGGTCCATGCCCTTTTGCTTTACGATGCAGCCACCATGTTAAGGAGGCAACCATGACAACTTCGCCTTTGGCAAACCCCACGGCAACCAGGGAGCTGCTGGAGGAGTTTGGCCTTGCGACCAAGCATCGCTTGGGCCAGAACTTCCTAATCGACAACCATGTGATCGAGCGTATTTGCGAGCTTGCCGAGCTTGCGGGTGATGAGCGTGTGCTCGAGGTCGGACCGGGTGTCGGTACGCTTACCCTCGCACTGCTGCAGGAGGCATCGTGCGTCACGTCGATCGAGGCCGATCCCGAGCTCGAGCCGGTGCTCGATGCCCATGCCACCGACTATGCCAACTTCCGTTTTATCATGGGCGACGCGCTCAAGGTGACGCCGGAACAGATTGAGCAGGCTGCTGGCGGCGAGCCCACGGTGTTTGTCGCGAACCTGCCCTATAACGTGGCGGCGACGATCATCTTGCAGTTTTTCCAGACGATGCCCGCGCTCAAGCGTGCCGTGGTCATGGTGCAAAAGGAAGTTGCCGATCGCATTGCCGCAGCCCCCGGCAACAAAACCTATGGCGGCTATACGGCCAAGCTGGGCCTGTATGCGCAGGTGACGGGTCGCTTTGAGGTGCCGCCGCGCTGCTTTATGCCGGCACCGCATGTGGACTCCGCCGTCGTGCGTATCGACCGTGTCGATGGCGCACTGCCCGAGGGGCTTGACCGCGACTTTGTGGCTCGCGTGATTGACGCCGCATTTGCCCAACGCCGCAAGACCATTCGCAACTCCATGAGCGCCAACGGCTTTGCCAAGGACGTGCTCGATGCTGCCTTTGAGGCTTGCGGTATCGCGCCTACGTCGCGTGCCGAGACGCTTGACGTTGCTGACTTTGTTCGTCTGGCCCAGGAGCTATCCCATGACGCCTAATGCCGAACGCGTGATGTTTACCAAGAAAAAGAAAACGGTCGTCTGTCCGGAGCCGCTGGCTCCACTTGCCGATACCCACGCGCATCTGCTCTCATTTTGGGACAAGGAAGTGCCCGAGACGCTCGTGCGCGCTAAAGCCGCAGGCATCGATCTGTTGGTGACGGTCTTCGATCCCATTGCCGACAAACGAAGCGTGACGGGCTATAGTGACTGGCTCGTGCGCGAAATTCTGCCGATGCGGGATATTCCGCAGATCAAGTATCTCGCTGGTGTTCACCCCTATGGCGCGCCGGATTATACCGACGGCATTCACGCGCAGGTTGTTGCTGCGCTCGACGATCCGTTGTGTGTTGGTATCGGCGAAATTGGCCTGGACTACCACATGGACTATGACGACGATGTCGCGCCGGCGCCTCATGACGTGCAGATTGATTGCATGGCACGTCAGCTGGAAGTTGCCGTGCGTCGCAACGTGCCGGTGGAGCTACATTTGCGGCACGAGGACACCGACCAAGAGCGCACTTCGCACACGGACGCCTACAACGTGCTTCGCGAGGTAGGTGTGCCCCAGGCCGGTTGCGTGCTGCACTGCTTTGGCGAGGACCGCGCCACGATGGAGCGCTTTGTGGGTTTGGGCTGTTATATCGCCTATGGCGGCGCGGCCACCTTTAAGCGCAACGACGACGTGCGCGAGGCATTTGCGGCGACCCCACTCGATCACATTTTGTTCGAGACGGATTGCCCGTATATGGCGCCGGAGCCCATTCGCGGTCTTGAGTGCGAGCCCGCAATGATTTCCATTACGGCAAATGCGCTGATTAACGACCGTGTCGATCGCACAGGGGAGGATGCCGAGGCAATCGCGCGAGCAGCTTGGGAAAATGCCTGCAAACTTTTTCAAAAATAGTTCTTGCGTTCGCGGTGGCGCTCCGTTATTCTAATTCCTGCACGCGGGCGTGGCGGAATTGGCAGACGCGTACGGTTCAGGTCCGTATGGGGGCAACCCCATGAAGGTTCAAGTCCTTTCGCCCGCACCATTAAATGAAAGAGCTCCCAGCAATGGGGGCTTTTTTGTTATGGGCCCATCGCGGGGACTTGAACCTGCGAAGGAGCGAGCGTAAAGAAAACGCGGAGCGTTTTTAGCGAGCTGGCGAGGACGCGTCAGGCGGCCGAAGCCGGTGCGGATCCGCGCAGCGGATACGCGGACATCCTTTCGCCCGCACCATTGAATGAAAGAGCTCCCAGCAATGTGAGCTCTTTTACGGGCCGTTTTTGGCAGATTTGACCTATCGATTTCGCGCGGTAGATGCCCCTGTGGTCAAAAAGTGGCAAATATGAGTACTGGTACAAAAATAGAGACATTTCACGAAGCCATTTTTGCTCATTTTACGCAACAGATGCACGCTAATTTGGCTCAACGTTGAGACAAAATGAAGTAATTTCGATAGATCTCGGGTTCAAAGAAGCGATTTTGACCCAAATACGCTGTTACTAAACTGGTAACAGTACTCATATTTGGCCTTTTTTGACCACGGGTTCTCTTGTTGGTGTCACACAGCTGCTTCCTGCGGGTATCCTAGTCCCAACGTGTGCCTTTCAGAGGAGAAACCATGCTGTTGCCCGGTATCATCGCTGCCCTTACGAGCCTTCTGCTTCCCATCATCATTTTGTTACTACTGCTCCCCAACGCCTGCTATGTCGTTGAACAGCAGCATGCTGTGATCATCGAGCGCCTGGGCAAGTTCAACCGCATCGTCAATGCGGGCTTCCACGTGAAGGTGCCCGTGATCGACCGCAAAGCCGCCACGGTGAGTCTGCGCACCATGAAAAACGGTTTTGGCATCGACGTTAAGACCCAGGACAACGTGACTATCGGCCTTGAGGTCTCTGCTCAGTACCACGTGAGCTATGACATGGGCGCCGGCCCGGCAGATTCGGGCATCTACAAGAGCTACTACATGTTGCAGGAGCCCGTCGACCAAATGCGTGACTTCATCACCGATGCCCTGCGCTCTTCCATCCCCGTCTACACGCTCGATGAGGTATTTGCCAAAAAAGACGATATCGCCAAGGACGTCAACGCCACCGTGTCCGAGCAAATGGCCGCCTACGGCTTCACCCTCGTGTCGACACTTATCACCAAGATCGCGCTGCCGACCGAGGTCGAGAACTCCATGAACGACATCAACGCCGCCCAGCGAAAGCGCGCCGCTGCGCAGGAGCTCGCCGAGGCCGATCGCATCAAGCGCGTTACCGAGGCGACCGCCGAGGCCGAGGCAATGGAAAAGGCGGGCGAGGGCATCGCCAACCAGCGCAAGGCCATTGCGCTGGGCATCAAAGATTCGCTCGAGATCATCCAGGAGACGGGCGTCGGCAACGATGAGGCCAACCAGCTGTTCATGTTTACGCAGTGGTCCGAGATGATGACGGAGTTTGCTCGCACGGGCAAAACCTCGACGGTCGTGCTGCCGAGTGATTTCTCGCAGTCTGCCTCGATGTTCGAGCAGATGCTGACCGCCGGCAAAGTTCAGAACGAGTCGAAGGAGTAGACGCGCGTGAGATATACCGTTGTTTGCGTTGGCAAGCTCAAGGAGCGTTTTTGGAAGGATGCCTGCGCCGAGTACACCAAGCGCCTAGGTGCCTATGCCAAGGTTGATATCCGCGAGGTGGCCGATATCGACCCGGCCAAGGCGGGCGGCGTGGATGCCGCGCGCGACAAGGAGGGGGCGGCGATACTTGCAGCCCTGCCGCCTCGAGCGCATGTGATCCTGCTGGCCATTGAGGGCAAAGAGCGCTCGAGCGAGGAGCTCTCGGCGAGGCTCGATGACCTTATGCTGCGAGGCAGCAGCGACATCGCCTTTGTGATTGGCGGATCGGACGGCGTGAGCGACGCCGTGCGCGCTCGTGCCGACGAGATGCTCAGCTTTGGGCGTATTACCTTGCCGCACAACTTGGCCCGCGTGGTGCTGCTGGAGCAGATTTATCGCGCCTGTAAGATTAGCCGCGGCGAGCCGTATCACAAATAGGTCGGCGATACGAAACAATGGCGTGGGACAATAGCTTTCGTATTTGAGGGAGCGTCTGAGAGGGCTATGTGATATGAAGATTGGATTTGTCGGTTTTGGCAATATGGCGAGCGCTATGGCCGATGGCTGGATTGCCGCCGGCGTGGCCGCGGGCGACATGTGCGCCTGCGCGGGCCGCTACGATGCTCTGGTTGAGCGTTGCGAGGCGCGGGGTATGGCTGCCTGCCACGATGCGGCGGAGGTTGTTGCCGCGTCCGATATCGTAGTCGCTGCGGTCAAGCCGTACATGATTGAGAAGGTCTTCGCTCCGCTCAAGGATGCGCTTGCCGACAAGGTCGTCCTTTCGGTTGCCTGGACTTGGGATAGTGCTAAATGGGAGCAGGTCCTGCCGGGTGTCGCGCATATCTCGACGGTGCCCAACACGCCGGTTTCGGTGGGCGAGGGCGTCATCGCCTGCGAGAAGGCTTCCACGCTTAACAGCGAGCAGCGAGCTGCGGTGCTCGACCTGCTTGGAAAGCTCGGCGCCGTGGTCGAGCTCGATACAAGCTTGCTGTTTGTAGGCGGCACCGTGGGTGGTTGCGCCCCGGCATTTGTTGCCATGGCGATTGAGGCCCTCGGCGACGCGGCCGTCAAACACGGCATTCCGCGTGCCGATGCCTATCGCATCGTGAGCCAGATGGTGCTGGGTACGGCAAAGCTGCAGCTTGCAACCGGTCAACATCCTGCTGCCATGAAGGACGCCGTGTGCTCGCCCGGCGGTGCCACCATTAAGGGTGTCGTTGCGCTCGAGGACGCCGGTATGCGCAGCGCCCTGGTCAAGGCCATCGACGCCACTCTCCAGTAAACCGACCAAAAAGGGGCAGGTTTATTTTGGTAGGTTTTTCCTGCGGTTTTGTCCCTTTAGCAAAAAGCGCTCCGCAACCGGATTGATTCCAGTTGCGGAGCGCTTGCGTTTGCCCAGATAAAACCGATCAAAATAAACCCGTCCCTTTTTGGCGGGTTAGTCCCAGAAGCTGTCTTCCTCGTCCTCGGACTTGGGCCCGCGGTCGACGTAAATCTTATGCGTGCGCTTCTCGAGCACAAAGGCGAGGATCGCAAATAGTAGGATGCCGCCGCCAAAAAGAATGGCAAAACCGGTGCTGGTGCCAAACAAAAAGGAAAAAACTGCGTCCATTAGGTGCCTTCTTGCGTAGTTGAGTTGGGTCGTAAACGCTCATAAGTATATACTTGCCCATACATGTACAAGGTTGCAACCTAAATGGAATGTATATCGCCGGAGGATCTAATGCTTGATATCAAGTTTGTTCGCGAGAACCCCGATGCCATCGACACCGCCATGGCTAACCGCCAGACGTCTTGGGATCGCGAGAAGTTCTTTGAGCTCGACGACGAGCGTCGCGCTGTCATCACCGAGGTCGAGGAGCTCCAGGCTACGCGCAACGCCGAGTCCAAGAAGATCGGCGCCCTGATGAAGGAAGGCAAGAAGGACGAGGCCGAGGCCGCCAAGGAGGCCGTGCGTGCCGTCAACGAGAAGATCGACGGTCTGGCCGAGCGCCGTACCGCCCTCGAGCAGGAGCAGTACGACTTCATGTCTCACTTGCCCAACATCCCGTGCGAGGCTACCCCGTACGGCAAGGACGAGGACGAGAACATCGAGCGTCGTCGTTGGGGCACCCCGCGCGAGTTCGACTTCGACTTCAAGCCGCATTGGGACCTGGGAACCGACCTCGATATCCTCGATTTCGAGCGCGGCAACAAGCTCTCCGGTAGCCGCTTCACCGTCCTCGGTGGCGCTGGCGCCCGCCTGGAGCGTGCCCTCATCAACTTCTTCCTGGACACGCATACCAGCCGCGGCTTTAAGGAATGGTGGCCGCCCATCGTCGTCAAGCGTCAGACCATGTTCGGCACGGGCCAGCTGCCCAAGTTCGAGGATGACGCCTATCACGTCTCGGGCGATAACTTCTTGATCCCCACCGCCGAGGTCGTTCTGACCAACCTGCACGCCGGCGAGGTCCTGGACGCCGACACCCTGCCGCGCCGCTACACTGCCTTCACTCCCTGCTTCCGCGAGGAAGCCGGCTCTGCCGGTCGCGACACCCGCGGCATCATCCGCCAGCACGAGTTCGACAAGGTCGAGATGGTCAAGTTTGCCAAACCGGAGGAGTCCGACGAGGAGCTTGAGAGCATGACCGCCGAGGCCGAGTATCTGCTGCAGCAGCTGGGCCTTCCGTATCGCGTGATTAGCCTGTGCACCGGTGACCTGGGCTTCTCTGCCCGTCAGACCTACGACATCGAGGTTTGGCTGCCGAGCTACAACGCCTACAAGGAGATCAGCTCCTGCTCCAACTGCGGTGACTTCCAGGCTCGTCGCGCTAACATCAAGTATCGTGACCCCGAGAATTTCAAGGGTTCGCGCTACCTGCATACCCTCAACGGCTCCGGTCTGCCGGCTGGCCGCACTATGGCCGCTATTCTGGAGAACTACCAGAATGCCGACGGCACCATCACGATCCCCGAGGTCCTGCGTCCCTACATGGGCGGCCTCGAGAAGATCGAGCCGGTCGCGTAACTTAGACACACAAGTGATTTGCAAGGGCGCTCCATCTGGGGCGCCCTATTTTGTGCGCAGCCCATACCATACCGCCCGGACAGCTCAATATAAAATACACGAACAGGTGTTCTGTATACAGCTATCTACCTGCTATGCTTTTACTAGATAAGAGCGAGAGGAAGGGGACGCGATGGAACTGTTTGACGAGCGGGTGGTTTTGTTTGAGAGCGACGAGGGTGGGGAGTACCTGCTTGTAACGTGTGAGCCGTCTGGCATGGGTGGCCTGGTGGTTCGACAGACGAGCGAGGGGCCGTTGACGCAATGGTGCTTTGAGGAATCGCCGCATGTGGTCGAGACATTTGTGGCGCACGAGGGACTTGTAGCCCTTGAGCACTTCTATGGGGTTCGGACATCTAACCAGGTTGCCCGAATGCTGAGCATCTCGTTTGCCGATTACGATTGTGCTCAACGGGTCCGTTCACTCCTTGGGGAACTCGATGCCAAGTTTGACGTGGTCGAAAAACCGATCGATCGCACGGAGAGCGCTGGCGTATGCGGAGCAGCGTGAGGTAAATACACCCAGGAGAAAAAAGTTTGAGATTGTGCTTGACTCTGATGAACTAAAGTGGTTTTATATGTCTTGCGCTGCGGCGTTACCTCAGCTGGATAGAGGGTCTGACTACGAATCAGAACGTCATAGGTTCGAATCCTATACGCCGCACCAATTGAACTTAAAGCCTCCGGCAACGGGGGCTTTTCTTTTACGCCGGCACTGCATGGATTCGAACCTCGGTCGAGGCGCGAGCGTCAAGAAAACGCGGAGCGTTTTTAGCCCGCGGGCGAGTCCGCCGGCAGGCGGGCGAAGCCGGTGCGGATCCGCGAAGCGGATGCGCGGAATCCTATACGCCGCACCAATTGAACTTAAAGCCTCCGGCAACGGGGGCTTTTCTTTTACGCCGGCACTGCATGGATTCGAACCTCGGTCGAGGCGCGAGCGTCAAGAAAACGCGGAGCGTTTTTAGCCCGCGGGCGAGTCCGCCGACAGGCGGGCGAAGCCGGTGCGGATCTGCGCAGCAATTAATCAACGCACCGTAAAAATTTTCCAAATTGTTGCTTGACCCATCGAGGGGTCACGTGCATAATAATCCGTGCGTTGCGGCGTTACCTCAGCTGGATAGAGGGTCTGACTACGAATCAGAACGTCATAGGTTCGAATCCTATACGCCGCACCAATTGACTTTAAAGCTCCCGGCAACGGGGGCTTTTCTTATATCGCGATGCATCGAAGATCGCGCTAAGTGGTCCAAATGAGTAAAAATCAAATTCAATAACTTTTTTTGAAAAAACGCTTGACCATTATTCAGTCCATGTGCATAATAATCAAAACGTCGCGGCGTTACCTCAGCTGGATAGAGGGTCTGACTACGAATCAGAACGTCATAGGTTCGAATCCTATACGCCGCACCAATTGAACTTAAAGCCTCCGGCAACGGGGGCTTTTCTTTTACGCCGGCACTGCATGGATTCGAACCTCGGTCGAGGCGCGAGCGTCAAGAAAACGCGGAGCGTTTTTAGCCCGCGGGCGAGTCCGCCGGCAGGCGGGCGAAGCCGGTGCGGATCCGCGCAGCGGATGCGCGGAATCCTATACGCCGCACCGTTTGAACTTAAAGCCTCCGGCGACGGGGGCTTTTCTTTTAGGCGGACGCCGCATGGATTCGAACCTCGGTCGAGGCGCGAGCGTGAAGCGGACGATTTCTTATCGACTCGTGTAAGATTTCGAGTAAGCGCCTCGGTGAATCCGCGGCGCGCTCTTTCTCCAAACGACCGATCAGGGTGATATTTCGTGGCAGAGCGTCCGACATACAAGCTCAGGTTTCTCGATCCCAAAAAGCGCTTTCCGGCAATGCCCGAGCAGCCTGCAGGACGCTCGTATGGCGTTGTCTGGAAAGTCTTTGGCGAGGACCCTAAAGAGTCATGCTATGTCGTCGAATTCGTCGGCAAAAGCCACATATCGCTCTTGGGCTACGTGAGCGTTTCGGGCGAGGTATACAAGGTGGACCGTCCCGTTAGCGAGGTGTCATTGCCTGATGGGCCCGACATGCAACTGGTCCTTGACGAGTCCAACCCTAGCATTGGCGAGATTACAGTGAGGGGCAGCGACGGTACCATGCGTCCCCAAGCACGAGTCAACGGCTCTCCCGAAGGTACCATGCGCGAACAATCCGAACACGAGACGTGGAATTCGACTCGCAGCCTTCGCTACGGCGAGTTTATGGCCTCGATGTTTTTACGCTACGTGATATTTGCCGATTCCGAAAACGTTGCCGCAAATACGCCAGACGCTGACAGGCTCGACGAAGGAATGAAAAATGCCGTCGACAAAATAAAGCTTGTAAAACTCTCCGAGCCGGTTGAGGTACTTCTGGGCTTTGACTCCACGCCGCTCCCCGATGCCATCGAGACGTTGCTTTATCGCATCGACCACACAGATAATCCGAGTGGTATCGAGCGCTATGCCGCGGCCTTGATGGGCGAGGTCAACCTGCCGCGCCTGCGTACCATCGCGGCAAAGACCGAAATGAGTCTAGCGCGTATCGATCGCTCGAGGCTCTTCTACCTCAATTTTGACCGTAGCCTGCTGGATCAGGACGAGATTGATACCCTGCTTGCCATCGAGTGCCGCCTCAACCGCCTATCGGGCATCCTTGAGCACATTGGAGCCGGTTTAGGCCCCGCGGCCTCGTTTCCGAGTCTGGAGGGCTGCGCGCTCTTTGATTTGTGGCTTATCGCCAAGACGACCAACGATGTTCCACGTCTGCTCGAAACACTGTCGAACGACAACCCGTGGGCAAAACCTGGCACGGTCGCGTGCCAGCCGGGCGGGGAGTGGGACGTGCGTACCCGCTTCGCGCGTATTGTCGAGGCGCTCAACGTGGTCACAAGGCTCGACTATACCTATCGGGCAAACGTTGCCGACGGGATTATGCTCGTTCGGTTTGGGCGTTCTATCGTGGATGCCATGCCGCAACGTGAATATGACGCCCAGGATGACGTCTGGCGCGAGTTGGACGAGGACGTGCGCGCGATTTGGGCCGCCGAGCACGACGCGCGCGTGGCACTCACGCTGGCGGCGGCTTGCTTTGCCGCAGGTGCCTGCATTACGCGCTGCTACGTTCAGATTGCGGCTCCCGACGGCGAGCAGGGCGAGCGCATTATTGCAACGTATTCCTTTGGGCGTGCGGCCTATCTGGCCAATTGCGTGCCTGTCGCCAAGGATCTTGAGAGCATGGATATGGACGATATGCCGTGCAAGCGCATGCTTGAGGCATATGAGTCGGACGCGCCGGATGCGATTGAGCCCGCTGAGGTTCACGCTCGCCCGCGTGACGACCACCGTTCGCTGCCGCCGGCGTTGCGTGACCTGTTGCTTGCCGATACGGCTGATGAGCTTGAGGTCATGGAGGAGGACGATGACCCGTATGTGGCGCGCGTCATTGAGTTGCGCGAGCAGGCCAAAGTTGACCGTGCGGGTGCGTTTGAGGGCTTTTCTCGCCTTGTCGAGGAGCTGGAGGCCAAGTGTGCCGTCGCGGAGCTTTTGGCAACGGGTCCGGTCCAGACGCAGTTTTGCGACAACCAGCTGGTACGTATGGTGCTGCCGGTAATGGAAGAAGACCGCTCCGTTCGTATTTTGCGTGCACCCGATGCGCTGTACTTTGCCCAGCACGAGATCTGCAGCTTTTACGCCGAGCAGGAGGATTTTGAACGGGCGTTGCCCGAGGTGCGTCGTCTCTACGATCTGGCTCGCTCGTCCATGCAATCGCACTTTGCGCTCATCAACGTGCTGGCGCGCCTGGAGCGCTTTGACGAGATTATCGAGGTGGCGCGCCACGGCTTACGCATTGCCAGCGATCGCCCCTCAATCGGTTACCTGTTCTATCGCCTAGCGTTTGCCTATTGGAACTGCGACCAACTCGAGCTCGCGTTGGCGTGCTACCGCCTCGTGCCGCGCGGCGAGGAGTCGGGTAGCAGCGCGCTGGAGGAAATGCAGGGCCTTATGAACGAGATAGGTGTCAATGAGCCGCCGACGTTCGAGGAAGCGGTTGAGACCATCCGTAAGGCCGGGCTCGAGCTACCGCCGGTGCCTGCCGTGACCAACCAGCTGGCGGATGCTGCCGTGCAGCTGGTCGACAACGGCTTCTTTTTCCTGGCGCGTGGCTGCATCTTCCAAATGTGGCGCACCATGGGCAACGATGAGCTCGGCTCCCTCAACCGCTCGCTGGGGTAGTGGCGAAAACTGCAAGGAGGAAAGGCCACTGGACAATTAGAAAATTCCCTCTTGCCCAACTTCGACTGTTTGGTTACTATAGAACGGCTGTTACGGAGAGCTGACCGAGAGGCCGAAGGTGCTCGCCTGCTAAGCGAGTATGCCCCAAAAGGGCATCTGGGGTTCGAATCCCCAGCTCTCCGCCAGTTGAAATGAAGCGTCCCCTGAGTTATCGCAGCTCAGAGGACGTTTTCTTTTTACTGAGCTGCCCCCCATTTCTTGGACATGAGAAATGGGGGGGGGATTTTTATGTGTGTCGACTTGAGGGTGAAGCACGACATCGAGGCCGGGAAGGCGGCGATCGGGCTCTTCGAGCGAGGTCACGGCTCCGAGTCGGCGGCGAAGGCGCTGTCAGCCCCGCGCGACACCGTGAGACAATGGCTCTACGTATACCGGTCGTTCGGAAGCGAGGTGCTGCTATCCGTGGACGGCAAGCAGGCCAGGTACACATACGAGCAGAAGGTCGCCGCTGGATTGGCAACACCTATTTGGACGATTCCGGGAGGGACAGCCCCGCTTCCCTGAACTCGACCGGAGACATGTAGCCCAGCGCCGAGTGGATCCTGAAGTTGCCGTACCGGTGCACGTAGTCCGAGAGCTTGGCACGTAGCCCGCGCGTCGTGCCGAACGTCTCGCGGTGGACGAGCTCGGCATTCAGTATCCTGTCGGTCGACTCGTCGACGGCGCTGTCGCAGGGGAGGCCCTTGGCCGACAGCGACCTCTCTATGCCGAAGGCCTCGAGCACCAGGTCGATCTCGGCGTTGTCGAACTCGCTGCCGCGGTCCGTGTGGAACACCTCGATGTCCGAGATGGGAAAGGAGAGCGTCGCGAACGCCGACTTGACCAGCCGGGTGTCCTTCCTGGGCCCGGCGGAGTGGCCGACGATCTCCCTGTTGTAGAGGTCGACGAGCAGGCAGACATAGTTCCACGAGGCCCCGACGCGCACGTAGGTCAGGTCGCTGCATATATGGGTGCGCGGCGCCCTGCCGCCGAAGCCGCGCGCGACGACGTTCGGCACGTCGGCCTCGTTGACCGCCCCGGGGCGCGCCTTGAACCTCTTCCCGCCGTATGCGCCGACCGGGCCGTTCTCCCCCATGATGCGGGAGGCCCGGCGCCGGCTGGCGGTGGCGCCGGGCCTCCCGGGCGACGCCTTAATCTTGCGCGAGCCGTACCGGCCCTTGCTGGCGGCGTGGGCCGCGACCACGGCCGGCGCGGCGGGGGTCCGGCGCGGCGAGCCGGTCGCGTTTTTCGATTTGACCCGCCTCTCCACGGTGCTCTTGCCGAGGTTGTACTCATCCATGGCATCGCGCTTGGGTTTTCCGGCGTTGTAGAGGTCGACTATCTGCCTCTTGAACTCGTCGGTGAAATGCCTCGGGTGCCTGGGGTCCCTCATATACGGCCCTCCCGTCTCCTGCGCCCCTCCCGGAACTGTCCACATCAGTCTAGCCAATCCAGAGCTGGTCATGACACTCGCCGGCTAGGAGCATCGCCGCCCAGGCGATGACGAGCCCGATGAGTCCGATCAGGTGGGAAACGAACTGGGTGACGGCCTGAAAGGCCTCCATCTCGCCCCCCCTACAGCCGGTCACTGGACGCGACGTCGCGCATGAGCACGCGCAGTGAGTCGCCCGTCACGCACGCCTGCGCGCCGTCGACATCGACGAACTCCTCGCCACCGCGCCTGACGTAGGCGAGCGGTCTCTCGCGCAGCCAGTCGTACCTGCCGCCGCCGAACTCGGCGAGCGCCGCGCTCACGGCGCGGACGAATCCCTCTTTATCTTTCATGGCTTCCTCCTTGCGGACTATAGGTCTAACTATCGCTCAAAAGGAAAAATATCACGCACATCAACCTTGAAAAGAGCGGCAAGCCGACGAGCATCATTAAGCGTGATGTTACCATGGTTTTCTCCATCTTGGCATAGGTGGTTCGAGAAACACCAAGGTAATCAGCTACGTTCTGCTGTGTATAACGCTCTTTCTTCCGCGCTTCGATTAACTTCATCTGCACCTCCCCCCCCGATGTTTAGAACTATAGTTAAACATATAGTGTATGTAAAAAACTTTTTCCTATAATGTAGAAAAAGTTTAACAACTGAGAGGTTCCCAAGATGAGCATCGGTTCAAGCATAAGGCGCATCAGGGTTGCTCGCGACTTGACTCAGGAGGAGTTTGGCAAGATCGCTGGCGTCTCGGCGATGGCAGTATCTCAGTGGGAGAACGATCGAGCTGTGCCACGTATGGGCGCGGTTCAAGCCATCGCTGACCATTTCGGTTTGAATAAGGGCGAAATCATAGATGATGAGCCAACCGACCTCCCCGACGGCGCCATGCTGCCCTCCGACGCCCGCCCCGCCTACGCCCCGCTGCTCGGGCGCGTCCACGCGGGCGACGCCTGCGAGCCCGACGTCATCGACGACCGCATCCCCATACCCTACGAGGTGCGCGAGGCCCACCCCCGCGGGTACTTCCTGGAGGTCGAGGGCGGCTGCATGAGCCGCGTCTACCCCGAGGGGTGCCACATCTACATAGACCCCGCCCAGCAGCCGCGCAACGGCTCGGTAGCGGTGGTCTCCATCGACGGCGCGGACTACGTGATGCGCCGTCTGTACAACACGGGGCGCACGGTCGTGCTGTCCCCGGACTCGTGGGACGACTGCTACGAGGACATCGTCATAACGGTGGGGGACGGGCGCACGGTGGAGTACGTCGGCACCGTGGTCTGGTTCCAGCCCGCCGAGGAGATGGAGTAGGGGGATATGAGGCAGATTGATTGGGCGAGCGTCGAGGAGTTCCCTCCCGCCTCATGGAATGAATCGCACCGCAGGGTCCAGAACGTGTATTGCGATGAGAGCAGGGTTACCTCAGACCGCAGTGACGAGTTCATGGTCGTCGGGGCGGTTATGTGCCCCGCCGATAAGAAGCGCGATGTCGTCGCTAGGATACACAGACTAAGGGCTTACTATGGCGTTCAGGGGGAGTTTGGGTGGAAGACGGTGTGTCCTTCCAAGCTCTCCTTCTTTGAAGCTCTCGTTGACCTGTTTTTCGCTGATCGGGACTTGAGGTTCAGGTGCGTCGTCGTCAGCAGGACCAAGACGGATTTCGAGGATGACGAGGAGCGTTTCCAGAAGATCTATTATCAGGTCTTCGCAAACTGGCTCGATGTCCGTGACGAGCACCGGGTTTTTCTGGACCATCGCGTTGACAGGCGCGACAGGGTGTCGACTCTGAAACGGTGTCTGATCAATACATGGCGATTCGGAACATCGGTAAGGTTCGTCCAAGAGGTGGAGTCTCGCGATTGCGAGCTGGTCCAGCTGGCAGATCTTCTTATGGGCGCCGTGGGCTACTCATGGAACGGCAGGGATGATATGGAAGGAGCGAGCGAAGCGAAACGGTCTGTCTGTAGGGCGATGTGCTCTCGTCTCGGCATACGTTCACTTGGCCACTACGCGACTGGACCCGGCGAGTGGAAGTTCAACGTTTTCCACTTCCTTGGCAGGAACAACATGCGGTGATGCTGATGACGTATTCGATTGACGGAAATGGGTACCTTGACCTCTCTCCGTGTTACAGAGGGCTGGGCTGCGACATGATGCTCGCGGCCGAGATATCGCACCAGTTCTTCTTTGCCGAGCTGCAAAACCTCGTCGCGTGGGACGGATTGCCAGTGCGTGGAATGGGCTCTGAGGCCAAATGGCGGCACCTTGTGTGCAAACACGGGAAGGACGGCCTGCCAATGAACCCTCTGACCGATTTGGAACTCGAGAGGGTGAAGCGGTTGCCGGTTCTAAAGGAGGTTGTCGGCGGGCGTCTCCCTATCGACCTATATGCACAGTACAATCGAAGGGGCACAGTGGATAAGGTGGAGCTCGTCGTGGACGGCCCCGAGGCCGATTACCTCGTCTCACTCGGTTTTTTCGAGACGTATTACGTGCTTCGTTCTGCGTATCACGCGGGCGCATCGTACGCGAGACGTGTGAGGGAGCGCGGAACGTATTGCGGATCTATCGGGAGAAGCTAGATGAAAAAGCCCCGGATATCGGGCTCCGAGGCAGGCCAGGTCCTGAGCTTTAAGCAAAGGGCTCGGTTGAAACTATACCCAATGCTGCCAAGAAAGTCTATCGAACAGATTATGGAGATTGACAAACGACGATAAAAGTAATAGTCCTCGCACATGTGGACGGGAGACCTGCTCGAGGCCCTGAACAGAGAAGCCGAGAGAATCTACTAATCGTTCGGCTGTTGGCCGGCGAGAATCGGGAGAGGTGAGATAGGGGATGGCAGACATGTTTGCGCCAAGGTCCTTGGCGCTATACAGGGTGCGTTTCAACGCGCGTGGCGATGCCAAAAAGATTGAAGACCCCGCTAGCCTGGGCGGCAAGGACGTGCTGGAGCTTCTTTCTGATTTTTGGAATGGCTCCTCCGACCCCATACAGGTTGGCGATAGCGAACGTTTCGTCGCTTTTCGAGGGTGCAGAGTGGACGGCGACCACGCCTTCGCCAAGTTCTCTTCCGGCAGGGCGGGCCTCCGGGTCTCGGTGCTTGACACGAAGAGCCTTACCGATAGCGGGATTGAATACGGTGAGAATATGGCCGGAATGGTCGAGCCCCGCTTTTTCTTGCGGAGAACGCCGGGCATCGGCTACGCGATAGCCTGCATCGAGTCCATTCCCAACGGCGGGGGCGTAACGCCTCCGCTCACCCTCTTCAAACGCCACGTCGGCGGTAGCGGCCTGGGGGTAACGGCATCGTTTGAGCAGATGCAGGAGATCGAGGCGCTGAACGGGTTCAAGGGCATCGAGGAGATTGAGGTCAGGAGATACGCGAAGCCGAAAGACGTGAGCGATGGGACAGTGGTGAATTCTGGACCGTTCACTACGCATAAGATTGGCCATAAGCGAGGTTTGTTCATGCCGCTCGCGCTGATGGACGGCTTTCTGAAGGACAGGAGGGCCGTTGCCGATTATCTGGGCATCAGCGTAGATTATGACGGCTCCGAGGACCTGTACGTGACGCTAAGGCAGAAGGATGGCGGTAGCAGGAAGTTCTGCATGGGAAAGGAGCTCGCCGTTCCCGTCAAGGAGGTGCTCAACGAGTCTGGGCAAGAGCCTCTCGGCGACGGCGAGTTCATCGAGAGGTGCATCGAGGCGTGCTGTCGCGCCGAAGACACGATGGATAGGCTCAGATGACGTTACGCTGAGGCAAGGAGGCCATCATGGGCAAGATTGGGTTGCTCGGTATCGCTTTTGAGTATTTGAAGACGCTGCGCAGCTATCGAACGGGGAAGCCGATGGCGCGAGATATCTTCGTTCAGATCGTGGCCCCCGCCGTCGCTGCCCTTTCTTTTGCTATTGCTTGGCCGCTTGAAGCATCGGAGGTATCGAGGATAGCTGGGAATATCATTTCCGGGGTCTCGATAATCTCTGGTCTTCTTTGCGGTGTTTCGGTGATGGTGTTCGAGCTTAGGATGCAGATGGCATCTCAAACAGACCCGAGACCCACGAAAAGGGAAACCATTTTGGTTGACGAGACGTTTCACGACATCGTCTGGGCAACGGTCGCGGGATTCGCGACAGTGTTCTTTATGATTAGCGGTGACGCTTTGTCGTTTTGCCAGGGTGTTCAGCGGGTGACATATGGCATTGCGGTTTTCTTCCTAATCAACTTCGTGCTCGTAACGTGCATGTGCATCAAGCGTCTGAGCGCGACCTACCGGGTTGTCTCGGAAGGCTGGTCGAAATAAAAATAGGCCCCGCGCATACGGGCTGCAACCCTGCACGAGGCCATGAGTCAAACCAACCGAATACACGGAAGGCAAGGTGATTGTACATCATGGCGGTCCGGAAGCTGAAGAGCGGCAAGTGGGTCGCCGACGTCACGGTCGGCGTGAAGTGGGACGGCTCGCGCGACAGGCGCGTCGAGACGTGCCAGACGAAGGGGCAGGCCCGCAAGGCGGAGGCCCGCCTGCTCATGGAGAAGGAGCGCCTGCGCGGGCGCGTGACGGCGACCGACGCTCGCGAGGCGCTCTCCTCGGTGCTCGGTTGCGCCGTCGAGATGGGCATGCTGCCCGTGAACTCTGCTTCGTTCCGCTATACGTACCCCGGCGGCGGCGCCGCCGACCCCGAGCGCGGAGGGGAGTGGCTGACCACCTTCGAGGACCATGAGCGGCTGCTCGGGCACCTGAGGGAGACACGGCCCGGGTCCTGCGTCGAGCGCATCTGCGTGATCGGGCTGTGCGAGGGGCTGCGCAAGGGCGAGGTCCTGGCGCTGCGGTGGGAGGACGTCGACCTCGCGCGGCGCGAGCTGACGGTGCGCGGGACCTACACGCAGAGCCTGGGCGGCGCGCACGAGACCGACCCGAAGAACCGCAACGCGCGGCGCACCATCCCGCTGCGCGCCTACGCGGCGGAGCGCATGGCGGCGTGGGCCCCGGCGAGGGGCCGATCGTTGAGGGCGTGGGCGGCGGGCTGCTGAGCCCCGTGACCGCGGGCGAGCGCATGCGCCGCTTCACCGCGGGGAGCTACCCCGACGGGACGCCGCTGTCGCGCGTCACCATGGCGAGCCTGCGCCACAGTTTCGCCACGGCGTGCGTCAACGAGGGCATGGGGGTCTCGAAACTCTCGCGCATCATGGGGCACGTCGACATCAAGACCACGATGCGCTACTACGTGCGCCAGAAGCTCGACGACCTCAAGGTGGCGGTCGACGCCATGGACGGCGGGGACGTTGGCAATCGTTGGCAGTAGGAATCGTCGTTTCCGCAGGTAGAATGGCTGTTGTACTGGGATTCGAACCCTCAAAAAAGAAGGTATCCTTTCGGATGCCTTCTTTCGGTGAGCGTATTGTTTTTCGGTCCTACACCTCGGGTGCCTTGGCTACGGTCTCGCTTTCGGCCGTGAGCGGGCGATTGTCGATGCGGCGACTCAGGCGGTCGAGCTTTACCAGTAGCCACTCGATGGGGTTTGGCCCCGAGCCCTCCTCGTCGGCAACCAAATCAACGACGGCAATCTTGGTGCCGTCTTGCTTGAGCGTGATGCTGCCTACCTTGTCGCCCACGTGCACCGTGCCCGAAAGGTCGTCGTAGCTAACCTTTTCGGTCACCTCGCCGGCAAGCGAGAACACAGTCGTCTGAGCCGCGGGATCGGCGAGCGTGGCGTCGATCGTCTTATCGGTCCAGTCGGTCTGGCCAATGCGCGCCATTAAGGGATTGCCGTTGGCGGTCTTCTCCTGCGTGTTGGCGATCGCAACCGTAACTTTGTGACCGTAGTACCAGTTGGCAAGGGTCGCCGTATCGGTAAAGCGCTGGTCGTTGGTGGCGGAGTTCAAAACCACGGTGTATACCTCGTCGCCATCGCGATCGTAGGCACTCGTAAAGCAATAGCCCGCGTCGTCGGTGGTACCGGTCTTGCCGCCAATGTTGCCGTCCTGACCGAGCAAGATGTTGTGCGTATCCATGGAATGCGAATGGTCGGAGCCGTCGGCGCCCGTAACCTCGATCCAGGAGTCCTCGCTCGCCACGACCTCGCGGAACGTGTCGTTTTTCATGGCCTCCTGCATCATCAGCGCTACATCATGTGCGGTCGAGTGCATATCGCCGGCCCACTCGTCAAAATCCAGACCGTGCGGATTCTCAAAGACCGTGCCGGTGCAGCCGAGCTTTTTAGCGCGCTCGTTCATGGCCTTTACAAAGGTGGCCACGGCGTCCTTGGTCTTGGGGTCGATCTTTTTGCCCACGTGCTCGGCAAGTGCGATGGCGGCATCGTTACCCGAGGGAATCATCAGGCCGCGCAGGGCCTGCTCTACCGTGAGCTCGTCGCCTTCGAGCAGGCCGGCGGTCGAGTTGCCTACAGTGGCGGCAGCATTGCTCACCGTGATCTTCTCGTCCATTTTGCAGTTCTCGACGGTCAGGATCGCGGTCATCACCTTGGTGATCGAGGCAATCTTGACCTGATCATCGGCGCTGCGGGCGTAGTAGACGGTGCCGTCTTTCCCCATGACAACGGCATTGGTGGCCTCGATATCGGGGAGGTTTTCGGTCGTAATACCGCGTGCATCGGCGGTTTTGCCGCAAACGTTGTCAGTTGTAAGCACTTGGGCGCCAGCGACCGTTGGCGCGCCGGCAACAAGGGCGACAGCACAGATAAAGCCGGCGGCAAGCTGGGCAGAGCGCTTTGCAAAAGAGGTGAAGGGCTTCACGGATTTCGCTTTCGACGGGGTGGTCTCTTCTGGCACTAGAGTATATCGTTTGCCGGCGGTGGCGAGCGTCGAGCACGCGCATGGCCTGCATCTGTGTCCGAACGGACATATGGATGCTTAAGGACGACTTAATCGCCCGCGCTTGTTGTGTGTGGCGAGTGCCCCCTCGGGCATAATGGAGCGCGAGAGGAGCGTGCATGAACGAGCGCATTTTGGTAGTCGACGACGAGAAAGCCATCGCCGACCTGGTGGGTATCTACCTTACAAAAGAAGGCATTGATGTTCAGATTGCCTATAGCGGGGCCGACGCGGCCAAAGCAATCTTGGAGCAAGAGTTTGATCTGGCGCTGCTAGATGTCATGCTGCCTGATATCGACGGCTTTGAACTGCTGCGCACGATTCGTGCCAGCCACACCTATCCCGTGATTATGCTGACGGCTCGCGATGCCCAGCAGGATAAGATTGAGGGCCTTTCACTCGGTGCGGACGATTACGTGGTCAAGCCGTTCCGCCCGTTGGAGCTTGTCGCGCGCGTCCATGCTCAGCTTCGCCGCTATACCAGCTACGGTAGCCGAGTGCAGGTGGCCGAGTCTCCGGTCATTCAGCTCGACGGTCTCGAGATCAACCGCGACGCTCATGCCGTGACGGTGGACGGGGCGCCGGTGCGTCTTACGCCTATCGAGTATTCCATCTTGCTGTATCTGGTTGAGCATCGCGGCAGCGTGGTGGCCGTGGAGGACCTGTTCCGCGCGGTGTGGAACGAGGACTTTATGCCCGGCTCCAACAATACGGTGATGGTGCACATTCGCCACCTGCGCGAAAAGATTGGCGACGACGCCCAAAAACCGCGCTTTATCAAAAACGTCTGGGGCGTCGGCTACATCATCGAATAACGCTTTTCGCTTGTGAGGATCTTGATATGACAAAAGACGATGGGCAGGCGTTCGAGGTGCCCGATCGACTCTTTGAATACGTGAGGGCGGTCGTCGACAACCGCGCGCTCGCGACGGTGCTGCTCTTTTTGCTGAGCCTGCTGCTGATCGGCATCGACAACATCGCTGGCATTTTGGCAGTTTTGCTTATCGGGTTTTTGCTGATCGACCGATTCGAAACCGTGCGCCGTTGCGTGGTGATTGGCGGCGCCGCGTGGGTAATCACGCTGGCGATTGGCGCCATGGCTCTTGGTGGCATTGTCGAGCCGGTGTTCTTTGACGCCGGCTTTGTATTCAACATGCTTGGCTTTGTCCTGGCGCTTGCCGTGTGCGTCTTATTCTTTTGTGGCCGAGCGCTGTATTACCAAGGCTACGAGCAAGGGGAACAGCATGCCGATCGCGTGCTTGCGGCCCGTATCCAGGACCGCCTGATCGATCATCCTGACACCTGGGATAACATCGACGGCGACTTCCTGGAGGTCGAGGGTGCGCTCAACCGCGTGCGCGATCGCGAGCGTAGGGTGCAGCAGACCCTACGCGATGAGTCACATCGCAAGGACGACTTGGTCGCATACTTGGCACATGATCTGCGCACGCCGCTCGCCAGCGTGGTTGGCTACCTCTCCCTGCTGCAGGAGGCCCCCGAGCTGCCAGTTGAGCAGCGCGCGCACTTTACGGGCGTGGCGCTTGACAAGGCACATCGGCTCGACGCGCTTGTTGAGGAGTTCTTCGACATTACGCGTTTTGATTTCCACGATATTGTGCTCACGCGCGGCTACGTCGACTTGAGCCTGTTGCTGGCGCAGGTCGCCGATGAGTTCTACCCCATTCTCAGCGAACAGCATAAGGAAGCACAGATTGATGTGCACGAGGACCTGACGGTACTTGTGGATGGCGACAAGATGGCCCGCGTGTTTAACAACATCATGAAAAACGCCGTTGCCTATAGTTACGAAGGCTCGACCATTACGATCGAGGCCCGACGCCAAGATGACGGCGGCGTGTGCGTGCGCTTTATTAACCACGGTGACCCGATTCCTGCGGCTAAGCTCAAGGTGATCTTTGAGAAGTTCTATCGCCTGGATGCGGCGCGCGCGACCAATCGCGGCGGCGCCGGGCTTGGCCTTGCCATCGCCAAGGAGATCGTTGCGGCTCACGGTGGCACGATCGCGTGCGAATCGACGCCCGAGCACACGATATTTACCATCGAGTTGCCGGCGGCGTAGCCAAGGTGCCCTTACAAACACTTGACAATGCGCTCACGTGCGTATGAGCCGCGATTTCTACTATCGATACTGCTGAATTGATATCGATGTGGAGGTATGCGGTATGACGGCTGCTGCGGCTATGGAGCCCACGGAGCTAGAGGAACTCATGGAGGCGCAGGCCCAGGCCGCGCACGAGCGCGAAGTCGGGGATGCGACTCGCCCCACGGCGGAGGACCTGGCGGCCTCGCCGACGCGCATCGATGTCGAGGGCCTTGACCTGTTCTATGGCGACCACCATGCGCTCAAGGACGTGTCCATAAAGATCCGCGACAAGCAGATCACCTCGTTTATCGGTCCCTCGGGCTGCGGTAAGTCGACGCTCCTGCGCTGCTTTAACCGCATGAACGACGGCATCAAGGATTGCCGAATCGAGGGCAAGATCGTACTCGACGGCCAGGATATCCTGGGCGCTTACGACATCTGCCGCCTGCGTCAGCGTGTGGGTATGGTGTTCCAGCGCCCCAACCCGTTTCCCATGAGCATCTACGACAACGTCGCGTATGGCCCTCGCGGTATGGGCGTGCGCGACCGCGCCGTGCTCGACGAGTTGGTCGAGGACTCCCTGCGCCGCGCCGCCCTGTGGGACGAGGTCAAGGACAAACTCAAGGAGTCGGGCCTGGGTCTTTCGGGGGGACAGCAGCAGCGCCTGTGCATCGCCCGTGCGCTTGCCGTGCAGCCCGACATTCTGCTGATGGACGAGCCCACGAGCGCCCTCGATCCCGTGTCGACGCTGGTGGTGGAACAGCTGGCCTGCGAGCTCAAGGAGACCTGCACGCTGGTGGTCGTTACGCACAACATGCAGCAGGCTGCGCGTATTTCCGACTCGGTTGCTTTCTTCTTACTGGGCGAGCTGGTGGAGCATATGCCCACTGCTCAGCTCTTTAAAAAACCGACCGACCCGCGCACGGCGGATTATTTGACGGGACGTTTTGGCTGATACCATCTAGTAAAGGTACCTTTAGGGTTAAGATGCGGTCACACCGGCCGCAAAGGGGTTCAACATGATCTATTACGTCGAGGACGACGACAACATCAGGGATTTGACGGTCTACGCGCTGCGCAAACAGGGAATCGAGGCCGAGGGTTTTTCGTGCGATGGCGAGTTTAAGGCTGCCGTGGCGCGAAGGGTGCCCGATGCCGTGCTGCTCGACATTATGCTGCCCGATACCGACGGCTTGGCGATTATGCGTCGCCTGCGCGCCGATCGCCTGACGGCGACGGTGCCCATCATGATGCTTACCGCCAAGGACACCGAGCTCGACAAGGTCATGGCGCTCGATGGCGGTGCCGACGACTACCTGACCAAGCCGTTCTCGCTTATGGAACTCGCCAGCCGTTGCCGCGCGCTGCTGCGTCGCGGCGGCATGGTCAAGCAGGCAAGCGATGTGCTCAGCGTGGGTGACATCGTGCTTTCGCCCAGCCATCGCGAGGTGACCGTTGCCGGTGAGCCGCTCAAGCTTACCCTGCGTGAGTTCGACCTGCTCGAGTATCTTATGCGCAAGCCCGGCGTGGTCTTTACCCGCGAGTCGCTGCTGCAGAGCGTTTGGGGCTGGGATTTCGACGGCGGTTCGCGTACCGTCGACGTGCACGTGCAGACACTCCGCCAGAAACTCGGCGAGCATGCGAGCGCCATCGAGACGGTGCGCGGCGTGGGCTATCGCCTGGCGGAGCCTTCTGCCGACGACGGAAACGAAGACGCTGATCCCGTAACTGCCGCATCGGAGGAGTAGCCCGTGGTCTTCGCCCCCCAGGGAAAGCATACGCTTTCCCATCGCGTGTTCGCGACGATTTTTATCTGTGCCATGGCGGTGATTGTCGCCTTTACGGTGTTGGGCGCGTTCTTTGTGCAAAACACTTTGGCAGACGCGACGAGCGCGCATCTCTCGCAAGAAACCGAGCTGATTGCCGCCGCCTTAAACGAACAGCAGGAGCCCATCGCATTCTTGCGCAGCCTCGATCGTGAGGATCTGCGCATTACGTTGATCAACAAAGACGGCTCGGTTGCCTACGACAACGAGGCATCGCCCTCCATGTTGCCCAACCATCGCGATCGTCCCGAGGTTGCCGCGGCACTTGAGAACGGCTTCGGTTCCGCGGAACGCTCGAGCTCTACGCTCGACGAGGTTATGCTGTATCGCGCCGTGGCCCTCGATAACGGTCAAGTTGTTCGTCTGGCGCAAGCCCAGCCTGGCGTTGCGGCGATTCTGTTGTCGCTGGTGGCGCCGATGCTGCTCATCGCGGCAGCAGGTGCGGTACTTGCATTTTTCTTGGCTCGTCGCGAATCCCGTGCCATCATTGCGCCCTTGCAAGAGGTTGACCTCGACCATCCGCGCCGCAGTTACGAACATGCCTATGCCGAGATGGTTCCCATGCTCGAGCGCATTGAATCGCAGCGCCAGGAGCTTAAGCGCCAGATGGCGGTACTGGCCGACAACGATCGCATGCGTCGTGAGTTTACGGCAAATATCACACACGAACTTAAAACCCCACTTACCGCGATCTCGGGCTATGCCGAGCTCATTGCAAATGGCATGGTCGAGGGCGAGGAAGACCTGCGCAACTTTGGCGGTCGAATCTATCGCGAGGCGGGTCGTCTAGCAGCGCTGGTAAACGACATCTTGACGTTGTCTAACCTGGACGAGGCCGAGCGCGCGACCGAGGGCGAGGCAGTGCCTATTGGTTCCACGGAACCCATCGAGCTCTCGCGCGCTATTACGACGGTGGAGCAGCGCCTTGAGCAGGTCGCCCGACAGTCGGACGTGACCATCATGCGCAAGACGAAGCCCGTTGTGGTCGAAGGTGTGCCACGCCTGATCGACGAGCTGATTTATAACCTGGCCAGTAACGCCATTCGCTATAACCAGCCCGGTGGCACGGTTACGCTTCGATGTGGGACCAATGATGAGGGCCATCCGTACCTGACGGTTGCCGATACAGGTATCGGCATCGCGCCCGAGGAGCAGGGCAAGGTGTTCGAGCGCTTCTATCGTGTGGACAAGAGCCGCTCCAAGGCACGTGGCGGAACAGGCTTGGGTCTGGCCATCGTTAAGCATGCCGCCGTGTATCACCATGCTTCGCTCGACCTATCGAGCGAGCTGGGTGTGGGGACTACCATCACGGTGACGTTTCCCGTGCAGCAGGATGAGTCGTTTGAGTAGTTGCCGTTACGTGAAAGCCCAGCAACGCGCCGGGGTTCTGGCTTGGTGTTTCGTTGGGGTGCGGCAAATGCGTGGCGGTTGTCCGGTGACTGTAGTATGCGTGGCCGAGCGTGAGTGGATTTCCTTTCGCTACAATCAGTGCCAATCGTTTAGCTTGAGCAAGGGACTGCCATGGATATCCAATTCAAGACGGGTTGTTTTAGGGACGCGGCGCTGGTGCGCCGCGCCGTTTTTATGGACGAGCAAGGCTACGAGAACGAGTTCGACGCTATCGATGAGGCGCCGACTTGCATCCATGTGACGCTGTACGTGGATGGCGAGCTCACCGGCTGCTCACGCGTGTTTCCCGAGGAGCTGGAGCGAGCGGCAGATGCAGAGGCTCCGGTTTTGCCGGCGTGCGACTTGGACGAAGGCGTCACAGCGGGGGAGACCTATATTATGGGGCGCGTCGCCGTGCTGTCTACCATGCGCCGTCGTGGTCTGGCAAGCAAGATTGTCGAAGCCGGCGAAGCTGCTGCGCGCGATGCCGGTGCCAAGCTCATAAAGTTGCATGCACAGGAGTACGTGCTGCCGCTTTATGCCAAGGCCGGCTACACGCAGATTGCCCCGGTGGACTACGAAGACGAAGGCCAGCCTCATGCTTGGATGGCCAAACTGCTGAGCGACAGATAGGGACGTTCCTTTTCTGCCGGCAGTTGGGGACACTCCTCGACAATTGGTGCATGGGGCATTGCAACATACAGTTTTTCGATTCCGTATGTATATATGCGCGCTAATGGGTTATAAAATCTAAGTCTGAACATAGCAGGTCTGCGCGGCGACTCGGGCAACCGGGCCGTTTTTGCGGACAGGGGTAGCGCGAAAGGACTGCACATGCGTCAATTTAAGACCGAGAGCAAAAAACTGCTCGACCTCATGATCAACTCCATTTACACCAATAAGGAAATCTTCCTGCGCGAGCTCATCTCCAACGCGAGCGATGCCGTCGACAAGCTCAACTTTAAGAGCCTGCAGGATCCGAGCGTCAAGCTCGACCAGGGCGACTTGGCCATTCGTGTCTCCTTTGATAAGGATGCTCGCACGATCACTATTTCGGATAACGGCATCGGTATGACCGCCGAGGAGCTCGAGCGCAATCTGGGTACCATCGCGCATTCCGGCTCCGAGGAGTTTAAGACCGAGAACGCCGAGCAGCAGGGCTCCGATGTCGATATTATCGGCCAGTTTGGCGTGGGCTTCTACTCGGCCTTTATGGTTGCCAGCCATGTGAAGGTTGTCAGCCGTGCTTATGGCGAGGACGCCGCTCATGTGTGGGAGTCCGACGGTCTGGAGGGCTACACCATCGAGGACGGCGAGCGTGCCGAGCACGGTACCGACGTTATCCTCACGCTGCGCGAGAACGAGAAACTCGACGCCGATGGCGAGGCCGAGACCTACGATCGCTTCCTGACCGAGTGGGGCCTCAAGAGCCTGATTCAGCAGTACAGCAACTATGTACGCTACCCGATTCAGATGATGGTGACCAAGAGCCGCCAGAAGCCCAAGCCCGAGGACGCTGGTGACGACTACAAGCCCGAGTACGAGGACTATCAGGAGCTCGAGACCGTCAACTCCATGACGCCGATCTGGAAAAAGCGTAGCTCCGACGTTGAGCAGAAGGACTATGACGAGTTCTATAAGTCCACATTCCACGACTTTGATGACCCCGCGCGCACCATTAGCTTCCATGCCGAGGGCACGCTCGAGTACGACGCCCTGCTGTTTGTGCCGGGCCGCGCCCCGTTCGATCTGTACAGCAAGGACTACGAGAAGGGCCTGGCGCTCTACAGCTCCAACGTGTTGATTATGGAGAAGTGCGACGACCTGCTGCCCGATTACTACAACTTCGTGCGCGGTGTCGTGGACTCTGCCGACGTGACGCTCAATATTTCGCGCGAGACGCTGCAGCAGAACCGTCAGCTCAAGGCCATTGCCAAGCGTGTCGAGAAGAAGATCACCGCCGATCTCGAGGACATGCGCGACAACGATCGCGAGGCCTACGAGAAGTTCTTTGAGAACTTTGGCCGCGGCCTTAAGTACGGCATCTACTCGAGCTATGGCATGAAGGCCGACGAACTTGCCGACCTGCTGCTGTTCTGGTCTGTCAAGGAACAGAAGATGATCACGCTGGCCGAGTATGCCAAGGGCATGCCCGAGGGCCAGAAGGCCATCTACTACGCCGCCGGTGATTCGCGCGAGCGCCTGGCCAAGATGCCTGTGGTGAAGGGCGTGCTCGACCATGGCTACGACGTGTTGCTGCTGACGCAGGACGTGGATGAGTTCACCTTCCAGGCCATGCGTGAGTACGTGGCTGCCGATATGCCCAAGCTCTATGAAGACGATGCCGCTCGCGAGGCAGCCCAGAAGGCTGTGGCCGACGGTGCCGAGCCCGAGGTCGAGGATCGTCATCTGGAGCTTAAGAACGTCGCGACCGGCGATCTTGACTTGGCGACCGATGACGAGAAGAAGGAGGCCGAGGACGCCACCAAGGAGAATGAGGACCTCTTTAACGCCATGAAGGAGGCGCTCGGCGACAAGGTCGAAAAGGTTGCCGTCTCCGCGCGCCTGACCGATGCCCCCGCCTGCATCACCACCGAAGGCCCGCTTTCGCTCGAGATGGAGAAGGTTCTCCAGAAGGGTCCCGAGGGTGCGCCCGACGGCATGCCCAAGAGCCAGCGCGTGCTCGAGCTCAACGCCAAACACCCGGTCTTCGCCAAGCTTGTCGCTGCCCAGAAGGCCGGTGACGCCGATAAGATCAAGCAGTACTCCGGTCTGCTCTACGATCAGGCCCTGCTGGTCGAGGGTATTCTGCCTGAGGACCCCGTTGCCTTCGCGGCAGCCGTCTGCGATCTTATGTAATTGGTTCCGCCGTTCTAACGAACGGCGGACCAGTCGACGCTGCGCGGGCGCCAGAGCGACAACTTGTCATTCAAAGAGGACGGCATGACCAGAAGGTCTATGCCGTCCTCTTTTCATGCCAATTTGTTCGCTCTGGTGCCCGCTCGCTGGCATTACCAAAACATCGGCGGTCCAATAATGATCCCTTGGGAACGGGGGAAAGTAGTCATTGAGGACGTTTTTGTTTGACTAGTCGTTTAAGAACGTCCCCGATGCTATTTGAATTGCTAATTTGTGCGGGTTGTGGTTTTGTGACCTGCTGAAATTAAAGATACTGTACATCTGTACGTTAATTCATCTTCGTAGTATATTGCTACCCGCAAAACTCAGCACCATTGTGCCGCGAGGCACTAAAGCGCCTACGTACAATGGTTGTCGATAGTACGATTCGGTTCAACGACAGGATGGATGGTCCAAGCGTGAGTCTCGGCAGCAAACTATCCAACGCAAAGGTCTCCTTTGCGATATTTAAGCGCGACATTAAGCGATTGCTTATGAACCCCGTCGCCTTGGTGGTTACCCTGGGCGTGTGCGTTATTCCCTCGCTATATGCCTGGTACAACATCGTGGCCAACTGGGATCCGTACGGAAACACCCAGGGCATCAAGATCGCCATCGCCAACAACGATCAAGGCACCCAAAACGACTTGGTGGGCGAGCTCAATGCGGGCGATAAGGTTGTCGACCAGCTTAAAGAGAACGATCAGCTGGGCTGGACCTTCGTCGATTCTGCCGCCGATGCTAAAGAGGGCGTCGAGAGCGGTGAATATTACGCTGCAATCGTGATCCCCAAGAACTTCTCAGATAACCTGGTCTCGATGCTCGACGGCAACTACCATCAGCCCAAGCTCACGTACTACGTCAACGAGAAAAAGAGCGCCATTGCGCCCAAGGTCACCGATACCGGCGCCAACACCATCGAGGAGCAGATCAACTCGGAGTTTGTCTCCACGGTGGGCGAGACCGTCGCGGGCATTGCCAAAGATGCTGGCATCGACCTTAAAGACAAGGCAACCCAGACCCAGGATTCACTGGCGGGCTCGGTGTCCGAGGCGTCTGATACCCTGGGCGAAGTACGTGATTCCATCGGCGACATGAACACCGCCATCGACAAGACAAGCAGCTCGATTGCTTCGGCCGATGCTGCGCTGGCGGGCCTGCAGGGGCAGGCGCCTTCGCTAACGCAGGCGATCTCCCAGGGCAACGACCTGCTGGGCGAGGCTCGCGCCACGGCGGGCAACTCCATCACCTCGCTTTCCAAGGCGCTCTCGGAAGGTAGCCTTGCACTCACCAAGACTTCGGCCTCCGCGAACGCTGCGATTGGCAAGCTGACGGGTACGGTCACATCTACGACCACCCGCATCGACAACTCGCTCGAGTCTCTCCAGGCGACGATCGATCACAATAAGGCCGTTATCGGGCACTTGGAGATTCTCGTCAATGACACGTCGACAGGTTCCGAGGAAATTGACGCGCGCATTGTATCGACCATCGATTCGCTTCGCGAGCAAAACCAGAAGCTGCAGAGCATCAAGGATGGCCTTTCTGCACAGTCGAGCGCCATGGCAAACGACGCTACGGCAATCTCGAACGCGAGCAATGCGCTCAACGCGGCAATTCAGACCGGTACGGCTAACCTCGGTCAGGCCCAGGCCGATCTGGGGCAGAACGCGCTGCCGAAGGCTTCGAGCGCGCTGGACTCCTTTGCCGCCGTTTCGGGCGATTTGACCGGCATTGTGTCGGGTATGACCCCCACGATTGCGAGCGCGCGTGGCACGCTGGCCCAACTCGATGCGACGCTCAAGCAGGCCAAGACCACGCTGGCCCAGACCGATTCCTCGCTTGCCAAGGTCCAGGACAAGCTTGCAACCGCCGCCAACGACATCGCGGCCCTGCAGACTTCCGAGTCCATGGGCGAGCTGGCTGATCTGATGGGCGTCGATGTCAATGACGTCGCAGATTTCATGGCATCTCCGGTTGAGCTCACGTCTAAGTCGATCTATCCAGTCAAGAGCTTCGGCTCGGGCATTGCTCCTTTCTACACCAACCTGGCGCTTTGGGTGGGCGGCTATGTGCTCATCGCTATCTACAAGCTCGAGGTCGACCGCGAGGGCGTTGGCAGCTTTACGGCGCGCCAGGGCTATTTTGGCCGCTGGCTGCTGATGGTGATCCTGGGCGCGTTGCAGGCCATCATCGTTACGGTGGGTGATCTGGTCATTGGCGTACAGTGCGTTAACCCGCTGCTGTTCGTGCTGGGCGGCATTGCCATCTCGTTTACGTACGTCAACATCATTTACGCGCTGTCCACTACGTTTAAGCACATCGGCAAGGCAATCGGCGTCATTCTGGTTATCGTGCAGATCCCGGGTTCGTCGGGCATGTACCCCATCGAGATGATGCCCGGCTTCTTCCAGTGGCTGCACCCGCTGCTGCCCTTTACCTACGGCATCAATCTGCTGCGTGAGACGGTCGGCGGCATGTACTCGTTCAACTACCTGTTTAACCTGTGCATTCTAGGCGTGTTCTTGATCGTGGCGCTCTTTATCGGCCTGCAACTGCGTCCGTTGCTGCTTAATCTCAACCTGCTCTTCGATAAGCAGCTTTCCACGACGGGTCTGATGATCTGCGAGTCCAATGACCTGCCGCGCCAGCGCTACTCGCTGCGCACGGCCATGCGTGTCATGCTCGATTCCGATTCGTACCGTCGCGAACTGCTCGATCATGCGGTCGCCTTTGAACATCGCTACCCGTACTACATCAAGGGCGGTTTCGCCGCTGTAGTCGGCGTGCAGGTGCTGCTCTTCGTTCTGTCGACGGTTCTCGATATCGACAACAATGGCAAGATCATTCTGCTGGTCATCTGGATTATCTCGGTCATTGCCATCTGCGGCTGGCTCATAAACATCGAGTACATCCGCGCGAGCCTCAACACCCAGATGCGCATCTCGGCGCTTTCGGATGAGGACCTGCGCCGCGAGATGCGCGAGCACACGGCCGCCATTCCGGCCGCTCGTTACATGTTCGGCTTGAATGCGAGCGAGCAGGGGTCTGAACCCAAGACTCAGACTGTCAGCCAATGTGGTCATCGCGATGCGGTCCATGTGCCCGAGAACGGGGATGACACGTTTGTGATGAATGAAAAGAACGCCCCGCTCGGCAAGCACTCCAAAGGAGGTGAGGCATAAATGAAGAACATCCTGCATCTGTTTAAGCGCGATGTCCAAAACGTGTCTCGCTCCGTGATCGGCTTGATTGTCGTGATGGGCCTCATTATCGTGCCGTGCCTGTACGCGTGGTTTAACATCGCCGGCAGCTGGGATCCGTACGGCAACACCGGCAATCTTAAGATCGCCGTGGTCAACACCGATGAGGGTTACGAGAGCGATCTGATCCCTGTCGAGGTCAACGTGGGTGAAAACGTGACCGCCACCCTGCGCGGCAACGAGAGCTTCGATTGGGTTGTACTCAACAATCGAGAAAAGGCCATCGAGGGCGTCAAATCGGGCGCATACTATGCGGCTGTCGTTATCCCCAAGACGTTTAGTGCCGATATGATGACGCTCTTCTCGACCGACGTGAAGCATGCCGATATCGAGTTCTACGAGAACCAGAAGGCCAACGCTATCGCACAGATCGTGACCGAGAAAGGGTCGAGCGCCGTCCAGAGCCAGGTTAACGAAACCTTTACCGAGACCATCACGACCATCGGTCTTAAAACCGTGTCCAGCCTGCTCGACTACATGAGCACCGATCAAGTGAGCAACTTTATCGCCAACCTGTCCTCGACGTTGGGCGATTCGGTCGAGGATCTGCAAGACGTTCAGGCCAGCGCAACGTCGCTGGCGGGCATTTTGAGTTCCACGTCCGATTCGCTGACGTCGGCGGGCGGTATGCTCAAGCAGACAGGCACGGTCGATGAGTCGACTAAGCAGCTGATGGAGCATGCCAAGAGCGGTATGAGCGATTCCAAGGAAGCGCTGAAGGACGCCAACGACGCCATCAACGCCGCGATTGACGGAAGCGCGGGCTCGTTTGACAACGTGTCCGCCGAGCTTGCGAAGGCATTCGATGCCGCGAATCAACATGTGGACCTTACAGTGTCCCAGCTCAACGATGCCGCGGCGGCGCTCAACAAGCGTGCCGACGATATCGACGCCACTGCTGACCAGCTCCGCAGCTTTGCCGATCAGGTGACTGACGAAAATCTCCAGGACAGCCTCAAGTCTGTGGCAACATCGCTGAGCAGAATCGCGGTGGAGTATCGCAATAACGCCAAGGACCTGACGGCAACCGCAAAGTCCCTTTCTGACAGCATGGTAGAAGTTAACAAGTCGCGTGCCGAGGTCGATCAGGCAATCGCGGATGCCAAGGCTGGTATCTCGGGCGCCAAGTCCGACTACGATTCCACGTTTTCGGTTAAGGCCAAGGAGCTCAAGAAGACCATTTCGGGCGTTTTGGATTCGCTGAACAGCATCTCGGGCGACCTGGATAGCGCCGTAGACGGCTTGACCGACGCATCTGGTTCGCTGGCAAAGGGCCTCTCTAAGGCCGCAAGGCTGGTCAACAAGGCTTCCGATCAGCTGGGTGAGGCATCGGACAAGATCAGCGCGTTTAAGGACGAGCTTGACGGTGCCCTTATGTCGGACGATCTGGCCACGATCAAGACGATGATCGGCAACGATCCCGAGGGTTTGGCCGCGTCGCTTTCCGGTCCCGTTGCGCTCGATCGCAAGCCGGTCTATCCGATCCGCAATTACGGTTCGGCCATGGCGCCGTTCTATACGATCCTGTCGCTGTGGGTGGGCTCGATTGTTCTGGCAGCCATGATGAAGGTGTCGGTTGACGACGAACTCATCAACGAGCTCATCCCCGTGCGCCTGCACGAGATCTACCTGGGCCGCTACCTGTTCTTTGGAGGTCTGGCTCTGCTGCAGGCAACGCTCGTGTGCGCGGGCGACATTTTGTTCTTTGGCATCCAGTGCGACAACCCCCTGCAGTTTGTGCTGGCGGGCTGGGTCGCGAGTCTCGTGTTCTCCAATATCGTCTACACGCTTACGGTTTCGTTTGGCGATATCGGCAAGGCGCTCGCCGTCGTGCTGTTGGTCATGCAGGTCGGCGGTTCGGGCGGCACGTTCCCCATCGAGATGACCGGCCCCGTGTTCCAGGCGATCTACCCGTTCCTGCCGTTTACCCACGGCATCAACGCCATGCATGCCGCCATGGCCGGCGCCTACCATATGGAGTACTGGGTTGAGCTGGGCATTCTGGCGAGCTATCTGATTCCGTCGCTGGCCCTGGGCGTCGTCTTCCGTCGTCCAGTCATCAAAGCCAACGACTGGATTATCGAAAAGCTGGAGTCGACCAAATTAATCTAGTTACGCGGTTTTACCAAACCGCGTAACGGCTCGACGCTGCAAACGCCCCTAAGCGGCAATCTGACGTTCAATTTCAAGGGCGCGACCAGAAGGTCAGCGCCCTTTCATTTCACGTCACCTTGCTCGCTTAGGGACGTTTTCGCTGACGTTGCCGGAACATCGAGGTTATTCAAGTCGGTACTTTAGCGGGCTGGATTGCGTGGGCTGCTTGGTTGTTGCTACAGTAGCGGGGCGTACCGGGGGTCCGGTGCGTCCCGTTTTTATTTGACCATGAGGCGGCACGCAGCCATACGCGTGCGGACACCACGCCCAGATTGAGTGCGAGGATGTTCCATGGCCCAATACGCTGCCAACGAAATCGAAAACTTGCCCGATAGCCCAGTAGCCCGTGAGGATTTGGGCGCGGGCGGTATTCCCCGGGGCGCCGGCGCACGCTCTCCGCTGTTCTGGAAGGTTCTGCTCCTTTCGGTGGCGGTCATCTGGGGCTACTCCTTTACCACTATGAAGGACGCACTCGGCACCATTCCGGTGTTCGCGCTGCTCTATGTACGTTTTCTGCCCGCAGCGTTGGTCATGTTTGCCGTCTTCCACAAGCGCATCATCGCGCACCTCAACGCTCGCAACCTGATCGTTGGCCTGAGTATGGGCGTGCTCATGTGGGCGGCCTATGCCTTGCAGACGGTCGGTCTGGCTCAGACCACGGCGGGCAAGAATGCTTTTTTGACGGGCACGTATTGCATCCTTGTGCCGTTCGCGAGCTATTTCCTGAGCGGCGAAAAGCTCACGCGCTACAACTTGGGTGCCGCGCTGCTGTGCCTAGCGGGCATTGGCCTCGTCGCACTCGATAGCGTTGAATTCAACATTGGTGACGTCATTACGCTGGCGGGTGCGGCCTTTTTCGCCATCCAGATGGCGGTGACTGCCAAGTACGGTCGCAAAATGGACATCAACGTCATCACGTTTTGGATGTTTGTGGGCAACGGCGTGCTGAGCCTGGCAACGTCGCTGCTATTCGAGACCCAAGCGCCTCTGTCCGTGTGGACGCCGAGCTTTATCAGTGCGATGGCGTTTCTCTCGGTGGGCTGCACATGCGCGGCTCTGCTCATCCAAAACGTCGGCCTGGCGCATGTCCCGGCCTCGACGGGCTCGCTGCTCCTTTCGATGGAGTCGCCTTCGGGTGTGCTGTTTTCGGTGCTACTGATGGGGGAGGCGCTCACCTCGCGCCTGCTCGCCGGCTTCGCGCTCATCTTCCTGTCGATTATCTTGAGCGAGACTCACTTCGATTTTTTGCGTCGAAAGCCGCGCCCGCAATTGTAAACAACTTGTTGCGCCGCCCTCCCGGGGCGGCATTTTTTATGCCTCGCCCTTAAAGTAGTACCTTGCACTTTACGCTATCAAAGTGCTTGCTGCAAAAACGATACTGGAGGGCATCTATGGCACCAGCTTTGTCCGATCTTCAACCGCAATCAGCGCCCAAGGCCACCGCAGCGGCGCAGACCGCTATCGGTGACGGTCTTGTTGCAGAAGCTCAGGCTTTTGCAGACGAGCTCGCTGCGTGGCGACACGATCTCCACCAGATGCCCGAGCTGGGTAATAGCCTCCCACAGACCTCTGCGTATATCCAAGCGCGCCTGACCGAGATGGACATCCCATTTGCCACACTCGTTGATGGTTCCTGCGTTGTGGGCCTTGTCGGCGCCGGTGCCGCCGCGGCCCAAGGCAATGGCGTCTGCACGAATGAGCAGGCCGGTACGGTCATCATGCTCCGCGGTGACATGGATGCCCTCCCCGTCGCGGAAGAGTCGGGCGAGCCTTTTGCCTCCGTCAACGGCTGCATGCATGCTTGCGGCCACGATATGCATGCGACGGCCCTGCTTGGTGCCGCCCGCCTGCTCAAGGCTCGCGAGGCCGAGCTTGTCGATGCCAATGCCACGGTTAAGCTGCTGTTTCAGCCGGGCGAGGAAACCTTTGAGGGCGCCCGCGCTGCCATTGCCGATGGCCTGCTGCAGAACCCGCGTCCCCAGGCGGCTTTCGCCATGCACGTTAACAGCCAATCGCCGCTCGGCCTGGTGCTCTACGGCAGCCCGGCGCTCTCGGGCGTGTACGGTTTTCGCATCACGCTTCAGGGCAAGGGCGGCCATGGCTCGAGCCCCGAGATCTGCATCGACCCCATCACGGCCGGCGTCCATGTGCATCTGGCGCTTCAGGAGCTCATCTCCCGCGAGGTGCCGGCGGCCAAGGAGGTCGCGCTTACCGTTGGCAAGTTCGCCGGCGGTCAGGCCGCAAATGTCATCCCCGACACTTGTGTGCTCGAGGGAACGCTGCGTGGCTTCGACGTCGAGCTCATGGAGCACCTCAAGACCCGCATCGCGGAGGTCGTCAAAGGCGTTGCCACGACCTATCGTACGCCGGCGACTATCGAGACGCTCTCGGATGTTCCCCCGCTCGTACTCGATGACGATATGACCCAGGCTTCGCTTGGCTATGTGGGTGCGACGCTGCCCAAGGCCGCCTTCCTGCCGCTGTTCCACGCCATGGCGAGCGAGGACTTCGCGTTGATCTCGAGCGAGATCCCGAGTGCGTACTTTACCGTGGGCGCTGCCGTGACTGATACGGACGAGCATTTTGCTCAGCATCATCCCAAGGCACGTTTTAGCGATGCCGAGCTTCCCCTTGGCGCCGCGGCTTATGCCGCCGTCGCTTTGGGCTACATCGCCGACCACCGGTAGCACCCAATCTTGCTACTCGTTTGTTTAAAAAAGGAACAGTATGTCCCAGCAACGTAAGTTCTTCCCCGGCTGGCTCGTGGTGGCCTCCGGCTTTGTGATCATGGCCACGTGCTACACGATTTTCGTCAACTGCATGAGCCTGTTCCAGCCGCTCGTCGTCAGCGACTTGGGAATTTCTCTTGCGCAGTACAACATCTCCAACGCCATCTCTACCGTGGTGAGCGTTATCGGCTCACTTGTGATCGGTCATGTTGCCGATAAAGTAAGCGGTCGCGTTTTGGGCTCCCTAACCGTTATCGCTACCTCTGCCGTTCTTGCCGGTATGAGCTTTGTCGGTGAGTTGTGGCAGGTCTACGTGCTCTTTGCCGTCTCGGGCTGCTTTGCCGTCGCCTCGACCCGCCTGCTCATTAGCCTGGTGACCGCCAACTGGTTTACGGCCAAGCGAGGCCTTGCCATCTCCATCGCACTTTCGGGCTCGGGCTTTGGCGGTGCTATTCTGTCTCCCATCGTGAGCTCGCTGATCGTGAGCGTTGGCTGGCGTTCCGCCTTCCTGGTGCTCGCGGCTATCTGCATGGTGGCGGCGCTGCCCATCACGGCCTATTCCTTCCGCACCAAGCCTTCCGAGATCGACCTGAAGCCGCTCGGCGAGAACCCGGGCGATCCGTCCGTCTCGACGGCCGGCGACAAGGACGAGCACACGGCTCCTGAGGTTAACGTTGGCTGGTCTCGCATCAAGAAGAGCCCGGCGTTTTGGCTGCTTGTCGTCGCCTTCCTCTTTATGGGGCTTGTCAATGGCGCCATCCTGCCCAACCAAGTTACGAACATGACGAGCGTTACCGTCAACGGCGCCAAGATCGTCACGGGTGGCCACGACCCCATGTGGGCCGGTACGGTGCTTTCTGCCTACATGGCCACGGTCGTTATCGCCAAGATTTCGCTCGGTGCCATCTACGACCGCTTTGGCCTGCGCTTTGGCAATATCCTTGGCTCCGTTGCGTGTATTGTCGCCTGTGTGGCGCTGTGCTTCCCGACGACGGACCTTGGTCCTATTGTGGCCGCCGTGAGCTTTGGTATCGGAACGTGCATGGGCACCATCACGCCTACCATTGCCGCGTCCAAGCAGTTTGGTATGGCCGACCTCGGCAAGGTCACGGGCACCATTACCTCGCTCGAGATGGTCGGCGGCACCGTGGGCGCCATCGTCTCGGGCGTGCTGTTCGATGCCACGGGCTCCTTTGCGAGCACCTGGATTGTGTGCCTGGCGTGCTCCGTGGTCATGCTCGTGTTCCTGCTGGCATCCGAGCCCATCGCCGCCAAGCTGCGCGCGAGCGTGGCGGGGGAGTAGACGTCCGTCGCTCTTTTCTGTTTAACCCGTTCTGTCCGTGGCTGCCCTGGAGGCCGAATAGATGCTCGTACCATCATTCGGTTTCCAAGGCGGCCGCGGATTACAAACAGCGGCGGCGCATCTGGCCGAACGAGTCCCCATACCCTCGTTCGGTCAGACGCGCCGCCGCTGCTTGTGTTTGTGCCGTATAATGTCCACTACCTATGACGCGATACAAAAGAAAGGTGTTTGCCCATGCAGGCACAGAAGGCGGAGGGAACCCGCGACCTTATCGGCGCCGAGATGCGCGCCTGGCAAAAGATGCAGCAGATTGCGGCCGGCGTGTTCGAGCCGTTTGGCTTTAAGCCCATCGAGACGCCCGCGATCGAGCAGGTGGACGTCTTTGTCCACGGTATCGGCCAGTCGACCGACGTCGTGCGCAAGGAGATGTTCCGCGTGTTTAGCGGCGCCAACCTGGAGCGCGTCTTTACCGAAGGCACCGACACCAAGCTTAAGCCCAAGCAGCGCTTGGCGCTTCGCCCCGAGGGCACGGCCGGTGTGGTGCGCGCCGTCGTGGAGAACAACCTGGTGCCCCAGGGCTCCACGCCGTTTAAGGCTTATTATGCCGAGGCCATGTTCCGCGGCGAGCGTCCCCAGAAGGGCCGCCTGCGCCAGTTCCATCAGGTGGGCATCGAGTGGCTCGGCGCTCCCGATCCGGCGGCAGACGCCGAGTGCATCATCATGCTCATGGAGTTCTACAAGCGCCTGGGCTTCGATCTTTCCAAGCTCCGTCTGCTTATTAACTCGATGGGCGATGCCCAATGCCGTCCGGCATATCGCGAGCAGGTCAAGCAGTTTATCCTCGATCACGCCGACGAGATGTGTGATGAGTGCCGCGAACGCGCCGAGCTCAACCCGCTGCGCGCCTTCGACTGCAAGAACGACCATTGTCGCGAGATCATGGCCGACGCCCCGCTGATGGGCGACAACCTGTGCGACGAGTGCCGCGAGCACTACGAGCAGGTCAAGCGCTATCTGGACGCCGCCGGTATCGAGTATGTCGAGGATCCTACCCTGGTGCGCGGCCTGGACTACTACACCCGTACCGTCTTTGAGGTCGAGGCTCCCGGCGCCGGTGTCGGCTCCATCGGTGGCGGCGGTCGCTATGACGGCTTGGTCGAGCTCGAGGGCGGCAAGCCCACGGCCGGCGTCGGCTTCGCCGTCGGTTTTGAGCGCGCCCTGCTGGCCCTTCAGGCATTTGGTAACGACTTGGGTGCCGAGGAGACCCCGTGCGTCTACGTCGCCAATGCCGGCAAGGATCTGCGTCAGAACGTCTTTGCCATTACGCAGCAGCTTCGCGCCGCAGGGATTGTGACCGAGGCCGACTACCAGGGTCGTTCGCTCAAAGCCCAGTTTAAGCAGGCCGATAAGGTGGGCGCCAAGCTCATCCTGGTCCTGGGTGGCGACGAGCTTGCCGCCGGCAAGGTCAAGGTGCGCGACATGGAGAGCCATGACGAGGTTCTCGTCGATCTGGCCAACGTCGTCGAGGCGGTTCGCGAGCGCCTGTAGCTCATCTTTTTGAGCTGCGGGCCTGCCAGCGTGCCCTGCTCATGGAGAGCGATTGTTACGGGGGTGTTTCGCTTTTATGCGGAATGCCCCCGTTTACGTATGCCGCCCACCGAGAAATACGACCATTTAGGGCAAAAACCCTTGCAATGCAGAAAATACTTTTGTGTGGTAAAGCGCAATCAGTGTCGAAAGTATTTCTCAAGCGCCTATAATGAATACCGCATGTTACGTGCATAGAAGGAGGAATGGGAGGAAACGTGGCTGAGAACCTAAGCAACCAGTCTGTACCCGAAGCCGCGGCGCGCGTCGCTGCCGTGGTCAACCGCCTCGTTAACCGAATCGGCTCGAATGCCGAATCCAAGGAGCGTCTCGCCGAGATCGAGATCCCCGAGGAGCTGCGCGACAATCTGGCGCTGTTCTTGCGCCTGGAGCGCCGTGTGCTTAGCGAGTATGATCCCGAGATCGCGGACCTGTTCGACAAGATTTTGACAGCCGAGATTGTGGCCAACGCCGGAAACCCCGGCACCCGTGCTGCCGACGAGTCCGTCGACGAGCAGGGCGTGCCCACTGCCGACGAGCCCACCGCCGTGGCGTTTCGCGAGGTCGTTGATCTGATCGACAGTCTGCCGCTCGATAAGCAGCAGGTCATCGTCCGCGCCTTTACGAGCTTCTTCCATCTGGCAAACCTGTCGGAGGAGAACTACCGCGTGGCGCAGCTGCGCGAGCGCGAGGCCGGTGCGTCGACCGATACCGAGGTCGATCCCGCCAACGAACTCACTGTCGCCTATCACCAACTGGTGAATGAGCTGGGCGTCGAGGGCGCCAACGAGCTGCTCGACAAGCTTGAGTTCCATCCCGTCTTTACCGCGCATCCCACCGAGGCCCGTCGCAAGGCCGTCGAGGGCAAGATTCGCCGTATCTCCAACCTGCTGGAGGAGCGTCCGCGTCTGGGCGGCTCCGATCTGGTGGAGAACGAGCGCCATATGCTGCAGGAGATCGACGCCCTGGTGCGTACGAGCCCCATCGCGCTCAAGAAGCCTACGCCGGTCGAGGAAGCCGATACCATCATCGATATCTTCGATAACACGCTGTTCGACGTCATCCCCGTTATCTATCGTCGTTTTGACGACTGGGTGCTGGGCGACAAGGCCGGTACCGTGCCGCCGCTGTGCCCGGCGTTCTTCCATCCCGGCAGCTGGATCGGTTCCGACCGCGACGGTAACCCCAACGTCACCGCCAAGGTGAGCCGTGAGGTCGCCGCCAAGTACTTCACCCATATGGTGCTCAAGCTCGAGGACAAGTGCCGCCGCATCGGCCGCAACCTCACGCTCGAGGCCACCTACAGCAAGCCGTCTGCCGAGCTCATCAACCTGTGGAACCATCAGGTCGAGATGAGCACCCAGTACACGGCTCGCGCCGAGCTGATTTCCGAGCACGAGCCGCATCGCGCCGTCATGCTCGTCATGGCCGACCGTTTGAACGCCACCGTGCGTCGCATCACCGACACCATGTACCACAGCGCCGATGAGTTCCTGGAGGACCTGCGCGTCGTCCAGCGCTCGCTGGCCGCCTGCGGTGCCGTCCGTGCCGCCTACGGCCCGGTCCAGACCATCATCTGGCAGGTCGAGTCCTTCGGCTTCCATATGGTCGAGATGGAGTTCCGTCAGCACTCCGTGGTGCATGCCCGCGCCCTCAAGGATATCCACGAGAACGGTATCCATGGCGACCTGCAGCCCATGACGCGCGAGGTCATCGATACCTTCCGCGCTATCGGCTCCATCCAAAAGCGCTACGGCAAGAAGATGGCGCACCGCTACATCATCTCGTTCACCAAGAGTGCCCAGCATGTGGCCGATGTCTTTGAGCTTGCCCACCTGTCCTTTGCACACGAGGAGGATGTCCCCGAGCTCGACGTGATCCCGCTGTTCGAGCAGCTCGAGGACCTCGAGGGCTGCGTCGACGTGCTCGACCAGATGCTTACGCTGCCCGTGGTGCAAAAGCGCCTTGCCCAGACCAACCGCCGCATGGAGGTCATGCTGGGCTATTCCGACTCCTCCAAGGATGCCGGTCCTACCACGGCCATGCTCGCGCTGCACTCCGCGCAGGAGCGCATTGCCAAGTGGGCCGAGAAGAACGATATCGACCTGGTGCTCATGCACGGTCGCGGCGGCGCCGTGGGCCGTGGTGGCGGCCCGGCCAACAAGGCCGTGCTGGCGCAGCCCAAGGGTTCGGTCAACTGCTTCTTTAAGCTCACCGAGCAGGGTGAGGTCATCTTTGCCCGTTACGGCAACCGCACGCTGGCTCAGCGTCATGTTGAGTCCGTTGCAGCCGCAACGCTTTTGCAGTCGGCCCCGAGTGTCGAGAAGACCAACACCGAGACCACGCAGAAGTTCTGGGATATGGCCGAGAAGCTCAACACCGCAAGCCACGAGCGCTATCTGGACCTGCTGAACACCGAGGACTTTACGCCGTGGTTCTCGACCGTGACGCCGCTGACCGAGGTCGGTCTGCTGCCGATTGGCTCGCGTCCTGCCAAGCGCGGCTTGGGTGCCAAGTCGCTCGACGACCTGCGTACCATTCCGTGGATCTTCAGCTGGAGCCAGGCGCGCATCAATCTGGCCGCTTGGTACGGCCTGGGCACCGCCTGCGAGCAGTTTGGCGATCTGGACCAGCTTAAGGCTGCCTACCAGGAGTGGCCGTTCTTCCGCACCTTTATCGACAACATCGAGATGTCGATTGCCAAGACCGACCAGCGCATCGCCAAGATGTATCTGCACCTGGGCGACCGCCAGGATCTGTCCAAGAAGGTCTTCACCGAGATGCAGCTCACGCGTAAGTGGGTTCTTGCCATCGTCGGTGACGAGTGGCCGCTGCAGCGCCGTCGCGTGCTCGGCTGCGCCGTCCGCGTGCGTAACCCCTATGTCGACGCCCTGTCCATTGCCCAGGTCCGCGCCCTCCGCGAGGTGCGTATGAACCAGGACGAGATGGCCGAGGAGAAGAAGGCCGAGTACATGAGCCTGATTCTCTCGACTGTGACCGGCGTTTCGGCAGGTTTGCAGAACACGGGGTAATCGATAGCCCTGTAGTCGTTCGGGACCGCCATCAGCTTACTTTTAGGCACGTCCTCGGACATGCAAGAAGCCCTCGCTGCGCACTTCGTGCGGCGAGGGCTTCTTGCGTCCTGCGGAGTGTGCCTAAAAGTAAGCTGATGGCGGGCCCTGCGATGTCCGGTCTTCGGCGGATTACTGGCTGGAAAAAAAGATGGTGCGCTTCGCGCGTTTTGATGGGGCTTCGTGCTGCGGAATGCATTCAGAGGGAAACCCGTCGGGTCCCTTCGTCC